>NZ_CP094529.1:2400000-3131263 GCF_022811665.1 Chryseobacterium oryzae
TAAATTCAATATCCGTCAAAATCAAATGACTAAAATTGATAAAGGCAGTAAAGTAACCATGAAAATTCCTGGTTGCGTACCCGAAAATGTACAAGGAACCGTGGTAGAACTTGCTCCTGCTTTAGGCTATGCAGACTGGGTTCCGGAAAAACAAAATGGCGAATTTGAGCTGAGAACTTTCCAGATAAAAGTGAAACCTGAGAATGCGAATTCGATAAAAGGGCTTCGCTCAGGAATGACCGCACAACTTATTTTCGATTAATTTATATTCTAAAACAGATTTTAACCCTTGAAAGCCATCAGTAAAATCATGATTAGAGAATGGAAACGGATTTTTTCGATTCCAAATTTTTATGTGGTATTATTGGTGATTCCGCCAATCATTTTTCTTTTTTATGGATTAATTTATCAGAAACAATTTGCTAAAGAACTTCCTATGGCAGTTTGGGACGAAGACCAATCTTTGGTTTCCAGAACATTGACTGATATGATGGAGCACAGCGAATTAATAAAATTTACAGCTACAGTTAACAGTAACGCAGAAATTGAAAAACTAATACAGGAAGGAAAAATCTTCGGGGCAGTGCACTTTCCTAAAAATATGGAATCGGATGTTAAGAAAAATCATCAGACTAACATCCCGCTTTATACCAACGGTGCATACTTAGTTCCTGCAAAAATGATTTACAAAGGTGCAGCAGAAGTTATTATTAAAGGTGGATTAGCGGTAGTTCTTCAAAAGGCAGAAAAACAGGGAATGCCTGCTGACAAAGCCAATGTATTGGTTCAGCCGATTAAATTGAATACAACTGTACTTTATAATCCAGATTTTAATTATCAGCTGTATCTAACGCCTGGTTTAATAACTGTCGGACTTCAAATGGCTCTTATCGTAGCATCAGTTTTAATTTTGAATCTGGAATTTAAAAGAAATACCATTGATGAACTTTTACAGATTTCCACCTCATCTTCTCAGATAATCATTGGAAAAATGCTGGCTCATCTTTGCGTGTCTTGGTTGCTTTTTGTTTTAATTGCTTACCTTGTTTTCCCAATTTACGACTTAGGTAAACCGAAAACCGATTTTAATTTTTTCCTGATTTATACGTTGATGTCGCTGGCTTGTATCGGAATTGGAATGATGTTTTCTGCAATTTCTAACAATCTTCTTTTCGTGACAGATGTCGCCATGTTTTTTACATCTCCGGCATTCGTTTTCAGTGGATTTACATTTCCGAGATGGGCAATGCCTTGGTACGACCAGTTTTATGCAGACATCATGCCTTACACTCATTTTTTGGATGGATTTATTAAGCTGTATTTTATGGAACTGCCACTCTCTTATGCAAGTCCGGAAATGGTAAAACTATTGGTTTTCATTGGGATTACTTTCCCATTGAGTATCTTATTTTTTCAGAAAAAAATCAATCTTCATTTAAAATCTAAAGCGGTATGAAAGTGATTTTTGATGTATTGAAAAGAGAAGTTAGAAAGGTATCAAAAGATTCCAGTCTGTTTTTAATTTTGCTTTTAGCCCCCATTCTTTATGCCTTTATCTACGGAAGTATTTACTTTAATAAAGGCGAGGAAAAAGTGAAAATGGCATTGGTAGATGATGATGGTACCGCGGTTTCCCGACTGCTCACGCAACAGTTTGATGCCACACCGATGATCGAGATTATCCCAAGTTCTAACCTTTCTGAAGCCAAAGAAAAAATGTACCGTGGTGATGTTCAGGGTTATTTTTACATTCAGTCGGATTTCGAAAAGAATATTTTATCGCAGAAACAAGCAAACGTAAATATTGTGCTGAATGCATCAAGGTTTTTGCCGTCGAGTGATTTGCTAAGTACAGTCACTAAGGTTTGCTTAACGGTGGGAGCGGGCGTAAGAAAAACCTATTTCAACAAGCAAGGAATGGGTGATGATGAAGCTATGAAAATGACCAATCCCATCAATATGGATTACCGCCCATTGTATAATTCTGGCATGACTTATGGCGATTTTCTGTTGCCCGGATTATTAGCCATCATATTACAACAGACGCTTCTGATAGGTGTCGCAGCTGCTTTTGCATCGGAAAGAGAAGAGAATTTATTAAACAAGCTCTACGAAACTTCCAAAGCTAATATTTCGAAAATAATATTGGGGAAAACCATGCTCTATGTGGTTGTATTTATGATTTTCGGAATCTTCTTTTCAATTGTCAATTTTTCGGTTTTCGGAGTTCAAATAAGAGGAAATTATTGGGATTTGGCAGTGATTTATGCTTTGTTTGTGATTGCTATCACCACATTAGCGATGCTTATTGGCAGTTTTTTCAAAACCAAATTACTTGTTTTTCAGGTTTTGGTATTTTCGTCTTATCCTATTTTTTTAATTACAGGATATTCTATGCCTTATCAGGCTTTACCAAAATTGGTTCAAGGATTGTCTGATGTTTTGCCCACTTCTCCCTTTTTAAAAACTTACATTTCTATTGTACAATCTGGCGGTTCATTATCGGATAATCTAAACTCTGTTATTCATTTAATTGTTCTGTGGTTGATTTTTGAACTTCTTTTGATTGTAAGAATAAGATATTTAATTACTAAAACTACTATTTCTTCCTAAAAAATAAAGCCCGGCTGTATTCAAAATTCATTCTGGCAATGTTGAGGACAGAAATACCTTGCGGACATTCTACTTCGCAGGCTTCTGTGTTGGAGCAGTGTCCAAAATGTTCAGAATCCATCTGTTTTACCATATTCAGAACTCTTGTACTTCTTTCTTCTTTTCCTTGTGGAAGCAATACCAAATGTGATATTTTTGCAGATGTGAACAGTGCTGCACTTCCGTTTTTACAGGTTGCTACACACGCTCCACAGCCAATGCAGGCGGCAGAATCAAAAGCCTCTTCTGCGGTTTGATGCGCTACAGCAATGGCAGTAGCATCAGGAGCCTGACCGGTATTTACAGAAACAAAACCACCCGAAGAAATAATCCTGTCAAAAGCCGAACGGTCTACTTTCAAATCTTTTTTGATAGGAAATGCTTCTGCACGGAAAGGTTCAATCACAATGGTTTCGCCATCTTTGAACGAACGAAGATGAAGCTGACAAGTCGTTGTATGCTCCAGCGGACCGTGAGCCAAACCATTTATCATCACACCACATTGCCCGCAGATACCTTCCCGACAGTCGTGATCGAATTCTACAGGTTCTTCACCTTCCAGAATCAGTTTTTCATTCAGAGTATCGAGCATTTCCAGAAAAGACATATGCGGATTCAGGGCTTTCAAATCGTAATTAACAAGCTTTCCTTCGCTGTTTCTGTTTTTCTGTCTCCATATTTTCAAATGTAAATCCATAGTTTCTGTTTTTATTTGTAACTTCTTACCGTTGGCTGTATTTCTTCAAAAACCAAAGGTTCTTTTATGAGTTCTGGCTCATTGTTTTCTCCCGTCCAGTTCCACGCTGAGATAAACTGATAATCTGCATCATTCCGCAAGGCTTCACCATCTGGTGTCTGATATTCTTCCCGGAAGTGTGCCCCACAAGATTCGTTTCTGGTGAGCGCATCGTAGCACATCAGTTCTCCAATTTCAAAATAATCGGCTACTCGACCTGCTTTTTCCAGTTCCGAATTCATTTGGTCGGCTTCTCCCGAAACTTTCACATCGGTATAGAATTTTTGTTTTAGTTTTCTGATTTCTTCGATGGCATATTTCAATCCTTTTTCATTTCGAGCTAATCCACAGTAATCGTAAAGCAGTTTTCCGAGGGTTTTATGGAAATAATCCACCGTTTTACTTCCATTGATTTTGATGAAATTTTCAATTTGTGATTTAACTTCATTTTCAGCTTTTTCAAACTCAGGATGATCGGCAGATATTTTCCCGGTATGAATTTCACCTGATAAATAATTCGCAATCGTATAAGGTGCTATAAAATAACCGTCAACAGAAGCCTGAAGCAGAGAATTAGCACCCAGTCTATTCGCACCGTGATCCGCAAAATTGGCTTCACCCAACGCAAATAATCCGGGAATTGTGGTCATTAATTCATAATCTACCCAAAGACCACCCATCGAGAAGTGTGCAGAAGGGGAAATCATCATCGGTTCTTGGTATGCGTTGTAACCTGTGATTTTCAGATACATATCGAACAAATTCCCGTATTTCTCCTGGATTTTTTCTTTGCCCTGTTCTTTGATAGCTTTAGAAAAATCGAGATAAACCGCATTTTTCAAAGGTCCGATTCCAAAACCTGCATCAATTCTTTCTTTGGCAGCTCTGGATGAAATATCTCTTGGGGCGAGATTTCCAAAAGCAGGATAACGTCTTTCCAGATAATAATCTCTTTCTTCTTCAGGAATATCATTGGGTTTTCTGGTTTCATTTTCTTTCAGAGGAACCCAGATTCTGCCGTCATTACGCAAAGATTCTGACATCAATGTCAATTTGGATTGATAATCTCCAGATTGCGGTAAAGAAGTGGGATGCACCTGAATCCAACTCGGTGATGCCATGAATGCTCCTTTTTTATGAGCTCTCCAAATCGCAGAGCCATTACAGCCCATTGCCAATGTGGATAAATAATAAATTTTTCCGTAACCACCAGTTGCTAAAACCACAGCGTGAGCAGCGTATCTTTCTATTTCTCCGGTATCCAAATTGCGGACGATGATTCCTCTTGCTTTTCCTTCGATTATTACCAAATCCAACATTTCGTGTCGGGAAAATAACTGAACACTTTTCTTTCCGACCTGTCTCATCAACGCCTGATAAGCTCCCAAAAGCAATTGTTGCCCGGTTTGTCCTCTCGCATAGAAAGTTCTGCTCACTTGGACACCTCCGAAAGAACGGTTATTCAGATAACCTCCGTATTCTCTTCCAAACGGAACGCCTTGTGCAACCGCCTGATCGATGAGGTTTAGAGAACATTCTGCCATTCTGTAAACATTGGCTTCACGAGCACGGAAATCGCCGCCTTTCAAAGTATCTACAAACATTCTGTAAACGCTGTCACCATCATTTTTATAGTTTTTAGCAGCATTTACACCACCTTGTGCTGCCACAGAGTGTGCTCTTCTCGGGCTGTCCTGAAAACAAAATGACTTTACATTATAGCCCATTTCTCCCAATGATGCAGCCACAGAGCTTCCCGCTAAACCAGTTCCAACCACGATAACATCAAGTTTTTTTCGATTGGCGGGATTAACCAATTTGGCAGTTTTCTTATAGTTTTCCCATTTTTTTTCTAATGGACCTTCTGGTATTTTTGAATTTAAATTCATCATTATAACATTTAGCGGTAAGTGAAAAATACATAAACAGGCATCATTGCAAACCCTGCACTTATGATAACGGAATAAGCTATCCCGGCAATTTTAAACCATTTTATAAACTTAGGATGATACAGACCGAGTGTTCTTGTCGCACTGTAAATCCCGTGGATGAGATGGTAACATAGCGCAAACATCGAAATCACATATATTACTACATACCACCATTCTTTAAAAACAGTTACTACGAGAATGTATAAATCTTTGTTTCCGTTTTCATCTAAAGGAATTGTTCCAAATTTGTACACATACCAGAAATTCTGAAAGTGTATGACCAGGAAAATCAAAATAAAGGTTCCTAAAAGCCCCATATTTCTGGAGTACCATTTACTGGCTCTTCCACGTCGGTCGGTCTGATAATTCGCACCGGATTTTTTATTCTTTAGCGTAATTATTAATCCATCAACAGCGTGTAAAATGATACTCGCATACAATATGTATGAAACAATCTCTATAATGATATTTCCTGACAGAAAATGCGAGTAAGCATTAAACTGTAAATGTGCTCGTTCTTTCGGTAAAAAAAGCTGAAGATTTCCTAAAAAATGAATCAGCAGAAAGAAACTCAAGAACAATCCTGTGAGACACATCAGCATTTTTCTAGATAATGATGATAACATAACTATTCGATTAATAATATCCTAAAACTTTCATCCAAAGACCGCCAACTACCATATATATAATGAGTAACACAATTCCTATTTCCAAACCACGAAGCCACCAGGCTTTCAAATCTACGTAGCCGCTTCCGAAAAATACAGGAGCAGGACCGTGTCCGTAATGCGTCAGTACACCATACACAGAACCCATAAAACCAAGCATCATTGCTAATAACATTGGCGGAATTCCTACTGCTACGCCTACACCAAGCAATGCGGCATACATTGCAGCAACATGAGCCGTTGCACT
Organism: Chryseobacterium oryzae; assembly: GCF_022811665.1. Classification (NCBI taxonomy): domain Bacteria; kingdom Pseudomonadati; phylum Bacteroidota; class Flavobacteriia; order Flavobacteriales; family Weeksellaceae; genus Chryseobacterium; species Chryseobacterium oryzae. The sequence goes on from NZ_CP094529.1 coordinate 2,406,235, forward strand.
GGCAAAAATATAATGACTGAAAAAATAAACCAGAATGATAACCGGAAAAGCAACAGTCCAAGTCATACCACCGATTTTTGCTTTAATCAGATCACTGAACCAACAGATAAATCCCAATTCATTTAGTGAACTTGCCATCATTACCAAAACAGCAAACCAAACAATAGTATCCCAAGCTCCTTTTTCAGATTTCACATCTTCCCAGGTAAGAACAGAAGTTAATAAAAGTAAAGTAAGACCAATAAATGCAGTTGTAGTAGCATCTATTGATAATGCCCCTCCAAAAATCCAAAGTCCCAGTAAAATGAAAAATGCCAACAACATCAGCCATTCATTTTTAGTGATCGGCCCCATCTCTTTCAGTTTTTCAGCAGCCATTTTGGGAGCATCAGCAGTTTTTTTGAGTTCTGGCGGATATAATTTATATAAAACCAATGGTACTACGAAAAACGCCACCAAACCGGGAACAAAACCTGCTGCAGCCCAAGACATCCATGTAATATCGATTCCAAAACCTGCTGCAAATTTCTGACACATCGGGTTACTCGCAGTTCCGGTGAGAAACATAGAAGATGCAATAAGGTTCATATAATAACTGTTTAGTGTAAGAAAAGAACCCAGTTTTCTATGCGTTTCCTGTTTATCGGGAACCGAGCCAAAGCTCATAGCCATAGACTTCATTATTGGATAGATAATTCCACCACCTCTTGCCGTATTACTTGGGATTGCAGGAGCAAGACACATATCTGCCAAACCTAAACCATAAGCCAGACCGAGAGAACTTTTCCCAAAAACGCGGATAAATAAAAAGGCAATTCTGTTTCCCAATCCTGTTTTGATAAAGCCTCTTGCAATAAAAAATGAAATCCCGATCAGCCAAATGACTTTATCTCCAAAACCTGAGAGCGATTTTGTGATGGATTTTCCTGCATCTCCCGGTGCAACAACCTGTGTAAGTGCGGTGAGCCCGATTGCCATCATACACATAGTTCCCATTGGAGCCGCTTTTAAAATAATGCCAAGAATTGTTGCAGCAAAAATAGCGAACAGATGCCAAGCATTTTCGGCAACGCCTTCTGGAGCTGGAATGAACCATATTGCAAGTGCAACGGCAAAGGTGATTGCAACACCTTTTATGTTTATCTCTTTCATAATAATTGATTTAAAATTAGAAATCAGAATCTGCTTTGTACCTGAACGATGAGCAGATTATTGTTATATTGTGTTGAGTTTTCTATTTGATTTTTGTAACGGTCGAACTGCATTCCGAGCTGTATTCTGGCACCATAATCTTTCAGGAATTCGAGCCCGAACATCGGTGTAATGGTTTGGCGTGGATTGGAATTAACTTTGAAGTTTGTGTCCAAATATTCGTATCGGCAGGAAAATTCTAACGCACTGAGGTTTTTGTGATGAATTTCGTACCGAAGATTAGGTAAAAAGTACACACCTCGGATTTGATATTGATTGATATCTTCCGGTCTTAGCTCCGGAGCAACGGCAAAATAAAGTAAGTGATTGGTTGCCTGTTTACCTTCTATCTGCATATCCAAACTCCATTTTGGATTGAAATGAATATTAGAACTCACATCAACACCTACTGCATATATTTTCTTGCTGAAATATTCACCTGTTCCGCCATTTAAACCTAGATTAACACTATGTTTTTTATCCAAACCAAAAACAAGCCTCGTAGAATATTGTTTTCCGTTATCATTGTCGTTAATTTGATTTTTGCCATTTCCATTAACGGCAGAAAAAGCATAATCTAAAGGGATTTTACCTAACTGAACCCGTCCTGTAGCAGATAATCCTATTTGGAAACTCGTCCATCCCAGTTTACCAAACTCGTTGTATTGGTTAGACCAGTCCAAAGATTTAATAATATCTATAGGATACGTTTCTTCAATCCCGAACCAAGGACGAAATTGCCCTGCTGTAAGCGCCAGTTTCGGACTGAAAGTATATTTTAAATAAGCATTTTCTAATACTCTGGATTTTGGATCATTTTTAAAGTCGGCAAGATTTGCCAATACAGCCACTTCTGTATGTTTACTGATTTGGGCTCTCATTTGCACTCTCATATATTTAATCATAAAGCTGTTGTCTGTTCCTGTATGATCGCTGTGATGCAGTCCGTTCACATCAACATCTTTTGCGGTACTTACCAGATAACGTCCCTGAAAAAGTCCTTTAACCTGAAGTTGAGGATATTTTACGGGATTTTCAGTTTTTTTAATTTGTAAAGAATCGGCGTTTTGTGCCATAGAAACGATAAACGTCATAAAGAAACAGAGTAATAATATTCTTTTAGTATAAAGGGGAATCATAAGTTTTAGTTTTTTTTAGAATCTGCCGGAAAATTTCAAGCATTTTATTAATTAGTACAATCGACTTAATTTCTCATCATAAACAGAAATTACTGACTGGAAACTGTGTTGAAATAAAACTCCTGAGCAGATTCTTATTTTAAGAAATATGATAAGTTGATTGAAAAGAAAATTTCTTTTTCATCAAAATGAATCAGCTAAGTGCTAAAAAAATAAAGGTGGTGTAGTTTCCATAGTCGTTTTAGTTTTTTTGAATTGATAATCTGTGATGGAAATCTTAATTTGATATGATAAATTTATGAGAATTATTTCACTAAAAAAATGACATAATATAGGTTTCGCAAAATATTCAGAAATTTAATATCGGGAACTTTATTCTTAATATTTTATTAATGTTTTAAAAGCATTTATTGAAATTTAAAAAGATAAATCAACAGCATTTTATTCACCCTTACATGATAAGAATGCCATTAAACACTTAAAAAACACTTCTAAACAATGAATTTATGTATGTTGAAACACTGAACACGCCGTTACGTTTCAGAACAATTAAAGACTTAAAAAATAATTCGATTATCTCTTACAACAGGAAAATATACTAATCAAAAAGATGAGGATTGAGTTGAATTTTAATGTAAGCGGTTTTCTGTTTTTTGCCTTTCACCGGTGCCGAATTTAATGGGTAAACCGGAACATAAAAGGTTTCATGGTCTGTCCAAAATGCCTTTTTTTCATCTGCTATTTTGAAGTTGGTGAAGTTTACATACAACAGGTTCTCCTGCTTATGAGTTTCTGGCAGATATTGGCTTACGAGAAAATTATTTCCCACATCGTTATTATTGGAGACAAAAGATACCCAGTTTTTTGAAGGTACAATCTGCGGATAGCCATCTGTAGAGAGCCTAAATATAACCGCATCTTTTACAGCATAAAAAGTGTAATAAGAATCTATTACCTCATCTGAATTTTCTTTAAAAACTTCAAGATTTAAATAGGGAGACCGTCCTACATAATCGTTAGCAAGAGGTCCGGTTTCTGTAGAAATATTTTCGTGTTGTGTGATAACTACTTTCTTTCCGTTTTCTATATACGTCCACAAGTCATCTTTCAGAATTATGTTGGGATTTTTAACCAAAGCTTCATCAATCCGCAATTTATTGGCTGTATTAAATTCTTGCTCGGAAACTTCTGTAATAGTACCAAATTTTTTGAAAGATTTGTTGTTGAAATCATCCGAACGTTTATAGGTACTGCTTCTAATTTCATAAAGATTGACACCTTTCAGGGTTAAATCGTAAGATGCGGTAAATTCCGATTTTAAAACGAAAGCTTCAATGCTGTTCGAAATATCATTATTAATGCTGAAATGGATGGAGTAAAAGTCATCAAACTCATCAAAACCGTAAAAATTATCTAGTTTTCCGTATGCAAATTTTAAACTTGCCGCGTCTTTGCTTGGCTTCACAAAAAACTGCACCGTATCCAACTTTGTAAATAGCTGAAAAGGTACTTCCAGAATATTATCTACTCCTTTTATTTTTTTAAAATCGGCAAATGTTATTTCTTTCTTTGGCTGTTCTGTGTTTGGACTGTTCATTTCAGTCTTATCAGCTTTAGAATTGCATGAAATATTTACAGCTACCCATGCAAACATTAAATATATATAGATAGACTTCATATTTTTTCAGTAAAAATAACAGTCTACAAATAAAAAAACAACTAAACACCTAATAATAGAGCAAAAAATAACAAATTAATTCTTTAATCTGTGATAATAATCTCCAGTAAATTTTATTTGAATTTGGATAATGAACCGTTTTTCCAATTATATTTTTTTGAAAATCTGACTCGGTTAATGATCTTAATTCCATCCAGTTTTCATACATATAAAAATAAAAAAGTCATACAACCTCAATAAGTTATACGACTTTGTTTAAATTAAAAATTCGAAATAAATATTTTTTCCATTTACATTACAAACCCTTCCTTAAATAGGTAATAAAGGTCTGAAATGTACATACACTTTTTTCTCTTTAATATAATAGCATAACAGTAAAAACAGAACGGCTAGAGAAAGCCAGATCATTACAGAATAGTAATCCATAATAGAACGAAGTAAAATCTGATTGTCCAACTGCACTTTAAATACTTTTTGCGTAACCGGCGGAATATCTTTTTTAGACCATCCGTTGTTTTTAAGGTATAAATTAATCCCGCTGATTTTATCGTTATAAAACTGATTATTATTGCTGATGTAATCTAAAAAACGACTGTAATGAATATTATAATTGTAAACTGTAAAATATTTGGTTAGGAAAGAACTTACCGTATATCCTAAAAATCTTACTATCAAACAAAAAGCCGCGGCAGACGGTGCCAAATAATACGGAACAATACTAATTGCAAATAATATTGTAGGAACCATAATTAACCCCACCCCAAGACCATGAGCAAACAGCGGAATGCCATAATAGCTTTCATTTCCGGCATTATCCAGCATTTGTACCATGCAGAGATGGTATATTAAAAGTGCCGTAAAGCCACACATCCAAAGCCAGATTACATTAGATTTTTTTATTTGATGCCACGCTGCTAAAGCTACTCCCGTAATAATTCCTATAAGATTAAATACAAAAATATAGGATATATGACGGGGATCCATGTGGAGAATATTTTTATAAAAGCTTCCCATATAGGCAAAAGAAAACCTTTCTATATACATAAAAAACAGAAGCAAAGCAGCCCACAAATAATTTTTCTCCTTAAAAATAGAAAGATCTATATAAGGTCTTTTTAAAGTAAACTGACGGATTACAAAGAAAAATACAGCAAAAAATATAATTACAGCCACCTGAATTATTTCTGAATTTTGAAACCAGTAATACTGCTGTCCGTAGACACTTAAATATCCTAATCCTATTAAAATTATTGCCAGTAAAATAAAACTGCTCACATCCAGCTGAATAAGGGTATGCCGATGAAATACTTTGGCAGAAGATATACAGACCAGTACCACCACTACACTGCTTGCAAACATGACCATAGACAGCTTGTACACAATATCAAAATTATACTGATCTATTAAATCTGCCGTAATAAGATTATTGAACGAACTTGTACACAATAACATCCCGAAAAATAAACTGTACGCAACCTCTTTTGCCCGAAAAGATTTCATAAAGCCGGTTGCCATAGAAAGGTATAAATTAACGGCACTTGCAAAAAGCATCCCCTGAACAAAACGCACCACAAAAATCACCAGCAAAATCTGAGATGAAAATAAAAGATAACAGCACAGCAACTGAAAAAGCTGAAACTGAATAAAATACTGTTTTGATGTAAAATAACTGTAAAACCTTCTTTCTAAACAGTAAAAAGATGCAAAACCAGCGTAATAAAGAGAAATTGTAAACTGTATATCATTAGGCTCAATCCCATAATATCCTGCGGCAACATCTTCATTTGCCAAAGGAAGAAAAAACATAATCATATTGGGAAGCAGAAGCGCAAAAAGAATAATCTTTGCGAGCCACGCAGGAACCCATTTTTTAAACAGACCCATTTGTTTTATTTATGATGTGGAACAGTAACCGTAACATTCATCCCGGAAAGAAGTTTAGAACGCCATTGTTTATCAACATCCAAAATTTCTATTTTTACTGGAATTCTCTGAACAATTTTTACAAAATTTCCTGTGGCATTATCCGGCGGAAGTAAAGAAAAACTTGAACCCGTAGCCGGAGAAAACGCCAAAATTTTTCCTTTGAATTTTTTATCCGGATAAGCATCTGCTGTAATAGTTACCAAATCTCCAACAGAAAACTCCGCTATCTGAGTTTCTTTGAAGTTAGCCATAATCCATTTTGGCGTTTCATCATTTACAATATAACATAGATGATCTCCCACATCAATCATCTGCCCTTTTTCTATTTTTCGCTTTCCAAGTCTTCCGTTGTAAGGAGCCGTTATTACCGTGTAGCTTACATCCAGATTACGGCGTTGTTTTACTTCATTCAGACGTTGTTTTTCGGCACCGATTACTGCTTTTTCCTGATTCAGATCCTGAACTTTTTCCTGAGCAACTCTATAGTGCTGTTCTGCCTGAGAAAGATCACTTTTATAAATATTCAGATTGGCTTCAATCTGCTCCAGTTTTTGTGCAGTGGCAGATTTCTGACTGTAAAGCTGTTTGTATCTTTCATACTCAAGATTTTCTTTCCAGACTTTAATTTTTGCTGCTTCAATTGCTTGGTAAGCTTCACGAGCTTCAGCTTCCAGCGTTTCCCGCTGCTGATTAAGAACCTGCGTACTCGCATTCTGTTTCTGAAGTTCTGCTCCTACCTGGTTTGCATCAAGCTTATATTCTTTGCTATCGATTATAAACAAGGTATCGCCCGCTTTAACGTTATCAAAATCATTAAACTTCACCTCTCTTACATACCCTCCTACTCTGGCAATTACAGGGTTGATGTATTCTACAACCTGTGCATCGTTGGTAGTTTCATTATGCAAAAATGTATAAATAGATAAAAAAGCTTTTACAGCAATAATCAGTACGAAAACCCATGCAACTGCAGAGGTAAATTTTACAAGTTTTTTACGATGAGATACTTTCATTATAATGTTCCTGTTTCGAATTTTAGGGAATAATAATTTTTCAGAATTTCCATTTTTGACTGTTCCAGTTCAAATTTGGCTTTCACCTGCTGCAAATTGGCATCCAACAGATCGGTAATAAGTGCAGTCTGATTAAAATAGGCATTCTTTAGAATTCTTGCATTTTCATCTGCGTATTTTTGGTTCTGCTCATAGACTTTTTCGTGCTTCACTGCTTCATCATATTGATAAAAACTTTTATAAATACGGGTTCTTATCTCATCGTTTGTAAACTCATGGTGAAGATGTGCCGAATTCAGTTCAATTTTAGATTCTTCAACTTTATGTTTATTATGATACAAACTGCTGATGTCGTACGAAGCTTTCAGCCCTATAATTCCTAAGCTGTACCAGTTGGGATTATAAGGATAAAGAAAAATCTGCGGGTTAGAAAACTGCAAAGAACCGGTAATCCCGACTTTCGGGTAGTAATTGCCTTTATTCAGTTTCAGTTTCATTTCGGCGGCTTGTGTTTCGTGGTGAGAAAGTTCTGCATCAAAACTTTTATTTAACGCCAACTCAATTGTTTCTTCCAAAGTAAAAGGAGGAATCTGTTCTTCGGATGGTGATATTTCTGGTTCCAGTACAGTTTTATCGTCATTTCCCATCAAAACATTAATCTGTTGCTGCAACACAATAATACCGTTATCAATTTCCGTTAAGGTCATTTTTCTTTTGCTGAGCTCGAGTTCGGCACGAAGAACATCACTTTCAAGAATAATTCCGGCTTTGTACAGGTTTTTTATTTCTGTAAGCTGGCTTTCTTTATCATGAATATCTTCTTCCATCGTAACTTTCCACTGTCGCTGCAAATAAAGATCTATAAAAAGATGTATTGCCTTAAGTTTGGTTGCACTTACCAGTTTCTCTTTGTCGGTAACAGAAATTTCAGATAAAATCTGCGCCAACTTAATTTCGTTTTTAGTTTTAAAACCATCGAAAATATTCAAATAAAGATTGGCACCCGTATTATACAGCGTATGAATTACATCGTGATGCTCTGGTTTGTTAAAAATCCCATTTTCGTAAACCAACATATTCGAGGCTTTATCTACAGAACCAAAAACACTTAAATTAGGTAACTGATTGCTTTTAGCCTGCTTGGTTTTCGCCTCAGAAATCTGAATTTTAAGCTTTTCCAGAGCGATTTCTTTACTGTGTTCTTCTACACCGCTAAGCAACCGGTTAAGACTTAAACCTGCTGTCTGTGCGTGTACGGAAATCTGAAAATTAAGAAGCACTAACCCTAAAAAAAACTTCTCTTTTGTACGGATCATTTACTATTCACTTTTAAAGATGCAAAGTTATAACGTTAGTACTTTTGTCATTTTATATAAAATAGACTGATTTTTATCCAAATCAGCCAAAATTATTTTTATTTTTGAATATGAAATTATTTGATATTCTTGAACAGATTGACACATCACCGAAAGATGTTTTTATTATTCATGAAAGGTTTGAACGCGATTATGATTTGCATTCGCATCACAAAGATCAACTAAGCTTCGTAGAAGGAGGAACTGCGTATGTAACTATTGAAAATGAATACCTTGTGGTTCCGGCAATGCATTTTTTATGGATTCCGGCAAATACGCCTCACCGTTTGAAGGTTTCTCATCATGCTACCCAACTTCACTCTTTTTACTTTAAAAAATCGGGTTCGGATTTTTATCAGAATCTTAGAATATTTCCTGCCAACAAACTGATTATTGAACTGATTAAATTCTCTGAACGATGGAATAACGAATTTATAGATTTTTCTGAACCTTATGCCCACACTCTATTTTCGCTGCATGATTTATTGGCTTTAACAAGCGAAAAACCTATAAAATTACAATTACCCACTTCGGAACATCCTAAAATCGAAAAAATAACCGAGTACATCCACTCCAGATTTAATGCTCATCTTACGCTGAATGAACTTTCGGATAATTTCAGCATGAGTGAACGGTCATTCAGCAGATTATTTAAAAAGGAACTGAAAACTTCTTTTTTACAGTATCTTAAAACCTATAGAATTATTCAGTCCATCAACCTTCTGCAAAAACACCACGACAGCTCTATAGAAGAAATTGCCAATTCCTGCGGTTATGAAACCATTACCGCTTTTAGCAATGCTTTTTTAGAATTAACAGGCATGAGACCTTCACAGATGAGAAAAATGATGTACTGATACAATAGACCGATAATTCCTCAATTCAACAGACGGTTTAGAGATAAATAATATCAAAACTTAAAAAAACTTAAAACCTCAAATCTAATATTATGTTAAATAGTTCTAAAAAAATATAAACTATTGTAACGCACAGAATAAAGGTAAGATAATTGTGTTATAGAAGCAAAGACCAAAAACTAATAGCTGGATTTTTTTTATTACTAATCCCTTAAAAGGAAACCTATGAAAAAATACTTTGCAGTTTTTATAACAGTTTACACGATTGTTTTGTTGTATATGATGTTTTATGCATCGGGAAGAGAACCTTCTGAAATCGCTTATTTTCAGCATAAACCTTTTATAACAATTCAGAATTTTTTCGAAAATAACAATATAGATAATCAGGATTTTATCATTAATATTTTTGGAAACATATTTTTGTTCAGTCCGTTCGGTTGGTTAGGATTGTGCATAAAGAAATTTAACAGATTTTTGCCCATCACCATCTTTTTCCTTGTTGCCATTAGCCTAATTGAGTCTTTACAGTATTTCTCAGGGCGAGGAGTTGCCGATGTTGATGATGTTTTTCTTAATACATTTGGGATGCTCTTAGGTTTTGTATTATTTAAATATGCGACTTGGAAAAATATTGCAAACATTAGATTTCATTTTGATTTATTGGAAAAAGGCAAATTATCTCCCGTTTCTTAAATGAAAACATTTTAGAAGAAACATCCACTTTTTGCACAGAATTTGCAGTGAGAATTGCGTTTATTGCCTCAATTATGAAATCAATTTTGCCGAATAGACGGCTTTTCACTTATTTTTTCGTTCTAATTTTCTCAGTATTCTCAACTTTAGCATTTTCACAAAAAAAGAAAACAACCATTCTGTTTGAAAAAGCGAATGTTGAAGAAAACATTGCCTATAAAACCGATGAAAACAACAACAAAATTTTGTTGGATATGTACACTCCAAAAAATACTGAAACTAAAAAGTTGCCTGTAGTAATATATGTTCATGGAGGAGCGTGGGTAGAAGGCAGTAAACTGATTTATGGAGATAATTTTATTGAAAATACTATTTCAAAGCTTTTAGATCAGAATTTTGCAGTAATAAGTATCAATTATCGGCTTGTAACAAAGGAAATTCATTTTAATGCACCTATACAGGATACCAAAGATGCAGTGCGTTGGGTAAGAAAAAATTCAGACCAATATCATTTAGATTCTAATAATATCGGGATGTGGGGAGATTCTGCAGGAGCACATCTTGCACTTTTAAGTGCTTATACAAACGATAACAAGTTTGTCGGCGATTCTACCCTATCGAAATATTCCGCACGAGTAAATTATGTTATTGATAATTTTGGACCTACCGATATGAACAGGCTGCTTCATACACGGGCACCACAGCCGTTACTTTTTGCAGTGGGATTAATTTCAAAAAAAATAATAGAAATTAGGGGAAAACTGATTAAGGGAATAACCGGTTTCGATGCCAAAGAAAACAAAAAAGAAGTGATAGAGATTTGTAAAGACATTTCACCACTCTTGTATTCAGAAAATACAGTTCCTACGTTGATGATTCATGGGAATAAAGATAAAATTGCCCCTTTGAGCCATTCTAAACGACTGAGAAGAATGCTTAAAAAATCTAAAACTGAAAATAGTTTAATCATTATTAAAAAAGGAACTCACGGATTCAGCACCACAGATAAAACAGAACTTGAAAAGATAAGTAATGCGATGGTAAATTTTGCGGTTGCTCATCAACAAGCTCCATAAAATATTCTTTTGTAGATTTTTATCGCTATTAAAGGAAATACTGCTATTTCTTTTGCAGTTATCTTTCAAAATGATTAATATTGTAGTGGGTTGAAAATCAGGTTTTTGAAATTATTATTTTATATTTTAATTTTATATTACACTTTGATTTTCAATTATTTAAATTGAATTTTAAGAAATGAAAAAAAACTTCATATACATCCTTATTCTCGTTGTTGTTGCGGTTATTGCTTTAGTTCCGGGTATAAGAAACTTTTTGAAAGACCAGTTTTTGCCGGTTGCCACGATTGAAAATGCAGTTCACATCAGCAATGAAGATTACGATATAGAGCTACAGGGAATAAATGTTCCAAGCACAAACCTCAAAAATTTTAAAGATAAACCTCTTTTTCTTAATTTTTGGGGAACCTGGTGTCCTCCATGTGTTAAAGAATGGCCTACTATTCAGAAATTGTATGACGGCAGAAAAGATCACCTCAACTTTGTGCTTATTGCGATGAAAGATGATGAAGCTAAAGTGCGTAAGTTTCTTAAAGAAAATAATTATACCGTTCCTGTATATATCGCACAAAGCCCAATTTCGGAGAAAGTACTTCCCAAAGCTTTTCCTACTACATTTTTATTGGATCAAAATGGGAGAATTCTCCTTAAAGAAGATGCTTATACCGATTGGAATACAGAATCTATACATCAATTCATAGATAATATTATCAAATAATAATTTTAACGGAATTTTAATAATGCATTGGTACGCAATTTGAAAATTCTATTACGTTGAAGTTATAAAAAACAAACACAAAAATGAAATATTCTAAAATCACAATTGCTAAAGAGGCCATAAGCCACAAAGGATTTCTGAAAAAAATCCCCGATATTTTCAGAATGGTTAAGTTATGGAGAAAAGGTGTTTATCCTGCAAAGTCGATGGATATGATTCTTCCGCTTTTAGGGATTTTATATGTACTTTCTCCCATAGATTTAATTCCAGATTTTTTCATTCCTGTTGTAGGGGTTTTGGACGATTTGGCTGTTTTATCCTTTACCATCCCAAAACTAATGAAAGAAGTAGATAAATTTCTTCTTTGGGAAACCGAACGAAAATATGGCAATGCACAAATAATAGAGGCAGAAATTGTAAAATAAATAAAACCATCCGAGTGATGGTTTTTTTGTTTATCATGAATTCGGTACTACCTTTTCATCACAAATCATTAAATTTGCAATATCTAATAAAAAATAATGGAAAGTAAAAAAGAATTCTTTTTGGAATGCTACAAACTGGGCATCATCAAATTTGGAAGATTCACCCTGAAAAGCGGTATTGAAAGCCCTTTTTATGTAGACTTAAGACCACTCGCATCCGATCCTAAAATCCTTAAAAATCTTGCCAACTATCTTTTGGATATGCTTCCTTTGGATAACTTCGACCTCATCTGCGGAGTTCCTTATGCTGCACTTCCGATGGCAACTGCGATGTCTTTGGAAAGCTACATTCCGTTAATTATTAAAAGAAAAGAAGCCAAAGAATACGGTACAAAAAAAATGATTGAGGGAATTTACCAGAAAGGACAGAATTGCCTTTTGGTAGAAGACGTTATCACCTCCGGAAAATCTTTGGTAGAAACCATTGCCGAAATCGAGCAGGAAGATATTAAAGTAGCAGATATTGTTGTGGTTTTAGACCGAGAACAGGGAGGAAAACAACTTTTGGAAAGCAAAGGATACCGCGTTCATACACTTTTCAATATTTCTGAAGTTTGCGAAATTCTTCAAGAAAATGGAGATCTTAGCGATGCAGAAGTTCAGAGAATTAACGATTTCTTAAAAGGAAATCATATTCAGTTTGAAGAAAAAAAGAGACTTTCTTATCAGCAGAAATTTGAGCAGGCACAACATTCTGTTTCAAAAAAATTATTAGAAACGGCATTAGCAAAAGAATCTAATCTCATTGCTTCGGCAGATGTTACTACTACAAAAGAACTTTTGGAACTCGCAGAAAAAGTGGGACCACACATTATTGCATTAAAAACTCACATCGACATTATTTCGGATTTTGATTACCAAAATACCATTATCCCATTAAAAGAAATAGCCTCAAAGCATAAATTTCTATTAATGGAAGACCGAAAATTTGCCGATATAGGAAATACTCAGGAATTGCAGTTTACAAGCGGAGTTTTCAGAATTACCGACTGGGCAGATTTTGTAACTTCTCAGGTTATCGGAGGTTTCGAATCTTTAGACTGCTTCAAAAATGTGGGCGTAGTTGCCATTATAGGAATGTCTTCCAAAGGTACGTTAACATCCAATAATTACCGTGAAGAAGCCCTGAAAATCGCCCTTTCTCATCCTAACGTAATTGGTGGGGTTTCTCAAAATCCTATTCCTGAAGAAATTCTGCTTTTCACTCCTGGAGTAAACCTCGCAGATTCAGGTGACGGAAAGGGGCAGCAATATAATACTCCGGAACATGTATTTAAAACCCTTCATACAGATTTTATCATCGTAGGAAGAGGAATTTATAAATCTGAAAACCCAGAACAGGCAGCATCACAATATAAAAGTGCAGGCTGGAATGCCTATCTCACATCTTTGTAAAAAATAATTATACTTATTACTTCCTGAAATTTGAATTGTAATATCATTCAAATTTCAGGATTTTTTTATTGAATACTTTTATATTTTAACAGTATTACTGTTTTAAAAAATATTTTTTTTGCATTAAAATACATTATATTTGATGCTTTATCAGAGCATTGAAAAAATTTGGTGTAAGTATTTTTCTGTTTTTTGGAATTGTGCAATTTCATGCACAAAAAGACAGTATATCTATAAATGCGGAACTTTCTCCGGACAGAAAAACCATTGATGTAAGTCAGCAAATTGTTTATTACAATCATTCCGACAAAGATCTTAATACCATTAAACTTCTCAACTGGATTTCTGCTTACAATAAGCGAGGAACAACCCTTGTTTACCGCAAACTTGAAGACCGTAATTACAACTTACATTTCGCTAAAAAAGAAGAACTTGGTAAAGTTTTACATCTCGAAATAAGCGATGATAAGCATTCAATAACGATTCAAAATGAGGTAACTGATGAAAATCTTTTCCTGAAACTGAAAGAAGCTCTTCATCCTGGACAGCAGATAAAATTAGAGCTTAAATACAAACTTCAATTACCTGACAGAAAATTTACAGGATACGGGACTTCTCCACAAGATACTGCATTGAAGTATTTTTTCATTGTACCGGATCATTTTGATGACTCCAACATGGTAAAACGAAACTACCGCGATATTGAGGAATCTGTAAATTTTAAAACCTATTGGGCTGTAAAATTTAACACTAAAGAAGTTTACAACATTCAAAGTAATCTTCCAAAGAACGAGCCTGATTCTTTTAGCGGATATTTGAATTCTGACCCTGAATTTCTTTTCAGCAAAAATAATTACCCATCCGTTACCATAAATTCTGATGATGTAAAAACCGAAATACAGTTTGGTTATCCGGTAAGTTCACAGGAAATTCAAAATCTAGAGTTTTACCTTCCATTACAGTTGAAATTCATTAAAGAAAGAATAGGAAGCATTCCTGAAAAACTTTTTATTTCTGATAAATTCAGAGCAAAAGAAGATTTTTTCGGAAATAACGATATCCAGTTCTGGAAATTCAGATTCAAACTATTTTCGGATGCGGAAAATGCAGATTTGGATTATTTTGGGATTATCAGCAAAAAAATTCTCGAGGAAAAAATCATTGCAGATAAAGAGGAAAACCATTGGTTTAAAAACGGATTAAAATCTTATTTGGAAATACAGTATCTAAAAAAATTCTACAGTGATGCAAAACTGTTGGGACAGCTTCCGGAAACTAAAATCTTTGGAGTAAAACCTTTAAAATTATTTCATGCATCTAAAGTAAAATTACTCGATCGGTACGGATTAGCCTATCAGTACATTATGACACAGAATCTGGATCAGAAAATTGACGAACCTTTTTCGGTGCTCAGCAATTTCAATGATATGGCAATAAGTAGTTTCGAAACTGGAACATTGTTCAGTTATTCGGCGGATAAGATGGGTGCAGAAAAATTCAACACACTCGTTAAAGACTATATTGCAGAGAATGCGAACAATGAAGTAAATCCTCACGATTTTTTAGAAAAACTTTCGGAAAAAGATGCTTCTTCGGAATATCTTAAACGTTATATCAGCAAAAAACAACGGGTTAATTTCAGATTAAAAAATTTCAGAACCGAAAACGATTTTCTGAATGTGAAAATTGCAAAAAACACAGACGAAAATATTCCTGTAAAGCTCGAAGCACAGACAAAAGAAGGCAAAAGAACAACTTATTGGATAGATACAGAAAAAAATGAACGCCAGAAAACCGTACAAATCCCTGCGGAAGATGTTTACAAAATTACTTTAAACAACGATTATATTTTCCCTGAGGCTAATTACAGAGATAATTTCCTTTATACAAAAGGGATTTTTTCTAATGCCAAAAAAATTAAATTTAAGCTGATAAAAGACATTCCAAATCCGGAGTTTAATGAAATTTATCTCAACCCGAGAATTCGTTTCACCAATACTTATGATAAGTTTCTTATCGGGATGAACTTCAAAAACCAGTCATTATTCGATCAGAAATTTCTGTATTCTATAACTCCGTCTTACAGTACAGGAACGGGGAAACTTACGGGTTCCGGAGCTATTTCCTACTCGTTTTTACCTGCCGAAAGTGTGATCCAAAGACTTACTTTTGGAGTTTCAGGCTCTTATTTTCATTACGATTATGATTTAGCATATCAGAAAAATTCTTTGTACACCAATATTAGTTTCAGAAAAAACCCTAGAAGTACAGTCAGTCGTGGATTAGGGATTTCCTACACCTATTTTCAACGTGATCTCAATCCTCAAATGATTGCTCAAAATGATTATGCTAAATATAATCTCTGGACGGTTGGTTATGGGTTTACCGACAACGAGATGATTCATGAAAAAAGTTTCAGCATCAGTACTCAGGGAATGGAAGATTACAATAAAATTACCGCTGAAGCATTATACCGATGGGAATTTGCACCAAGACAAAAGTTGAGTTTGAGACTTTTTGGAGGGTATTTTGCCAGAAATGAAACCAGAAACAATATTTTCGATTATGGGATATCCCGAGTTTCAGATTATTCATTTTCGTATAATCTTTTGGGACAAAGTGCAACCGGTGGGATATTGTCTCAGCAGTTTATTTTGGCAGACGGAGGTTTTAAATCTTTTATTCCGGGAAGTGTAAATCAGTGGATTACTTCTTTTAATGTAGATTCAAGTGTTTGGAAAATTTTTCATATTTACGCAGATGCCGGACTTTACAAAAACAAAAATCAGCCTACACAATTCATTTGGGACAGCGGTGTAAAAGTTCGGCTTATACCCGATTTCCTTGAAATATTTTTACCCGTACAGTCTTCTTTAGGATTCGAACCCGCTTTCAAGGATTATGGAAAAAGAATACGATATACTTTAATCCTGAATTTAAGCACCATTATTAATGCAGCAAGGAGAGGATGGTATTAAAAAACAGCAATCTTTCGACTGCTGTTGAATGATACTGAGTTATTTAACCCCTTAATCTTTAATAATTTTCTGAGATACCGGCTGATTATCTATTGTAGCCGTAATGATGTAATTTCCTTTTTGAAGATCTGCAACATTTAGATATCTAGCATATTTGCTTTCAGAAGTTCTGATTAATTGACCGGAAAGGGTATAAATCTTAATATCTTTTACTTCTGTTCCAAAAATAATTTCATCTTCTTTAACGAAGGTGTTTTGTACAAATTTATACTTGTGCGCTGTGCTTTGTAAATCGGTTACCGCTAAATTTCCTGATGATTGTGGTGTTGGTAGAGTTATTGTAAAATCTATATTATTATTGTTGGTATCTCCGCTTACTCTGGTGATAGAATTTAAGATTGTTGGCGATGGTGCAGCACCTGCTCCCTCAAATTGATTTGCCAAACCATATCCTACAAAATCTAAGACATTTGCAGAAGTAGGCCCAGAAACTTGAGTGTTATTATTCGCCAAAGCCACTTTGCCAGAAGTAAAAGCAAGCCCAACTCCTACTCCAACCTGTGCGGATCCATCGAAGTTTAGTAAAGCAGTTACAATAAGATTGGGATTGAGCAAATTAATGATTCCTCCAAAACCATCTGTTCCGTGCTGAATTAAATAGGTTTGTCCTGCCGCTAAAGTAATATTAGGAAGATTATTGTATTGAGTAAAACTGCCGGTAGATGATGCATACTGAATTGTAGCCCCATTCAGTGAAGCTGTTGTGGAACCAATGTTCTTCAGTTCTATGAAATCGTGGGTAATGGCTGCTCCAAGAATACCACCCCCAGTGTAAATTTCATTAATAACAATCTGTGCATTAGAAAACGCAGTCATCGAAACAAGTCCGATAAAAGTAAATACTTTTTTCATAACAATATATTTTGGTGATTGTCATAAAAAATCCAAAAATAATACCAAATATTTATATTTTACACATAAATATTACATTATACATGAAAACTTAATGATTTAAAATCATAAAAAAACCACTTCGTATGAAGTGGCTTTGCTATTAAATATATAATATATTAATCTTTCAAAATTTTCTGAGAAACTGGTTGGTTATTTACAGTTCCTGTTACTAGATAGCTACCTTTAGGCAAATCTGCAACATTTACAGTTTCGTTAGCTTTAACAGAAGTTGCTTTTAACAATTGACCTGTTAACGTGTAAACTTTTACGTCTTTCGCATCCTCTCCAAAAGTAATTTCGTCATTTTTTACGAAAGTATTTTTTACGAAAAGAGATTTAGATTTGTTAAAATCTGAAATAGCCAATACAGGAGCATACACTCTAGCCACCAAATTACTTATGCTAACATTTCCAGTCCCAGATGTTGCATTCCCTGCTTGTCTAATCGCAATACCTGCTAAAGTAGCGGGTGAAGCTCCTGCCCCTGTGCTATTTGTTAAAAGTGGTTGAGAATCGATTTGTAAAGTAGCAGTATTTGTTGCGGGAGA
The DNA here is from genome assembly GCF_022811665.1 of Chryseobacterium oryzae. Taxonomy (NCBI): domain Bacteria; kingdom Pseudomonadati; phylum Bacteroidota; class Flavobacteriia; order Flavobacteriales; family Weeksellaceae; genus Chryseobacterium; species Chryseobacterium oryzae. Next base: position 2,424,241 of record NZ_CP094529.1, read on the forward strand.
AACCGAATTATCCATTATAAAAGTAACCAAAATATTTGATGCAGTACCATAAGGAACTTCTGTTCCATAAGTTGGAATTGCAGAAGTACCAGACCCATTATTTAAAACCCCTAAAGAATATCCAGTTGCAGAACCTTTAATATATAATCTCCCATTAAAATTACCAGTTGTTGTTCCTGCAGTCACCGTAAACATTAAAAAATAATCCCCTGAAGTTGAGAGACCGGTTGCACTTGGAACATTAATGACAGCAGAATAATCTGCTTTGCTAATTCCCGTAGCACTCACGGCGTATGATGAACTAAACGCTTTATTTGCATCCTCACTATTACCCGCAACAAGATTAACTTTAGATCCATCTGAGGTTAACTGACCTTGTGTTCCACTATGATTAACCCAACCATTATTTGTTAAAGCACCAACATAGCTAAACGTATCTGATAAAACATTAGTTTGTGCATTTGCAACTCCTGCAACTGCAACAATTCCTAAAATTGTAAAGATCTTTTTCATAAGTAAAATTTTTATATTAATAATTTATACGGCAAAAATAATGCTATTTTTTCATTTTACACAAAAATAAGGTTAAATTTCTGTTAATAACGCTAAAACCTTTACTGTTCACAATTTTTAGTTATTTTTACCAATTATTTTACAGATTTGAGGAATTATATTCTGATATTCTTATTGTTTTTCATGGGCTTATCATCTTATAACGCCCAAATTTTTACGTGGAAAAATCCCAACACCCTTCAAGACAGTATAAAAAAAGACAGCATTATCGCTTTAAGACTAGAAAGAGATCTTTTTGCAAAAGATACTATGGATTTTGTAAAAACCAGTAACAGAATTATTGTAGATGAAGCTGTATTGGCAAAAAACAATTCTAAAAGATTTTTGGGCGAGCTCAATTCTAAAGGCTCCATTATTAGAGGAATTACTTTTGGGAACAACCAGGGACAATCTGTACAAAGCTCTATGGATTTACAGATTTCCGGAAGACTTTCGAAAGATGTAACAGTTCTTGCAAGTATTTCAGATCACAATTTACCGATTCAGGCGGATGGATATACTCAAACTCTTGAAGAATTCGACAGAATTTATATGCAGCTTAATATTAAAGAAAAATCTATTCTCAGAGCAGGACATTTAGATTTGGCTGAAACTAAAAATTATTTTTCAAAATACCAGAGAAGAAGCATGGGACTTCAGTTTCAGACACAGTTTGGAACCGACAATAAAACTTTTGTAGACATTTCGGCAGGTGTTGCACGAAGTGAATTTCACAGAATTCGTTTTCAGGGAATTGAAGGAAACCAAGGGCCATACCGCCTTACAGGTAAAAACGGCGAACAATTCATCACCTTAATTTCCGGCTCTGAACAGGTTTTCATAGACGGGATTTTAATGAAACGTGGAGAAAACCAAGACTACGTCATCAATTACAATACAGGAGAAGTTACTTTTACGAGTTTCAGACCTATTTTCCAGCAAAATTTCATCACAATTTCGTTCAATTACGCCAATAGAAATTATTCCAGATATTTATTTACCGGAAAATTAGAACATCAGAGAGAGAAATTCAGAATAGGACTGAATTGGTTCATGGAAAATGACAACAAAAACGCTCCCTTAGCTTTAAATTTATCCAAAGAAGATGAACAAATTCTCGCCAATGCCGGAAACGACCCGAATTTAATGTACGCTCCGTCTGGTGTGGTGGCAGAATATAATGTAAATAAAATACTGTACAGTTTGGTTCAGAACCCGAGCGGAAGTTACTACCAGTTTTCTACCGATCCGGCTCAAACTCTTTATCAGGTTTCTTTCACGTACTTCGGCGCCAATCTTGGTGAATACCGACTGAAGCAGACTACCAATAACGGTAGAGTTTTCGAATATGTCGGTCCCAACATGGGAGACTACAGAGCGGTAAGAAAATTACCTTCACCACAAAAAGCACAGGTTTATACTGTTAATTCTGAGTATTTATTGAAAGACGGTAAAATTGGAGCAGATGTTTCCTTAAGCAATTACGATCTCAATTTGTTTTCATCTAAGGATTCTGACCAGAATATTGGCTATGCTGCAAGAATTTTCGGGAATAAAACATTTACGAAAAACAGTTGGAAAGGAACTCCAAGTTTTGAATATCAATATATAGACAAGCAATTCCATATTTTAGACCGTATTAATGATGTAGAATTCTCCAGAGATTTCAACTTAGCCAAAGAATTCAACAATATCACTCAAAATCGTTTTATTTTCAGTTTTTTAAATAAATGGAATAACAAATCTGTCCTTAATTACAGAGTAAATTATCTTGATGAACGAGATTCTTACAAAGGAATTAAAAATGATTTGGATTTTGGTTGGATTAAAGGAAAATTCACCACCAAAGGAAACTTTTCTTACTTAGATACAAAAGCAACACTTCAGAACACTAAATTCATTCGATCCGGAGCCGGAACAGAATTTACCGGAGAAAAAGGCAGCTGGGCTTTAGGCGGAAGCATGGAACATAACGAAAAGAAATTTAACGACAGCCAGTTGATGGATGTTACGAGTTTCAGCTGGAAAGAACTTTTTGTACAGAAAAAAGTTGGAGACAGTGTTAGAACAAAGCTTTTGGCTAAAATGTATGTGAGAGACAATGATTCTGTTCGGGATAACAGATTGCAGAACATGAACCGTATTTTAGGTTTTATGGCAGAAAGCCAGATTATTAAAACTGAAAAAACTACATTAAATGCTTTGCTTCATTACAGAAAATTTTTCTATAAAAATGATGATGTAGATCTAAACCAAAATAAAGATTTTGTTGTAGGAAACATTTTATACAATCAGCAGCTTTTCAAAAACGGAATGCGTTTGCAGGCATTTTACGAGCTTGGAAATGGGCAAGAAGCACAGCGGGAATTTCAGTACATTAAAGTTACCGATGGACAGGGAGTTTACAAATGGACCGATTACAACGGCGATGGCGTACAACAGCTCGATGAGTTTGAAATTGCAGAATATTCAGATTTAGCACAATATATTAGAGTGTACACCAATTCGGTAAGATATATTCCGTCGAATAAAAATAAATTGCAGCTTGCATTATTCGTTAATCCATCGGTGGTTTTCAGTTCTGAAAACAAATTTTTAAAACGCTGGAATTTTAATGTTTCTTTAAATTCTCAAAATTCATTCTATAAAAAAGATAAAGTTTTGGTTTTAAACCCTTTCGAAACCGGAGAAAATCTGATTCTTAAAAACCAGAACATTCTTATGTCTGCCCAGTTTAACCCAACCGACCAGTCGGGCTGGAACGGGAATTACCGCTTCATCTCCAACGATAATCTCCTGAATGCCAATTTCAGCAATGAAGAAAGAAATCAAACCTCTCATTTTGTGAATTTAGGCTATTGGTTCAATAAAGAATTCAGAATCGACTGGGAAAATTCTATTCACGACATTCAAAACTCATCGCAACTTTTTGCTACGAGAGATTACCGCCTCAATAATTTCGAAACCAAACCTAAAGCAACATATCGCTTTACAGATGCCATTCAGGCAGAGTTTTCTTCGGCATACCGAGAAAAAAAGAGAATGGATGGCGAAGAAATGCTTAAAGCTTTCGATATTACAGGAACAATACAGTGGGAACGCAAGAAAACCTCTATTCGTGGGAATTTTTCATTTATTAATAATGATTTTACCGGTAATAATTTCACCATTGTAGGAAACCAAATGCTTGATGGTTTAAAACCTGGAAAAAACCAAGTCTGGAGCGTATTTGTTCAGCAGGCAATTAATTCTTTCTTACAGCTGAACCTGAACTATGAAGGAAGAAATTCTGGCGACAGAACCATTCATATAGGAAGTATGCAGGTAAAGGCAAGTTTCTAATATATATTTTACGATCTCAATAATTTATAATATGTTAAAATCTTTTATTTTCAGTATTTGTATTTTTATTTCTGTTCTGAATTATTCCCAGACCTACGAAATAAGATATGAAAGTTCATACAACGGGAAAGTTCAGCCCAATCAGGATCCGCTTATGGTGTATGCCAATGAAAAAGAAAACTTTATTTTAAATTCAAAAATTAAAGAGCAGAAAAGCGACTACCCTTTTGAAATAAGTAAAATTGAAAAACCCTCTAACACCATTTTTTCTTATGCTTTTTTGAAGCCGGATGAAATTATTTCCACATCGGATGCAGAATCTGTTGATAAGCAAACATTCGAAATTACCAATCAGACTAAAAAAATTCTAGGTTACAACTGCAAAAAAGCCATAACAAAAATAAATTCTAATACCATAGAAGTTTGGTTTACCAACGATTTGAAAATAAGTGGCGGTCCCTCAAGTCTTGGACAAAAGCTTGGTTTGGTTCTTCAGATTGAAAGAAACGGAAATTCTGCAACTACCGCTATTTCATTAAAAAAGATTAAAAACTCGGAAATTGAAAAAATCCTCAGCAAAGAACCCGTAAAAACCGATTTGCTAAGCTATCGTGATTTGTTATGGAAAAGCAGATTTACTACATTATCTGTTTTTGAAAATGAAATTATTAATTTCTCGGATGAATCTAAATCTGATGAAAAAATTAAAAGATTCGCCAACGGAACTGTTATTCTGAAAAAAATTAAATTCCCAAAAATAGAAGCCGGAGACAATATTTTTGTAGAACTGAAGCAACAGTCTAATGGCGACGCTTACGACAGAACAGGAACTGTTTTTTTCATTCCTCAGGAAAAATCGCAATCTTTTTTTAACGGACTGGAAAACGGAATAAAAACTCTTCCTTTATATGAAAATGGAAACGGAAAACAGTATTACGGTGTAGTTTCCACCAATAATTATCAGCCAACAGTAGAATTAATGCGGTTTTTTACATCGTTCGGAATAAATAAATTCAATCATATTCAGCTGAAAGACAAAATTTGGCAAACCGTAAGTCCGTTTCGTCAGGATATCACAGAATTAAAGCCTTCACTTTCCGAAAAAGAGCTTTGGATAGGAACTTTTATCGGAAATTACGATAAAGGCGGCCACAAAGTAAGCCTGGATATAACCATTCACCACAGCGATCAGCTAATTCACCGAAACAATAAAACAATACCGCTTTTCAACACCACAAATATTATGGAAATGGCAGGACAAGATTATGCGACAATGTTCGATAATGATAAAGGCATTTTCGTGGAATTTAATTTGGAAAAAGATTTAAAAAATGCTCAGCTTAGATACATTACCACCGGTCATGGTGGTTGGGAAAACGGCGACGAATTCATCCCAAAAATTAATTCGATTTATTTTGATGGCAAACTTTCTTTTTCTTTTACGCCTTGGAGAACAGATTGCGGTTCGTACAGGCTTTACAATCCTGCTTCGGGAAATTTTCCGGACGGACTATCATCATCAGATCTAAGTCGTTCTAACTGGTGCCCTGGAACAATTACCAATCCGGAATTTATCTCTCTGGGCGACTTAAAAGCCGGGAAACACACTATTCAGGTTAAAATCCCTCAGGGAAAACCAGAAGGAACTAGTTTCAGTGCATGGAATGTCTCGGGAGTTCTTTTAGGTAGCGAGTAAAAACAAAACCTCCTTGCAATATTATTACAAGGAGGTAAAAACACAAATGATGAAAAAAAATTATTTCGAGCAACAAAGTAAGTGAAAAAAAAATTGTCAGTCAATACCACACTTTATTTTTTCTAAAATTTTATACTTTTTTTAAGAAAAAATTTAGATTTTCCTTCACTAACATCAATTTGACAAAGTGTTCGTGAAAAAAATTAAGGAAAAACCGTTCAAATTACATTTTTAATTAATTAAATAAACAATAATCATACATTTAATTAAAATTTTAAAGTTTTTAAAAGTTTTTATTTTAAATTATAAATCATATTAATAGTTTTGCTTTCAAATAATAATATATGTGTGGAATTGTTTGTTTATTTGATGCAAAGCAGTCAACAGAAATACTAAGACCTCAGGTTCTTGAGATGTCTAAAAAAATCCGTCATCGCGGCCCGGATTGGAGTGGAGTTTTTCAAAACGATAAAGTTGTTTTTTCTCACGAAAGATTGGCAATTGTAGATCCCACTTCCGGTAAACAACCTCTGTTTTCTAAAGATGGTAAAAAAGTTTTGGCGGTAAATGGTGAAATCTACAACCACAGAGAACTCAAAAAAGAATTTCCTGATTACGAATTTCAAACACAGTCGGATTGTGAAGTTATCTTGGCACTTTACGAAAAATATGGTAAAAATTTCGTGGAAAAACTGAACGGAATTTTCGCTTTTTCCCTTTATGATATTGAAAAAAACGAATATCTCATCGCAAGAGACCACATGGGAATTTGCCCATTATATCACGGTTGGGACAGAGATGGAAATTATTATATCGCCTCCGAACTGAAAGCTTTGGAAGGAATCTGCAAAAAAATAGAAACTTTTTTACCCGGACATTTGGTTTACAGTCCGGAAGGACCTCAATTTCAACAATGGTATAAAAGAGATTGGGAAAATTTTGATGCCGTAAAAGAAAACAAAACCGACATCAATGCTATAAGAAAAGGCTTAGAAGATGCTGTACACAGACAATTAATGAGCGATGTTCCTTATGGAGTTTTACTTTCCGGAGGATTAGACTCTTCAATTATATCGGCAGTTACCGCAAAATTTGCGAGACAAAGAATAGAAAGCGGTGATACGCAGGAAGCTTGGTATCCGAGATTACACAGTTTTGCCGTTGGTTTGGTAGGTTCACCAGATTTAGCGGCAGCAAAAAAAGCAGCCGAACATATTGGATCTGTACACCATGAAGTTAATTTTACGGTACAGGAAGGTTTGGATGCTATTCGCGATGTAATTTATCATTTGGAAACTTACGATGTCACCACAATTCGTGCTTCTACTCCGATGTATCTTTTAGCAAGAGTCATCAAATCTATGGGAATTAAAATGGTACTTTCAGGAGAAGGTTCAGACGAATTATTTGGAGGATATCTTTACTTCCACAAAGCTCCCAATGCAAAAGAGTTTCATGACGAAACTGTGAGAAAACTGGGAAAACTGCATCTTTACGATTGTTTAAGAGCAAACAAAGCCTTAATGAGTTGGGGAATTGAAGGAAGAGTACCGTTTTTGGATAAAGAATTTATGGATATTGCCATGAACGTTAATCCTGAAGACAAAATGATAAAAAAAGAGGAAGGCAAAATTGAAAAATGGGTATTAAGAAAAGCTTTTGAAGACCTTTTGCCCGAATCTATTGCATGGAGACAGAAAGAACAGTTTTCAGATGGTGTTGGCTACTCCTGGATTGACACTCTAAAAGATATTGCCGAAAAATATGTAACGGATGAAATGATGGCAAATGCGAAATTCAGATTTCCTTTAAACACCCCTCAAAACAAAGAAGAATACCGTTACAGAACTATTTTCGAAGAACACTTCCCAAGTGAAACCGCTGCTGCAACAGTTCCATCGGTTCCTTCTGTAGCGTGCTCCACACCCATTGCATTAGAATGGGACGAAGCCTTTAAGAAAATGAACGACCCAAGCGGAAGAGCTGTAAAAGTACACGAAACTTCATATTAAAAAACATTTTTTTATTAATCCTGTAGTTTTACAGGATTTTTTATTGAATAAAATCAATAATTTTCTGATATTTTAACTAACAATTAAACTTATTATCTAATAAATAATTATATTTGAAAAATAAAAATCTTTATTCGTAAAAATGAAAAGAAACATTACTATTTTATTTGCTCTACTATCGGTAAGCTTCGCTTTCGGACAAGGTAAATACGGAAAATATCTTAATTCAAAAAAACTTGCGCTTACTTATAAAAATGTAAAACCTGCTGAGAAAGACGATTATTACCAGCAATATTATTGGCTTGTAAAAGCAGAACAACTAAAAACTTTTCCCCATCTTGCAGATGTAAAACCTGTGGTTTTGTATGAATTTGTGAAAAAAGTTAACCCTCAAAATCCTACTAAAAAATTAGACGAAAGAGGAAAAGAACTTAGAAGAACTGCAGAATTATCCTTAGATCAGTATTTCAAAAATAAAAATTTCCAGAATAACGAAATTCTTCTTTACAACCTTGAAACTTACGTAGATCCTTCGCAAGGCGAATATTTCACTAAGGTAGATGCAGAGAGAATAAAACAACTTGTTCCTAAAGAATTTTTCGGTTTCGCTTCTTTGAATAAAAAAACAGGAGAAGAAACCAACTATTACCTTTGGGTAGACAAGAAAAAAGATAAGTATAAGATTGTTGATATCATTCCGAATGAAAAAGATAACAAGCAATTCTATGCTTCATTGAAACAATATCTTCCTAAGTATAAATTTCAGAAAAAATTTATGCCTACAGTGAAGAAAGGTTCAAAATCTGATAAAACAGATAAAGATTTCTTTTACATTATGCCTTTCGAGGAAAACAAAGACAACATCGAATACAAAACCGATGACTTCGAAAACTTCACTTTAAGCCAAGTAAAAAGAGAAGGTGAAGCTTGGATAGGTGTTGAAAAACCAAAAAACAAGTAGATAAAAATACTTTTAAAGAAATTAAAATACCGTAAAGTTGATTCTTTACGGTATTTTTTATTATTAATTTTCAGTTTATTTATTGGTTAATTTAGCACGCTCTTTTGCCAACATCGGAATTGAAATAAGCCCCATTACAAGCATCACAACAATTTGTAGCGGAAGCGAAATAAAAGAATAAATTAATCCCATTTCACCACCTAGTTCGGCACTTTTTCCCATAGAAAGAAATAACGCCATAAAACCAAATTTCATAGCAAGATTAAAAGCTCCAATCCCTCCACTTGCAGGAATAATCATCCCAAGAGTTCCCACAACGATAATAAAAAAGCCATCCGCAATACTAAAATCGGAAGTTTCGGGTAACGAAAAACAAACAAGATATGCTGCAAAATAATAAGACACCCAAATCCCTATTGTATATAGAATAAACTTACCTTTTTCTTTTAATTTGAAAATAGACATTAAACCTTGAAGAATTCCATCTATGATACCAATGATTTTCCCTAAAACAGGTACATTTACAAATCTTTTTTTAAATACAAAAAACAAGGTTATAGCAATTGAAAAAATAGCAATAACTAGAAAAATTTTGGAAGGATTTATATTAATTCCAGAATTTTTATAAAAAGCAACAATTGCATCATTTTTAAAAATAAGCGTAAGTCCCAAAAACACAACCATACAAGCCAAATCTACCACTCTTTCAAGGATAATCGTTCCAAAAGACTTATCAACAGGAACTTTTTCCACACCATATAATGCTGTCGCTCTTGCCAGTTCTCCACTTCTAGGAATGGTTAAATTCATCAAATAACCAAAAGACAAAGACCACAACGAATTAGAATTAGATATCTTGTGCCCCATCGGTTCCAACAATAAATTCCAACGAATGGCACGAAACCAATATGCCAAAATGGCAAATACAGCAGCAAAAGCTACCCAAATATAATTCGCTTTTGCAAGAGATTTTTTAATCACTTTAAAATCCAGTCCTTTTAAAGCAAGCCATAAAAAAAAGCCTGCAAAAGCAAGCGAAATAATGACTGTTATAAAAGATTTTACTGTCTTGTTAGATTGTTTACGCTCCATTATATCAGGTCAGAAGGTTAGTTTTTTCGTCTGGAAACACTATTTTTGGCTGAAAATCTTTTGCCTCTTCAGGAGTCATCTGTGCATAGGCAATAATAATGATAACATCATCTCGCTGTACTTTTCTTGCAGCGGGACCATTAAGACAGACTTCACCCGATTTCCTTTTCCCTTTAATAACATACGTATCGAAACGCTCACCGTTATTAACATTTACGATATAAACTCTTTCACCTACAACCAAACCTGCAGCCTCAATAAGCTCTTCGTCTATAGTAATACTCCCAATATAATTAAGGTCTGAAGCCGTAACCCTAACCCTGTGAATTTTAGATTTGAAAACTTCGATTAACATGATGCAAATTTAACCAATAATATTGAAGAAATACATATTAAAATTAAAAATACACACTTTCTAAAAACCATTATTAAATCATTAAAAATCAACATATTTAAAATTATATTACCAAGTATATAAGCTTAACCGTATATCAATAAAAACTTCATATAAAATTACGGATTTAATAATTCAAAAAATAAGAATCCATAAAATGCTAAAATCTCTATAAATAGGCAGTTGGCATGATTTTAGTTTCTCAAAAGCTTGATTTTTCGCTTATTATTGAATTATCAATTTTCAACCAATTTTATTCAAATGTGAAAAAAAAAATAAATTTTTCATTATTTATTTGCACAATTTTAAAATTGTTTTAAATTTGCTTTTATAACTAACTAACTTTTAATATTAAAAATTATGAACAAGTCTGAATTAATCGACGCAATGGCTAAAGATGCCGGTATTACCAAAGTAGCTGCAAAAGCTGCATTAGAATCATTCATTACGAATGTAACCAATACTTTAAAAACTAAAGAAGGTAAAGTTTCCTTAGTTGGCTTTGGTACTTTCTCTGTATCTGAAAGAGCTGCAAGACAAGGTATTAACCCGGCTACAAAAAAGCCAATTAATATCGAAGCTAAAACAGTTGCTAAGTTCAAGGCAGGTGCAGATTTATCTACTGCTGTTGCAACTGCGAACGCCCCGGCTGCAGGAAAAAAGAAGAAATAATCTCACGATTATAAAAAAACAAACCTCATCGTAAACGGTGAGGTTTTCTTTTTATGGTGCTAAACGAGCTATTTCCCAATCTAAATCTTTTAAGGAGTAAATAATTCTGTCATGAAGCCGGTTTGGTCTTCCCTGCCAAAATTCTATCTCATAAGGTTTAGCAATATATCCGCCCCAGTTTTCCGGTCTGGGAACTTCAGAATTTTCAAAATCTTTCTCCAAAACCAGCAATTTATCTTCCAAAAAAATTCTATCAGGAATTTCCTGACTTTGTGGCGAAACTACCGCTCCCAACTGACTGCCTTTCGGTCTGGAATGAAAATAACCGTCGCTTAAATTTTCTGCAATTCTTTCAACCTCTGCTTTAATAATAACTTGTCTTTCCAAAGAAGGCCAGAAAAAATGAAGACAAGCTTTGTGTGTTCTTTCTATCGCCTTTCCCTTTTTACTTTGATAATTGGTGTAAAATATAAAACCTTCGTAAGTATATTGTTTCAGCAAAACCATTCTTGTACGAGGACACCCATCTTCTTCTACGGTAGATACAGACATCGCATTTGCTTCAGAAATAAGAGGATTTTCCGATGCATCTATATACCAGTCCCGAAATTGCTCAATAGGATTTGCTTTAATCTCACTTTCAATTAATTGAGATTTTTGGTAGATTTTTCTTTTATCGTGAAGGTTTTCCATAAATAATTTTTATTAAATTTGAGTATGAATTACTCTTACAAAGGTAAAATATTAATTTCCACACCTGATATTTCGGGAGATATTTTTTCCCGGTCTGTAGTGTTGGTTATTGAACATTCTGAAAGCGGAGCATTTGGATTAATCTTAAATAAGAAAAACCGAACCATGAGTGATCGTTTCAAAAGCTTTTTCGATTTCCCGGTAGAAGTATATGATGGAGGTCCGGTAGAAAACGACAAAGTTTTCTTTATCATTAAAGGAAAAAAAATTACGGAACAGTTTACCGATATTACCCCCGAATTTTATCTTACCGAAGATATTGAAAGCGTAATTAATGCTGTTTTACAAAACGAAATAAACATTCAGGATGTTAAAATATTTTCGGGATATTCCGGCTGGTCTTCTTCTCAATTAGATCAGGAAATCCAGAGAAAAGTTTGGACGGTAGTAGATGTTTACAATTTAGATTACACGCTTCCAAACGATCAAACGTTATGGAAGTCTATTATGCAAAATCTTGGAGGTGAGTTTCTTTTGTGGGCAAATGCCCCGGAAGATATTTCGCTTAACTAATATTATTTCACACTACAACGACATACATTTAACAAATTTTTAGCTTTCTTTATTAAATTTTTAAGATACTTTTCACGTTCTTTGATAAACCAAAAACTTTAGTATATGAAAGCTTTACAATTAATTATTTTATCTTTTCTGGCGGCTATAATACTTTCTTTTTCTCCAACAAGTAAAAAATACATCGTTATAGATGCAGGACACGGAGGTAAAGATTTGGGAGCTACCCGCAATGGCATACACGAAAAAGATATTGTTCTGAATATCGCTAAGCAAATTAAAAAATCTGTTGAAAGAAACGATAATTATGAAGTTATCCTGACTCGTGACGACGATTCTTACCCTAGTCTTTCCGAAAGAACAGAAAAAATTAATAAGCTTAATCCCGAAATGGTTATTTCTCTACACGTAAATCAAACACCTAAAGAAACAGAGAAAACTGGTTTTGAAATTTATGTTCAGAAAAATGAGCAATCTAAAAATTTGGCTGAAAAACTTAAGCATAAGTTGGGAGAATGCCCTGTTAAAGAAGAAAATCTCCATTTATTGAGAGAATCTAAAGTTCCTGCAATATTGTTAGAGCTAGGATTTATGAGCAATACAAAAGACAGAGCGTATATGTCTAGCGAAGAGGGACAGAAAGAAATTGCCGAAAAAATATCCGATTTTATCCGAGGAAATTAAAATCTTACAATACAATTTTCTGATTTTTCATCAGAATAAAACCCGGTAAAGGACAATAAGTTGTTTACCGGGTTTGTCAATTTCTACTGAAAACTGTTTTTCCAAGTTTCTACAAGATCAGAAAAACGACTGTTTTCAAATGTTTTATTTCTAATTTTTTTAACCGAAAAAATTCCCTCTTCATCAGAGATCAATAAAATTTCTTCTGCTTTTTGAGATTCAAAAGCAATAATTTCGTGTTCCTGAACATCTGCCAAATTGTTTTTATGAAGATAGGTTACGAAATTTTCCATTAACGGAGAAATATACGCACCTTCAGATTGCTTAGGTATCTTGATGACATCTCCTTCCAAAAAAAGAAGATTTCCCTTCACAGAACGTGCAATTCTTTTATTTGGATTTAAAAGAATAACATCATCCAAATCATTTTCCTGAGCATAAATTTCCGCATAAATATTTTCCGGACAATGAACTCTTATATTGCTTAGAAGATTGTGATTTACATTAATTTCTTTAATTAAATCCAGCTCCAGCGGTCTTGAACTGATAGAAAGAACATCTGTAATTTCTGTAACCTCAAAATAATAAGAAACTGAAGATTTCGACCATGTAATTCCGTCTGAATTCCTGTAAACCATGAAATTGATGATTCCATTCTCTACACCGTTTTCAAGAATTACTTTTGAGGTAAATAGATTCTGAAAAAACTCAAGAGTATAAGTAAGAGGAATATTGAGCCTCATTTTTCTCATGGATGCCATAAGGAAAAAATAACTTTCTTCATCCATAATCAGTTTAGAATTTCTGATGAAGAAAGAAACTTTTACCGCATCTCCGGAAAGAAAAGCGCGATTAAAAACTTCAGGCTTTTCTGATGTGAAATATAAATTTTTCAAAATATAAATATTTATAAAAAAATAATGAACGATAAATCGTCCATCAGTTTTATCATTCTATGCATGCTGCAATTTTAAGCAGCACCCAGTTTTATTCTAAGATTTTCTATAAGATTTTCCCAATACAAAGCGTTTTCTTCTTCATCTCCTTCTTCACAGAAGTCTGTAATATTCAAAGCTAAATCTTCTGTAATATCATCAATAGTAATGGTCATTTCAAAAAAATGCTTCGTTCCCTCATCTTCTTCCCATCTGAATCGAACGAAACTTTCAGGCTTATATCTGATTAATGTTGCCTTCTCAGCAGGACCACCATTCCAGCTGAAAAAGAAATCATCTCCTTTTTCTACTACTTCATCCGCAAACCATTCTGACAAACCTTCTGCACTTGCAAGATATTCATACAAAATCTCTGACAAACAGTGCATTGGAAATTCATAATGGACTTTGTGTTTCGCCATATATCTTTATTTTTAACGTCACGCAATATATAAATTAATTTTTTTATTACGCAAAATTCTTATTACTTTTTTGAATTATCTGCATGATATTTGTCAGAGACAATCTAAAAAAATATAATGACGTTACTATTAAAAACTCAGATATAAAAATGTTGGATTATATTAATTATCATCAAGAACTTCAAGGATAATTTTACATCCCTCTACAATTTCTTCCTTGGAAATTGTAAGTGGCGGAGAAATCCTCAAATATTCGTTTCTATAGAGTTGCCAGAAAACAATAAGACCTTTCTCCATGCATTTTTTAGCAACATTTAAAGTGTATTCCGGAGAACCTAAGTTAACGGCAAGCATTAAACCTTTTCCGTTAATATTTTTAATTTTAGGATGAACCAAAAGTTCTCGGTACAGTTTTTCTTTTTCATCTACTTCATCCATTACGCCGCTTTCCAAAACTTCTTTCAGCGTAGCGTAAGAAGCTGCAGCAATTAGCGGATTTCCTCCAAAAGTGGTAATATGCCCTAACTTCGGCGAATGGGTAAGAGATTCCATAATTTTTCTTGAACTCATGAAAGCACCCACAGGAACTCCACCTCCCATTCCTTTTCCCATGACAAGAATATCGGGAACAATTCCGAAATGTTCAAATGAAAACAACTTGCCCGTTCTTCCGAATCCAGGCTGAATTTCATCTAAAATAAGCAACGCTCCTACTTCCTCACATCTTTTTTTAAGATTAATTAAATAATTTTGATTAGGAACTAAAAAACCAGCCGCCCCCTGAATAGTTTCCAGAATTACACATGCGGTTTTGTCGGTAATTTTATCGAAATCGTTTTCATTATTAAACTCAATAAAACTTATCATCGGTAATAAAGGTCGGAATTCTCTTTTATGGAATTCATTTCCCGAAACACTTAATGCTCCGTGTGTATTTCCGTGATATGAATTGGTAAACGATACTATTTCTTCTCTTCCGGTATATCTTTTGGCAAGTTTAAGAGCACCATCCACAGCTTCTGCTCCACTGTTAACCAAATAAGTAACTTCCAGCGGATCTGAAGTTGCTTCATCCAAAAGTTTACACAATTCTACAGGTTTTTCCTGAGCGTATTCTCCGTAAACCATTACATGAAGATATTTATCCGCCTGTTCTTTAATTGCATTAACTACTTTTGGATGAGAATGCCCTAAAGTATTGGCAGAAACACCCGCTACAAAATCAAGGTATTTTCTTCCGTCTTTCCCGTAAATATAGCATCCTTCTGCCTTTTCTACTTCGAAACCTGCTGCATAAGGCGTTGTTTGTGCCTGATATTTAAAAAAATCATTTTGAATTTCCATTGTCAGAAAAATTTTAACAAAGCTAAACAAGATTTAGGAAAGAGGAAAATGATAAACATCATTATTATCCCGTTCAAAAAGCATTCATATATTTGAATGAACCATCGTTTCAACGAAATTATATTTGAATTTTAAAACAGTTGCTTATTTCTTAACCCTTTTCGGCTTTTTAGCCTCTTCTTTCGCTTTAGCACGATCTACTGCATCTTTGGCTTTGTTATAAAGCTCATCATTAGGAACATATTTTATTTCCTCGTTATTCGGAGAATCCAGCAATATATCCTGCCATTTCCTGATTCTGTCTTTTGTATTCCAGTTGAAATCGGGAAATTTTCTTTTTTCTGGTTCTATTTTACTCATGGGATAAGTAGTTGCAGTAGCACCAATACTGCAGGAAATAATCTGCAGCTTTTTTTCTTCGAAAAATGCACCAATAATCCCGCAAGAAGTGAGTGTTATCCCAATTCTTTCCGGTTTTTTGGTAGTCTTATTTTCTTCGTCGGCAAAAGTAATTGCCTGAGCGTTCCCAATAACTTTAATCTCTTTAATATCCTTACCTTCGTAGTAAACCGTCATCAGCTTACCTTTTACCTGATTAAATTCGTCTACAAGTGTGAGAGAATCTACTTTGCTGATGGCTAAAGCATTCCCTAATACTTTAAGGGAATCTATATTTTCGGTAACGGTATTTAAATATGCTTCAATTTTATCGCCCGTCACCTGTTTTTCTCCACTCCAGAGAATAGGATCTCTAAACATGTGAAGAACACCATCGGTTTCGTTAAAAGCAATAGAATCTGCTCTTCCCTGAGCATTAGATTTATATACTCTTGCCTTTCGGAATGCACGCAGAAAATTTTTCTTCTTCTTAATATCTGCAGAATCGGGACGTTGATAGGAAAGAATTTTTTCTGCCGCAAAATAAATAGAATCTTTTTCTAAAATTTTTACGGCATAGGGACTTTTCGTCATCATAGCAGAATCTTTCTTCTCGAAAATTTCTCCATATCCGCCTTTCATATATCTTTTTTCTAAAGGATCATCAATGGTAACATTTCCAGTGGCTTTTCCGAATCCCGTAAGCTGGTTATAATAAATTTCGTCTCCGGTAAGAATTTTATCATTATAAAAAATCTTAGAATTTTTGGTAAGAAAAGATTCTTTGGTATTAAGATTATGCGTTCCTTTCTCGGTTACAATTCTGTTTTTAGGATTTTTGTTGTTGGTGATAACTGTGTAACCATTAATATCGACAATACCTGTATTCTGGTTCTGAACTACATTTCTCCCTTCTAATGTATAATCGTTATCGACAATTTTTACATCTCCAGAAAGATCTACAACTCTTGTTGAAAGATAATACGTTGCCGATTTTGTGTATGTAATACTTTTCCCGTCATTGATGGTTCCTCCGGTATTGAAATATGCCTGATTTGCCATCCTGTCGTAATACATTGTCTGTGTTTTAATTACAGTTCCTTTAGGATCTGTAAGCACAACATTTTTTCGGGCAACTCCTTTTTGGGAGTTTCCGTCGTATTCCATTTCGGAAGCAGTAATAACAGAACCATCAGAATTCTGAAGTTTGGTATTCCCAATGGCTTTTACAAAGTTTTCTTCTTCGTAAAAGACCACTTCATCTGCATATAGAATTGACCCCTGATGTTCAAGCTGAACATTTCCTAAAAAATATTGGTTTCCGTCGTATTTTGTATCTTTTTTAATTTCATCGGCGTTGATGATTCTGATTTTGTTATCCGGATTATTTTTAGGAGGCTGATTTTTTACCGGATTCTGCAAATAAGGATCTCGCTTAACAGGTGTATTCTGCGCCATTGCTGCCGAGAAAATCAGCAAAAAAAAGAAAAGGTAAACTCTCATTAATTAGTCATTCTTTGTCCCGTAAAAATACAGCGAATGAGAATCAATTTTCACACCAAAAGCTGCTTCTATCGCTTCTTTAATCCCCTGAATTCTTGGATCGCAAAATTCTATGATTTCTTCGATTTCCTTATCCGAATCTTTCTTATAAATCACCAAATGATCGTGCTGTTTATCGAAGTAAGATTTTTCGTATGATGAAGATGTAAGTGTTTTTTCACCAAACTGGTGCTTACGAATAAGACCTGCATCAAGGAAAATTTCTATTGTATTGTAAATAGTCGCTTTAGATACATGATATTTTTTCTGCATCATCAGAAGATACAGATCATCCACATTGAAGTGATGATCCATATTGTAAATTTCTTCTAAAATAGTATATCTTTCCGGCGTATTACGAAAGCCTTTTTCCAAAAGGTAATTGCGTAAAACTTCCTTTATCAGCGTTATATTTTTTTCTTTTTGTAAAGTATCCATTAAAAAATTTATACTACAAATTTATTGATTTTTATTTAAATATAGCCCACTTCATTACAAGGTGTATTCTAGGACTTACATCTAAAAAATTCCGATTGCTGAATTCTTTTTTTAGGAATAGTTTCTTCGGTAAGAGGTGCAGATTCTACGACTACGTTATGAGAAGTGACTCCCCAAGATTTAAAATCGTCGCTACCAATATACTTCACAAAGTTGTAAATATTGAGCGTAATTTTCTGCTTAACCGTTAAAAGTATGTCGTTAATATAGGTATTATCAATAATTACATACTTTAAATCTGGCGGAATATTATGCGCTCTTAAAGATGGATGGCTGCTTCTTGATGGAATTGTACCTTCCGCCATCATATCATTCAGAACCATATTAAAATAGTCATTAATTCTTCTGTCTACTTTAAATCCTAAAAGAAAATTTATTTTATAGACAGTTCCTGGAAGAATTTCATCTATGCTATATTTAAAAGTATATGGATCTTCCTGATTTACGATACTTAAAATAAAATAATGATCTGCCCTTTTCGGCTGTTTTTTAATGATGGAATAAATAATTTTAGATTCTATTTCATCATAACGTTTTGCACGGCTTAGATATGCAAGATTGGTACAGTATTTAGGGATGGTTTCATCCAGTTTCATATCTTTTATGATAGAAACATATTTGTCTATTTTTACATAATTGGTAAAATTGGCTTTAAGCAGCCTTCCATTATACCACGCATACATACAAACCGCTATAAAACCACCCAAAACCATGGTAAGCCAACCTCCATCCATAAACTTGAGTACATTGGCATAGAAAAAACCAGATTCTAAAGCTAGATAAACTATGAGAAAACCAGCAATAAAGATTTTGTTAAGTCTACTTCTGCTCAGCCAATAGGTTAGCAAAATTGTAGTCATGAGCATAGTAATGGTTATTGTTAAACCATAAGCCGCTTCCATTCTCTCGGATTTTTGAAAGAATATCACTACAATAAAACAGAAAAACATCAGCCCCCAGTTAATTCTAGGAATATACATTTGTCCTTTTATTCCGGACGGATATTCGATATGCTGATTGGGCCAAAAAGATATAGACATTGCCTCAGAAAACATGGTAAATGAACCTGTAATTACTGCCTGACTTGCAATAATTGCAGCTGCAGTCGCCAAAACCACTCCCGGTAAAACCGCCCATTCCGGCATAATTCCAAAAAAAGGATTGATCCCTGTAAATACTTTCTGATAATTATCCAACAGCCAGGCTCCCTGTCCTAAATAATTCAAAATCAGCATCAATTTTACGAAAACCCAACTTATCTGAATATTCTTCGCACCACAATGCCCTAAATCTGAATACAAAGCTTCTGCCCCTGTTGTACAAAGAAATACGGCTCCCATGATAACAATTGCACTAGGAGAATGAGTGATTAAATTGTAGGCATAAACAGGATTAAATGATTTTAAAATCTCAATATGATCAAAAATATGCATGGCTCCAAAACCTCCTAAAACGAGAAACCAAGTAACCATAATAGGTCCGAAGAATTTCCCAATAGAAGCTGTCCCAAATTGCTGTACTACAAAAACTATAAAGAGAATGAATAATGTAATAACCACAACAGGTGTATCCGGATTATAAATTTTCAATCCCTCTATGGCAGACATAACCGTAAGTGATGGTGTAATGACACTGTCTGCAACCAATGTAGATGCTCCGATAATTGCAACAACATACAGCCATTTTTTCTTCAGTCTTTTAACGAGTGAATACAGGGCTAAAATGCCACCTTCACCTCTGTTATCAGCTTTTAGTGCAATAATTACATATTTTACTGTGGTCTGCAGGGTTAAAGTCCAAATTATACAAGACAATGCACCTTCAATATATTCATCAAAAGGCATTGTAGCCCCTTGGTTTCTTGCATTAACAATTGCTTTCATTACGTATAACGGAGAAGTTCCTATGTCTCCAAAAACGATTCCCAAAGAAACAAGGACTCCTACAAATGAAAGTTTTTTCAGGTCAAAATGATGACCTCCTTCTGTAACTTCTGCCATTTCAGCTGATTATTTAAAGGCGCAAATTTATATCAAAATAACGAACCCTCAACATATTAGTTATGAATAGTATAAATGAAAAAACTTCCTTTCGGAAGTTTTTTTCTATAATTACGTCAAAATTATTTTGCAAATTACTTTACGTACATTGCTTTTTTAATTTCTTCTTTTACTTTTTCCAATTTCGGGAACCATTCTGCAAACAATGCCGCAGAATATGGAGCCGGAGCATCCGGAGTAGTAATTCTCTTGATAGGAGCATCCAGATAGTCGAATGCTTTTTGCTGTACCATATAAGTAATTTCTGAGGATACAGATCCAAAAGGCCAAGCTTCTTCAAGAATTACCAGTCTGTTGGTCTTTTTTACTGAAGCTAAAACAGTATCAAAATCTAAAGGACGAACCGTTCTTAAATCGATAACTTCAACAGAAATACCTTCTTTTGCCATATCTTCTGCAGCCTGCATCGCCAGTTTCATAATTTTACCGAAAGAAACCAACGTTACATCTGTACCTTCTCTTTTAACATCTGCTTTCCCGATTGGTAAATAGTATTCTTCTTCAGGAATTTCC
The DNA here is from genome assembly GCF_022811665.1 of Chryseobacterium oryzae. Lineage (NCBI taxonomy): Bacteria > Pseudomonadati > Bacteroidota > Flavobacteriia > Flavobacteriales > Weeksellaceae > Chryseobacterium > Chryseobacterium oryzae. Next base: position 2,444,604 of record NZ_CP094529.1, read on the forward strand.
ATTTTATCTCCATACATCTGTTCAGATTCCATGAAAATTACCGGATCGTTATCCTGAATAGCTGTTTTTAATAATCCTTTCGCATCATAAGGGTTTGAAGGAACTACCACTTTAAGACCTGGAATGTTTGCATACCAATTTTCAAAAGCCTGAGAGTGCGTTGCTCCCAACTGACCTGCAGAAGCTGTAGGACCACGGAAAACAATCGGACAGTTCCATTGACCACCACTCATCTGACGGATTTTTGCAGCATTGTTTATAATCTGATCGATTCCTACAAGTGCAAAGTTAAACGTCATATACTCTACAATCGGTCTGTTACCATTCATTGCAGCACCAACAGCAATACCTGTAAAACCAAGCTCTGCAATAGGTGTATCGATTACACGTTTATCACCAAACTCGTCCAACATTCCTTTAGAAGCTTTGTAAGCACCATTATATTCTGCTACTTCTTCTCCCATTAGAAAAATAGATTCGTCTTTACGCATTTCCTCGCTCATTGCCTGTGCAATTACCTCACGAAAAGTATATTCTGCCATAGTTATTTGAAAAATTTAGAGTACAAAAATAGTATTTTTTTATTATTTACATAACAAAAAAGACATCGTATTAACAAGCATTGCCACATTAGTTTTAATTTGAATAAAAATTCTTTACTTATAAAGACATATTTCAAAATAAAAACGGCATTTCCTGAAAAATGCCGTTTTTAAAGTATTGTAGAAGAAATATTTATTTAACCTTCTGCCAAACTTGAGTTCTACCGATTAAAGATAAACCAATATAACCTCTAACATTAAGATTATCACCGCTTTTTGTAATGGCACACTTATAAATTTTACCAGTTTTAGGATCTGTAATTGTTCCTCCGGTAAATTCTTCTCCGTCTTTTTTCAGTCCTCTAATAACTTCCATGCCCAAGATAGGTTTTCCTTTTCTGTCGTCTTTACAAGATGTACAATTTGGATCACCCGTTTTTATTAATAGCTGAGAAACCTTACCATAATATTTTCCATCAGATTTTTTATAGATTTCTACAATAGATTTTGCCTGTTTTGTTTCATCGTCTATGGTTTTCCATTTTCCTTCAATTTGAGCAAAGGAAAGAACTCCAAAAAGAGAAAATGCGATTGTGAACAGTAATTTTTTCATATTATAAAGTTTAATTTTGTTATATATTAACCGATTGTTAACTGAGTTAAAAATATAAATTAATTTTAAACAGACCAACATTTTTGCTATTTAAAGCATAAATACTAACACTTTACGAGCTATTTATTTTTAAACATTCTTTAAACACTAATTAAGTTTTCTATTAATCACTCTGTTCATATAATCCTGATACCAGGCTTTTGCGAGCTTTTCTCCTTTTTCAATTTCAGGGTTTTTAAGCTTATTAATCAGATTATTTTCGAAGCCTAGATCTTCTTTAGAATAAATTCCTGTAATATTTTTACCATCGAATCTGTACATATAATTTCCAATGATAAACTGTTCGGAAGAACCATCAGAGTTTACAATAAGCGGTTGATATTGCTTTTCGCTCACCAAACTTCTGCCCCAGCTTCTTATTTTTTTATTATATCCAATTAAATCTGCCAAAGTTGGGTAAATATCAATCTGTTGAGCCAATTCCTGATCCACTCCTTTAAGATGATAAGCCGGATTGGGACTGTAAAACATTAATGGCACAGCAAAACGGTTCATTGCTTTTTCATATTCAGGATAAGCAATCTGATTGGTATGATCTCCCGTGAAAACAAAAATAGTATTATTAAACCACGGCTGTTTTCTCGCAGTTTCAAAATATTTTTTAATAGAATAATCGGTGTATTGCATTGGCTCGTGAATTTCCACAGTTCCTTTTTTGAATTTTCCGTTATATTTTTCAGGAATTTTGAAAGGATGATGAGAAGTTGCCGTGAAAACTGTAGCCATAAACGGTGTAGTTTTCCCTACATTTTTTGCGAAATACTGTAAAAAAGGCTCGTCCCAAATAGCCCACATTCCATCAAAATCTTTATCATTATGATATTCATCTTTGCCATAATAATGTTTAAATCCTAATATATTTCCGAAACCTAAAAACCCCATAGAACCGTTGGGAGCACCATGATAAAAAGAAGTATCGTATCCCAAATCGTTGCAGACCGAAACAATTGACTGTATTTTCTGGTTAGAATAAGGCGAACTGGTAAAAGCATCGGTTAAGCTGGGAACTCCGGCCAAAATACTGCTCATCCCATGAATTGACTGTCTTCCGTTGGCAAAAGCATTGGGGAAAATCAAACTTTCATTTGCAAGACTGTCGATAAAAGGGGTATAAGACACAAAATTTTTGATTTTAGTATCTTTATTAAAGGCTCCGGAATATTCTCTTCCGAAAGATTCCACAATAAAAATTACAATATTGGGTTTCTGGGCAACTTCTCTCTGATAGGTTTTGTAGGGAACAATATTTTCGTCAATAAATTTCTCATCTACAAAATGAACTTCTTTAAAGTTATTGGTATTCAGGGTTCTGATAAATGAGAAGGTAGAATTCAGAACAATATTACCCTGTAAAGGATTTTTTACAAATTTATTGGCATCTACAAGGTTTATTGGTCTTGTACTGTGCTTAAAATCTCCTCGAATTCCGCCAACTATTAAAACCGCAGAAATACACAATGTAAGGATAGACAGAACAAAATAAGGAATTAACTTCACAGGTTTTCTTTCGGTAACTTTTACTTTTTTATAAAGCAAAACCCATAAAAACATTAAAACAACAAACCAAATCAATACAAAAGGGTGCTCTGTTACAGAAACAAGGAAAACTTTAAAAATATTGGTTTCATTTTTTGCAACCTGAAAAGCTGCCGAAGTTAATCTTGCCTGAGAAAATTTATAATAAATAAAATCTCCGAAATTCATTGCATAAGCAATTCCGTTCGTTACAAAATAGAGCCAGAAAAGAATTTTTTGATACCTTTTTTTCGTATTAATTACCAGCGGAATAAGACTCAGTAAAATAAATAAAATATTGACATATAAAATTGCTGTAAGATCGAACGTAGTCCCATGAAAAGCCAATCCCAGATAATCTGAAATACTTTCTACCTTGATTAAATTCTTATTGAAAAACCAAAACAGAAGCCTTGCAATCTGATAAAATATAAATGCTAAAAAAATCCTGTAACACAAGATCAGGACTTCCTCTTTTCTGAATTCTTTAAAAAATTTCATTAAAATGTATCGTTATTTTAAAGACGAAAATTATCTACTTCTTTTAAAACAAAAAAAGTCTGATATTTTTTCGCTGTGCAAATTTAAGTTAAATTCAACTGAACTGCATTTTTCCTGCATATTAATTAAGGTTAAAGTTTTTAAAAAATGTAATTTTGCGACTATGAACTTCATTAAAAACAATCTCGCCAACGCCATTACGCTGGGAAATCTTTTTTCTGGATGCGTAGGTGCAGTACATTTACTTTTAGGTGATTATAAAATAACGACAATCTGCATTATTCTATCTTTAGTGTTAGATTTTTTCGATGGTTTTGTAGCCAGAGCTTTAAAATCTAATTCTAATTTGGGCGTGCAGCTCGATTCTTTGGCAGATATGGTGAGCTTTGGATTTCTCCCGGGATTGGCGATGTTTAAAATGCTGGAGCCTTTTGGTAGCGAGGCTTTCGGAATGCCATTTCCTTTTGAAATTAAATATTTCGGATTTCTCATTACGCTTTTTTCTTGTTTGCGATTAGCAATTTTCAATTTAGATGAAGAGCAGAAATATTACTTTAAAGGGTTGAATACGCCTTCCAACACGATTTTGATTTTTGGGATTTACTATTTCCTGAAGGAAAGTTCTTCACCCCGCATTTTTGATTCCGCACTGTTTGAAACGGCATTTATACTATTAACCATTTTATCTTCATGGCTTCTTGTTTCGCCTATTAAAATGATAGCAATGAAATTCAAGTCGATGAAATTGCAGGATAATTATCCCAAACTGGCATTATTAATCGGCTCAATTCTTATTTTGGCACTGTTTAAAATCGTTGGTATTCCTTTAGTGATTATTTATTATATTTTCATTTCAATCGTATTTCAGAAACAACTGAAGTAAAAAATAAAAGACAGAAAATTTCATCTTAAAATTAATACACTCTCAAATTAAAAAATGAACTTAAAACTATATAAACCTCTCTGCGTATTTGATCTTGAAACTACAGGAACCAACGTGGGAAAAGACAGAATCGTTGAAATATGCATTCTAAAAGTAAATCCCGATGCTTCAAGAGAAAGCAAGACATGGAAGGTAAATCCCGAAATGCCCATCCCAAGAGAATCGAGCGAAATTCACGGAATTTATGATGAAGATGTGAAAGACGCTCCCACTTTCAGAGAAATTGCCCCAAAAATTGTGGAAATGATTTCCGGAAGTGATTTGGGTGGTTTTAATTCTAACCGTTTCGATGTGCCTTTGCTTGCTGAAGAATTGCTTCGTGCTGATTTTGATTTTGATCTGAATAAATTCAAACTGGTAGATGCACAAACTATTTATCATAAAAAAGAGCCTAGAAATCTGGGAGCTGCCTATCAGTTTTATTGCGGACAAACCTTAGAAAATGCCCATTCTGCAGAAGCTGATGTTTTGGCAACGTTTGAAGTTTTGGATGCACAGGTGGGAAAATATGACGATATTCCCAACGAAATTAATGCATTGAGTGAATTTACTTTTCATAATAAAAATGCAGATTTGGCGGGATTTATCGGCATTAATGACAAAAACATTCCGGTTTTCAACTTCGGCAAGTATAAAGGTCAGTCTGTAAAAGAAGTTTTCAATAAAGATCTTGGATATTACGGATGGCTTCAGAATGCCGATTTCCCTCTTTACACGAAAAAAGTTTTCACGAAAATTCAGCTTACGGCTAAATTTTAAAAAATGAATGATTTAGTAAAGTTCAGATTCTACGAAAATGCATTGCAAGCCAATCGGGATAAGCAGATTCTGGCAGAAAACGGCATCAACGGTTTTATTGCCAATGAGCAGCTTATTCAGTCAGATTGGTTACTGTCGCAGGCTGTGGGTGGAATTCAGCTTCAGGTTTTTAAAGATGATTTTGATGAGGCAGAGAAAATCCTGAAAGAATATGAGGAAAACGAAAGTTTTGCTCTTGAAGTAGAACACACGATTGAAAATCCGGAGTTTGATTTTGTATGCCCAAAATGTGGATCAAATCATATTTATCAGGATGAAAAACCGGGTGGCGGCTTTGGTTTGGGAATTTTGATTATCGGAATTCCAATTAAAATCCCGAAAAACTTATATCATTGCTATTACTGTGGAAATGAGTTTAAACATTAAACACAGAATGAAAGGAAGATATTTTTCTTTTCATTTCAGTAATGATAAAGTTTAATTTGATGGAGAAATTTCAACATCATGAATTTAATAGCCACGATTGCAGCGGCATCCTTTTCTGAGTGAGGCGGCGGAGCGAAGCGGAGCCGTCCGAGCGAAAAAAAGATACAGCGGAAAGCGTGAAACAGCTCCTAAAATTAAAATGAGTGAGTTTAATGTATTATTTACTCTCTCGTAAAAAAATAAAATTATGAAAATAATCTGCATAGGAAGAAATTACAGCGAACATGCAAAAGAACTGGGAAATGACATTCCAGACAAACCTGTTATTTTTATGAAGCCAGATACAGCAGTTTTGAAAGGAAATGATTTTTATATTCCTGAATTTTCAGACGATGTACATTACGAACTGGAAGTGGTGGTGAAAATTTCTAAAGGTGGAAAGTACATTCAAAAAGAAGCTGCCCATAAACATTATGAGGAAATTGGTCTGGGAATAGATTTTACCGCAAGAGATCTGCAAAGCGATTTGAAAGCCAAAGGTTTACCTTGGGAATTAGCGAAAGGTTTTGACGGTTCTGCCGTAGTGGGAAATTTCTTCAAAAAAGAAAATTATAACCTAGAATCTCTCAATTTTTCTCTACTGAAAAACCAAGAAAAAGTACAGAACGGAAATTCTAAGGATATGATTTTCAAAATTGATGATATTATTGCTTTTGTTTCGCAGTACTTTACTTTAAGAGTAGGAGATCTTATTTTTACAGGCACTCCTGAAGGCGTAGGAAAGGTTTCTGAAAATGATATTCTGGAAGCCTATCTTGAAGGTGAAAAAACTCTTGATATCCGAATTTTGTAGAAATAATCTTGCTTTAAGGTGATTTTTTTGCTATCTTTAAAAGACAGAATTACAAATTAAAAGATTATGACTAACATTGTACTTCCCGTAGATTTTGGGGACAAAACAGACCAGCTTGTAGATGGTGCTGTAAAATTTGCAAAACAATTGAATGGGAGAATTTGCCTTATTCATGTAGCTCCTATTGATATTGGTTTTGCCATTGGTGATATGGGCTACCAATACTTTCCGGAAGTTGAAGGAAATGAAATTCGTGGTGAACTGGTACAACTTAACAAGATTAACCAGAGAATTATTGCTCAGGATGTAGACTGCGAACACATCCTTAGACAAGGTATTGCAAAAGATATTATTCTGGAATATGCCGATACCAAAAATGCAGAATATATCGTAATGGGATCCCACGGAAGAAGCGGTATTTACGATGTTTTTGTAGGCAGTCTTACCAAAGGGCTTACTAAAGATTCTAATATTCCTGTATTGGTATTGCCAATTCACGATTAATATAAATTTAGAGAAGCAAAAAAGACCGATCAAATAAAATTGACCGGTCTTTTTTTATATAACCAATTAATTAACCTTCTTTTTTGTAGATCTTTGGATCGTAGTAAGGATTCTTACCTTCTGTTGGAGAATAATATGCTTTGTCTTTATCGCCTCCTAGCGTTACCACAAGTACATAGCACCAGTACGTGAAAAGCACACAGCATACGATAAACAAAATCCAGTTTAATACGTTTCCAAAAGTATCGTAAAAACCGAAAGACCATTTGAAAACTCTGCTTAAGAATAGAAAGAAAGACGTCATTATTTTCCTTTTTTAATTTAACTTTGCACAAATTTATAAAAAATGTTTAGATTACTTTCAAAAGAAAGCAATATTTTTTCAATTCCTGTGTATATAGGGTTTCTTCTTTTTATAGTAATACTATTCAACATCCTGAATTTCAATACATACGAAGCAATTATCGCAGGAATTACTTTTGTAGGAATTGCATTGGGGTATTTTTGTTTTAATGCCATACAATTAAATTATCAAACTCATCTACCACTTTTCTTATACACATTTTTTATTTTCGGATTGTACAATGGCAATCTTGATATCGGCATTGCCGTAGCCCTGCTTACTAACTCTTTTATCCTACTGCTACTTACCAGTACAAATGAAGATATCCGTAAAAAATCTTATGTTTTGGTAGGATCTATTGTTGCTCTAAATTTTGTGTTTCTTCCCACGACATGGCCTATGATCTTTTTCGTACTCATTCATCTTATCGTGACTTCCGAAAGAGTGGGACTTAATATTTTCAGATTTCTATTGGGGATGATGCTTATTGCTATCAGCTACTTTTCTGTAATGTTTTTTCTTCATTTTAATGAATGGAATACCGCTTATATACCGTTTGGAAAAATGAAAATCGTAACAGATTATACTGCTTTATTCCCGCTAATTCCTATTGTACTGATGCTTATTTATTCTGTATACGATCATTTTGTACATTACAACAGCAAAAGCCCGGTCAGCAGATATAAATACACTTTTCTTCTAGTATTTTCATTAGCACAGCTCATTAGTATTATTTTATACATGGACAAGAATTATGAATATCTTCTGCTCCTTGCATTTCCTTCTGCGATTATTCTGAGTAGGATGATGAGATTTTTGCCTAAATACTGGATGAAAGAAACTTGCCTCTGGCTTACTATATTTTGTTTAATAGCTTTTAAAGCAGGAAACCATTTCAACTTATTTTAAAAACAAAGAATTATGATTCAAATAGACGATAAATTAATTTCTGAGGATATTTTTTCTGAAGAATTTGTATGTAACCTTACCAAATGTAAAGGAGCTTGTTGCGTGGAAGGTGATGTGGGAGCCCCACTAGACAAAGATGAGCTTGTAATTTTAGACAACATTTACGACAAAATAAAGCCTTATCTTACGGAAGCGGGTATACAAGCTCTCGATGAGCAGGGAACGTGGACTACAGACCCATCTGACGGTATGTATGTAACTCCAATGATTGAAGGTGCTGAATGTGCTTATGTAACATTTGATAAAAACGGAATTACCAAATGCGGAATTGAAAAAGCCTATGAAGACGGTGCCGTAGACTGGCAAAAACCAATTTCCTGTCATCTTTATCCAATTCGGGTAACAGAATATTCTACTTTTACGGCTCTTAACTATCATGAATGGCCTATTTGTAGTGATGCATGTACTTTAGGAAAAGAATTGCAGGTTCCGGTATATAAGTTTCTGAAAACGCCAATCACCAGAAAGTATGGAGAGGACTTCTATAATACGCTGAGTGACGTAGCCGATGAATGGAAAAAAGAATACGGAGAATAATAAAGCTTCAAAGTATTTACTATATTTTATCAATTTCAAAACAAAAGGCTGCTATTAATTATTAAAGCAGCCTTTTCATTTATAATTCTCTTATTCTTTCAATCTTTACAGATGCAGCCAATCCATTGGGGTTACAACCAGGCTCTCCTTCGGGTACTTTAAGATTTTTATCTGAATAAAATTTCTCCCAAAAAATATTGGTTTTACCGGTTTTAGGATCTAGAAAAGACATCGGTTCTAAAGTAAAAACATGTTCATTTCTAAAAGCTCTTTCAACAAAATCTGAACAGTAATACGAATTTTCATCTAAAATATAATTGAAATTATATGGCTTTCCCAACATAGAATTAGCACGTTTTATTGCTTCCGGAATACCAGTTTTAAATTCTGGCTTAAGACGGTATAATACCACTTTCTGACTGTCGTTTTTCTGTTCTTTTAAAAAATCATTCAATTTTTGTTTCTGAGAACCGCCTTTAGGTGCTGCATGTAGAACAAATATATCTTTCCCTTCTTTTTCCACAATTCCTACATGATCGAATGAGGCATTTTCAGTTTTTTGGGTAACATTATTTATTGCCCCGGAAAGTCCGTTACTTTTTGCAGTTACAAAAACCAAATCTCCATTTTCTAATCTGGAAGAATAAGAATTTTTACATCCTAAAAAGAGAAGAAAAAAAGTGCAGTAAATAAAAAATCTGAATATTTTTCTATTTTTTATAATTGGTTTCATACAAACTGATCCATTCATCTGCAGTCATTTTTTTACTAAGTTCGGCAATCAGTTCAAAAGGAATATCATCCATTTTTTTGAATCGAATACAAGATTTACCCATGTCTAATTTTCTTTTAGAATATTTTGGAAATTCTTCTGTAAACCAATTTAAAAGTTCTGGTTTTGCATAGATACCCATGTGATATATTGCAATAAAATTTTTCTGAGATGCCAAAGAAATAAATGGCAAAGGCAATCCCGGAGTACAATGATAACCGGGAGGATATTTCCCTAAAGGAACACCCCAACCAATCATTCCGTAACTGGTATTTTCTGCAAAACCTTTCGGCAGATGATCTCCTATGGTCACAAAAATTTTCCGGAAAACTTCCTGCCTTTCTTCCGGTAACTTCGAGATATACTCATCTATTAAATTAGAAACTGCTTTCATTCACTTTTTTTTCAAAATAACGAAAATTCAATTAAATAATAACTATAAGAATTTTCAGAAACATTTTTAGGAATAAAAAAAACAAAAGACACACTCAATTGTGCATCTTTCGTTAGATTTAATTTAATAATTATTGCATATCAAATATATTAACAGTTTTTATAATTTCCAATAGTTGTGAAAAAAAATCCTTTCTTTTTTGAAAGGATTTTAAAAATATTTTTATTTGAATGAATTTAGAAACCACCCGAATCTCCAAATGTAAATGTTGCTGAGATTCCTGCCCTTATAGTCGATAATGGGAACGCCGTAGATATTTTATACTTTGAGGTCATCTGCTCGTAGAATAATCTCAAATTTAGATTCTGGGAAACGTTATAATCAGCAGAAAGTTTAATATTCATTAATTTTTGTCCTCCTGTAACCTGAGAATCATTCAGCAAAATATTCATAATACTTGTGCGGCTGTCTCTTAAAGAAATATCTCCACGAATATTAAGATCCGAACCTTTAGCTCTTGCACCTCGCTGATTATTGGTTCCTAATCTGAAATTTCTCACAATATATCCCAATCTTACAACATACTCTGTATTGGCATCTTCTGTTAAAGTTTGATTCACTAATCCTAAAATTAATGATCGTACTTTATTGTACTGTATACCAAACTGCATATTGTTTCTCATCGTTACATCTACTCCAATTAGAGGAGAAAACGCCTCTGTATAACCTACCTGCGCAAATGTATAAGGATTTATAAAGTTATTGTTAACATCTCTTTGCGAAGTTCCTGCGTTATTTTGACTGTTGAAATAATCTATATTAGACTGAATCCCTGCTGCTGTATATGTTGCTGTATATCCATGCAGAATATCAAACTTACTGAACTGCCCGTTAATCATCGGAATATTTCTTAAACCTGAATAAATAATCCTCCAGTTTGGAATCGGAAGTCCAGATTTCTTAGGATTTGTCATTCGTTCAGGATTTTTTCCTTCAACAGCTGCACGGAATGCAGGGATTAAAACATAAGCATTAGAAATACTGTATCCATCTGCAAAACCATTAGGATTCAGGTTACTTCCAAGTTGTTGGGAAAGATTTCTTGCCTGTGTTCTTATGGCATCGTAAATATAATTACCATCTTTAAAGGATGAATTTAATAAAACCACAGTATTAGAATAAGACACCATATCGTTGGCAAATGTAAAATCTGGATTAGAATTTCCGAAATTGTCCCGATAATTGAAGCCTGTGTGAGAAAAATTTCTGTTGTATGTGCTTAATACATTAAAATCTATTCTAAAATCATTTATTGGAGAAACCTGCAAATCTGCCCTCAGTTCTCGGGTAGAAAGCTTTACATAAGGATCAATCATATAAGGAGAATCGCTTACCCAGCCTCTTTCCATTACCAATCTTCTAATGTCTGCCTGCGAACCGAATAAGAAGCCTAAAGAAGGACCTCCGAAATCCTGCCCGTAACCATAACCATTAGGGGAATATAGTAATCCCGGGATAACGCTACTGTTATTTTCGGTATAATTTACATTCAGCTGTTTAATAGACGTCAGCAAATAAGCTGCACTCTGAAATACCGAAAGTTTATTTTTAAACTTATAGCTTTTAAACGCATATCTCTTTTTCTCCCACGCCTGTGTATAAGCATTGTTTAGAGAATCCTGTTCCTGCTTTCTCTTTTGCAGCGTAGTAGCCATTCTTTTGAAATAACTGAACTGACTGAAAAACTTTGGAAGATCGGCTGAAGCATTGGCAGAAATAATATTGCTGTTCTGCCCAATAGAACCTAAACTTCCTTCTGGACTTGTAAGCAAAGCAGTAGATCTTGCATTCCAATTATAGGTAAAACCATATCCTACCTCAGCTTCAAGAAAATCTAAATAAGGTAAATGCTGAAACGGAAGTCTATAATTAAGCTGTACATTATGCTTGTACAGAACAGGTCTCCCTGCCCTGAAAACATTCCCGAATATAGACGAATTATTCATTGTATTAACGTCTATATTATCATTGAGAGTTCTGGTGGCAGAATTAATCTGCATTTTCAAGGATTTAGTAAAATTGAATTCTAAACCATATTGCCAGCCGAAATAGAAATTTCTGTTTTTCAGTGCAGCAAACTGATCATTAAGATTACCGCTCAGAATGGCATCAATATTTCTGAATTCAAGCTCATTATAATTTCTGTCTAATTCTGTACGGAAAGATACCCTTGTAGGAATCGGATTGAAATTGAATTCTTTCACCCATTTCAAATATTTTGCAGATTTTGCAGTATCGTTTACTATTTTTCTGAAAGGCCTCAATTCCCAAGGTTTGAAGCTGTAATTGTAATCTAAATAACCTCTAAGATATTGTCTGTAATTTTTCTTGGTATAAATATCTCGATAATGATCGTCGTTGTATACCGTTGTTAAAGAAAGGTTTTCAACATCATAAAATTTTGGTTTACTGTTGGGTTTTACTCTTTCTTTATGCATATTTACAACACCAATACTTCTTTGCTGTGTGTATGTTCTTGCAACTTTTTTAAGCTCTTCTCTGTTGGCAGCTTTTTTAAATTCTACATCGGTATCCAATGGATTATACTTAGGATCTTCGATGGTTTGAGAGTAAGAATAGTTTACCGGAATTTTCATCCCCGTTTTTTCAGGAAGAAATTTATCCACATTTACAGCAGTATTAATACTGAAAGCAGATTGTGTAGACTGGTTTCTTTCCGCAGGTTTAGAGTCTATATTCCCAAAACCTACAGAAGTATAAGAGGCACTGGTATTTACCGTTGCAAAATCTCCTAAGTTGAAATTTAAACTTGCATTTCCTGCATAACCACCATCATTTTCAATTTCAGAAAGACGAATTTCGTCTACCCAAATTACTCTACCACTCGCACCAATTCCTGAACGTGAATTATCTCTTATCCCAATCATTATCGTAGTTACGTTTCCTAATGATGGTCTACCTTTTACGTAAATTTTCTTATTTGTATCTCCCCAATTAGAAATCCATGTTCTATCGATAATTTTTCCTGAAAAATTTTTATCTCTGAATACTTTAGCATCAACAAAATCCTGAATATTAAAATCAACTTCATTTTCAATAGGCCAGATTTCCATCGGCGTAGTTGCCGTTCTTGGAGTATATTTCAGCGAAGATTCATATTCATAGTAGTTATCTGAAGCATCACTACCAAAACGAATAAAGAACTTAACATCTTTGTCAAGATAAGAAAATAAGGGATTGTCCAAATTTTGTCCATGCACAAAAAGCCTCAACTTTTTATATCTTCTCATATCCAATTGTACATTTTTGAAAACACCTCTTGCTTGGTCTTTCATATTTTTCACCTTCATATAAAGTGAAGACTCATTCTGTCTTTGTACTCCTGCATTACCACTTAAAACCTGCCTGTCAATTCCCGGAGGCAAAACATAAGGAGGTTGATTCAGTGCATTTTCTTCAATATTTACACTTCCTACTTCGAAGTTATCATTTAAACTTACATTACCATTTAAACCCTCCTCAGTAGGGGCTACAGTTTGACTGGAAATTAAATTAGGATATCTTCTCCAGTCTGATCTCACAAGATCCATTGTACCAAATCTCAAAGTTGATGTCTGATCAAAACCTGTTAATAGTAATCTGGCAAATCTTACATTATTTAGAATCGCAGGATCTTTCTCTCCTCCCAAATTCGGTTTACCAGAATTGTAATTAGAAATCGGAATTCTGAACAAATACCATTTTACATCATCCTTTTTCCCATCCTGGAAAGTTGCCGTTACCGTTTTTTGATCAACAATGTAATTACTTGTTCCTGTTGCTAAACTTGCAGGATCTAGATCAACAATATATTCGTTGTAGCTTTCGCTTTGGTCTAGATTATAATCTTTATTAATATCTTCTGCATCCGGAGTTTGTGTAGCAACTTCCAAAGAATTACTCTGCGAGTTTCCTTCCGGACCTCTAAAGTACTTGTATCTCTGAACCACTGAAGAAGACATATTTCCTGTGAATTTATCCGACATGTAGAATACAAAATCATCCAAAGCAGGATCTAATAAGTTAGTAACAGGATTCACAAATGTATTTCCGAATCTTGCAGTTTCCTGATCAGAGCTTAAACCATCATATCCTAAATCCTGAGCCGTTCTGTCTGCACCTTCAGTTGAGAAAGCATACAAAATTGGCGGTTGTTTTGGCTGAATTCCCCAGTTTGATGAACTTGTACTGGAAGGATTTCCCGCTGTTGGCAAACCGTTTTCATACTGCATTAATCCATCTTTAAGCACATCTTCCGAAACATTTCCTAAATGAAGCAAGAGCTTCGGATTAGTTCCTAAAGCGTGTCCGTCTGCGTAAGGATCCATCATCCAGAATTCAACATATTCAATATTTGAATTTACGAAATTGGAAACACTGATTGGCCGCATAATACCCGCCCATCTCTGAGCCGTACTCTCTGCATTTGGATTGGCATTATAAGGTCCTTTTTCCTGCGGATAATAAGAGATATCAAATGTATTGGTGAATGTCTGTTCGCCGGCTACAAAATCTCTGTTATTAAAGATTTCTGAAAACTGAACTCTTCTTGATGCGTGATTGGAAACCGTCTGCGGAGTAATTCCCTGTGGTGGTCTTCCTCCAACTCCCCAAAATCTCGGGTCTATATTATACCAAGACAATAATCCTCTTCCGTACCCATTGGTAAGATTATCATTAGCTCCGGCTCCGGCAAAAATAGGATTAGACTGATTTTTTTCCGGTTTTGAGGCTAAACTCCACGCACTCGGTTCTTTTAATGAAATTTTGGATGTTGTCTGTTCAAAATCATCAATGTAAGACTGGTCGTTTGTTCCTTTATTTAATCCCGGAATGAGATATGCTCCTTCCATTTTGAAATTAAGATTAGATGGAGCTTCTGTATTAATTCCCGGAATTTTATCGGTAAGTCTTGTAAGAAACGGCAACTGATTATTGTACATCATGTTGATTCCTGCCATGGTATTGTTTACTGCTTCCTGCCCGAAATTAACTTTCTGAGTAAGAGGAGATTCAGAATAATTTACAATGGTTCCTCCAAAGATGAAGTTTTCACTTACCCTTCTTTCTAAATTCAGACCTAAAAATCTTTTTCTCTGAGTATTGAATGTTAACTGATTTTCTAATGAAATATTGATCGCCTGTCCGGACTGTTTTACGGTTTCATTGATAATATCTACCGTACCCAACATATAATTGACGGTATAATCTATTCCTTCCGTAAGCTGAACTCCGTTTGCAGATACTTTTACCGATCCCTGAGGTACATTTACAGCTCCAAGAGAAATTCCCTGTCCTTGTGCTCCTTTATAACGGCCTTCAATGGTATATCTTTGTGCAAGATTACTTGCGCTTGCAACCTGCTTCTGCTGGTTATATAAATCTGAAAATACATATTGAGGATTATTCCCTACCAAACCTGCCATATACGATCCAAATGGCTGAACTTTGGTAAACATAATTCTTCCCTGAGACTGTCTGATGGTAATTCCTTCCACAAAATCGAAAACTCCGTCTCCCAAAACCCCATTATTACTCTGCAAATCTCCATTTACATTCAGACGATCCCAATTTAAGAGTTTTAGCAAATTGGTATCCTGAACCGAAGTATTGGGCAGATAATTTACTTTCCCTCCCGTTTTCGGATCTCTGTAAAAAACATTCAAAATAAAGCCATCCCGGTCTACCTGTACCGCATCCAAAGAATAAAAATTCTTCATCATTAAATTCCACATTGGAGAATTAACGTTTATTTTATTATTCGGTCTCAGTAATTTTGTTACCAAAACAGGACTTTCTTCAGAAAACTCTCCTACTTTGTACACCTGATTGGTTCCATTTACGGTATATGAATAAGAAACCGCTAAAAGCTGATTTTCGTTAAGTTTTTGGTTAAGAGATATATAACCTAATTGCGGGTGAAAGGTAAATTCGTTGGTATTTAAACGTCGTGCTTTGGTGTTGAAAACATAATGCTCTCCATTATCATAAGGCTGTGTGCTTCCCGGAAATGTTTGTCCCTGAAAGTTAGGAAGATAATTTTTACCCTGCTCTCTTGGACTACCTATTGCGGTATTTACCTGCTGATAAAGACCATTCTGAGAGTTATCCGGTAAACCGGAAGCACCTTCTCCCAAATCCCTGATTCCTATAATACTTTTTTGGTAGGCAAGGTTAGAATTCCCCTGATCGAGTACCCAAACTTCCATTCTTGAAATATTAATTCTCGAATTTATCTGTGGGTAATTCAGTAACGCATCGTCATAATTATTTAAAAAATACTGCCCAATAAAAAAGTGTTGGTTCTCTTCATAATCTAAAGCATTAATTTTGAATGTACTCATTGTACCACCTCCCTGCACAACAATATTTCTTGCTTCGCCCTGTTGTTGCGAAAGCACTACAGTTCCGTAAGTTTTACCAAGCTGAAACTCAGATTTGATACCAAATAAAGATTCAGAACCTCTGATAAGACTTGTAGAAAGCGGCATATTTACATTACCAAATTCTATTCTTTTTATAATTTTGTCTTCGCCTCCTGCATTCGGTTTGTGTACATCTCCCAAACCTTTTGTCTGAAGATCTTTCCAAGTTCCTTTTGCCTGCCAAACAAGATTCATTCGATTTTCAAAAGCGAAACCACTTTGCGTATCGTAGTTGGCTTTCAACTGTAGGTTTTCTCCCACTTTACCAATTAATCCCAATTGAATTCTCTGATTAATATCAAAAGCAAAACTGGTTCTGTTTTGAGGTAAAATCATAGGATTATCTATCTTCTGGTAAAGACCACCAAAATCAAAAGAAGCATAACCAGAAGGAATAATTTCAATTTTATTACTTCCAAAAATAGATTCGAAAAGCTTGTTGTTAATGGTAAGAGAAGGAATCAGACCTTTTCGGGCAGCACCGGTTTTATCCTTCCTGAACATAAGATTGTACTGATCCGACTTATCTTTATAAAAAGATTTGGACTGCTCTGCAAGCATAAATTCCTGATAATCTTCCGGAGACATTGCAACAGGCGGTCCCGTCACCGTATTTCCGATTTTAGGATACACATAATACATCCCAGTTTTTATATCGTAGTATGCCTCGTAGTAAGTAGGATCTGTAACCTCGTAATTTTTCCTGATGGAAAAACCCTGCTGATTCTGTTCCTGTGCAAACATATCTACAGAATAAAATATGAATGCCAAGAATATGTATATGCTGAGAAATTTATTATTTTTCACCAAAAGTTAAATATTTTTTAAAATTTGCTTTACCAATTCTTCTACAGAAAGCTCAGGATTTTGTTTTAAAATACGATCGGCAATCTTTTCACTGGTTCGTTTTGGAATGCCCAAAACTTCTAATGCAGATAACGATTCTTCCTTAATTTTATTATTCGTTACAGAAGAAATATTCTCTTCTGCATTGCTGAATTTCTGCACTTTATCTTTTAAATCTACAATAATTCTCTCGGCAGTTTTAGCTCCAATTCCCTTAGCTTTCTGAATAAGAGCTGCATTTCCCGAAAGTATTGCAGATGCTATTTCATCTAAACTTAAAGTGGAAAGTAATATTAAAGCGGATACAGCTCCCACTCCGTTGACACTAATTAAGAGATTGAACATTTCTTTTTCTAGCCGAGAATGAAAACCAAAAAGCAAATGTGCATCTTCGCGGATGATTTGCTGAACAAACAAAAAGGTTTCTTTATTTAAAATGAGTTTTTGAGAAGTCATTAGGCTGATTCCCACATAATAACCTACTCCGTTTATGTTGACAACAGCATAAGTTGGGGTAAGTTCCTGCACAACGCCTTGTAAAGAAAATATCATTATTAATTTTTATAACTCCCAAATATAGTAATTTAATGTAAGTTATAGATTCATTTAACAGAAGAATGATATTTAACTTTTTTTAGTACAGGTTAGATAAAATTTCTGAGTACTGAGAAGAAATTTAAAAATTGAGAATGAGTGTAAATAAAAAAACTCACAATGAGTTGTGAGTCTTAAGTGAGCGCGAAAGGATTCGAACCTTTGACCGTCTGCTTAGAAGGCAGATGCTCTATCCAGCTGAGCTACGCACCCATTTGTAATTTTGAGAAAATTATCGAAAACTGTCGGGGCGGCAGGATTCGAACCTGCGACCTCCTGGTCCCAAACCAGGCGCGATGACCGGACTACGCTACGCCCCGTAAAAAGAGCACCCTATAAGAATTACCTCTTTTTTTGTGGGTGCAAATTTAAATATTTTTTCTAATAAGACCAAGAAATTTATTAAAATTTTTAATATTTCTTTTAATGATGCCTATTAAATGATTTTTTGAAAAGAAAAAACCTCTTTAAAACTATGGATAAGGAGCTATTTCCACTTCTAAACCTTCCATTGCATCGTTAATATGCAACTGACATCCTAATCGGCTATTTTCATGAACATGGAAGGCTTCGGCGAGCATCGCATCTTCTTCCGCTTCCATTTCTTCTAAACCAGGATCTTTTATTACGTAAACCTGACAGGAAGCACACATTGCCATACCACCACAAACTCCAATAGTTCCTTCTTCTGCCAATTCGTAGGCACGGATAACCTCCATCAAATTCATAGACATATCGGTTGGAGCCAAAATGTCGTGAGCAACGCCTTCTCTATCTGTAATTTTAATATTAATATCTGACATACTTATAGCGTGAAATTAATCAATTTTTTTAACCACCGCTTTTTCTGCTTCTTTACGGCTACCATCAAAACCATCTACTCCACTTACAGTAGTATATTTCAATACGAATTTTTTACCCGGATTCAGTCTGTTGTAAACACTCTGACACATTAATGTAGCCTCATGAAATCCGCAAAGAATTAACTTCAATTTTCCAGGATAAGTATTGATGTCCCCAATTGCGTAAATACCATCTATATTGGTTTGATAATCTAAAGCGTTATTCACTACAATCGCATTTTTTTCGATATTCAATCCCCAATTACCAATTTCTCCCAACTTAGGTGTTAAACCAAAAAGTGGAATAAAATAATCTGTATCAATATCATAAGCATCTTCTCCATCTACCTGAACTGTAATAGCTTCTACTTTACCGTTCCCTTTAATCCCGGTAACTTCAGCAGGAGTAATTAGCTTTATTTTTCCTTGATTTTTAAGCTCCTGAACTTTCTCAACAGAATCTAAAGCTCCTCTAAATTCATTTCTTCTGTGAATTAAAGTAACTTCAGTTGCTACATTGGAAAGGAAAATACTCCAGTCTAGTGCAGAATCTCCTCCACCTGCAATAACTACTTTCTTATTTCTGAAATGCTCCGGTTCTTTTATAAAATATTCAAGACCTTTTTCTTCATAATCGGCAATATTATCAATGGTAGGCTTTCTAGGTTCAAATGTACCCAAACCACCGGCAATTGCAATAGCTTTAGCTCTATGCACTGTTCCTTTATTGGTAATTACCTCAAACCATTCATCATCAACTTTTGTATAAGAAACGGCAGTTTCTCCCAAAGTAAAACCTGGCTGAAACTGTTTAATCTGCTCCATTAAATTATCAATAAGCTCTCCTGCATTTACAGATGGATACCCCGGAATATCAAAAATCGGTTTTTTAGGATACAACTCTGCCAATTGACCTCCCGGCTGCGGAAGTGCATCTATAATATGGCATTTCATTTTCAATAAACCAGCTTCAAACACTGCAAAAAGTCCTGTTGGTCCTGCCCCGATAATCAATATATCTGTAGTAATCATAATTTGACGATTATTTAATAATTTGTAGCGCAAATTTACTAATTTTAATGCGAAGCATATTTAATATTGTCTAAATAAAAAACTGAGATTTATCAAAGCATATAAAAACAACTCAGAAACTTGGCAATATTTTTGTAAAATGAAGATTATGAAGAAAATACTCATTATTGTAACCATTATAATATCATTCTTTGGTTACTCTCAACTGACGAATATTGCGGACGGTGAATCTTTAACTTTGAGAATACATTATGGGTTTCTTAACGCCGGCTCTGCAAATCTCACCACTAAAAAAATCACTTTTAACGGAGTACCTCATCTTTACGTGAAAGGCACAGGACAAACAACGGGTGCAGTGAGAGCTTTTTTTAAAGTGGATGACCTGTACGAAAGCTACATTAATATCGCCAACGAATTACCCAGTTTTTATGTAAGAAATGTAAAGGAAGGAAGTTACACCCAACATCTTCAAACTATTTTCAACCATCAGAACAATACGCTGATTTTAACTGACAAAAAGACTCCCGCCAATGGTTCTAAAACTATAAAATCGGTAAAAGGAGTTCAGGATATGCTTTCCTGCTTTTATTATTTGAGAAGTAAAACAGCTGCCGAACTTAAAGTGGGAACCATTATTAACATGAACGTCTGGATTGATGATGAAATGTTTCCTTTTCAGCTGAAAGTAACCGGAACAGAAAATCTTAAAACAAAATTCGGAACCATAAACTGTCTTAAAATAATTCCTTCGGTAAAAAGTGGAAGGGTTTTTAAAGAAAAAGAAGGAGTTACAATGTGGGTAAGTAATGATGCCAACCACATCCCTATTCTTTTGAAAGCAGAACTCGCCGTAGGATCTCTAAAGGCAAGTATTGATGATTATAAAAATGTAAAATATCCGCTAAAGTTTAGCAAATAACGAATGTTAAACTAAAATTGTATTTAACATGTAATTTGTTGTTAAATATGAATAATTTATATGTTTAAAAAGTAAAATAATTCTATTAACTTTCTTAAAAAATTTAAAATAGACTATTCATCAACCATCATTTAAATCCATAAAAAATGCCTCTCAATTTTTGAGAGGCATTTTAAATTTCTGTGAGAGATATTACTCTCTATTTTTAAGCATAATCCATCCCGATCTGTTCATCTGAACTTTAGACTTGTTATATTCAAAATTAAATTTGTACCAGTAAGTTGCCGTCGGAAGTTTTTTACCTCCAACAGTACCATTCCAAACTGGAGTTTCTTTTGAGAATCTGAAAACCTCAACTCCATATCTGTCGTAAATAGAACCAGTGAAGTTTTTGAAATCTTTAAGCGATGTTAAATCTAAGAAATCGTTTACACCATCTTGGTTTGGAGTAATAATATTATTAATCTGTAAAGTGAAAAATTCTATACTTCCGCTACAGCTTGTTCCTTTGGTACGAACTCTTACCGTATAGTTGGTATTATCCAAAAGACCCGTAAACACATTTGAATCCTGCCATAAAACTCCATCTAAAGAATATTCCAAATTTACCGGAATATTATTAATCATAGGATTAGCAGCTGTAACTGTAAGAGTATTACTTTCGTAATTCAGGGCTGTAACATAAGGAGATGCAGCAGCCTGAACTTTCACTGTAAATTCGTCCTGGCAAATTCCATTTTTAATTAAAACTTTATAAATTCCTAATTTGGTAGCATTAATGGTCTGTGTTGTAGCACCGGTACTCCAAAGATAAGTATAATTTAAACCAGCACCTCCTGCATCCAGTATTATACTGTCTCCTATACACATTTCTACATCTTCAAGTGGGGTAGAAATTGCAGGAATTACTTCTACAGTAAATTTTGCAGGCTTTAAAGATTTACATCCTTTCGCTCCTATTGCATACACTTCAAAAGTTGTAGTTTGAAAAACTGTTGCAGTCTGTGTATTTCCATTTCCGCCGAAGTTCACCCATTCATAAGAAACGCCCCCTGAAGCGGTAAGAGTAACAGATTCTCCTGCACATACTCTTATTCTGTCTGGTAAAAGACCTGCAACTGGAGTTACTTCACGCTGTAAAGTAAGCTTTACAAGAATACTACAAAATCCGCCATCTGAAATAACAACATGTAGAATTTGCCCATCGGTTCCGTTATAGTTGGCAACATTGGTAATAAAATTGGCATTTTTTGCCTGCGCATCTGCTAAATTTTCATAAAAATGAAAAGTGGCATTGGGAGTTGGGCTCATTAAAGGTTTCGCACCATTCAGATCAAAAGTTGTAATATCTGGAGTACTGCAAAGTCGATATGTCGCATCTTGACCCGTAGGTGTGGATCCTCCATTGATTTTAACAGATGCTTTTCCGGGACATGGATTGCCCGGAACACTCACTTCAACGGTATAATTCCCAGGTTCTATTGCAGTAATTGTATTAGTTGTAGCACCAGGAATAGGATTTGTCCCGTAGAACCATTGAAACGTCATTGTTGGATCATTTACCGAGGCCGTAAGTACTGTAGGAACTTTATCACATACATTAATTTCACTTGGTAAAGTTGCACCAGTATTATCCAACAGTTCTACTCCAATATTAAAAGATCCACCTTCTAAAAATACAGCGGTATCGAAACTCGTATCTGCACCATAAGGTCCAAAATCTGCCACTACCATCTTAAAATGATAAGCTTGCCCCGGAATAACCGTTGCAACCGCTGTTAAAGGAACTGTTCTTCCTCTAAAATTAGTTTCTATAGGCAATGTATTATATCCAGCAAAGTAATTAGCATTAGATGCAGCACAAGACCCAGGAATTTCAGGTCTGATATTGGTTACACTTACCGGTCCCGCTCCTCCGGGAAGAACTGCCATATTTACATAAGGACCACCAGATACAGGCTTAAGAAGCAATGCAAATCCATCTGCATATCTACATGGATATGAACCATTATATTCCTCTGAAGCAAGCAAATAATTAAATTTTATCTGCGATGTTGTTGGTACAAAATCAAACTCCAAAATTGCTGAATTAGTAAATGTACCAGCAACTCCTATGGCTGCGACAAGATCCGGATCGCTTCCACCAGTATTATTATCACTCAAAGTTCCTCCATAAGCTGAGTTACCTGCATTCCTTGCAAATCCTGTAGATAAAACAATTCCGTCTTTAAAAGGAAAATTGGTTGTCCCACGATGAAAATATCCCCAAGATCTATTATTGTTGCTTACTGCTGAATTAGGCGTAACTGTCGCATTGGTAACATTCGGAACCAAACATGTATTACTTCCCGAAGAAATCAATACATCTTTTACCAACTGTAAAGGAGAAAAATTGGTTTCCTGATATCCTGCTGCATTAACATCAATAAAAGCACCAGATTTTTTAGATTCAGCAGAAAGTATTTTCTTTTGAGGTTGTCTAGGCTCAGATATTTGAGCATTATACTTATTTACTGATATTAACAATAATAAAAAAAATAGTAAAAGCTTCTTCATAAGAATATTTGTTTAATCAAATTTATGAATTTATAACAACAAACCTTTAATTTCAACAATAATTATTAAAAAAAAGAGCTGTTTTTTTCACAAAACAACTCTTTTTTCAGATTTATACTAATTTCTATTTTTCAGGAGAATCCATCCAGATTTCAATTCTAATTTTTTACTGGCTGGGTTTTCCCATTGTACGCGATACCAGTATGTTGCCGTTGGCAAATTAATCCCTTTAATAGAACCATCCCAACGGGTGTTAAATTTATCCGCCTTAAATTGTTCTGCTCCATACCGATCAAAAATTGATGCTGCAAAATTTTTATAATTGCTGATTCCGCTAAAATCTATATAATCGTTTACACCAT
The DNA here is from genome assembly GCF_022811665.1 of Chryseobacterium oryzae. NCBI lineage: Bacteria > Pseudomonadati > Bacteroidota > Flavobacteriia > Flavobacteriales > Weeksellaceae > Chryseobacterium > Chryseobacterium oryzae. Next base: position 2,467,971 of record NZ_CP094529.1, read on the forward strand.
CGCTATTGGGTGTAATAGCATTACTCATAACAAAGGTAAAAAATGCTATAGTATTACTACATTTTGCTCCTTGAGATCTTACGTAAATGGAGTAGTTTGTATTTTTCAGAACATTGTAGAATATATTTGAAGGCTGCCATGTGACACCACCATCAATAGAATATTCTAAAATTTCACCGGTAGGATTTGTTGCTGTTAAAGTAAGCACATTTTCCTCATATACGATATTTGTAAACTGCGGCAAATCTGGATTTATAATTTGGGCAGTAAATAATTTTGAACAGGTACCATTACTTATCGTTACCGAATAAGATCCGGGTACATTGGTAGTGATTGTTTGTGTTGTTTGCCCTGTACTCCAAAGATAAGTATAGTTGGGACCTGCTCCTGCATCTAGAGTTCCCGGATCTCCTGCACAAACATAAACATCTTTCAATGTAGAGGTTATAGCGGGAACTACCTGTATTGTAATAGTAGCAGGAGTATTAGAAACACAACCATTACCTCCTAAAGCAAAAACCTGATAGGTTGTGGTAGTGGTCGGAGACACAACTTGGGTATTTCCTGTTCCTGTTAACCCCGTCCAATTATATGTAAATCCGCCACTTGCAGTTAAGGTCACCGATTCTCCGGCACAGATTTTTATTTTTGTTGCTGTAACAGAAGCTGTTGGAGGTCCCACAACAACAGTAACAAAAGCTTGATTTGCTGAAATACATCCATTTGCACCTACAGCAAACACAGAATAAGTAGTGGTGTTCATTGGAGAAACGACCTGTACGTTACCATTTCCGGATAAACCTGTCCAATTATAGGAAACACCTCCTGAAGCGGTTAGCGTTACCGATTCTCCCGGACAAATCTGCTGAACAGACGAAGCAAGATTGGCAACTGGCAGAACTTTATCTAATACTACAGTTACTGTAGAGGTATAAGTGCAATTCAAACCGGAGGGTGAATTCGTATTTGTAACCGTTAAAGTATAAGTTCCACCAGCATTCACTACCGGATTTAGGGTATTTCCTCCTGAAACTATATTTCCTCCAACAGTAGTCCATTGAATTGTAGAACCCGAAGGAATAACAGAAGCTGAAGCATTCAATGTAATCTGAGGCTGAGAACAAGTAATCGTTTGCGGTGGCGCAATCGTAAGATTTGTTACAGCAGTTGTAAGAAGCTGTAAATTTACCACATAAGAACACCCACCGTTTTTCACCAAGACATAAATGGTTTGATTTCCTGCACTTTGGAAATTAGTAGCATTATTAATCGTATTAGCATTCCCGGCATTTGCATCCGCCTGATTCAAATAATAAGCAAATGTTGCCGTTGAAGATGATGTAATATCAGATTGAGCAGATGTTAAGTCATAACTTATATTTCCTTGCTGATAACATTTTAAAATTGATGCATTCTGTACGGTAATCGGTTGCGAAACTTCAATAGTTATGGTTGCAGGATTTGCAGAAACACATCCATTTGCTCCGACAGCAGTTACAGTATATGTTGTCGTAGAAGTTGGCGTAACTGTTTGTGTATTTCCATTTCCCGAGAGCGATGTCCAATTATAAGTAGCTCCTCCCGAAGCAGTCAAAACCACAGATTCACCTTGGCAAATAAGTATTTTACTTGCAGATAAACCTGTATTGGGCGGTGCACTATCTCCAGTAACATTTACTGAAGCCGTTTTAGAACAGTTAACATTTCCCGGCTGAAAAACACTTGAAATTGTTAAGGTATATGTTCCTGCAGAATTTACTACTGGGTTCAAAGTATTTCCACCTGAAACAATATTTCCACCTCCGGTGGCTGCCCAAGAAAAAGTAGAACCTGTTGGATAAACCGATGCCGATGCACTTAAAGTAACTTGAGTATTAACGCATGTGATGATTGAAGGATTTGCTATTGTCGCTGTAATTTCCGGAGCTTTAACCAATTGTAATTGGGCAACTTTAGAACAAAAACCATTTTTTACCAAAACATAAATCGTCTGATTTCCCGCACTTGAAAAAGTTGTAGGCGTATTGATGGTGTTTCCATTTCCCGCATTGGCATCACTTTGATTAAGGTAATACGCAAAAGTTGCTCCCGGAGTTGTACTTATTGTCGTTTGGGCAGACGTAAGATTAAAATTAACATTTCCTGCAGCATAACAACTGGTTAAAGTTGCATTTTGAACAACAGGCGATGTTCCTCCAACAATTGTTACCGTTGCCGATCCCGGACATGAATTTCCCGGAATAAGTACTTCTACTTTATAAACTCCCGGCTGAGTCACAGTATATGACGCATTTGTAGCTCCGGGAATAGGGTTAGTTCCTAAATACCACTGGTAAGTTGCTCCCGCAATTTGTGTTGAAGCAGTAAGCGTCTGTGGTGCATTATCGCATACATTAATCGAAGATGGAAGCTGAACCCCTGCCGGATCTAAGATTTTGACACCAATATCAAAAGAACCTGCTTCTAAGAAAACCCCTGAATCGTAGGTAGGATCATCATAATCCGCCAATACCATTTTAAAATGATAGGTCTGCCCGGGAATTACTGTTGCCGTTGCAGTAAGAGGTATTGTTCGACCATTGAAGTTGGTTTCAATACTCGCAGTGTTATATCCCCCAAAATAAGCTTCATTTAAAGCTCCACACGCCAGAACTCCACCACCAAACTGTGTTGAAGGACGAATATTTCTAACACTTACAGGACCTGCACCACCAGGAAGAACTGCAAGATTGGTGTAAGTAGGATCTCCAGATTTCTTTAACAATAAAGCGAAACCATCAACAAACTGACACGGAAAACTACTATCATATTCTTCGGAAGCAAATAAATATCTGAACTTAATTTCTGTTGCAGTCGGCACAAAATCAAACTCGATGTATGTTGCATCTTCCAACATATTGTTGGGAATATTAAGTGCCGTAGCAAGATCTATATCCCCCTGAGTTCCCAAAGCATCGCCTAATGGACCTGACTGAAAAGAATTTCCGGCTTTTCTTGCCTGTCCTGTACTAAGCACAATTCCTTTCTCAAAAGGGAAATTTGTAGATGCTCTATTGAAAAATCCCCAGCTTCTGTTTTGGTTACTTGCTGAAAGATTGGGAGAAACAACTACATTAGAAACATTTGCCGTAGAACAGGTGGAACCTCCTGCTATTAAAACATCTTTTACAAGTTGAGTTATACTGTAAGAAGATTCTGTATAATTGGGAGTATTTATATCAATAAAAGCTCCTGCTCTCATTGTGAGATTAGAGGGTTTGCTCAAAACTTTAGCATCACGTCGCTGCGAAAAAGCAAAATTACTCAGCAAAGTAAATACTAAAAGAAAAAATATATTTTTAAGTATGTTGTTGAACATTTTAACTATTTTCAACAAAAATACTATTTTTTTATTTAAATTCTATCTGAAAATCAATTACATTATTAACAGCTTAATTTTCGTTAACAGTTTGAATTCAGTATTTTAGAAAACAAAAAAGACCGAAATAATCGATCTTTTCTTGTCTGTATTTTAGTAAATCTTACCAATTTGAATTATGTCTAAGAAAAATCAATCTTTATTCAGTTCTTCTATTTTTTTCTGAAGCTCTTCTATTTTGTCTTTCAAAAATTTAATCTCATTTTTGTTGTTGCTTACATTGCTCTTCAAAATAACATTTTTAGCACGTTCGCTGTGATCTTCATCATCTTCTTCGTCATTTATTTCCTCGATATCTTCCTGGATGTCTTCAATATCTTCGTTAATTTCCTCAATATCTTCACTTATCTCCTCGATGTCTTCACTAATTTCTTCAATATCTTCCTGAATATCTTCAATATCCTCCTGAATATCTTCAATTTTTTCATGACTTTTATTTACCGACATCTGAATAAAAATAGCAAGATATATAGCTTCCAAGGAAACCACTGTGGTTAAAATTAAAAGCATTTTATCGAACTCAACAATATTGAGCATGGGAAGCAAAAACGAAATGATGAAAAATAAAGTATGTGCAATTAATGAAGGGATAGACCCTATCCACCAAGTAACTCCTTCTGCAATCTTTTCTAAAAATGCCATTTTTTCATCTTGTTTTTCCATTACTTTATTTTTTTAAATATTTAAAACAGCTCTTTACTTACTCCCAAACCAAATAATGCGAAATCGTATTTTGCAGGATCTTCAGCATCAAGCTTTCTTACGACTTCATCTAATTCTAATACCGTTTTCCAGTCATTCTGCTTTCTGGAAATAAGTTCCAGCTTACGTGAAATATTCCCGGTATGAACATCTAAAGGAATAGATAAAAATCTTTGATCTATTTTTTTCCATATCCCGAAATCTACACCGCGATTGTCTTTTCTTACCATCCATCTCAAAAACATCATGATTCTTTTTGAAGAAGAATTCTTATAAGGTGAACTTACATGTTTATGCGTTCTGTGCTTTTCCAAACCCAAAAAATCTTTTCTGAATCTTTCGATGGAATGTTGAAAATTATATTCTTCCTGATTTAGTAAAAACAATTCTTCCAGACTTTTATGATGAATATAAATTTTCTGAAACTGTTTTATAAAATACGAAAAATCTTCTCCATTGAACGTTCTGTGTATATTTTTATCTTTTATAAAATCTAAATCTCTTTCGGTATGGTTAATTACGAAATCGTAAGGGGAATCCCCCATAATTTCGAGCATTTTTTCCGCAGATTTAATAATCGACTTTCGGTTTCCCCAAGCAATAGTTGCGGCAAGAAATGCAGTAATTTCAATATCCTGCTTCAACTGAAAACGATGAGGAATCTGTACAGGATCATCGAATATAAAATCCGGACTGTTGTAAATATCCGCTTTTTCGTCAAGAAATTCTTTAAGTTCTAATAGATTCATCTTCAATTCAAATTTTCACACAATCCAATGCTTTGGGAAGATAAGTATTGGGGAAAACAGTTCTTGCTTCATCGGTAAAAACCGTTAAATCACCATAGCGATTAGAGAAATGTCCTAAAATTAATTTTCCAACATTTGCTTTTTTAGCTATCGTTGCCGCTTCTAATGCTGTAGAATGCCCGGTGTAATCTGCCATTTCTTTAAGATCGTGCAGAAAAGTAGATTCGTGGTAAAGAACCGTTACGTCTTTAATGATAGGAACTACAGATTCTAAATATCTTGTATCACTGCAAAATGCATACGAAACCGGAGCAAGCGGATCTGTTGTTAAAATTTCATTCTTCAGAACATAGCCATCGCTGAGAACAAAGTCTTTTCCTGCTTTTAAATAATGATAATCGCAGCTTTCTATCTCGCTGTACTTAGACACTTCTGCCATATTAATATGTCTGTCCTTTGGTTTTTCCTTAAAAAGATAACCATTGCAGTAAATTCTGTGATCGAGCGGAATGGTGTACACTTCTACCCTATTATCTTCGTAAATTTTTTCGGAATAATCTTTATCCAGTTCATGATAAACAACCTCAAAACCTCGGTGTGTTTCTGTAATCGTAAATATTGTTTCCAACATTTTTTTTATTCCTTTCGGTCCGTATACATGAAGCGGATTTTCTCTTCCCAAAAGCCTGAAAGAAGCAATTAATCCCGGCAAACCAAAACAATGATCGCCATGAAGATGAGAAATAAAAATATGATTTATTTTAGAAAATCTTGCTTTGGCTTTTCTAAGCTGCACCTGTGTTCCTTCCCCACAATCGATAAGGAAAGACCGCTCCTCCATTTCCAAAAGCTGTGAAGTTGGAGAAGAATTTATGGTAGGTATTGCAGAATTAAAACCTAAAATTGTTAAATAAGTGCTCAAAACTATAATTTATCGTTCGCAAATGTACAATAAAAGCCTGAAGTTGAAATCGGTTTAAAATTGACATGAATTTTTAATCCAAAAATAAAATAATGAGAAGATCAATTTAAACCTTACACCAATCAGTCTTTCAGAAAATCCAGAAATGAATCTAAAGCTTTTTTTCTGTGGCTTATTTTGTTTTTGTCTTCAGGATTCATCTCGGCAAATGTTTTTTCATATCCTTCCGGAACAAAAATAGGATCATAACCAAAACCTTTAAAGCCTTTATTTTCATTTAACAGATTTCCATAAACTCTGCCTTCGAAAAATTTTGCTCCTTTCTCATCAAAATAACACAAAACTGTTATAAAATAGGCTTTTCGATTTTCAACACCGCTCATTTCTTCTAATACTTTTGCGATGTTCTTAGCAAAATCATGATCTCCTGCATATCTCGCAGAATAAATACCCGGTCTTCCGTCTAAAGCTTCTACAACCAAACCACTATCATCACCAAGACTTGGGATTCCGGTTTTCTCGAAACAATATTTTGCTTTTATTAATGCATTCGCATTAAAAGTATCTCCATCTTCAACAATTTCTTCATGAATATCGTAATCTGTAAGACTTTTTACTACAAAGTCTACTCCTAAAATCTGCTGAATTTCCTCTTTTTTATGAATATTGTGGGTTGCTACTAATAATTCCATTAAACTTAGATGTTTGAAAATCGATTAAACTATTTTTGATAATATTTTCTATTACCATCAGACAAATATAATGTTAATTGTTTCAATCTTCCGAAGTATCGATCAGATAAACCATGTGAAATAAATTTAATTTGAAATATCTTCTTCTGAAATTTCATTTAACGACATAAAAAAACTGCCCAATTACTCAGGCAGTTTTCAGTTGTATTATTTAATACTATTTTTCTAATTGTTTATAGCTTCTTTGGATAAAGTCCGTAAGATCTTTTCCTTTCAATAGATTTTGAGATAATTTTGCCAGATCTAAAGCATATTTTATCTGTGTATTTTTTTCTTCAGCATTGTCGTTGGAAAGAATTTTTGATGCAAATTCGCTGTTAGAATTCACTACAAGATTATACATCTCAGGAAATCCTCCCATACCGAACATTCCGCCTCCTCCGGTAGCCTGCATATCTTTCATTCTTCTCATAAATTCCGGCTGAGTGATGGTGAAAGGAGCATCACTGCTGTCTAAATCTTCCAGTTGAACAGTGAATTTCTGATCATTGATAGATTCTTCAACGGTCTTTTTTAACGATTCTTTTTCTGTTTCATTCAGTTTAGAAATTACAGGTTCATCTTTTTTAATTAAATTATTAATATGATCTGCATCTACTCTTGCAAACTGAATTTTTTCTTTTGAAGACTCCAGTTTTTGAATTAAATGCGGAACAATAGGAGAATCTAAAAGAAGAACTTCATACCCTTTGTCTTTGCCAGACTGAATGTAAGAATGCTGCTCATCTGCATTGGTAGCATAAAGAATCACCAAATTACCGTCTTTGTCGGTCTGGATGGGTTTTATCTTTTCTTCAAGCTCATTCCAAAGGAAATATTTTCCGTCTGTGGTTGGGTAGAGTGCAAATTTGTCAGATTTTTCGAAGAATTTATCTTCAGAAATCATTCCGTATTCAATTACAATTTTAATGTCGTTCCATTTTTTCTCGTAATCTTCACGGTTTTCGTTGATTAAAGCAACCATTTTATCTGCCACTTTTTTGGTGATGTAAGAAGAAATTTTCTTCACCGCACCGTCAGCCTGCAAATAAGAACGGGATACATTCAGCGGAATGTCCGGAGAATCTATTACTCCTCTCAATAACATCAGGAAGTCAGGAACAATCCCTTTTACCTCATCGGTTACAAAAACCTGATTCTGGTAAAGCTGAATTTTATCTTTTTCGATATTCAGATTGTTGCTCAGTTTCGGGAAATATAAAATTCCGGTAAGATTGAACGGATAATCAACATTCAAATGAATATTGAATAAAGGCTCTTCGAACTGCATCGGGTAAAGCTCGTGATAGAAAGAGGTATAATCTTCTGCAGTAAGTTCAGATGGCGCAATCGTCCAGGCTGGTGTAGGATTGTTGATGATATTGTCTACTTCTTCCGTCTCTGGCTTTGTACCTTCTGGTGCATCTTCAGGAAGAGGAAGTGTATGTGTTTTGGTTCCGAATTTAATAGGAACAGGCATGAATTTGTTGTACTTTGTCAACAATTCACGAATTTTATTTTCTTCTAAAAATTCTGTAGAATCTTCGGCAATGTGCAGGATAATTTCTGTTCCTCTTTCGGTTTTTGCAGTAGTTTCTTCTAAAGTAAACTCCGGGCTGCCGTCGCAAATCCAGTGAACTGCCGGTTCGTCTTTATAAGATTTAGAAATAATTTCCACTTTCTCTGCCACCATAAATGCAGAATAAAAACCAAGACCGAAATGACCGATAATCCCTGAATCTTTTGCAGAGTCTTTATATTTTTCCAAAAATTCTTCAGCTCCCGAAAATGCCACCTGATTGATGTATTTCTCAACTTCTTCGGAGGTCATCCCTAATCCCTGATCTATGATGTGAATTTTTTTATTCTGCTTATCAGCTTTTACTTCAATTTTCGGGTTTCCGTATTCTACTTTGGCTTCACCGATAGACGTTAAATGCTTCAACTTTAATGTGGCATCCGTTGCATTGGAAATAAGTTCTCTTAAAAATATTTCGTGGTCACTGTAAAGAAATTTCTTAATCAATGGGAAAATATTTTCCACCGATACATTAATACTTCCTTTCATATGTATATAATAATTTTATTGTTTTCTGAATTTTCAATTCTCAAAAAAAATACCATCGCTTAGAAACTGTCATTTTGACAGATTTAAAAATATAAACCAATGCAAAAGAATAATTTTCTTACATTTACTTGTCTTCAAAAAAATTTCATGGAAATTATTATCAATAAAAACATAATCCTTTCTAATCCTGAAACCAAAAGCTTTCTTGCAGATGCTTTTTATCCAAAAACAGATCAATTATTACCATTGGTAATTTTTGTTCATGGTTACAAAGGTTATAAAGATTGGGGAGCATGGGATCTCATGGCTGAAAAGTTTGCTGAAGCCGGTTTTTTCTTTGTGAAATTTAATTTCTCTTACAATGGAACCACCGTTGATGCACCTAATCATTTTGAAGATTTGGAAGCTTTCGGGCACAACAATTATTCTAAAGAACTTTCAGATTTAAGTTTTGTACTGGAGCATTTTTTACAATATCCACAAATTGATAAAGATAAAATTATTTTAATAGGACACAGCCGTGGCGGCGGAATTTCTTTGGTGAAAACTTCAGAAGACATCAGAATAAATGGAATCATCACTTTAGCGAGCGTGGACAGCTTAGATCGTTTTCCAAAAAATGATTCACTCGAAAAATGGAAAGAAAATGGTGTTTATTATGTTGAAAACGCAAGAACCAACCAACAGATGCCACATTATTATCAGTTTTTTGAAGATTTCAAAAACAATGAATTAAGACTGGATGTTGAACGTGCAGCAGAAACGACAAAGGCTCACTTTCTAATTATCCACGGTACAAATGACGAAAGCGTGAATATAAAAAATGCTGAACATCTACATATTCTTAATCCTAATTCAGAATTATTTTTAATAGAAAATGCAAACCATACTTTTGGAGCTAAAGAACCTTGGGAAAATCTTGAAATGCCCAAAGATTTAAAGACTGCCACCGAAAAATCTATTTCTTTCATCAAAGAAAAATTTTCTAATTAATTTCAATTTGGAATAGGCAATGTTAAATAACTGATATTCAAATAACAATTATTTTATCGCTAAGAAAAACTAAGAGCAGTTTAATTTTTTGAAATGCTTAGTAATCTTTTGTTTACCTTGCATTTTATAAATCCATCTCTCAAACTCAGGTTGATTAAAGTTTTTTAGATTTTACATGAATTTAAGGCACAAAAAAAGTTTATTGAGAAATCTCAATAAACTTTCTATATCATTATTAAAATCGGCACTAAAGAGATAATCCCGATATTTTTTTTGATTTATTCATTAAATGTTAAGCTTTTTTTACAAATTCAGACTTAAGTGCCATTGCACCAAAACCGTCAATTTTGCAGTCAATATTATGATCAGATCCTGGTCTAAGACGGATATTTTTCACTTTAGTTCCAGCTTTTACAGGTTTTGGAGCACCTTTTACAGGCAAATCTTTTACTACAACTACAGAATCTCCATTTTGAAGTTCATTACCATTAGAATCCAAAATTTTATCTTCTGTATCTGATTCTGCGGGATCCCACTCGTGAAAGCACTGCGAACAAACCATCATTCCATCTTTTTCGTATGTGTATTCTGACTGGCATTTAGGGCATTGGATTGTTTCGCTCATTTTTGTATTATTTTAAAAATTATTAGTTCTAATTATTCTGATAAAATAAAAAATCCTGTAATATCTTACAGGATTGCGATCCGGACGGGACTCGAACCCGCGACCTCCGCCGTGACAGGGCGGCATTCTAACCAGCTGAACTACCGGATCATTTTAGTAGTGCAAAAATACACATTTTAGATCAAATTCAAAATTATATAATAAAAAAATGCTTTCCAAAGACGGAAAGCATTCATTATCAAACTAATTATTTTATAAGTGTGCACTTAATTTTTCGGCGATAACTTCTTTAGGAGCTACCCCTACCAATTTATCTACAACTTCTCCGTTTTTAAAAATTAAAACTGTAGGAATATTTCTGATACCATACTGCATTGAAATTTCCTGATTGTTGTCTACATCCACTTTCCCTACAACAGCTTTCCCTTCAAAATCGTTAGCAACCTCTTCGATAATTGGACCTAAAGTTCTGCATGGACCACACCATACTGCCCAAAAGTCTACCAATACCGGTTTATCTGATTTTAAAACTGTTTCTTGAAACGAGCTATCTGTAATTTCTAAAGCCATTTTTTTATTTTTAAATTATTACTATTCTAAACTTGTAAACAAATTTACAACTATTAAGCGACAAGACTATCTATGCTCAACATTTGTATTTTCTATAACAAAATCTTTCGAGATTTCTTTTAAAGCATCCACCAAAGCATCTATTTCGTTTTTGGTCGTTAAATGACTGAATGATACTCTTAGAGGTGTGCAGTGATCCATTTCTTCTTCCGATAAAACCATCATCATTACCATTGAAGGTTTAGAAGCCCCTGAAGAACAAGCACTTCCCTGTGAAACTGCAATCCCTTTCATATCGAGTTGCAAACCGATTAAAGGATTTTTAAAAGGTAGCAATACACTTACAACTGTGTATAAACTGTTATTCAGCTCTGAACTTCTTCCGTTGAATTTTACTCCAGGAATTTGTTCCGAAAGTCTTTCTACAGTATATTTTTTTATATTTTGCATGTGGGAAGAGTATTCTTCCATATTTTTGAGAGATAATTCTAATGCTTTGCCCAAACCGGCAATTCCTGCCACATTTTCTGTTCCTGCTCTAAGGCTTCTTTCCTGAGGGCCACCTGTAATAATCCCTTTCAGACCGCTTGCTTTTCTTATAAAGGCAAAACCAATTCCTTTAGGCCCATGAAATTTATGAGCACTGCAAGATGCAAAATCTACCGGAATATCCGAAAAATCAAGAGTCATGTGAGCCATGGTCTGTACAGTATCCGAATGGAAAAGAGCATTGTTTTCTTTACAAATTTCTGCTACTTTTTTAAGATCAATCAGGTTACCGATTTCGTTGTTGGCATGCATTAAACTTACCAGTGTTTTTTTATCCGAAGACTTTAGAAGATCTTCCAGCTTAGATAAATCTATATCTCCTTTTTCATTAGGGCGAATGTATGCTACCTCTACTCCTTTTCTACTTTTCATATCCAAAATACTTTCAGAAACACATTTGTGCTCCAATGGAGAACTGATGATTCTTTCTACTCCCAAATGTTCTACACAAGATTTGATGATCATGTTATTGGATTCTGTTCCGCACGAAGTAAAAATAATTTCGGCAGGACTTACATGAAGATAATCCGCAACCTGCCTTCTTACATTTTCGATTAAAATTTTAGCTTCCTGGCCAAAACTGTGTGTAGAAGAAGGATTTCCAAAATTAATTTTCATGGTTTCAATCATTGCATCAATCACTTCATTAGAAAGAGGTGTTGTCGCTGCATTGTCCAAATATATTTTAGTCATTTTTACTTTGAATATTTTAGTTGTACGGAAGTGAATTGATAACTTGAAGGAACTGAAAATACAAACCAAGGATTAGACATAACCTGAATTGCCATTCCGCCAGATTCGTACTTAGGGATTTCCACATACAGAATATTATCTTTCGCAGAAATACTTGTAATTTCCTTTACTTTATGATCTCCTGAATTGAAAGTTCCCAAATAACAAACCACAACTTTTTTATCTTTTGGGAATGCAGGGGTTTCTATTACTGGATACTGCCCCGAAGCAGTGTATCTTTCTTTTATTTCGTCTGCCAATTCCTGCCGGTTACTTAAAATTCTGAACCCTTGTTTTTGAGTACCTCCCTGAGTTTCAGAAACCAGTATTTCTGCTTGATTGTGCATGTTTGAAGTTTTTTGTGCCGGAGTTCCGATGCAATTTATTATGATTGCAAAAAACAAAATTAGCAATCTGTTCATTTTATTTTTATTAATTCTTCAAAATTAATGAAAAAAACGGTAATGACCTTCATTTGCCCATTGCAACATCTGTTTATCTCCCGAAGTATCTCCAAAAGCTATGATTTTATCATACTTTTCACCAGAAATTTCTTTTTTAATACGAACCAGTTTCTCTTCACCGTTACAGTTTTTTCCGATAAAATTACCTGTAAAAATTCCATTTTTAAACTCTCCCTTTGTGGCAATAAGCATCATGCCCAATTTGTCTGCAAAAGGTTTAGTCCAAATATCCAGCGAAGCAGTAACGATAAAACTTCTGGTATTTTCACGGTCTATATTTTTGATGAATTCTAATGCGTTTTCTCTAAAAATTGAAGGGAAATTTTCTTCAAAAAACTGAATAGATTTTTCTTCTATTTTCGATTGCAACTGACCTTTAAGCACAGAACCTATAAAACTTTTCTTTACCTTTTCTGTGTCTGCCAGTTTTAGTTTTAAAAGAATGAATAGCGGAATATGTCGGATAAACTGTGTTCTGAATTTTGTTGGATTATAAAATTTCAGAAACAAAAACATGGTGTCTTTGTAGGTAAGCGTACCGTCAAAATCAAAACAATATAGTTTTTTCATCATTTAAAGCTTCATCTTTTTAAAAATAAACTCCGGAATATTTCTAATGATCATCATAATAATTCCCCAAACCGGCAATACATACACTACATTTTTTTTCTTTTTGAAAGCATTGTAAATACAATCTGCAGCTTTTGTGGGAGTTGCAGTTAATTTAGGATTTAGCGGTAAACCTTCTGTCATTTTTGTAGCCATGAAACCCGGTTTTACCGTCATTACATGAACTTTTTTATCGAAAAGGTAATTTCTCAAACCACTTAAATAAGCGGTGAATGCAGCTTTTGCACTTCCATAGATAAAATTACTCTGTCTTCCTCTTTCTCCTGCAACTGAAGACAGCCCAATAATGGTTCCTGATCTTTTGCTTTCAAATTTCTGAGCAAAATAATTGATAACAGGTACCAGTTTAGAATAATTGATATCTATAATACGTTCTGTATTCTTATTATCATATAGACCTTCCTCCGTATTTTCCCCTAAATATCCCGCTGCACAAAACAACAGACTTGAATTGACATGATCCCAATCTGAAAATCTAACGGGTTTCATTAAATCAATCTCAATTATCTCAGACTGCTGTAAGAATTTTACATCGATATGTCTTGCAAATCGTTCTGCTGATTCTTTATTGGATGTGAAAAGATAAATTTTTTCAAACCTTTCTCCTGCTTTTAGAGCTTTTTCCACAAAAGCCTGTGCTACTTCGGAGGTACTGCCGAGAACAATCATTTATTTATTATTTAAAATTCTTTTGTGCTGCAAAGACACAAATTTGGAACTCTCTACATTTTTAAGATAATTGGTAAGAGAAGATTTACTCATACTATCTTTCGCAAGATAAATTCTGCCTCCAAATTCTTCTACAATATTGTCTAGCTGTACAACTAAGGATTTTAGTTTAGAATTAACTTTAAAATCCAGAGCCAATGTATAACCCTCAAATGGAAAAGAATTGTAAGCCAAAGGATCGTTTTTGCCTATATATTTAAGAACTGCTAAAAAAGATCCGTTACCAGAATTAGCGATTGTTTCTAAAATTTTACGCATTCCCTCCTTGCCTTTTTCTTTGGGAATAACCATTTGATATTGAATAAATCCTGATTTACCATAGATTTTATTCCAATCTTCGATAATGTCTAAAGGATAGAAAAAAGTTTCGTAAGGAATAATATCTTTTACAACTTTTGCTCGTTGTTTATTATAAATTAAATAATTGAAAATTTTTACCGTAAGATTATTAAGAACAAAACCGGGAAAATAAAAAGGAACTTTTGGTAATTTTTTTGATTTTAAAATCAATGGTTTTTCTTTTACCTTATTCGGCAATTCCGACTGCATGGCAAAGTCCCCTCGTTGTAATACGCTTCTGCCAATATTTTTGCCTTTTTGCAAACAGTCAATCCACGCGACATTATATGTCCAATCTTCACTTTCTTCAAACAAGTGAAAAATCTCGTCTAAATTTTCCGCCTTGATACTTTCTTGTCTAATATAGACACTATCAATATTTTTCAGCTTAAATTTTGCTGATAAAATAATACCGGTAAGTCCCATTCCACCAATCGTAGCCCAGAATTTTTCTTCATTCTCCTCTCTAGAGCAGGTTAGCACATCACCATTTTCAATCATTAACCTAAACGACAATAAACATTCTGAAAAACAATGAATTCCTTTCCCATGAACGTCCGAAGCGATGGCACCACCAATTGAAATAAATTTAGTACCCGGTGTTACCATTAGAAAATACCCTTGTGGTACTACTACTTCCAAAACCTCAGACAATAATACTCCAGATTCGCACTCTATGATACCATTTAATCTGTCGAAACTGATAAATTTATTGAGTTTTTTTGTTGAGAAAATACTTTCACCTAACGAAGCATCTCCATAACATCTCCCGTTTCCTCGGGCAATAACTTCATTATGATTCTGTAAGAATTGTTTTATTTTGATGAAGCTGTCTTCAGACCTCATTTCTTTTTCAACTACCGGGAAATTTCCCCAATTGGTAACTTTCTGCTTTAAATCCGGCTTCATTTCTTAAAATAAATTAAAATTAAAAATGCAGCAACCCACAATATTAAAGTTACTTGTATATAACGGTCTCTATAAACGATTTTTGTTGGAGACTCGGTACGGTTATATACCAAAGTCTGCTGTAAATATCTTAGAAATGCAAATACTACAAAAATTACCGTATAAAATACCCCAGAATGTAATTTAACCTGAATTTCTGGTGACAAGGTGAACATAAGATAGCAAACAATAGCTAAAGTTACAGATATAGACAATGTAATATCCGCAAACTGAACATTATAGCCATCTAATGCTTTTCTGGTTTTACCTGAAACCTGAGCATTAATCAGCTCTCCTCTTCTTTTCCCAATAGCTAAAACCAATGCTAACACAAAGGTAAGTAATGTCGCCCACTGAGATATAAATATACCAGTGATATAACCGCCTGCCTGAACACGCAAAACAAAACCGATTGCAATAATGAAAATATCAATAATAGGAACATGCTTCAGCTTGAAAGTATAGGCAAGATTCATAACAAAGTAACTTGCAACTATTATAGCAAACTCCCACACTTGAATATGGTAGAAATTATACGCAAAAAACACCAACAGAATATCTGTAACAATAAGCCCGACCAAAATACCAATTGCACTCTTTTTAGAAATAGCACCACTTGCTAAAGGGCGTTTTCTTTTTTCAGGATGCTTTTGGTCTGCTTCTATATCATTATAATCATTAAGGATATAAACCACGCCTGCAGCCAAAGAAAATACTACAAAAGCAAAAATACTTTTAGAAAGTAAATCTATATTTTTAATATTTCCGGAAAAAAATAATGGAACAAAGACAAAAAGGTTTTTTACCCATTGCTCTACGCGTAGCAGTTTTAAATATTGTTTCATTTATGTTATTTGATGTGCAAAATTAAGATAAAAAACCTATATAGACCTTATTTGGCAAAGCGACTTTTCTTTTATAACATTTAGTTTTGGTGAATTTATAGATGCTTCAAATTATAAACTTGAACATAATAATTATCTCCAAATTTTCTTTGAATATGTAAATCCTTTATATGAAGATTATAATGTTTATACAGTTTATTTTCAAAATCTAATTCTTTTTTTGGCGTATAAACATCTGGTGTCTCTGAAAGTAAAATTAAATAATCTGCATTAATTTTATCAGCATGATTAAAATACGCTTTCCAGTTGTTATCTTTTCTATATTTGAGAAATAATGCATCATTCAATCCGAAGGTATCATAGCAATCTGCTTTTGAATAATAAGCAATTGCTCCAGCATCCGAAACAAAAATTTTGGAATTAGGATTTTTTGAAAGTGATTTTCCTATCTTAATATGAGCATTTTCCATGCCTTTTGTATACTCAATAATTGAATTCATTTCAAAAAATATTACCCTGAAAAAAGCCATCATAACAATCAAAAAACTTCCTATATAAGCAATTTCAAAAATTTTAATGTATTTTTTTGAAACACTTATTTTATCCAGTTTATTTTCAATGGGAATTAATAAATATGCAAGTAAAGGAAAACTAAACCTATAGCCAGTTCCCATAATTCTTTCCATTCCAAAAGCATAATATACTAAAAAGAAAAGCAGAGGAAAAATGTAAAAATATTTTTTATTTTTCCAAGAATGAAAAATTATTGGAAAAAAAAGAGCAGTAAATAATATAAAGTAAACAAAATCTCCTTTATCTAAACTTACTGCAGATTTAAACATAAAAGGTAAAGGAATTAATTCATTGAAAAAATAGATTTTATAACCTATAAAAAGAGCTAAACTTCCAGCAACAATAAATGCATTTTTCCAAAAAATTTTCTTATTTCTCCACAGACTCAAAGCATAAATGCCTGAAAAAACAATTCCTTCCGGACGAATTAAAAAAATTAAAACAGAGAAAAGAGTTCCTAAATTATTTTTGGAATTCCAATTTTTTAACAAAAGAAATAATACATATATATACAAAATAGTCTCTAAACCATGTTTTGCATTAATTGCCAACAATATAGAAAAAAAAACTCCTCCAAAATATTTAAAAATTATATTGACCCATCTTTGATTACTTATTTCCAAAGGATTTTTAGAGAATGTATACAATAAAACTATTGATAAACAATAATTAACAATATTATAGAAAATGATTGGGCTAATTTTTAGTAAAAAGGGAATTGTTAAAACAATAAACCAAAGAAAACTAGTTTGCCCATCTCCCTGAAAATCAGAGTTTAAGTTATAATATGGTTTAAAATAATCTGCAAAATTTGATGCATATTTAAAAGTAATAAAAGCGTCATCCATTGTATAATTCCATAAGAGGAAAAAGAT
The DNA here is from genome assembly GCF_022811665.1 of Chryseobacterium oryzae. Classification (NCBI taxonomy): domain Bacteria; kingdom Pseudomonadati; phylum Bacteroidota; class Flavobacteriia; order Flavobacteriales; family Weeksellaceae; genus Chryseobacterium; species Chryseobacterium oryzae. Next base: position 2,485,433 of record NZ_CP094529.1, read on the forward strand.
AAGATTAAAAACTATTAAGAATAATAAAAATCCATTTCTGCTGGAAAAAAGTATGTTATTCTGTGCTATCCTATCCTGTTGTAATGAAACCATAAAGTCAGATTTTAGTTTTAATATATTTTAAAAAAACAGCATAAATCGATTGCAATAATACAAAAAAAACCGCTAAGAAAGCGGTTTTATATTTTAATTTATTACTAATTATTGTCCTTGAGATGCGTCATTAATCATTTTTTCGTTAGCTGTGATAGCAAACTCTACTCTTCTATTTTTAGCTCTTCCTTCTTCAGTATCGTTGCTTGCAACAGGCATAGATTCTCCTTCACCTAAAGCAAACATTCTGCTCGATGCAATACCTTTAGACACCAAATATGCTTTTACTGAATTCGCTCTTCTTTCCGATAATTTTTGGTTATAATCATCTGATCCTTTGCTGTCTGTATGACCATAAATATTGATGTTTGTATCCGGATTATTTACCAAAACCTGAACAAGTTTATCTAAATTAGTTTTCGCTAAAGTGGTAAGATTTGATGAATCGAAAGCAAATGTTACAATACTTTCATTCATAGTGATTTTAATACCGTCACCCACTCTCTCCACTTCTGCTCCAGGTAAAGTTTCTTTAATTTCTTTTGCCTGCTTATCCATTTTGTTACCAATAACGTTACCCGCAACACCTCCGATAACTCCTCCTAAGATTGCACCTAAAGCAGCATTTCTTCCTTTTCCTATATTATTTCCCAAAATCCCTCCAATTACAGCACCAGAAGCTACACCTACTGCAGTACCTCTCTGCTGATTATTTGAATTCTGAACTGCCTCACAGCTTGTTAATAATAAAGCTGAAGATAAAAATAATGCGCTGATATAAGTTTTATTAAATTTCATTATAGTATTTTTTTAATTATCTGGTAAAATCCATACCAGTTCTTTGGAAATTGTAAACCACTTTAATGGTACTACCTTCAAATGGAACATTTTGCTCTAAAGAAAATTCGTCTGTTCCTTTTTCAATAACATTTAAGGTATAACCTGCTGTATTTTGTTTAGCTTTTGTGCCTTCAGCTATTTTCTTAAAGGTGAAAACATTAGATTTAATATCAATCTTGATTGGCTGAATGAGTTTTGGACAAGAACCTCCACCATCTAAAGTATAAGATCCTGAATAATTATTCGGAATAAATCTCCAGTGGCTTCCTATAAAGCATTTAGCATCTGCTCCTTCATCAAAAGGTTTTATTTTATAAGCTTTATCGTAATCGATGCTTACAATCTGCCAATCTCCTTTCATTTTTAGAAATTCTGATCTTTGACTCTGAGCCTCACCTGCTTTTTTAACTCCGGAACAAGACACTGTAAAAAGCGAAGTTCCCACTATGCATGCAAGTAATAGTTTTTTCATAGTTTAATGTTTATTATTAATTTTTTATATCTAATTGAAAAGCAATAGATGCTCAATAATTCAACTTTATAATAAGTAAATTATTTTAACATTTTATATTAGTATAAAAAACCGTGCCAACTAAAGCATATTATTAAAAATAAAGCCTGTATAATTACAGGCTTTATTTATGTTATATATAAAAATATCTGAAAATCATTTTCTTACAGATTTCTTTCCAGATTTACTTTTTATTACATTTTTAGAATTTTGAATTGTAGTTTTTCCATGATAAAAATTATTGTAAGCATATTCAGCTGCTTTTTTCACATCAATTACACCTCCTGCCTGAGATTTATCCTGAAACTCGTTTTCTTTACTGATATTGCTTGTTTTTACCAAAGCTTCAATAATCTGTTCAGGTTTAAGATCCGGCATATATGCTAACAAAACTGCGGCAGCACCTGCGGCAACTGGTGAAGCCATAGATGTTCCCTGTTGGTAGCTGTATTCATTTTTCGGAACGGTAGAATAAATCTCTTCGCCTGGTGCAAATACATTTACCATTTTTTTGTTATAGTTAGAAAAACTTGCTCTTAAATCGTTGCTTCTGTTTGTACTTGCTCCAACAACCATAACATTGTTTACAAATGGCGCAGCATCTGTTACGTTCTTAAAATTGGTTGGATAAGCCAAATGCTCTGCTACATCTTCATTTTCGTTTCCGGCAGCTTTTACAAGAAGTACACCTTTATCCTGAGCATATTTAAAAGCATCCCAAACAACCGTTTTCCCCGGTGATACTGGCTTACCAAAACTCATATTCAAGATTTTTGCTCCATTGTCCACAGCATATCTAATGGCATTGGCAACATCTTTATCTCTCTCATCCCCATTTGGAACTGTTCTAACCGACATAATTTTGGCTATTCTGGAAGCTACACCATACTGAACTTCTTTTCCCTGAGGTAATCCTGCGATAATTCCTGCAACGTGTGTTCCGTGTTCGGCATCCGGACCTTCATAATGATTGTTTCCATATTTTCTTTCGGAATAATCATCATAATTATCTCCAACAATTTCTGCTCTTGGATCATAATCCAAATCATATTGTTTAACCTGAGCACCGTAATGATCGAGTGCCGGCTTAATTTCTTTCGTCATTAAATCTTGTACATCTTGCGGAGATTTACCTTTAAATTCAGGATTTCCAGCTAAATTTTTAAGAATTTCAAGAGCAATAGCATCTTCTTGTTTTGTAGGCGTAATTCCTGCAAGATTTGCCGAAGTTAACGGTTTGCCATTTAGAAGCGAAACCATTGAAGGAATTACTTGGCTAATCATTTCAAACTGTTTAAACTGCTGTCTTCCTTCTACACTTTTTTTATTGAAAATCTCTTTAGACTTCATGTACATCGCAAATTCTTCCGGCATTTTTGCCTGGTTTGCTTTGTTTTTATTAGAATCGCTACCTTCAAAAATAGGTCTGTATTTGGCAACAACTCTTGTTACCTCCATGTTATCGATATCGATATCACCATTTTTTCCTCCAATAAAGTTCCATCCGTGGATATCATCTACATAGCCATTTCCATCGTCATCTTTGCCATTTCCTGGAATTTCGTTGGGATTTGACCAAATATTATTTACCAAACCTGGGTGATCTACCTGAACTCCGCTGTCTAAAACTCCTACTACAACAGTTTTAGGTTTTAATCCTTTAGATTCGAGAAATTTATATGCATTTTCTGTATTTACGCCATATACTTTAGTAGTTGCAAAATCTTTATGATACCAAGTCATTAAATCTTTGTTATCTTTATTTGCAACTTCCTGTGCTGAAGAATAAGCAAAACCTGCTAAAAAAACGGCTGCTAAAAATATCTTTTTCATATTAAATTTTATTTTTTTGAATTTATTTCATCTACTTTCTTCGGACTTCATTTAAAACGAAAGTCTATGAATCTAGAATCTTTTGATTTTTATTATAATTGCTTTATATTTTTAATATAAGTAACAGATTCTGGTCCTTTGTTACAAATAAGGTCTAAAACGGATAAGTCCTTAAGAAAACCCATTTTATCTGAAAATGTCTGATAGTATTCTTCCATATCATAATCTGAAGGATTCTTTGCTGAAAATTTTTCTCGGAAATTACTTTGTTCAGGATTTTTTAGGTACTCGCTGTTCAAAGAGTGTGCCTTATCTGTTTTAAGAATATTCTGAATAATTTCTATGCTTTTGAGATTTAAATCTAGTAAAAATTTATTTTTCTCTTCATAAAGTTTTATGAGTTTATCCTCATAATATTCGAAATAAGGAGAACTTTGGTATGCTGTTTTAATTGACTTCCAATGTAATTTCTGCCAGTCTTCACGATAAGAAACTTTAATATCTTTATATATACGGCTTCCGTTATGATGAATGGGAATGATTAACGATAACTGACCGTTTGCTCCGAAAATGTTGGCTCTGTTTCTATAAGTCTGTTTTGGAAAATTTTCAAACTGCTCAAAAGTTACTTCATTTTCAGGATTCAAAAATTCTGAAAACCAGGAAATCGGTGGTAAATAGAATACCGGTAATAATATATTTTGCATATTTCTTATATAAAAATGAAGTACTTTTTCAAATACTTCATTTCATTTATGTTTATAAATTAATTAAATCTCATCATCTTTTTTCTTCTTACCAAATAATTTCATGAAATATTCCCATCCGAAGAATAAAACTAAAATCATTACAGCAACCCACCAATAAGATGTTTTGTTGGCTTCACCAGTATTTGTTGCTTTAAACATTCTATCCCAACGAATCCTCCAACCATCTGCTTGATATGAAGATTGAGAATCTGTGAAAGCTCCTTCAATACTCATCCAAGTAAACATTGGTTTTCCAACAATATTTTCTTCCGGAACAAAGCCAAAAAATCTAGCATCTAAAGAAGCATCTCTGTTATCACCAATCATCATATAATAATCCTGCTTAATGGTGTATTGGTTAGTTTCTTTTCCGTTGATGAAGATTTTGCCGTTTTTATTCTCTAGAGTATTATGCTCATAATTTTTAATAATCCATTGAAATTCTGGTAAAGTTTCTTGGTTAATAGCAACTACATCTCCTTTTTTAGGAATTCTAAGCGGGCCATATTGATCCTGATTCCAGCCTTTATTGATTGGAAAAATAGAGTTTGTAGTATCAATTTTTGTTTTTTCAGCATTTCTATAAGAAATTCCTCCTTCACCTTTATCCATTATATCTTCATGAGTAGACACTACTTGAGGTAAAGATTTAATTTCATTTAATCTAGAATTTGTAAGCTGCATAAGATATACAATATTCTTAGGATTTATATTGTATTTTTCGTTATTTTTTATAGCAAGAAATTTTTCAGTGTCTAAAACTGCTATTGAAATAAAACCTAATCTTTTATAAAGAGTTGGAACATCAATTTCACTACTTGCCTCAATATAAAATGCATGTTGAATATCCTGATCTCCTAAAACAGTTTCAGGTTTACCATTTACGAACATTCTGCCATCTCTCATCTCAAATGTATCTCCCGCTACAGCAACACATCTCTTTACATAAGGATCTGCTCTGTCTAAAGAAACATGCACAGAATCTCTAGGATAATTGAATACTACAATATCATTTTTCTGAGGTTTGTTGAATTGAAAAATTCTTTCGTAAGGTAATTTTACTGCTTCTACATAAGATTTTCCGTCATTTTTAGGATTTCCATCTTTTTGAAAATCATAAATTGTTCCTTGTAGGAAAGGAATTGCCACGGGACGCATTGGAAGTCTGTATCCATAGCTCCATTTATTTACAAAAAGGAAATCACCCACAAGAAGAGTACGCTCCATTGAACCTGTAGGAATCCCGAAAGGCTGAGTAATGAATGTATGAATAATCGTAGCGAAAACCACAGCAAAAGTGATAGATCCCACAAAAGAATCTTTCTTCTTCGCTTCTTTTTCTTCTTGAGTTAGATAAAGTTCATTTTCGTCTTCTATTTCCACATCTTTGGAATAGTTGACTGTCGCCATATATATAAATGGTAAAATAACCGTAAGTAACTGATCTTTGAAGAGTGTTTTTCCGAACTTCTTCATGAGATACAAATGAAAAACACTCATCATGATAGGTCCTACAATCGGCAAATAAGATAAAATCGCCCACCATTTCGGGTGTTTTGTCTCTTTAAGTATAATGAAATAGTTGTAAAAAGGTATAAATGCGAAAAGCGGACTGTACCCTAGTTTCTTAAACAGCTTCCATGTAGAAATCCCCATTAAAACTGATAAAATGAGGACATAAACTGTATACGTTAAAAAATAATTCATAAATTTTGTACCTAATGTATAATATAAGTAATAAGCTTTGTATCTCGCGAATAAATTTATATTCCAGATCTTTTACTACCAATTAGTTTGCAATGTAAGAATTTTGTTACAAAACTAAAGTCCCAAAACATCTTTCATCGTAAAATTTCCTTTTTTGTCTTTTATCCATTCCGCTGCAACAACAGCTCCCAATGCAAAACCATTTCTATTGAATGCGGTGTGTTTTATTTCGATTTCGTCTACTTCACTTTTATAAAAAACAGAATGCGTTCCCGGAACTTCATCTTCTCTTACTGCAAAAATACCCAACTGATTGCCTAAAGTTTCTTCCAACTTCCACGCATCATAGGTATTTGAATTTTTTATAATTCCTTCAGCCAAAGAGATTGCTGTTCCGCTCGGTGCATCCAGTTTATGAATGTGATGAACTTCCTCTAACTGACAGGTATATTGATTAACGTTTTTCATCAGTCCCGCCAACTTTTCGTTCAACGCAAAAAATAAATTCACCCCCAAACTGAAATTTGAACCATATAAAAATGCAGTTCCGTTTTCTAAAGCAATTCTTTCAATTTCAGGCTTTTTTTCCAACCAGCCGGTTGTTCCGCAAATAACAGGGATTTTATTTTCTAAACATACTTTAATGTTATTAAATGCTACTTCAGGCAAAGAAAACTCAATAACCACATCGGGATGATTAAGATTTTCATGGGTCGGAGTTTCTTTAAGTTTAGCAACAATTTCGTGTCCTCTTTTCAAGGCAATTTCTTCTATAATCTTGCCCATTCTGCCATATCCGACTAATGCTATTTTCATTATTAAATCTAAAGTTTATTTAAAATCTATACGTTAAAGCCAAACCTGTTTTGGGAGGATTGAAATTATAATCATCGTAAATAACTGCAGGTGCCAAACTAAGATCAGGGTCTTTTCTTCCTTCATATAAATGAGCGTCTACAACAGCATCAACAATATTCAAAATATAAATAAGTCCTGAAATTGCAATTGCATAATCCCGCTGTCTTTTGGCTCTATCCTGAGCATTTCCTAAGGCTACAGCATCTAAATAAGGAACCTGAGTTAAAAATTCGTTGGGCGTACCGTTCAGTTTAGCAATATAATACTCTCTGTACTCCTTATATTTGTTCTGGTTCCAGATTGCAATTCCTACGCCCGTTCCTACTGCACCCCAAACGATTGGAATTTTCCAGTATTTTTTATTATAAGCCTGTCCTAATCCTGGAAGTACTGCAGAATACAATCCTGCTTTGGTAGGATTCAGTTTAGTAACCACTTTTTTCGCAGGAGCATTCACTCTCTCTATCTCCTGAATAACTTTAGCAGGAGCTTGCGGTTTTGCAGCAGGAATACTATCTTTTGCATAATGGTCTAATCTTATGCTATCTCTGGGATTGATCTGTGAAAAAAACAACCCAGCTATAAAAACAAAGATAGTGACAAGTATTTTTTGCATTTATTTAATATGAGATAAAATATATTCCAGTTCATCTTCATTCTTAAAATCTAAAACGATTTTACCTTTTTTCCCTGTTCCAGTAGTCTTAATTTCTACTTTTACATCCAGAATATCTGCAATTGTTTTTTGTGCTCTCTTATAATTATTAGACAGTTCGGCTTTGGCTCTTTTTGCTGCCGGAGATTTAGGATTTTTTAATGCGGTAGCTGCTTGTTCAGATTGGCGAACATTCAGTTTCTCTTTAATGATCATTTCAAAAAGAGTTTTTTGATGCTCTTCATTTTCCAGACTGATGATTGCTCTTCCATGACCGGCAGAAATCTCTCCGCTTCGAATAGCGTTCTGAATATCCGGACTCAATCTTAAAAGTCTTATCGAATTGGTAATAGTACTTCTGTCTTTTCCAACTCTTTGGCTTAAATTTTCCTGTGTAAGACCTATTTCTTCTAAAAGTCTATGATAGGTTAAAGCAATTTCGATCGCATCAAGATCTTCACGCTGAATATTTTCTACCAACGCCATTTCCAGAAGCTCCTGATCATTTACCAGCCTGATATAAGCAGGCACAGAAGACAAACCAGCTATTTTACTGGCTCGGAATCTTCTTTCTCCAGAAATAATTTCAAATTTCTCTCCGTCTTTTCTAAGTGTAATTGGCTGAATTACTCCTAAATTTTTTATGGACTGAGCGAGTTCATTTAATGCTTTCTCATCAAAATAAGTTCTGGGCTGTGTGGGATTAGGATAAATGTCTTCAATAGGAACCTCCATAATATTTCCTACAAATTTATCTGCTCCTTCATCGGTTGCTGTGTTTACCGTAGCTTTAGATTCTGCACTCAGAATAGCTCCTAAACCACGCCCCATTGCTCTTTTTTTGTCTTTCATATTGTAAAATGGCAGTCAGCTAATGCATCTTGCTTTTTTTATATTGATAATTTGTTGTAATCAGATAAATTTTAGTTGAAGCAAATCTTAATTATTTACTAATTTCTCGTTTTTCAGCAACACTTCTTCTGCAAGCTGAATGTATTGAATAGCTCCTTTACTTTCAGCATCATAATTCAGAATACTTTCTCCGAAACTTGGTGCTTCACTTAATCTTACATTTCTGCTGATAATTGTTTCGAAAACCATCTCAGGGAAATGAGAATTAACTTCTTCCACCACCTGATTAGAAAGACGCAGACGACTGTCGTACATCGTAAGAAGCAACCCTTCTATATCAAGATCTTTATTATGAATTTTCTGTACGTTTTTAATGGTATTTAAAAGTTTGCCAAGACCCTCCAATGCAAAATATTCGCACTGAATTGGGATGATAACAGAATCTGCAGCTGTTAAGGCATTTACAGTAATTAAACCTAAACTCGGTGCACAATCGATAATGATGAAATCATAATCTTCTCGTACATCTTTCAATGCTTCTTTCAGCATATACTCTCGGTTTTCCTTATCTACCAATTCTATTTCTGCAGCAACCAAATCGATATGAGAAGGAACGATATCCAAATTGGGAGTTGCTGTTTTTTGGATACAGCTTCTGGTATCTACACTATGCTCCAAAAGATTATAGGTAGAATACTGTACTTCTTCCACACCCAAACCAGAAGTAGCATTTGCCTGTGGATCGGCATCAATAATAAGAATTTTCTTTTCTAATACACCCAATGCTGCTGCTAAATTTACGGCAGTTGTGGTCTTTCCCACTCCACCTTTCTGATTAGCGACACCTATAATTTTTGCCATTGCTCAAACTTTAATGCTCAAAAATACACTTTTTTCTTCGCTATTAAAGAATCCCTAAAACCAAAATTGAGTTAAATTGTTGTTAATAAGAATATTACACAATAAAAAAATTATCCACAAAAAAAAATCTTTGTGGATAACTATATATAAAGTTTTATTACTCTTAATTATCAAACTTCATAGAAATCGGGAATTTAAACAAACTTCTCACAGACTCTCCTTTTTTATTTTTTCCAGGAATCCATTTTCCTTTTACTGCCTTAATAGTTCTCACTGCTTCAGCATTAAATCCTGCATCTTTTCCATTCGTTTTAATATTTGAAATTGTACCATCTTTCTCAACAACAAATGTTACCACTGTAGTCATACTTCCTTCTTCTGTAAAAGAAGAAACATCAAACTTGTTGAGTACTTTATTTCTAAAAGAATCAATTCCACCTACAAAATCTGCACTTACCGCTAGAATCCCTGGATTATCCACTGCATCATCACCAGATCCATCTTCCGCTATAACAGTTTTTGGAAGAACAACTGTTCCAGATCCTGAATTTGCAGGTAAAACTATATGTACATTAGGCTCTGCGGGTGGCGAAACGAAATCATTTTTAAAACCAGCAACTGCTTTTGGTGGAATCTCAGTAACAATATCACTTTCATTCGCATCTTTTCCGGGAGTTGGAACCTGACTATTGTATTGCATCACGCTCTTTGGAGGTTGTGGAGCCGTTTGATTTGGAGTTACTGCCGGTGGATCTTCAGGTACATCCGAAATATCAATTGGTGGTGGTAAAACGAAAGTTGGCTCAGTTACTTCAACAGTTTTAAAAGCATTAATTACTATTGGAGTAATTGCAAAAGCAGCCAACAAACTAACACCAATAACGAGTGATTTTGTTAAAATTCGGTCAGATTCGTTTCTCAAAACATACGCACCATACGCTTTATTACGGTTTTGAAATAAAATTTCATTCAGTCGAAACTCTTGATTTTGTTCTAGGTTTTTCATCACATTAACAATTAATAGATTAAGCAAGAATAATTATCAGTTTTCAATCAATTATCCTCATTAAATAAACTAACATCAAAATATTTGCCAATTTTATGATATCTACAAACTAATTTAATAATAATACTAACAAAATGAAAAATTAACTATTCTACACCTAACAAAAATTAAATCTGATGTATAAAAATATATTGACATAGAAATCCCTAGCCCCGATTGAGCGGTTTGTTTAAGCTCTTTTTTACAACTCGGCGATGGAAATCGTCGGGTTGTAAAAAAAGCGAGTAGCGAAAGCGGGAAAAGCTTCAAACAAAAAAAAAGACTATCCTTACGACAGTCTTTTGTGATATTTTGATAAAATTATTATTAAAATAATTCTTTTCTGATGATATTCTGACTTCTTTCAGGACCTACAGAAACAAGGTATACATTAATGCCTAAATATTGCTCTATAAATTCTATATACTTTTGTGCATTGGCAGGAAGTTCATCGTAACTTCGGGCTGTGGTAATATCTTCAGTCCAGCCTGGTAAATCTTCATAAATTGCTTCGTAATCGTACAATTTTGTAGTAGAAGATGTAAAATAGTCAATAATTTTACCATCTTCTGTTTTATATTTCGTAGCGATTTTGATAGTATCAATTCCTGTAAGAACATCTAGTTTTGTGATAACAAGATTATTAATCCCATTAATCATACAAGCATGTTTTAAAGAAACCAAATCTAGCCAGCCAGTTCTACGAGGTCTTCCTGTAGTAGCTCCAAATTCGTGCCCTATCTGTCTGATTTTTTCTCCAAGTTCATTATCTAATTCTGTAGGAAAAGGACCGTTTCCTACTCGTGTGCAGTATGCTTTTGCAACACCAATTAGGTTTTGAAGTGAGGTTGGCGGAACTCCTGCTCCTGTACAAACACCTCCTGTTGAAGGGGAAGAAGATGTTACGTAAGGGTAAGTTCCAAAATCTATATCCAGCATTAAAGCTTGTGCACCTTCAAAAAGAACATTTTTACCTTCATGGATAGCCTCATTAAGTTCCAATTCTGTATCAACAATTCTATCCTGAAGCTGTTTTCCAATTTCTAAAAATTCATTATAAATTTCTTCAACATCCAATGTTGGTTTGTTATAATATTTTTCGAAAAGAGAATTTTTTACCTTAAGATTTTTCTCGATTTTTTCACGAAGAATTTCAGGATTAAGTAAGTCGACCATTCTAATACCAACTCTTGCAATTTTATCTTCATAGCAAGGTCCTATTCCTTTTTTGGTAGTTCCAATTTGTGTACCTCCGAATTCTTCTTCACGATACGTATCCAAAAGAATATGATATGGCATAATAACATGCGCTCTTCTGCTGATGAAAATATGATCTGTCTTAAGACCTTTACTTTCAATCTGGCTAACTTCTTTCATGAAAGCTTTCGGATTCACTACTACACCGTTAGCAATAATACATTTACCTTTACACTGAAGCACTCCAGATGGCAGAAGGTGCAAAACAAACTTTTCATCTCCCACATAAACAGTGTGACCGGCATTGTCACCTCCCTGAAAACGTACTACATAATCTGATTTTGCGGAAAGAACATCTGTTATTTTACCTTTTCCTTCATCTCCATACTGAAGACCTACAACTACGTAAGTTGACATATTTTTACTTTATTTTAGATTCATGCAAAATTAGTTTTAAAAATATTCGTGACCAAATTTGAAGCAATCTAATTTGATATTAGTATGAAACTGATATTCAAATAAATGAATTTAATCTGTCAACAGATAAATTTTCCAATGAATTTGAGGATGAAAAATGGATCATGCTCAAAACCTGAAGATTAGGATTGGATTAGGATTTTAATAAAAACAGGATAGAATAAAATACAATAAAAAAACCTCATACATTTTTGTATGAGGTTTGAAAAAAACTGGCGGCGACCTACTCTCCCGCTTTCGCAGTACCATCGGCGCTAGAGGGCTTAACTTCTGTGTTCGGAATGGGAACAGGTGAGCCCCTCTGCTAAAACCACCCTAAATAAGGTATATAGATTTCAGAGGTTAGATATTAGATTTCAGACTAACTAAAGTCTTGTATCTGATGTCTTATATCTGACATCTTTTTATCGGTAAATTTCATCACAAAGGCAAAACCAGTGTCGCACTTATAAGGCTTGATTTAATGTAAACTTATAGGCTATAAATCTACGGGTAATTAGTACTACTCGGCTATGCTGTTACCAACTTTACACCTGTAGCCTATCAACGTGGTCATCTCCCACGACCCTTAAAAGATGTCTCATCTTGAGGCGAGTTTCGCACTTATATGCTTTCAGTGCTTATCTCTTCCAAACATAGCTACTCAGCGGTGCACCTGGCGGTACAACTGATACACCAGAGGTTTGTTCAAATCGGTCCTCTCGTACTAGATTCAAGCCCTCTCAAACATCTAACGCCCGCAATAGATAGAGACCGAACTGTCTCACGACGTTCTGAACCCAGCTCGCGTGCCACTTTAATGGGCGAACAGCCCAACCCTTGGGACCTTCTCCAGCCCCAGGATGTGACGAGCCGACATCGAGGTGCCGAACCTCCCCGTCGATGTGAGCTCTTGGGGGAGACTAGCCTGTTATCCCCGGAGTACCTTTTATCCTATGAGCGATGGCCCTTCCATACGGAACCACCGGATCACTATGTCCTGCTTTCGCACCTGATCGACTTGTTGGTCTCACAGTCAAGCACCCTTATGCCATTACACTCTACGCACGGTTACCAAGCGTGCTGAGGGTACCTTTGAAAGCCTCCGTTACTCTTTTGGAGGCGACCACCCCAGTCAAACTACCCACCACGCAATGTCCTTCTAAAAGAAGTTAGGCTCCAAGTAAGTAAAGGGTGGTATTTCAACGTTGGCTCCACAAACACTAGCGTGCCTGCTTCAAAGCCTCCCACCTATCCTACACATTACTTACTCAAAGTCAATACGAAGTTATAGTAAAGGTTCACAGGGTCTTTTCGTCCCATTGCGGGTAATCGGCATCTTCACCGATACTACAATTTCACCGAGCTCGTGGCTGAGACAGTGCCCAGATCGTTACACCATTCGTGCAGGTCGGAACTTACCCGACAAGGAATTTCGCTACCTTAGGACCGTTATAGTTACGGCCGCCGTTTACTGGGGCTTCAGTCAAACGCTTCGCTTACGCTAACGCCCTTCCTTAACCTTCCAGCACCGGGCAGGTGTCAGACCCTATACAGCATCTTTCGATTTAGCAGAGTCCTGTGTTTTTGATAAACAGTCGCCTGGGCCTCTTCACTGCGGCCACCATTGCTGATGGCGTCTCTTCTTCCGAAGTTACGAGACTATTTTGCCTAGTTCCTTAGCCACGACTCACTCGAGCACCTTAGGATTCTCTCCTCGACTACCTGTGTCGGTTTTGGTACGGGTTGCTTCACTTCGGCTTTTCTTGGAAGCACTTTCCCTACAGCAACTTCGCCCGAAGGCTAGGTCTTGACTATTCCGTCAGTCTTCAGTAAGTACGGCACTCCGTCCCCTTTTTAGTGTGAGCAAGTATGGGAATATTAACCCATTGTCCATCCACTTCCCCTTTCGGGTGCGCGTTAGGTCCCGACTAACCCTCAGCTGATTAGCATGGCTGAGGAAACCTTAGTCTTTCGGTGAGGGGGTTTCTCGCCCCCTTTATCGTTACTTATGCCTACATTTTCTTTTCTGTCCGCTCCACAATACCTCACGATACTGCTTCGGCGCAAACAGAATGCTCCCCTACCAGATATAATAAATTATAAATCCATAGCTTCGGTAATATGCTTATGCCCGATTATTATCCATGCCGAACCGCTCGACTAGTGAGCTGTTACGCACTCTTTAAATGAATGGCTGCTTCCAAGCCAACATCCTAGCTGTCAATGCAGTTCAACCGCGTTGCTTCAACTTAGCATATATTTGGGGACCTTAGCTGTTGGTCTGGGTTCTTTCCCTCTCGGACATGGACCTTAGCACCCATGCCCTCACTGCCGCAGAACATTTATTAGCATTCGGAGTTTGTCAGGAATTGGTAGGCGATGAAACCCCCGCATCCAATCAGTAGCTCTACCTCTAATAAACTCATTTGCGACGCTGCACCTAAATGCATTTCGGGGAGTACGAGCTATCTCCCAGTTTGATTGGCCTTTCACCCCTACCCACAGGTCATCCGAAGACTTTTCAACGTCAACCGGTTCGGTCCTCCACTTTGTGTTACCAAAGCTTCAACCTGCCCATGGGTAGATCACAAGGTTTCGCGTCTAATCCTACTAACTCAGCGCCCTATTCAGACTCGCTTTCGCTCCGGCTCCGGACCTGAAGTCCTTAACCTCGCTAGTAAAATTAACTCGTAGGCTCATTATGCAAAAGGCACGCCGTCACACCCTATTGGTGCTCCGACCGCTTGTAGGCGTACGGTTTCAGGTTCTATTTCACCCTTCTATTCGAAGTGCTTTTCACCTTTCCTTCACAGTACTTGTTCACTATCGGTCTTTCAGGAGTATTTAGCCTTGGAGGATGGTCCCCCCATATTCAGACAGGATTTCACGTGTCCCGCCATACTCATTTATCATCTATATATACCTTTCGAATACCGGGCTATCACCGTCTACGGCCGCACTTTCCAGTACGTTCTTCTAAATATATAAAGACTTTTGGGCTAATCCGCTTTCGCTCGCCACTACTTACGGAATCTCTTCGATTTCTTTTCCTCCGGGTACTTAGATGTTTCAGTTCTCCGGGTTTGCTCCTCTTACGAGGTAATACATCTTCAATGTATTGGGTTGCCCCATTCGGACATCTCGGGATCTATTCGTGTGTGCCAATCCCCCGAGCTTTTCGCAGCTTACCACGTCCTTCGTCGCCTCTGAAAGCCTAGGCATCCGCCATACGCCCTTAACGATTTCTTTCCTATTTTTAGGTTACTCAAGCACTTATAAGTGCTCGGTTTTCTCTTTGTGATGTCTTTACCGTTAATGTCAATGATCTTATTTTCTTGTACTTAAATAATCAAGTAAAATGTTCTAATGACGGCTCCGTCACTATGTAGTATACATTTCCTTTTATTACCCTCATACATTATACTCTGTACTTTCGTACTTCGTACAATCCGTGGAGAATAAGGGAGTCGAACCCTTGACCTCCTGCGTGCAAGGCAGGCGCTCTAGCCAGCTGAGCTAATTCCCCGCTAGTAGACTTCAGATGTCAGATTACAGACTTTAGACTTTTTTGTCTGATGTCTCTTATCTGATGTCTTCCCGTCTTTTCAATTAGTAGTCTCGGGCAGGCTCGAACTGCCGACCTCTACATTATCAGTGTAGCGCTCTAACCAGCTGAGCTACGAGACTTCATTTAGATTTGAGATAATAGATTTCAGATACAAGACCATTAAGTCTATCTTCTTTTATCTACCATCTTTTGTCTCTCTCCCTATACTAATTTCTAGTGGGTTTTGTATTTTATAATTGATAATCGATGTTGGATGAGTGATTAAGCATCTCTGCTATTATTAATCAATGATCTTTCATCATTTATCTTTTATATATGACAACCAAATAAAAACTAAAGCTTGAACTTTAAGTAAGTTTTTTTTGTACTTGCGTACTTGTTTGTTTAACGTTCTTCAACGCTCTAAAATGAGATGTTCCAGCCGCACCTTCCGGTACGGCTACCTTGTTACGACTTAGCCCTAGTTACCTGTTTTACCCTAGGCAGCTCCTTTTACGGTCACCGACTTCAGGTACCCCAGACTTCCATGGCTTGACGGGCGGTGTGTACAAGGCCCGGGAACGTATTCACCGCGCCATGGCTGATGCGCGATTACTAGCGATTCCAGCTTCATAGAGTCGAGTTGCAGACTCCAATCCGAACTGAGACCGGCTTTCGAGATTCGCATCCAATCACTTGGTAGCTGCCCTCTGTACCGGCCATTGTATTACGTGTGTGGCCCAAGGCGTAAGGGCCGTGATGATTTGACGTCATCCCCACCTTCCTCTCTACTTGCGTAGGCAGTCTCACTAGAGTCCCCAACTGAATGATGGCAACTAGTGACAGGGGTTGCGCTCGTTGCAGGACTTAACCTAACACCTCACGGCACGAGCTGACGACAACCATGCAGCACCTTGAAAATTGTCCGAAGAAAAGTCTATTTCTAAACCTGTCAATTCCCATTTAAGCCTTGGTAAGGTTCCTCGCGTATCATCGAATTAAACCACATAATCCACCGCTTGTGCGGGCCCCCGTCAATTCCTTTGAGTTTCATTCTTGCGAACGTACTCCCCAGGTGGCTAACTTATCACTTTCGCTTAGTCTCTGAACCATAAAGCCCAAAAACGAGTTAGCATCGTTTACGGCGTGGACTACCAGGGTATCTAATCCTGTTCGCTCCCCACGCTTTCGTCCATCAGCGTCAGTTAAAACATAGTGACCTGCCTTCGCAATTGGTGTTCTAAGTAATATCTATGCATTTCACCGCTACACTACTTATTCCAGCCACTTCTACTTTACTCAAGACCTGCAGTATCAATGGCAGTTTCACAGTTAAGCTGTGAGATTTCACCACTGACTTACAGATCCGCCTACGGACCCTTTAAACCCAATAAATCCGGATAACGCTTGCACCCTCCGTATTACCGCGGCTGCTGGCACGGAGTTAGCCGGTGCTTATTCGTACAGTACCTTCAGCTATTTACACGTAAATAGGTTTATCCCTGTACAAAAGAAGTTTACAACCCATAGGGCAGTCGTCCTTCACGCGGGATGGCTGGATCAGGCTCCCACCCATTGTCCAATATTCCTCACTGCTGCCTCCCGTAGGAGTCTGGTCCGTGTCTCAGTACCAGTGTGGGGGATCACCCTCTCAGGCCCCCTAAAGATCATCGACTTGGTGAGCCGTTACCTCACCAACTATCTAATCTTGCGCGTGCCCATCTCTATCCACCGGAGTTTTCAATATCAAATGATGCCATCTAATATATTATGGGGTATTAATCTTCCTTTCGAAAGGCTATCCCCCTGATAAAGGCAGGTTGCACACGTGTTCCGCACCCGTACGCCGCTCTCTCATTTCCGAAGAAACAATACCGCTCGGCTTGCATGTGTTAGGCCTCCCGCTAGCGTTCATCCTGAGCCAGGATCAAACTCTCCATTGTATGTTTGTCTGACTCACTCAAAGTTTTTTAACGCTTTAGTTTTTCCTTACTTGGTTGTTATATTGTATGTCAATGATCTTTTTTTCTTCCGCTTTTTAACGTAGCAATCTCTCTGTCAGTGTCGCTCCGTATTTGCGAGTGCAAAAGTAATAACTTATTTTTTAATGACCAAATGTTTTTGAAGAAAATTTAAAGTTTTTTTTAATTAACCCTAACTCCCAAACACCCCTATCAATAACGCTCCTGCTCTCCCCTAATCGGGACTGCAAAGATAATAACTATTTTTAAAACCACAATCCCTTTTTTAAAAAAAATTAAAGTTTTTTTCGTTACCTCTTTTAAAGCTATTTATCAATTACTCTCCTGCGCTACCTACTTAACTTCCGTTTTTCGGTGCCGCAAAGATAGATATTCATACAAACACAAAACAAATTAATTTAACATAAAATTTACCATTACGTAACACTAAACCCATAACAGCATGGAGATCAGTTACTATTTTTTTAAACAAATGTTTGCTTTTTTTATCTGAAAGCGAGAATTCGATCATCATTTGCACAAATAAATGTCCCAAAATAAAGGTAAGCACATAAAAATACCTCCCGAAAGGAGGTAAAGATAAGCTATAAAAAGAAGTTGATTAATATTCAAACAAAATACTTCCCCAAGTAAAGCCACTACCAAAAGCGGATAGTAAAACTAAATCTCCTCTTTTAATTTTCCCTTTTTCAATCGCTTCACTTAGCGCTATCGGGATAGATGCTGCAGTTGTATTACCGTATTTTTGAATATTGTTATATATTTTTTCATCCGGAAGTCCAAATTTCTGCTGTACAAACTGTGCAATTCGGAGATTTGCCTGATGTGGAATAAACATATCCAAATCTTCTATTGTTTTACCTGCCTTAGATAATGCTTCCTGCATGGTTTCCGGAAATCGTGTTACAGCATTCTTGAAAACAAAATTCCCATTCATAATAGGATATACTTCTTTATTGGTAACATTTTCTGGTTCTTTTCTCATCCTGTCGCTCCAGCCAAATTTGGAACCCGGAAACTGCGTACAGAGTTCGTCTGCATATTTCCCTTCAGAATGCATGTTCATTGCCAAAATATCTCCTGCATTTTCATCTTCGGTTGCAGAAAGAACTACTGCTCCTGCTCCGTCACCGAAAATAACAGAAACCCCTCGTCCTTCATCCGAAAAATCTAACCCAAATGAATGAATTTCAGCTCCCACAACAAGAATATTTCTGTATGCACCAGATTTTATGAATGCATTGGCAACACTCATCGCATATATAAATCCGGAGCACTGATTTCTTACATCTAAAGCTCCAATAGTATCACAGCCTAACATTTCCTGAAGTAAAACTCCACATCCAGGAAAGTAGTAATCCGGAGAAAGCGTTGCAAAAATAATGTAATCTATATCTTTTGAACTTAAACCTGCATCTTGAAGTGCTTTTTCGGAAGCTTTAAATCCTAAATATGCAGAAGTTTCGTGAGAATCATTTCGGTTGAGACGGTGTCTTCTTTCTTTAATGCCGGTACGCTCTGTAATCCATTCGTCATTGGTCGTCATTAATTTTGCTAAATCATCATTGGTAACAACATGATCCGGGACATGAAATCCTATTCCTTTTATTGTACTTTTAATCATATAGTTTGTTTAATTTTGGCAAATATAAAACTTATTGAATACATACTATTTTAAAATATCAGTATTTTTACTTTATGCCGATTAATACATTTTACAGAGATTCTAACTGCGAATGGATAGACGTAGAAGCTCCTACTGCAGAAGACATGCAGTTTCTACATGAAAGATACCAAATTAATAATCTTCTTCTGGAAGATACCATGGATCCTAACCACCTCCCCAAATATGAGGAAGATGGTGAGGTGAAATTTTTTCTCCTGCGTGAAAGTACTGAACTGGAACGGAAAAACCTGAATACAATAAGCGATATCAGCACAAAAATAGGAATCTTCATTCTTGAAAAAACGATTATCACCATCCACAGAATGAAAACAAAAAGTATTTCTGAAACCAAAAAAAGTCTTTCTGCCAATAATGAATTTTATTCTCCCGATAAAATAGCTCTGAAAATAAGTCTGCTCATTATGAAAAGCTTTGATGATGAATCTCTGAGCCTATTTGAAACAATGGATAATATCGAAAATGAAATTTTCCTGAAAAATACCAACCATACCAACGAAATCCGAAGACTTTACCGACTGAAAAGAAAATCTGGTCTCAACTCCCGTGTAATGACTATTTCTATTGATGCTATTGATAAATTTAAGCTGCTTGATATTCAGGATGCAGAATTTGTAGATTTAAAGGATAAGCACAAAGATGTTTTAACAGATTTCGATCATCTTAATGCCCAAATTACCAACTTAATTTCTATGTTTTTAGCCCTTTCGGATCAGAAAGCCAATCAGGTAATGAAAGTTTTGGCAATTTATTCTGTATATTTTTTACCCATCACCTTTATCGCAGGTTTATACGGAATGAATTTTGACAATATGCCTGAACTCCACACCAAATCTGGCTACTATATTACTTTAGGCATCATGCTCGCCATTGTAGTAATAACTTTTATATACGCAAGAAGAAAACAATGGTAAAAAGAAAACCGTTTCAAAAGAAACGGTTCTTAAATATTTAGGTAATCTGAATTTCTGATTTATTCTTTTTTGAAGGCAAATTCATTAAAATAATTGCCATGAGGATTAAAAGAATTCCGATCCACTGAATTAAAATTACTTTTTCATTTAACAGAAAAAATGCCATCGTTACGGAAACCGGGAGTTCTAAAGACGAAATTATACTTCCCAAGCCTAAACCTGTTTTGGGAAATCCCAAGTTGAATAAAATGGGCGGGATTATGGTTCCAAATAGTGCCAATACAAAACCGTAACTCCAAAAAATAGATGTATTAAATGGCTTTATGTGTGCTGTATTGTCTGTAAAATTTAAATAAAATGATTTTAGTGCATCAAAATGCATAGGACCTATCTGAGCAAAAAACAAAAATACAAGTATAATAACAGAGCCACCACTCAGCATAATAATACTTTTTCTGAGTACCGGAAGATGCGTAGCTATGGTATTGGAAGTAAACATGGTTGCTGTAAATGATGCCGCCGCCAATAAACCCCAAAATATCCCTCTCCAGTCGAGCGTTACCTCCAAATGAATTAAATTAGTTGCTAAAACAGTTCCGCATAAAACAATAATGGTTGCCAATATTTTTCTTGCGTTGGGAAATTTTTTCACCAAAAAGCTTTCTACTACAACACTGAACCAAACCGACTGCATTAAAAGGACAATTGCAACCGAAACAGCAATATACTGAACTGAAATATAATAAAACAAACTCGTACATCCCAACGAAGTTCCTGCAAGAACCAAACCTCTCGTTTCTTTTGCAGTGGGTGATGAAAGTTTCTTTTTAGAAGTTATTGTCTGAATAAAATTCAAAATTAAAAGTCCTACTAATCCTAAAACAAACTGCGATGTAGTAACTTCTGCTGTTGTATAACCATCTTTATAAGACATTTTAACGAAAGTTGCCAACATCCCATAAACGCTGGCTCCTAATGCCACAAACAAAATTCCTTTTACAATGTTCTTCTTCATAATTTTTTTTAAAAGCCGGCAAATATACAATAAATAATATTGTTATTTTTTACAGAAGCAATTACAAAATTATTTCTGAACAATCAATTTTGTTTTAAAATCTACCCCAATTCCCTGAACACTTACTACATAAACTCCATTTTCGAAATCTTTAGTAGAAACAGGAATTCTTGCATCTGGAGAAGATCGGTTTTCGGATAGCACAAGTTTTCCGGACATATCATACACCTGAACAAACAATTTACCTATGGTATTATCTTTCAAATAAATAAAAAATTCATCTTTTGCAGGATTGGGATATATTCTGATGAGATTTCGGTCTACGGGAGCATTTGTATTACCGTCTCTACAGTCCGCAGGTACAGAAAAATCTTCTACCTGATCGTTTATATTGGTTTTGCTTCCTGCTAATGCATTCAATCCTAAACCTCTTCTTGCAAATGTTTTCCAAATCATACAACGGTCTTCTCCTTTAGAAGTAATAATTTCTGCATCCAAAATTGCATTTCTGCCATCAATAAACGTAGGATTACAGGTCTGTAATTTTAATGCATCGGTTACCAACTGTAAAACTTTGGCACTTCCACTATTTTTATCTGTTACAACATCTGAGGAATAACCATATTTTGCTGCATACTGCCAATGTAAATCCCAAAGCATCGACGCCCAAACAAAACCTATTCTGTGAACATCCGGAACTATCTGCGAATCCTCTTCAAACTCCATTCCATTGGTATCTCCGTAAGTATAATCGTTTACAGAAAAATCCGGAGAATATTTTGCAGGTCTAAATCCCAATCCGGTTTTAGGTTCTCCACTTGCATAAGAGCCCACACTTCTAGGAATTGAAGCATTATCTCCTATGCTGTTGGTAAGCATTAAGGCAAAAAAATCTGACCATCCTTCTCCCATTTGTTCTTTACTTTGAACTGCTGAAAGGCATGTAAATCCGTTTCCGGTTAATCTGTTTGAAATTCCATGACCATATTCGTGAGTAATAATTCCATTATCAAAACTTCCATCGGGAGTTACTGCAGTATTGGGATCGCTTTTCAGGCTTACATTTACTGTTAAAGAATTATTTAATTGTGTTTTAATATATTCACCTTCTGTATTGCTGATTAAAACTGAAGGTATAGTTATAGACGGATCTATTCCTCCCATTGAAGAAGGAAAATTTGCGGCTCCCTGATTGTTATAAATGATTACAGCAACTGCACCAGCATCTTGAGCATTCTTCACTTTCGATACAAAAGTACAGTTCGTACCACCTCCCCTTTCAATAAGCCCAATTTTTCCTGCTAAAGAATTGGCAGCTAACGGTGAACATCCATTTATTACATTTGCTACCACCACATCGCCTGTTACGCCAACATTATTTAATGAAGGACCAAACTGGGCAGCACTTGCCTGAGGAACACGCACAACCGCTGAAGCAGGTGCATTATAATAAAAATACCTGTTTACCGTAGACCAAAGATACATTTGCATAACAGGTTTATTTCCATCTGCTGGAGTAGTAAAATTTGCATTATTCAGTCCACCGCCGTCTTGAGCTTCAGCTAAAAGATAATCGTTTCCGACACCACCTTTCCCGAAATTATTCTGCTGAAAATTTCGTGCTGATTCTGTAAAACCAAACTGATAAAATATATCATGAACTTTATTGGTTGTATAAAATAAGTTGGTAATTGCCGCATTTTGATTGAAGGCTGGACTTCCATTAAGAGAAAAAGGAAAATTAAAACTTCGTGCAGAACCACCATCCGGAGAATATCCTGGCTGATTTTTATCTGCTTTGTCTTCATACGCAAAAACATTGTTTCCTCTTGTAATAGTATATTTATCTATTCCTGTTGAATGCCATCCTTCTGGTGAAGAAGATAAAATCCAAGGATTTGATACTATGGAGCGATTTCCAAATGTAGGTGCTTCTATAGGTAAAGGAAATACGTTATAGTTTGCGTTATCAGGTGAAAGAAGTGAATTTTTCACCTCTTCTTTCTTATTTTCTAAGTTTGGGTTTATGATATTCCGAGAATAGGCATCAGGATGAAAACTGCAGCTTAATGTTAGATTTTCTTTCAGAATAATTTCCCCTGAATGAGCATCAACAATGATATTCCAAAATTTTGAACTTTTTAAATCTTTTACAGAAAACTGATAAGCCAATTTCAAATCTGACCGATCTGTAAAATACACCAGTTTTTGTCTGACAAAACCTTTATTTTCCGGCTCTTTATCGGATTCATTAAGAATTGCATAATTTTCAATTTCTTTTTCATTCAAAAAAGTTGAAATATTTTGAAGTGCTTTCTCTTTGGTAACAGACGCTATTTCTGATGAAAAATAAGAATAGTTTTTAATAAAATTATCTTCATAATAAATTATTTTTTCATCTTTAATAACAGCAGTACCCACAGAATTATACACCGGAAACCCTTTGAAAATTTGCTGAGTTTTCACAATCTCTGCATTTAACGATTGAGAAAAATTGGTATTATCTATTTTAAAATCTGTTAAATCCGGTTTTTTAAAATTCTGAACTTGTGTAGTAGAGATATAATTTTTCAGCAATCTTTGGTTTTCCTGAGAAAAAAAAGAATACGGAATTAAAATAAAAAGAATAAAAAAATATCTCATATTTATTTTAAAAGTAAATTTACTATTCATAACTACACTGTTTCGCCTTATAAAAGTAAGAAATCTTTCCAATAAAAAAGACTGTCTCTAATGAAACAGTCTTTGTATTAATAATTTTTAAAATTACTATTTGGCTACGATAACTTTAGCTGTTGTATCGATACCTAATCCTTTTACTTTCACCATGTACGTTCCATTAACCAATTTATCTGTAGAAATTGATTTTTTAGAATCGGGAGAAATTTTGTTTTCTGAAGTAACAAGTTTACCCGACATATCGTAGATTTCAACATTTACTTTTCCTAAAATATTTTTCGGGAAATTAATGAAAAATTCATTTTTGGCTGGATTTGGATAAATTGAAATTGCTGCATTTTTAACACTTTCTGTTTCAGAAGTTGAAAGCACACATTCTGTAGGAACTGTAAAATCTTCTGTTTGATCATTAATGCTTGTTTTAGTTCCCGCTGAAGCATCTACTCCAAGACCTCTTTTAGCAAAAGTTCTCCAGATCATACATCTGTCTGCACCACCCGTCTTTGCCATTTCTGCAGCCAAAATAGCATTTCTTCCATCTATAAAAGTTGGGTTACACGCTTGTAGTTTTAGTGCATTAGTTACTAATTGTAAAACTCTCGCACTTCCACTTGTGGCATTTGAAGTAACATCGGATGAATATCCATATTTATTTACATATTCCCAATTAAGATCCCAAAGCATTGTTGCCCAAATAAAACCAATTGAATGAACATTAGGAACTATTGCCGCCCCATTGTTATACTCCATCCCGTTTGTGTTACCATAAGTATAAGCATTTATAGCAAAATTAGGAGAATATTTTGCAGGTCTTATCCCTCCGCCAGTAATAGGTTGCCCAGAAGCATACGTACCTATGCCTCTTGCCACTGATGCATTATCTCCTGGCTTGTTGGTTAGCATTAATGCAAAGAAATCTGACCAACCTTCGCCCATTTGTTCTTTGCTCTGGTTAGAGTTTAAGCAATTATACCCACTTCCTGTTAATCTATTGGAAATCCCATGTCCATATTCATGAGTAACAATACCGTTATCAAAGCTTCCATCGTATTTTGCATCGAGTCTTAAATCTACATTCACCGGTATATTTGAAGATAATTTACTCTTAATATATGTTCCTTCAGAATTACTTATTAAAATCGACGGAATTGTAATTGTAGGATCTGTTCCCTGCATTATTCCCAATGTAGATCCATTTGCCGCATCATTATAAATAATAACTCCTATCGCACCTGCATCCTGAGCATTTTTAACTTTTACAGGGAAACTACAGCTAGAACCACCTCCTCTTTCAATAAGACCTATTTTTCCTGTGAACTCTCCAGCAGGAAAAGGTGTACAACCTGTAACATTGCTTGCAAATTTTACATCTCCGGTAACACCTACATCATTCAGTTCTGGACCAAATTGCGCATAACCTCCAACAACATTTCGTGAAACTGCATCCGAAGGAGCATTATAAAACAACCTTTTATTAGACGCAATCCAAAGATACATTTGCATTATTGGATTATACCCATCAGGATAAGGTGCAAAATTAGCATTATTATACCCTCCTCCGTCTTGAGACTCAGCAAAAACCTCATCATCACTTGCTCCTAAATTTCCGAAGTTATTATTCTGAAAGTTTCTTGCGGATTCTGTAAAGCCAAATTTGTAAAAAATATCGTGCACCATATTGCTTATATAAAACAAATTGGTAGTAGAAGCAGATAAATTATTAATTGCTTTCGCATTAGCATCATAAGGAAAATTGAAATTTCTTACACTTCCTCCATCAGGAGACAATCCGAAAGTAGTTTCATCATCATCTTTATCATCATAAGCATAGACATTATTACCTCTTGTTATGGTATAATGAAGCAACCCATTAGAATGCCACCCTTCTGGTGAAGATGCTAAAATCCAGGGATTGGTAACTATACTTCTCGAAGCAAAAGTTGGAGCTTCGGTTGGTAGTGCAAAAACATTGTACGAAGCATTGTCTGCCGACAAAACCAAACTGTTTTTACTTGTATTGTAATATTCTTTATTTTGAGGAAATAAAACATTGTAAGTTTCAGAATCTCTACTATAAGCTCCTTCGTGAAAGCTACAAGATAGATTAATATTTTCTTTACTTAAAATATTTCCCGACTGTGCATCTATAAGATAACTCCAATGGTTAGAAGATTTAGGCTCGTGTACTAAAAATTCGTACGCAAACTTCAAACTACCAGATTCATCGGAAACATATACCAATCTTTGTTTAGCAGCGAGATGCTTATTATTTCCAGCATCAGAAAATTTAATAATTGGAAGATTAGAAATTTCGGCTTTTCCAACATCAAGAGCTATTTTGTTAAGGGCTATTTTTGGGGTAATTGAAGCTGTAGCTTCAGCAGCGACTCTATAATCTTTAATAAAATTATCTGTGTAATAAACAATTTTATCATTTTTTACTAAAGCAGTAGCAACTGCATTATAAACCGGATAACCTTTATAAGTTTGCTGTGTTTTAATTATATCACCATCTAATGATTTTGAAGAATCTACATTATCTATAACAAATTCATTAAGATCTGATTTCTTATATTCTTTAATTTTATTTTGAGAAATATAATTTTTAATTAAAGTTTCATTTGACTGTGCAAATGATTTCAAGGATAATGTTGACAAAACAACAATTACAAGTGGTAAAACTACTTTTTTCATTTTAATTTATAAGTGCGCAAATGTACAATTAAAAATTAATGAAATTGAATTTATATTGAATTATTCATAAAATATATTAAAGCGTAAAATTTAAGAGTTTTTATCTAAAATCATATAACAAAAAAACCACTCTTTCGAGTGGTTCTTATATTAAAATGTGAGTGAGATTATTTACCTCCTTCCATTTTCTTTTTCAATTCTGCTAATGCATCGATATCTCCTAGAGTAGATCTTTCTTCGTTGTTAGATGAAGAAGATACATTTCTGTTAGCAGATTCTTTCACATTCTTTTTCTCCTCATCTCTGAAGATTCCTGTGTGAGAAACTACTACTCTTTTAAACTCTTTGTTGAATTCGATTACTTTGAAATCAGCCTCTTCACCTTTCTTGATTTTAGATCCATCTTCTTTCTCTAATAATCTAGATGGGCAGAAAGCTTCAACTTCAGCATCTTCAAATTGTACAGAAGCACCTTTATCGTGTACTTCTACAGCTTTACCAGCGTGTACAGTTCCTTCAGCGTATTTAGTTTCGAATTTATCCCAAGGGTTTTCAGTTAATTGTTTGTGACCTAGAGATAATCTTCTAGCTTGGATGTCTAATTCTAGAACTACAACATCTAATTTATCACCAACTGCACAGAATTCAGATGGGTGCTTAATTTTCTTAGTCCAAGAAAGATCAGAGATGTAGATTAATCCATCAATTCCTTCTTCCAATTCTACGAATACACCGAAGTTTGTAAAGTTTCTTACAGTTCCAACATGTTGAGAACCTACAGGATATTTAGCTTCGATATTTTCCCATGGATCTTTAGATAATTGTTTCATACCTAAAGAGATTTTTCTGTCTTCTCTATCTAAAGTAAGAACTTCTGCTTCTACTTCATCACCAACTTTTACGAAATCACCTGCACTTCTCAAGTGAGTAGACCAAGACATTTCAGAAACGTGGATTAGACCTTCAACACCTGGAGCGATTTCTACGAATGCACCATAGTCTGCAAGAACTACTACTTTACCTTTTACTTTATCACCTACTTTCAAGTCAGCAGAAAGAGCATCCCAAGGATGAGCTTCTAATTGCTTCATACCTAATTGGATTCTTGTTTTCTCGTCATCAAAATCAAGGATAACCACTTTTACAGTTTGCCCGTCTTCCAGGATTTCTGATGGATGGTTAACTCTAGACCAAGAAAGATCTGTGATGTGGATTAATCCATCAACACCTCCAAGATCGATGAATACACCGTAAGAAGTAATATTCTTAACAGTACCTTCAAGAACTTGTCCTTTTTCTAACTGAGCGATGATTTCTTTTTTCTGACCTTCGATATCTGCTTCGATCAATGCTTTGTGAGATACAACTACGTTTTTGAACTCAGGGTTGATTTTCACAACTTTGAATTCCATAGTTTTACCCACGAACTGATCGTAATCTTTAATAGGCTTAACATCGATTTGAGAACCAGGTAAGAATGCTTCGATTCCGTGTACGTCTACGATCATACCACCTTTAGTTCTAGATTTAACAAAACCGTTAACGATTTCTCCAGTTTCGTGAAGTTCATTTACTTTATCCCAAGCTTTAAGCGTTCTAGCTTTTCTGTGAGATAATTGTAACTGACCTGTTTTGTCTTCTCTTCTGTCTACCATTACTTCAACTACATCACCTACGCTTAAGTTTGGATTGTAACGGAATTCGTTAAGAGAAATAACACCTTCAGATTTGAAATCGATGTCTACGATAGCTTCTTTGTCAGTTAATCTTACAACTTTACCAGTGATAACGTCGTTATCATTTAAGCTGCTAAGAGATCCGTTGTAGATTTCTTCAAGATCACTTTTTTCTTTTCTTGCATCTGCATCTAGACCAGATTCGAAAGAATCCCAGTCAAATTGTTCTGGTGCTACGTTTTGGTTTAATAAAACCTCTGCTGAATTTGTCTCTTTTGACATTTTCTAAAAAATTTGTATTCCTTCTTTTTTAACGGTTTGAAAAATTGTGGTTTTAAAAAATACGGAAGTCATTAATTATTAATATTTTACTTTTCACAAACCTTACCACGAAAAGTGGTGCAAAATTACGATTTTTTTATTAATATATCTATACAAATTCTAAGTAAAATATTTTATGATATAAAAAACAAAAGCCTTACTATGAAGAGGTAAAGCTTTAAAAAATTTAAACATAAAAATCAATCAAGATCATTCATTCGTTTTAGAAGAATCTTCAAGCAACAGAGATAGTTTAGAAAACTCTTCCTGGGTAAGATCCCGCCATTTGCCGACCGGAAGATCCAATTTTATATTCATAATCCGAATACGCTTTAGTTTTTTTACTTCATACCCCAAAAACTCACACATTCTTCTGATTTGCCTGTTTAAACCCTGAGTTAAAACAATACGAAACGTCATATCATCTATTTTCTCTACCTCGCACTTCTTAGTAACAGTGTCTAATATAGGAACACCGTTTCTCATTTTCTCAAGAAATTTCGGGTTGATAGGCTTGTCTACTCTCACAAGATATTCTTTTTCGTGATTATTTCTTGCACGAAGAATTTTGTTGACAATATCTCCATCCGATGTGAGAAGAATAAGACCTTCACTGGGTTTATCCAGCCTTCCGACAGGAAAAATTCTTTTGGGATGATTAATGTAATCTACAATATTATTTTTTTCTCTATGCGTATCTGTGGTACAGACAATCCCGATAGGTTTATTGAAGGCGATATATACATGATCTTCCTGAGGCTCGCGGATAGCTTTACCATCCACTTCCACAAGATCTTCATCAGAAACTTTAGTTCCCAATTCCGGAATAACTCCGTTAATAGTAATTCTTCCTTCCTCCAAAAGTTTGTCTGCCGCTCTTCTTGAGCAGTATCCCATTTCGGATAAATATTTGTTGATGCGTGTTTTTTCCATTTTACTGAAGCTTCTTGTTAGAAAAAAAGGTAATTCCGTAAGAAAAGCCTATAAAAAAAGTACTGTTTCCGTCAAAGTTCTGAACATCCAAATTAATTTGAAACTTATTTCCCAGATTTTTAGTAATCGGTTCAAAAAAACCGAAGGAAAGACCTATTAACTTCGCATTTTTAGAGGCAGTCTGATTAATCTGAGTTCCAAAATTGGCAGAAATATAGGTAAACTCTTCATCTTGCGGATTACTCACAATAAAAAACGGCTGAACCGTCCAATATATCACATGAAAGTTGGGATCTACATAACTGTACCTAAGCCCTGTTCCTAAAGCAAACCAATTGAGTGGCTGATACCCAACCTGTGCCGCAAAACCATAATTGAATTTTCCGGGATCAAGGTTTTGTCTCTGATATTCGTTGGTTACCTGGCTTTGCTTAATCATCGCAGCAACATCAAAACCAATATTGGCTTCCACTACACCAAAAACACCCAATTTATTGGGTTTTTCCTGAGAAAATAAGAAGTTTGAAATTAGAAGCAGTAAAAAATAAAATTTTTTCATTCTAAAAAAGTAAAATCGTTTTCGAGGTAATTTTTATGAGCATCTTCAACAGAATACTCTCCTATTTTGGTTCTTCTAAGCTGAGTAAGATATGCTCCAACGCTCAATTCCTGCCCAATATCGTGTGCAAGACTTCTGATATAAGTTCCTTTCGAACACCCTACAATAAAGCTAACTAGAGGGAAATTAATTTCAATCTCTTTAATATAATGAATGGTGGTTTTTCTGGATTTCATTTCTACTTCTTTCCCGGCTCTTGCCAAATCGTATGCACGGTTTCCGTCAATTTTAATGGCGGAAAAAATGGGTGGTTTCTGTTCAATTTCACCTAAAAATTTGTCTAATGCCGTTTTCACATCTTCTACCGTAACTTTTGAATAGTCCTGCTGAAGAATTTCCGGTTTTTCGGTATCGTAAGATTCGGTTTGTACGCCTATTTTTATTTCTGCCCAATATTCTTTGGGTGCATCCTGTATTTCGGGAATTTTTTTGGTGAATTTTCCGGTACAGACAATTAAAAGCCCTGTTGCTCTTGGATCTAAGGTTCCTGCATGACCAATTTTGAATTTTTTCGGAAGATTAAACTCTCTTTTGAGTTTATATTTGAGTTTGTTTACTGCCTGAAAGGAAGTCCAGTCAAGTGGTTTATCCAGGAGAAATATATGTCCGGATTGTAGTTGTTCGGAAGTCATTTTTAGGAATAATGAGGGGTGAATAATTTTAAAAATTTCAATTGGGCTAAAATAATGAATTTACATCCGGATTCTGCAGCCCGGCTTGAACGGAGCTCTTTTTGCGAGGAGGTACGACGAGCAAAAAAGCGGGAGTGGAAGACGGATTAAGCTGCCCAAATAAAAAAAATACTGAGATTATTTAAACCAATAAAAATAAACCAAAAGCCCTATTCCTACGATAATTCTGTACCACCCCCAAGGTTTGAAGCCATATTTATTGAGCAATCCAATGAAGGATTTTATGGCAATTAATGCTACAATAAATGCCACAATATTGCCTACGACAAATACGGTGATATTTTCTGAAGATGAAAAAATCATTTCGTAGCCTTTGCTTTCATTAGGTGTTCCTTTTCCCCATGTTTTCACGAAAACTGAATAAACCGTCACCGCTAACATCGTAGGAACTGCCAAAAAGAAAGAAAATTCTGCAGCGGCTTTTCGTGATAACCCCTGAGTCATTCCACCGATGATGGAGGCGGCACTTCTACTGGTTCCGGGCATCATAGCGAGACACTGCCAAAAACCTATGGTTACTGCTTTTTTGATGGATATTCCTTTTTCATCATGAATGACAGGATTTTTGAACCACTGGTCTGCAAACAAAAGTACGACCCCACCTAAAACCAAAACCGTGGAAATGGCAATCTGATTCCCTAATACGGCTTCTATTTTATCGTCCAGAAAATATCCCAAAACCAAAGCAGGAACTACCGCAAAGGCAAGTTTATAATAGAATTTTAAATTACTGAAATCGAAAAACTTTTTCCAATATGCCACAACCACCGATAATATTGCCCCAAACTGGATGGAAACCTGAAACATTTTTAGAAATTCGGTTTCCTGCATCCCCATTAAACTGGCGGTAAAACCCATGTGAGCCGTTGAGGAAATTGGCAGATATTCTGTAAGCCCTTCTATGATAGCAATGATGATTGCTTTGATTAAATCCATCTTGAAATATTAAATTAAAAAAGATTAAGAAATTGAGATATTTAGTAACGAATAACCAAATTTCTGAATTTCTTAATCTCTGTATAAAAAACTGTAATCTATTTTCTTTTTAAAATAGCGTAAACTTCTATCGCAAAACCTATCACGACAAATAATGGTGCTATTCTTATTCTTCTGATGGAAAAAATATCTTCGTTCCAAGAATTAGGATCAAACTTACCGTTTACTGTATTGGCATCCGAACCCATCATCAAAAGAAATCCGAGCACAATACATGCAAGCCCAATCAGCATCCATTTGTAATTTTCTTTTCCGAAATAGAAATTATTTTCTTTAGGAGTTTCTGTATTGCCTCCAAAATCTTCTGCAGAAAATTTGTTTGTTTTTTTGCTCATGTTATGAATAATATAAATCGTCGACATTAGATCTCAGGAACCTCCATGTCGCAATAATTGTACTTAGAACCGTTATAAATATTCCTACTCCAAAAACACCTGCTACTAACCAAATATACTGGTTGGTATCCTGTACAAACGGAGTTTTGATGGTTGTTGTAAAGTAATACCAAATTCCAAATAATGCAAGCAATCCTATTACTGCCCCTAAAAGACCTAAAACAACAGCTTCTTTAATAAATGGTGTTAAAATAAATCTACGTTTTGCACCGACAAGCTGCATGGTTTTAATAATAAATCTTTTAGAAAATACCTTCAGACGTATCGAATTGTTGATTAAAACAATTGCCAAGACCAAAAATAAAACACAAAATCCTAAGATCCATTGCAGTATGGTATTGAGTTTATCGTAAATCTGCTGCGATTCTGAATCATTTTTAACATCTACAACGCCTGGAACTGCCTTAATCTGTTTAAGTACATTTACAATTTTTATGGAATCGTTGTATTCGGGCTTTAACGCTACTTCTACAGATGCAGGGTAAATATCGTCTTCAAATAAAGCTTCAGTATCTATCCCCAAACTTTTTTTAGCTTCTGCTGTTGCCATTTTCTTGGAAATATACTTGGTATGCTTTACAGATTCCATTTTTTGAATTTGCTGTACCGCATCATCTTCAAGCTTCGCTATTTTTGCAGAATCTTTAGCATCGTAGTTTTCATCAAAATAAGCATTTACAACAAGCTGCTCCTTAAGATAATCAGAATATTTCTGTGCATTGATTAAAATAAGCCCCATAAGTCCTAATAAAAATAAGACCAAGGCAATACTTACCACTACCGTAATATTGCTGGATCTAAGCCTTTTCTTATTAAAATCATCTACCGATTTAGCCATTAATATTAAAATTTTTGGCTAAAATAGAAAAAATCTTCCGAAATTTGGGACGAATTAAAGAAAATCATTGTTAACGAAATCATAAAAAACATTGAGTGTAAAAGCCAAAAAACATCTCGGACAACATTTCTTGACCGATGAAAATATTGCCCGTAAAATTGTAGACGGACTTAGTTTTGAAAACTACGGCAATATTCTGGAAGTAGGTCCCGGAACAGGGGTTCTCACCAAATATTTATTAGAAAAAGAACAAAATCTTTATCTCGCAGAAATTGATACTGAATCTATTGATTATCTCAAAAATAATCATGAAGAAATCACCGATAAAAATTTTGTAGGTGACTTTCTAAAGTACGATTTTTCTCCTTTAGCTGAGCAACAGACTGCTATTATAGGTAATTTTCCATACAACATTTCTTCGCAGATTCTTTTCAAAATTATTGATTATTATGAATTGATTCCCGAAATGGTTGGTATGTTTCAAAAAGAGGTTGCAGAAAGAACAGCAGCAGTACCAAGAACTAAAGATTACGGAATACTTTCTGTCTTAGTTCAGGCTTATTATGATGTAAAATATCTTTTTACAGTACATGAAAATGTATTCAACCCACCACCTAAGGTGAAATCGGGAGTCATTAAATTAACGAGAAATCCTAAGGAAGGTCTTGCCGGAAATGAAATTCTTTTTAAGCAGATTGTAAAAGCAGGATTTAATCAAAGAAGAAAAAAACTCTCTAATGCCCTGAAAATTCTTGATATTCCTGAAAACTTAAAGACTCATGAATTTATGGATAAAAGAGCAGAAGAACTTAGTGTTGCCGATTTTATTTCTTTTACGAAGTTGTGGAAAGAAAACGTTTAACGGAAAGATTTGTATTATTTCACCAAACAGCTTACCCTATATTTATTACAGAGCTTTATGCTCTGTAATAATAATAATAAGGCTTTTTTTCATCATTTGTGAATGAAAACTATTTGTGTTTTTGGTGCGTAACTTAGTTTAAAGTGTTACTATAAAATAAGATACTAGGTTAATCAATATGTGTTTATAGAATCGTATTTTCTTTTCGTCATTTGTGTTTTACAAAATTCTCACTAGCAACTAATGATCTATTTTGATGTTGTAAAATTACCACCATTAGAGCTTTCGAACAAAAAAGAACAATAGATAGAATTCGGCTTGGTTGTAGATATTTATCTACAAATTAAAAAACAAATAAGCATCCCTCGAGGAATGCTTATTTTTACTTTCATCAAAAAAATAACTAACTAATTTTAAGTAAATCAATCAGTTCCACTATATTTTCAATATCTAATTTTTCGAAAATACGTTTTTTAGTGGTACTTATGGTATTTTGTTTCACTTCGAGAATGTTGGCGATCTCTAGATTACCCAATCCTTTGGCATATAATTCTGCAATCTGAAGTTCTCTGGAAGTAAGTTTCTGAAGAGGATTTGCAGCATTAGGATTTATATAAACTTCCACTAAAGCCGACTGCGTAACAGAAGAAAGGTATTTCCCTTCTTTACAAAATCTGGTAACAGCTTCTTTTGTTTCTTCCTCTTCGCTCATTTTGCTTAAAAAACCATCTGCTCCAGCATTGATGTATCTTAAAGATTGCGAACGCTCATCAAGCCCGGAAAAAACAAGAATTTTTGTTTTTGGACTGTTCTTTTTAATTTCAGGAATTACCGCTAAACTGTTACCATCCGGAAACATGGCATCAATAATTGCGAAATCAATGCTTTCTTTCTCTATAATTTCCATCAGTTTATTAAGATTGGATGCATGAAAAATATCTCCTTCCAATCCTATTTCCTCAATTACAAACTCCATTCCCTGTCGGATAAGACTATGATCGTCTGCTAACAAAAATCTGTAGTTACAATTATCTTCTGGAGGCATCACTATCTCTTTTATTTTTTAACATCTAATTGAACTTCAAAAGAAACGGTTGTCCCAATATTTTGTTCACTTTCAACAGAAATATTACCATTATAAAGCTCTACCAATTCTTTACAAAGACTTAAACCTAAACCTGCACCTAAATTTTCAACTTCATCGGATAAAACTCCTTGATAATAGGGTTCGAAAATATTTTTCAGATCAGCCTGAGAAATCCCCACACCACTATCGCTTACTTTAGCAGAAAGCAAAACAGTATTATCGTCCAAATATTCTGCTTTTGTATTCACCGTAATTTTTCCGTTTTCTGTAAATTTATTGGCATTCCCCAATATATTCATGAAAATCTGGTTGATTTTGGTATTATCTGAAAAAACAATTATATCATCTTGAATATCCTGATTAACAATAAATTCATTATGCCTTGTTTCGATGTAAGGTTCCATAGAATTCATTATAGACGAAACTTCATTTTTCAGATTAAAATTAACCGGGATAATTTTATTTTCAACCTGCTGATTTTTAGTATATTCTAAAATCTGATTTGCCTGCATCAATAAAGTGTTATTCGTAAAACTTATCGATTTCAGATACTCTTTTACACTCTCATCATTCGTTTTTTTATTGATTCTGTTAAGAAAAAGCCCGATAATTTTCAAGGGAGATCTTAACTCATGACTTAGCATTCCGAGAATTCTGTTTTTAAATTTAAGATTTTCTTCAATCTGAATATTGGATGCTTTTAATCTTTTTTCATAAATGAATGCAATTCTGGTAAGAATCATGATAAGAATAGAAACAATAAACATTAAAATCATCGCTCCAAAAATAAGGTTGGTTCTAATCTTGTTATTTTTAGAATTCAGTTTATCGTATTCTTTTTCCAAATCGCTTTTAGAGCCTTTTATTGCAGCTTCGTAAACATTCATTAATCCGCTGCTGTAGACAAAAAGATCATTAAATACTTTGTAAAATTTATTATTGTTGTTTTGAGAATTGTTTACTCTTAGCTTTATTTTTTTATCTTCAACAAGATAATGATTGTTCACCACTCTCAGAATACTGTCGAAATCGGCTTTAATACTTGTAGAAGTAGGCATAACTCCTTGCTTTACAGTTACCACAACACTATCTTTCGCTTTCCCACCTTTTCCGGATATCGCATCGCCTAAACGTCCAAAAAGACCTTTCTTTTTAATCGTATCTTTAAAAACTTTGGTATCGAGTACTACATTAAACTTATCGAAATCGTATTTTAAAGCATATTTTTTGAAGCCTGGTAAATCTTCTCTAGTATTATTAAAATTGCCTTGTGTAGAATACTGATACGTTGAATCTATAAGATCTTTAAGCTGATTGACATGAGATGATGAGCTTTGCATCGGTTTTGTAATCGCCTTTATTTTAGGGAATTTATTTTCATACCCATTAATTACATTGATGTTTTTATCCAACGTATTTAAAGATTTAAAATAAGAATCTAAATACGTTTCATCTTTGGTTTCTACATACTTCTGCAAAAATCCCTGTGCGGAAAGCAATTCATTTTTAGAATTATCGGTAAGATTTTCGAGTGAATGTATTTCATTCAGCTGTTTTTTTATAAAAGACAGATTTTTGCTTTTTATAAATTCATTATAAAAAAAAGCTGCAATAATCAGCTGAATCAACAAAATACATACAATAAGAGAATAATGCACAATTTTCCTATATCGAAATCTAACCGATTTAGAAGAAGTATCTTTAATATTCATATTGTTTTATATAATTTCTGGATTTGTTTATATGAAAAATTTACTGCAAGGTAAAATTAAACATTTCTAAGATAAAAACTCTTATTTTAGGCTTAGAAACAGAGAAAACAGTATCAATCCCTACTTAAACCAATTGCATATTTTTCATTAAAAAAATCCTGCAACAGAGATTGCAGGATAATGTATGTTTTCTTTTATAAAGTCTTAAACTGTTCAAGTGTCCTGATATCATTTTCGAAGAACATTCTGATATCGCTCATTTGGTAAAGAAGCATAACAATTCTTTCAATCCCCATTCCGAAAGCATAACCGGAATACTTTTCAGAATCAATATTTACATTTTTCAAAACTGCAGGATCTACCATTCCGCAACCCATTATTTCCAGCCAACCGGTACCTTTGGTTATTCTGTAATCTGTTTCTGAATTGAGCCCCCAATACACATCAATCTCTGCACTTGGCTCTGTAAATGGGAAATAGGAAGGTCTCATTCTTATTTTAGACTTCCCAAAAAGTTCAGTCGTAAAAAACTGAATAGTCTGCTTAAGATCTGCAAAACTAACATTTTCGTCTATATACAATCCTTCGATCTGGTGGAAAATACAGTGTGAACGAGAAGAAACCGCTTCATTTCTAAACACTCTTCCGGGAGATAAAATTCTTATCGGAGGCTGATTTTCTTCCATATATCTAATCTGAACAGACGAAGTATGCGTTCTCAATAAAATATCTGGATTTTGCTCTATAAAGAATGTATCCTGCATATCTCTCGCAGGGTGATACTCAGGAAGGTTTAATGCTGTAAAATTATGCCAGTCGTCTTCAATTTCCGGACCGTCTGCTACCGCAAAACCTATGGATCTGAAAATCTCTATAATCCTGTTCTTTACAAGGTTAATAGGATGTCTCGAACCCAATTCTAAAGGAAAAGCAGGTCGGGTAAGATCTTCTTTTTCTGTAATGATAGAAGATGCAGAAGCATTTTTCAAATCTTCCAGTTTAGTATTAACAGCAACTTTAAGAGTATTAATTTTCTGTCCGAAATCTTTTTTCTGATCGTTAGGAATTTCTTTTAATGCTTCATAAAAATCATTCAGCACACCTTTTTTTCCATTAAATCTGATTCGGAAACTTTCTATTTCTTCTTTAATCGCAGTGTTAAAGCTTTTTACTTCTTCAAGTAAACCTTCTATCTTATCAATCATCGTTTTATACTTTCAAAAAAATGTATGTGCAAAAATACGGTTTTCGGCTCAAAAAAACCTTTCTATTTGCCATAAAAAAATCTGCTTCTTTAAAAACAGATTTTTATTAAGTATTTATTATTAATTTTTATCTAAAACAGTGCTAATTATAAGACTCAAAACCGTGAAAAAATTAAGCACAAAACTTACATAGTATTCTCTTTTTTTCTTGTAAACATTAATGAGATTAAAGAAAAATAAAAACCCCAACAAAATTAAAGACGGAATCACCCACATTTCCACAACTATTTGAACAATTTGTCCGCCCCATGACAAGTATGAAAAAATCTGAATACTCATCAGGAAAATCGTTGAGAGAATACTGAGTGCTAGAATTATTTTGGGCTTATAAAAAATCATCATTTATTTCTTTTCAATAGCTTTAACTTTCATTTGGAGCGTAACTTCATTTTTAATCACTCCGTTAGCAGCTGGAGACTGAAATTTAACTCCAAATTCATCTCTCATAATATCTTTAGGTTCGGTGGCAATACTCACTTCGTTTCCGTTTACAGATACATTTGCTTTAAATTGTACCGCTTTTTTTATCCCTTTAATACTGAGATTACCATCTAAAACTGTATTATAATCTCCTTCTGAAGCAGGACTAACCTTGGTGATTTCATAAGAAGAAGTCGGAAATTTCTCAACTTCAAAAAAATCTGCACTTTTCAGGTGACTGTTCAGTTTTTCCAAATCCTGTTTCTTATTTTTGAGATCTTCAGAAGTAAGAGAACCCATGTCTGCTACAAAATTTCCGCTTTCCAGCTTTCCGTCTTTTACGGTAATCATACCACTTTCAAACTTAATGGTTCCAAAATGACTGGTGTTTTCGGTTTTAAATATCTTATAGCCTTTCCATTCTATATTACTGTTCAATGTATCTACCACAAACTGAGTTCCGTCTTTAGTAGTGGAAACGTCATTGGCATCAGAAGTTACTGGTTTTTCTTTTGAGCACGAAATTGCTAAAAAAGTTGAAAAAAGAACAAAAACAGCAACAGATAAGATATTTTTTTTCATATTTAAAAAGTTTAATATTCACTTGAATATCGTGAAACCATATAAAACAGACTTCCCAATAAAGCAAATTTGTTATGGCTAAATTACTAAAAATATGCCACCCTAACCTAAAAACTGCTATTTTTGCATTATGCTACTCGAGATTCAAAACCTTCACTTTTCGTATTCAAAAGAAAAAAAACTTTTTGAAAACCTCAATCTTCAGTTTGAAGAAGGTAAAATCATTGCATTAGCAGGTGAAAGCGGTTGCGGAAAATCTACATTACTCAGTTTAATATATGGCTTACAAGACTGGGAAAGCGGAGATATTATTTTTGATGATAAAAAACTGTTGGGTCCCAAAGGAAATCTGGTTCCGGGAGAAGCAGAAATGAAATTTGTTGCCCAAAATTTTGATTTGATGCCCTACTCTACGGTCGCAGATAATGTTGGGAAATTTATTTCAAATATAAATTTGTCTCACAAAAGAGAAAAGACTGAAGAACTTTTGGAAGTGGTTGGTTTAACAGAATTTGCCCATGTTCTGCCAAAAAACCTCAGCGGCGGACAACAGCAGAGAGTTGCCATTGCAAGAGCTCTCTCTAAACTCCCGAAACTCCTTTTGTTAGATGAACCTTTCAGCAATCTGGATTTTGCAAGAAAAATTGAACTTAGAGAAAAACTGTTCAGATTTGTAAGAGAAAATAAAATTACGCTTCTTATTTCAACTCACGAACTACAGGATATTCTTCCATGGACGGACGAAATTGTAATTCTTAAAAATGGCGAATTAATTCAGAAAGACAAGACTTTCAACATTTATAAAAATCCCAGCAGTGAATATGTCGCCAAACTTTTTGGAGAGGTAAATCTCTTTTCTGAAATTGAAATGTCTGAATTCTGTACCGACAGATTTTTCTATTATCCACATCAGATTAAAATTGCTGAAGAAGGTTTTGACGCAATTATTTTAGAAAGCAGATTTGCAGGAAATTATTACTGGAATAAAGTGCTGTCTAAAAATAAAGAATTAGTTTTATTTACCGAAAACAAAATAGAAAACACAGTAAAAATCATTTTAAGCTGATTTCTGCAAAGTAAAGTTTCAAACAATTTCGAGATTAAAAATATTTTATTCGGAAATCTAAATTTTCACAAATCTACTCACAAAAAGCGATGCAATTAACTGACCAACTGCATTTAAAACTGTTGCTAAAGGATCTACCAAAGTTCCTATAATCATCACCGCCGGAATTGCCTCTTGGGGCAGCTGATATACAGAAATCATCAGCATTTCTCCAATATATCCTCCATTCGGAATTCCTCCCGCTACAATACTCACAAAAACAGTAATACCCAATGCTAAAAGTAAATTTACCGGATCAAAGAAATCTCTTCCTATAATTAAAAATGCCACATAAATTTTAATTATCGACGACATAGACGAACCGTTTTTATGCAAAGTTGTCCCAATAGGAATTACGATATTGTAAATCTGAGAAGGTATTTTCATTTGTGACGCTGCCTGTAAATTTGCCGGCATGGTCGCAAAACTGCTGCAAGTACTTAATGCTGTTAATGATGGATATATAGCATTTTTCCAAAAATCGCTCACTCCACTTTTACCTTTTGCCAAAAAAGCATACAGTGAAAAGAACACAAAAAAATAAACTATTCCGGCAATATAATATAATCCTAAAGGTTTGGCGTAAAACCCAAAAAGCTGAGGTCCTAATGTTGCCACCTGAAAGGCAAAATATGCACCCAAGCCAATAGGAGCTATTTTCATTATCATTAAAAGTAATTCTTTCATTACTTCGTAGCCTGATGCAATAAAAGACCTGAATGCTTTACCCTTTTCACCAGCTTTGCGAGCAGAAAAACCGGTAAGAAAAGAAAAAATAAGCAATGCCAACATATTCTGTCTCGAAAAAAGCTGCGTAAACTCTCCAACTGTAAAGAAACCAACAATTCTATCACCCCAACTATCGCTGTTGGCAGCTTCTTCCATAATCTCCGAACTTCCTGAAACTCCTGAAACCGGAAAAAAATACACGACACAAATTGTGAATACAGCCGCCGTTATAATAAAAAACAAAAAAGTAAATGCCATTGTAAGCATAATCTTGCCAAACTTAGATTGTTGCTCCAACGAAGCAATAGAATTGGAAACAGCAAAAAACACTAACGGAACTACACTTACAAAAAGAAGATTCAGGAAAATATCGCCGAGAGGCTTTATATAATGTACAAAAGCAGGCGAAATTATACCGATAATGCTTCCTATGGAAATTCCCAGAAGTAAAAATAAAATTCCGGAATAATTTTTCAAAACCTGGTTCATGCAGTTACTTTTTAATCAAAGATAAATTTATTTTTTTTAATTTTCCAGATATAAAATTTAGGTGCTAATTTTGTATTTTTATAAAAAATTGTTTCTATGGCATATGTAGATTATTATAAAATTTTGGGTGTAGACAAAAATGCAACACAGGAAGACATCAAAAAAGCTTACCGAAAATTGGCAAGAAAATTACATCCGGATTTGAACCCTAATGACAAGGAGGCTGAAAGAAAATTCAAAGAACTGAATGAAGCCAACGAAGTTCTCAGCAACGTTGAAAACCGTGCAAAATATGATAAATATGGCGAACACTGGAAGCACGGAGAAGAATATGAAAAGGCTCAACAACAGCAAAGACAGTATCAGAACCAAGGAGGAAATTATGGCGGAGGATTTTCTGGAGCCAATTTTGGTGAAGGAGAAGATTTTTCAGATTTTTTCCAAAGTATGTTTGGTGGCGAAGGCGGTGGATTCGGAAGAAGCTCAAGAGGAAGTGCATCAGGAAAATTTAAAGGACAGGATGTTCAGGCAGAACTCAATTTAAGCCTTAAAGATGCCGCAACTACTCATCCTCAAACCTTTGAAATTAATGGAAAGAAGGTAAGAATTACAATTCCTGCAGGAGTTTATGACGGACAGCAGATTAAACTGAAAGGACACGGAAATCCGGGATATAATGGTGGCCCAAATGGAGATTTGTATATTACATTTAGTATTCAGGCAGATCCTAATCTTGAAAGAACAGGAGATGATCTTAAAACAAAAGTTTCCATAGATCTTTACACAGCAGTTTTGGGTGGTGATGTAACGGTAAATACGCTGGACGGAAGCGTAAATCTAAAGGTAAAACCAGAAACTCAAAACGGCACAACCGTAAGATTAAAAGGAAAAGGTTTCCCAATATATAAAAAAGACGGGCAATTTGGCGATCTGTTCGTAACCTACGACGTAAAATTACCAACCAATCTTACTGATAAGCAGAAAGAACTTTTTGAAC
The DNA here is from genome assembly GCF_022811665.1 of Chryseobacterium oryzae. Classification (NCBI taxonomy): domain Bacteria; kingdom Pseudomonadati; phylum Bacteroidota; class Flavobacteriia; order Flavobacteriales; family Weeksellaceae; genus Chryseobacterium; species Chryseobacterium oryzae. Next base: position 2,527,326 of record NZ_CP094529.1, read on the forward strand.
AACTTAAAAATTCCTAAGCAATGGATGAAAGAATATCTCGAGAAGAACTCGTAAAAATATATAATATCGAAATTACTTTTTTTGATGAACTGGTAGATTCCGGTCTCATTAATATACAGACCGAAAATGAAGTTCGGTATCTTCTTTATGAAGATTTGCCTTCTTTTGAAAAATTTACCAATTGGCATTATGATTTAGACATTAATCTCCCGGGATTGGAAGTTATACATAATATGTTGCAAAAAATGGAAGATTTAAAGCAGAAAAACCGTGAATTATTAGGTAAATTATCTGCAATAAGCGATAAATATGAAGATGCGTAACTGTTATAAACTTACCTTTTTCGGAATTTTGAAAAAACTATCTTTGCAACAGAATTTATCATTATGAGCCAAGAAAAGATAATCGTTTTACATCCAAAAAGGAAAGATTTCGAAGAAATATATTTTAACGCAAATCAGGGAAGTTTATTTTTCTCTCCCACCACAAGAGGAAAAACAATTACCACTATTGTTGTAGCTTTAATTTTACTGATTTTATTTATTTTCAGGAACGATTTTACAAAGGAGAAAGCAGGAATTTTATACTTCGTGAGTTTTCTCCTTTTGCTTTGTGCAGTTTTTCTTTCTGTGGGCATCAACAAAGTTTCCCAATGGAAAAAACAGGTAAACCATTATCTTTTGAAACTTGAAAATTGCAGAATTTACGAAATCACCTTCAATGAAGCTTTTTTTACGGTAAATATTGATGATGAGAAAGAAACCAGCGAATGGAAAGATTTTGAATATTTCAACAGCAATAATGAATGCATAATTCTGGAAGGAAAATACAGCTATATGTTTCCCAAAAAGTCTTTCAGTGATAAAGATTTTCAGCTATTGAAAAAGACATTAAAAGAGAAAATTGATATTTAATTTAAACTTTTACCACTTCATTTTCTTCGCTGTATAAACAGAAACTTACAATACAAAACGGTAGTGCCGCTGTAAGATATGTAATATTTATAAAGTTGGTTTCTGTATTTCTAATAATCTGCTCTACGATAAACGAAAGCATCAATAAAAAAACAATAACTGAAGAGCAAAAGAAAACATGCTTCATTTTCTTGATGATGAATGAAAGAAATATCGTAATCAGAACAAAAAACAGCATCACAAATACATTTGCCTGTCCCTGAACACCCAAAGGATTATACGCCAAAATATACTCTACACTTTCTGCAGGAAGCAGTACAGAACTAAGCAATACACTTACAACTCCTAAAAAAGTAAGCGAAAATCTCATTTTTTCGCCTAATGTTGCTAAAAAAAACGAACGTCCCAAAAAGAGAATAAGAGGCACTAAAACGACACTTCTTGTTAAAAAAAGTATTCCAACAATCAATCCAAGTAATATCGGTTTTTGGAAATAATTGTAGGGATATTTTTTATTCCAATATAAAATGAAAGCAGATGTTAAAATAAAAGAAGAAATAAAATCGCTTTTACAAATGGCTTCATACAAATAAGTTAAAGAAAAGAACAGCATAAAAACTGCCAGAAAAGCGGTCTTAAAAGATTTAAAAACAAATTTAGAAACAACTCCAAAGAGCATTAAAGCCGCAGCCTGCATATATCCTACATTTCCCAAGAGATAAAAACCAAGCAGAAGCAGAAGCTGCCCCGGAAGATACGAGGGAATATTTCCCATAAAGTTTCTGGTAGAATAAATGTATTTCCCATGCAGCCAGTAATCTAAAGAATATTCTGCCGTCTGCCATCTGTCGATGTTCAAACTATAAGGATCTTTCATAATATGGGAAAGAAATATGTAGACAATACCACAAATTGCAATCGCTACAGAAATCATTTTCCCATTCATTTTGATCTTTTTTAAAACCGATTGATAGAAAACATAAAACAAAACATGCACACCCACAAAAAGCAATGCAAGAAAAAAAATGGGAATTTTTTCCTGACGCGATCCATATTTTATTAAATACAGGAAATTAATGACAAAATAAATCGTGAAAGCAATGAGTTTCATCATGTTCGTTTTGTCTAAAAACTTTATAATTCCTGCTTTCATTAAATTATTTAATGCTGAAAAATCTTTTTGGCATTTTCTGTCGTAATTCTGTCGATTTCTGAAAAATCTTTTCCATAAATATCTACCAGTTTTCCTGCTACCAAATCAAGATAGGCACTTTCGTTTCTTTTTCCTCTGTGCGGAACCGGAGCGAGATAGGGAGAATCGGTTTCCAGAACAATTTTTTCTAATGGAATTTCGTGTAAAAACTGATCTATTTTCCCGTTTTTAAAAGTGACCACACCACCAATTCCTAACATAAAATTCAGGTCTAATGCATGTTTTGCCTGATCCAGATTCCCAGAGAAACAATGAAAAATACCTCTAAGTTGAGGATGCTTTTTTCTCTCCAATACTTCAAAAGTTTCATTAAAACTTTCTCTTGTATGAATTACGATGGGTAAATTTCTCTCTATTGCCCAATCTATTTGCTGCTCAAACGCGTTTATCTGAATATCCAAAGTCGATTGATCCCAATACAAATCTATTCCTATTTCTCCAATTGCCGGAAAATGTCTTTTGTCTAAATAATTTTTTACTGTGTCGAGTTCTTTTTCCCAAGATTCTGGCTTTACATAACACGGATGAAGTCCCATCATTGCAAAAATCTGCTCAGGATATTGGCTTTCCAGCTGTAACATCTTCTCATGAGATTCCGAGTCTATAGCGGGAAGATAAAATTTGGTAACACCTTTATCCAAAGCTCTTGAAATTGCTTCTTTTCTGTCTTCGTCGAACTCTTCAGAATATAAATGAGTATGTGTATCTATCATTATTTCGTAAATATTTTGTGCTTAACTTTTAATCTTTGCACTTCAATTCTTTCATTCAGTTTTTCTTTAAACTTTAGAAATTTCGGATCTTTTTCATCTTCCGTACGATGTTCTAAAGCCTGAATAATTTTAAAATTTTCTTTAATGAAATCTTTTGTTTCATCTGAAAAAAAAGCCTCGCCAAATTTTTCAAAAATATAATTGACTGCCTGAGAATTCGGATGAATTAAATCTTCTCTGTAAAATCTATAATCCCGCAAATCATCCATTACAATTTCATAAATGGGTATGTAGCAACAGTTTTCAAATTGCGTTATCGCTTCATGAATGGCGGTTATTAATTTGGATTTACTCAGTTGATTTTCGATCATTCCATCTTTGGTATGACGCACCGGAGAAACCGTAAAAAGAATCTGAACATCATCTTTGCAGATATCTTTCAAATTTACAATGGTATCATAAACAGAATCTGTTAATTCCTGATGCGTTAAAAGTCTTTTTTCAAAAAATTTCTGAGGAATTTTATGGCAATTGGCAACCAGCTTTTTCTTGGGTAGAAATTCATAAATAAAAGAAGTTCCGTAAGTAATTATTACCCAATTTGTATCTTGCAGAAACCGGTTCCCTTCTTCTATTTTAGTATTGATTTTATCTAAAGTCTGGTGAATATATCGGGTATCGAAACTCGTATGATGATCTAGGGACAAATAAGTTTCATCGTAAACAATTAACTCATCTTCAAGATAGAATTGAGCATCATGAAGTCTTTTCACCGAATTATTAATCGAAAAAGGATTAAAAACCGTTCCAAAAGGATTATTAAAACTTTGAAGCTGACCATTTTGAAACAATTCATGCATTTCAGATGCAAAACAAGATCCTATTGAAAATATTTTATCTTCAACAAGAATCTTTTTCGGAAACGGCTGTATATCTACTTCTGTACGGAATTTCATTCAGTAAATTTGAAAATCTGAGAATGCGTCAATTTGAAAACTTAAAAAAATAGTATTATTCAAATTTTCAAACTGACGAATAATCTAAGTTATGATTCTCTCCTCAAAAGGTAGTTGGCGAGTTCAGAAAAAGGTTTTTTCTTTTCTTCGGGAACATCTATTTTCGCAAGATAACTTTGTCCGATTTCATTATGCTTTTCAATTAAACGCAAAGCTTTCTCATCTGCTCTCGTTCTTCTGAAAATTTTCTCAACACCATATACTTTATCGATGTTATCGGTTTTTTTAGAGTACCAGTAATCGAGTTCTTTTCTCTCTTCTTCTGTTCCGTATTCTCTTGCCAAAAGATAAAGTACTGTTTTTTTGTTCTCGTAAATGTCTCCTGCATGTTTCTTTCCGAACTGAGTCTGGTCTCCGAAAACATCAAGATAATCATCCATAATCTGGAATGCAATCCCAATGTGTTTTCCAAAATTGAAAATAGATTTAGCATCTTTAAACTGAGCTTTTGCAATCATGGCTCCGATTTCAAAAGAAGAAGCACTCAAAACTCCGGTTTTGTAGGTAATCATTCTGATGTAATCATCAAAAGTTACATTCTCCTGAGTTTCAAAATTGATGTCGTATTGCTGTCCTTCGCATAAAAGCAAACCGGTATGGGTAAATATTCTGATACAAGCCTTGAAAATTTCAGGCTCCAAATCTTCAAAAAATTTGTACGCTTTCAGCATCAATCCGTCGCCAGAAAGAATACCTGTATTAATTCCGTGAAGAGTATGAATGGTTGGCTTATTTCTTCTGAGCGGAGCTTCATCCATAATATCATCGTGAATAAGCGTGAAATTATGGAAAAACTCGATTGCCAAAGCCGGCTTTATTGCCATTTTCTGATCGCCTCCAAACAAATCGCAAGCCATTAAAACCATAATAGGACGCAAACGCTTTCCACCATGAGAAATAATGTAATTCATCGGCTCATACAGTTCTGTAGGCTTATCTTTGAAAGTATATTTATTGATTGCTTCAGCAACGATTTCTTGGTATCTATCTAGAAAATCCATAAAATATTAATAGTTTGAACAAAAATACGATTTTCTGAGGGGTTTTAAAACAAAAAACTTTGCCCGTTCGAGCAAAGTTATATTTATATTGAATTCTATTTTATCCAAACATCGCCTTTTTCTAAAGGATTGTTATGCTGTTTTACAAACTCAAAAAATTCTTGATTTATTTTATCAAATAATTCATTGGGATTCATAATTTTACCCTTAGTATCTTTCATTACAACATTGGGTGATTGCATCACAGATTCCCTCACAGAAACTGCAGGATCATTAATAATCTTGTTTTTTAATGATATATATTTTTCTTCGGTAAGAGAGATAATATTTTTTGGAAGTTTTACATCCTCTTCATTCTTTTTAACAGTTACTACTTTAAAATGATAATCGGAAGCAGAATCTTTCAAGTCTAAAATTAATCCCGGAAGTCCGAAAAATTTATAAGGTCCATCATTTAAAGGTATTTCTTCTGTATACCATGCAATCCAGATTCTACCGCCAAAAACGGTTTGAGCTTTCTTAACAGGATAATTTAAAATTGTATTTCTATCTGGTAATAATTTCCAAACCATTACTGGCTTTTTAATATTGAATGCAAAATTTTTGCTTTCAATATTTCTAATTTCAGTATAATGATCATTTTTAAAATCTTTTACAAAACCAAAATTAAGTTCGTATTTTGTTGAAACATGAGGTAAAACACCTGTTTTTAAATACTCTGCTGTAACTCTATTATAAATTGAATCTAATTTGAATTTTGTTTCATTATAAAAATAAGAAGTCTTATTTTTAATTTTGAGTGTCATATACTCTGTATTATAACTACTCTTTGTGGAATCTGGCTTGTAAGTAATTTCGTAGGTAGTACTAATTTGTGCTTTAAGAATAACAAAAAAAGCAAGCAGACTAATAAATAATACCTTCGTCATGTAATTTCGGATATACTTTCTCAATTCTATATATTTTTAAAATATTTTTACCATCCTTACTACAATTGCAGACTTCACCTTTAATATAATTATCTATTTCTGCATTGTATTGTTTTACAAAACTATCATAACTCAAAAACACATTATCTGCTAATATTTCCGGAATATGAAACTCTTGAATATTTAAATAGCCATTATCAACCTTTTCTGCAGAAAATTCGTACATTCCATCAGAGGTTTTAAGGCAAACCTTATTCTGAAAGTACAAACCTATGAATTTCTTTCTCATTTGATAATACTAATAACTACTAAAGTTATTGCTAACTCGTTTTTAAAGTTAATAATTAATTTTTAAAATTTATCTTCAAAGAAAAAAATACTAAATCTTTATTCACTTTTTCTTGAAAATTATTACACTTAATATACAAACAAAAAACTTTGCCCCTTCGAGCAAAGTTTTAATCTTGTATATAGATCTTATCCTTACGTGAAAAATTTAACCAAAAGATAGGTAAATCCAGCAACTATTGCAGAGATAGGAATGGTTAAAACCCAAGCCCAAAGAAGACTTACAGTAATTCCCCATCTTACGGCAGATACTCTTTTCGTTAAACCAACCCCGATAATTGAACCTGTAATAGTATGTGTTGTAGAAACCGGAATACCAAAATGGTCTGTAATAAATAAAGTAATCGCTCCCGCAGTTTCTGCACTTACTCCTTCTAAAGAGGTAACTTTTGTAATCTTAGTTCCCATTGTTTTAATGATCTTCCAACCACCGCTCATTGTTCCTAATGCGATTGCAATGAAAGAAACCAAAGGAACCCAAAGATAATGCTCTGCAAAGAAAGAAAAACGGTCAGCCGAAGGAATATTAAGATATATAGGATCCTGAATCATATTCACATGGTAGTAAATTAATGCAGCTCCAATAATCCCCATTACTTTCTGTGCATCATTAAGACCATGTCCCAAACTGAATAACGCAGAAGAAACCAACTGCATTTTCTTAAACGCTTTATCTGCTTTGTAAGGGTTAGCTCTTTTATAAAGATGAACAATGATAAGTGTAATAATTATCGAAATCACCATACCAATAATGGGAGCCATGAAAATGAATAAGAAAATCGGAATTACTTTTTCAAATTTCACAATATCCTGTTTGGTAACCTGTGCAAAAGCTTCCTTCAATTTTTCAAAAGTTCCTAAATCCGGATGAGCAAGAGCAATTTCATGATAATCCATCATGAAAGCATGCATTAAAGCTGCACCCAAAAAACCACCAATTAAGGTATGTGAAGAAGATGAAGGAATACCAAACCACCATGTTAACAAGTTCCATGCAATAGCAGCCATTAATCCTGAGAATATTACTTCAAGGGTAATAAAATTTTCGTTTACCGTTTTGGCAATCGTATTACCAATTTTAAAATCTTTGAAGATGTATGCCGCAATAAAAAAAGCTGCAAAATTCCACAATGCTGCCCATAAAACCGCCTGAAACGGAGTTAAAACCTTTGTGGAAACAATAGTTGCAATTGAGTTGGCTGCATCATGAAAACCATTAATGTAATCGAAAACCAAAGCCAGAGCAATAATAACTATAAGTAAAATAGGAAATTCCATTTTTGTTATCTTGTTTTATGCGTACTTAATCATGATGTTCTCAATGGTATTGGCAACATCTTCTGCTTTGTCTGTTACTACTTCAAGATAATTGAGTACGGAAGAAACTTTGATAATATTGATCGCATCATTCGTTTCGAATAATTCTACCATAGAATTAGAAAGAAGATCGTCCGCAATATTTTCAATAGAATTTACTTTAATACAAGCTTCTTTTACCTGTTCCATATTTTTAAATCCTTTAAGATTTTTCATCGCATTCTGAATTTCCAGACAAGCTTTGTGAATCAGTAATGAGAAATCTGCATAAGCCTTCATTCTAGGAGATTTGTAAAGGAAAATATATTTTGCCGAAGCATAGATATAATCTGCAATATCATCCAGACCTGTAGCCAATGTGTGAATATCTTCACGGTCGAAAGGTGTGATGAAGTTTTTTCCAAGCTCAACGAAAATTTCGTGGGTAAGCTCATCATTTTTGTGTTCGTAGTCGCTCATCATTTTAAGCATAGAATCATCATTCAGATCAAAATCTTTTATTCCCTGGTTAAAATCATTAGCCATAGCAACAAGATTGTCTGTAACTTTCTCGAAAAGAACAAAGAAAATTTTATCTTTCGGTTGAAAAGCGTGGAAAATATTACCAATTCCCATATATAGTGTTTATAAATTTCGTCTGCAAATTTCTTAAAAAAGGATTGTTACCGGAAGCATCTTAGATTAATTTTTGTTAATATTGAAGTGATATTTTCCCTATAAATAAAAAAACCGGCTAAGTGCCGGTTTATATAAGTTTTACAGGAATTAGTTAGCTTCTTCGGCTCTCATTTCCTTTCCTTTAAATTTCATGGAAGAAATGTTTCCTAAAAGCTCTCCTTTGAATGATTTTTCTACTTCAAAGAATGAGAATTTTTCCAGAATTTCGATGTTTCCAATTTCAGCACGCTTGTTGCCTTTGCTTGAAGTTGCCTTATTAATAATTTCTAAAACATCTATCTTCTTCAACTGATCTTTCTTACCTAAATTGAAGAAAAATCTGGTCATATTTTCGTCACGCTGTCTTGGTTTTCCACCTCTTCTTTCGCCACGGTCTCTACCACCTCTATCGCGGTCTCTGTCTCGATCTCTACCTCTATCACGATCTCTTCTATCACCTCTTCCACCTCTGTCATCATCTCTGCTGCTCAATTTCTGTTCTATTAAATCGTGTCTGTCTTTATAATAAAGAGCAAGATCTTTTAGTTGAAACTGAAGTAGTTTATGTACTAATTCTTCTTTAGAAAAAGCCGAAAGATCAGGGATTAAAGAATTATCGAACTCAAAGAAATCTTGGTGCTCTTCAAAAAGGCTTTCAAAAACTCCTGCAACCTGTGCTTTTACAATATCTTCTCCGGTAGGGATTTTACCTTCGTTAATTTCTATTTTTGTTACAGATTTTATCTGCTTCAGTTTTCTGCTTTCTTCAGGCTTAATTAAAGCAATCGAAATTCCATCTCTTCCCGCTCTACCTGTTCTACCACTTCTGTGAACAAACACCTCCGGATCATCCGGCAAAGAATAATGTACTACGTGAGTAAGAGAATCTACATCTAAACCTCTTGCTGCAACATCTGTAGCCACAAGAATATCAATATTTTTCAGTCTGAATTTCTTCATTACCGTATCTCTCTGTGCCTGAGAAAGATCACCATGAAGAGCATCTGCTGCATAACCGTTCTGCATTAAGAAATCTGCAACCTCCTGTGTTTCCATTCTTGTTCTGCAGAAAATAATGGAATATTGGTTCGGGTTAGCGTCAATAAGTCTTTTTAAAGCTTCTTTTTTCTGACGGTAACCTGCAACATAGTATTCGTGCTTAATGTTCTTTTTAACTTCGTTAATAGAACCCACCGAAATTCTGTGAGGTTTTGTAAGATAATTTTTAGAAATTCTCTCTACTTCTTTGCTCATTGTAGCAGAGAATAAGAAAGTCTGTTTCGTTTCAGGAGTTTCTCTCATGATGGTTTCCAGTTCTTCTTTGAAACCCATTGAAAGCATTTCGTCTGCCTCATCTAAAACAAGCCAGTGAATAGCCGAAAAGTCTAAAGCCTTTCTGTTAATTAGATCGATTACTCTTCCCGGAGTTCCTACAATAATTTGTGGTTTCTCTTTTAAAGAACGAATCTGATCCATAATACTGCTTCCACCATAAACTGCTGTAGTTTTGATGTTCTGCATGTACTTAGAATAATTTTTGATGTCTTTGGTAATCTGAAGACATAATTCTCGTGTCGGACAAAGCACCAAAAGTTGGATTTTGCGACTCGTATCGTCAATCATATCCAAAATCGGAAGCGAAAACGCTGCTGTTTTGCCTGTCCCTGTCTGCGCAAGTGCGATAAGATCGCGAATATCTGAAAGAATGAAAGGGATAGTCTGTTTTTGGATTTCTGTCGGGCTTTCGTAACCCAGTTCGCCAATTGCCTTAAGTAAATCAGGACTTAAATTGGTCTCCGTAAATAAATTCATTAAATATTATAAAATTTTTTGCAAAGGTACAATATTTATTTGAATATTGAATTATATAATATTAACGAATTAATAATTTTAATTTAGAAAACCTTAAGCATTTTCAAAATTAGACAGAAAAACAATAACTTTTTTATTTTTAATTTAAAAATTTTTCAACAATTATTGGTTTTGAATTTTCGGTTTTTTACGGTCTTCAAATTTACGAATCTTTAAAAAGAAGGTGTTTATTTCTCATATATATTCTCTAAATTTGAATAAAAAACAGATGACAACCCCTATTTCACCAAAAATCCTGAGCTTCATTAAAAAACTTGAAAAAAACAACAATCGGGAATGGTTTAATGACAATAAAACTTTATATACTGAAGCATTATCCTATTTTCAGGATTTCATTCAAAATCTTATTGAGGAAATGGGGAAGTTTGATGAAAACATTCTAAAAGAAGATCCTAAAAAAGCTTTATTCCGAATTTATCGCGACACTAGATTTTCTAAAGACAAAACCCCTTACAAAACCAATTTCGGAGCATCTTTCGGAATGGGGAAAAACGGAAAAAAATCCGGATATTACATTCATATCCAGCCTGGAAAGTCTTTTTTAGCTGCCGGAATTTATCTACCAGAATCGTCTATTTTAAAAACGATACGTAAAGAAATCTCCATATTCGGAGAAGAGTTTCTTCAAACCATAGAAAATGAAAACTTTAAAAAATATTACGGTGAACTGGATCAGGAAAACAAACTTAAAAACGTACCGCAAGATTTTGAAAAAGAAGATCCTATGGCAGAATATTTAAAATTAAAAAGTTTTGTCGGGATACACAATTTATCTGATGAAGAACTTTCTGAACCCAATACTTTACAGAATTTTTCTAAAATATTCATGGCGGCAAAACCACTGAATGATTTTTTGGAAGGATCTTTAGAATAAATTGATAGGCAATCTAATTTATTTGGAATATACTTCTCTCATCATATCTATTCGATCTTTCACTTCATTTCTTAATGATTTTGGGGAAATAACTTCAACCAATTCGCTATGCGACAAAATTTCTTGGATAAAATCGAAAGTCGGAACCAGAAACAATTTTATAACTAATTTTTCTTTGTTTTCTGAAACCACCTCTTGTGAATAATGCAGTGGTAAAGATTTTATGTATTTCCCTTGCACGGCATCAAAGGAGAGCAGAATTTTCTGGGGATTTTCTCCATAAGTTGAAATAATCCCAAAAGAGTTTCTGAAAATTTCTTCCGCATCAATTTCCTGTCTCTTAAAAGTAGAATGATGAATTTCGAGCGCTGAAATCCTGTCTAAGCCGAAAGTTTTCAGCAAAAAACCCTCTTTATGTTTTTCGTTTGCTAAAAGATACCATCGGTCGTTAAATTCTTTCAAAGCATAAGATTCTACCACTCTTTTTTCCGCTTTTTCCTCCCAAAATTTATGGTAATCAAATGAAATAATTTTCCTGTTTTGAATCGCATGTAGCAAACCATTCAAATGATCCAAACCTCTCGCCTTTCTTTTTTGAAAAAGCATAATCCCAGATTTTCCTTTCGTCTGCCGATAAGCATCAATCAGTAAAACATTGTCTACAATATTTTCGCTTTCAAGATCATATTCTCGCTCCGTAATTTTAAAGTTTTTGTCAGTTCTGGAATAAGAACTTTCCATTTCCAAGAGTTCAAAGATTTGAGTACGGTCTCTTTTGAAAGTTTTTTCTGAAAATTTTAATTCAAATCCTTTCTTATCAAATTCTTTTTCAAGAAAATCATAAGCTTCTTTGTAAGAAACACCATTCTTTTTTCTTTTAAAAAGATCCGCCAACATCATAAAACGGTAAATTTGTTCAACTTGAGCCATTGTTTTTAATTTTTTATAAATGTTTTAAAAGAAAGAAAATACATCAACCCTCTTAGTTGCACTACTGATTTTGGCTAAACAAAATCAACAAAACCATCAAGGATAATCATAATCGATAAATCAACATCGTTTTTTGGAGGATAGAAAATACCATCAACGACATAATCCTGAAAAAAAGCAACAGAATGGTTTTCAAATTCCGTTTTATAGTTTACTTCGTCTTTTATGACGGTCTTAAAAATATCTTTCTCAAAATCCAAAAGTTGATCATTTCTATTAATTTCCCCTAATCAATACTGAAATCAAAATATTGATTAGCAATAACTTGCTTTGATCATTTAGATCAAGAATTAAAGATTCTTTATTTTCTAAATTATCAAAGAAAATTAAGTATTTAGGATCTAAAAGCACTTCTAAAGTTTCCGCTTTAACATTTAAATTGTTGGTTTTGAAAAATTCATTGTAAGAAATCATATTTTTATTTTTTTTCAAAAGTAAATTTCTTCACGGCCAAACCGTGGGTAGGAAATATTTTTTTGTTTAAATAAAATATGGTATGAAGATGCTTTTTATAAACATCAGAAATGAATAATATCTTTTTTGAGTGATGGATTTCTTTATTGGCAAATAAATTTAATTCATGAAATTTAGAACAGAATTGATAATTGTATTGCAGTAAACTTCTTTACCTAAACTTCGATTAGATGGATGATAGGTGTCAATGATCATTAAACGACTGTTGTGAAAAATTCTAGTTTTATTTTCTTTCCTTTCTTCCATTTTATCGTATTCATCACCGTATATTTCTTCAAAAAGATTATCTAACAGGTCAAAAGTTCCTCCACAAATTATTACTTATGGTTTAAATAATTCAATCTGTCTTTTCAAAATATCATTCTCAGAAAAATGTTTTTGAACCTCACTGTGATTTGCGAGACTTGTTCCGGGAAGTTTTTTCATATTTACATAAGCTATATTTTTTATAACATTGGCAATTTTCTGGTTCTTCAGATATGAAAGGTATTTTTTCCCATTCCATTTTATTGAATATTCCATAAAGTGTGTAAACAATTGGATTAAAAGTTTGATTCCAACCCTTTTCCTTTGTAAGTACATTTGGTAAATCATTCAACACATCTATTAAACTCCAACCATCCACATCATTTTCACTATTCACATCTTTATTAATCCAAAGTATTTTTGGGTTTGAGTGAAAATATTTTTCAACATCTATTATTCCATCCGGAATCGGTGTAGAATTTTCACATTTAAGATTTTCAATCTCTTTTATTATTTTTTCTTGCTCTAATTTTAAATTTTCTATTGTCATATTATTTTTTTCTAACTCTGAAACTAAGCTAATTCATCGGATAAATTTTCAACAGCATTAATTATTGAATTTATGTAATTTTTCTTTCTTGAAGCAGGATGAAAAGCATCTAAATAAATCTTACCATTATTTAAATAAACATTTAATAGATTATCTATAGAAAGTTCGCGAACTAAATCTTCATCTTGAATATTAAAAAAATCTTTGTACAAATGAAATGTGTTTCCAAAAATATTCACATTTGGGTTTAAAAGTTCGGTTTGTCTTCTTAAAATATCTTTATGACGTAAAAATCCATTAAATAAATTTTCATCACTCGTCCAAGTTCCTGTTTCAGAATAGTTTTTATTAGCGTTAATAATCGCAATATTCTTTATAATGTCACACATCGAGTGATTATCTTTAATATAATCAAGTTCTTCCCATGTTTTGAATCCATTTAGTAAACTATACGAAACATAAATTATAGGATGCCAAGTAGGTCTTGCAACAGTCTTGAACCAATCACTATAAAGATCTTGACTTTCAAAATAACTACGATAATAAAACGAATCTTCTTCCTCCGAATATGATTCTTTTAAAAACCAAGCAATTCGGTATTTACTCGCAAAATATATTTCATTATCTATTGCTCCATCAACCATCGTTTTGGGGATAGACTTCATTTCTTCCTCTATTTTTACAATTTCTCTGATTCTGAAATCTAAATTCATAATTTATTTTTGTTTAAATTTAATTATTTCACTTTAAGAAAGACATATTATCAACCATATCATCAACAAATTTTCTAAAAATTTCTACATTGAAAATTTCTTTTTTGATTTTGAAAGCAATATCTTCAAATTCATAAATAATTTCAGATATGTAACAATCTAAAGCATCATCCGCATTTAGTTTTTTGCTTGTAAAATTTTCATAATTCGCTTTAACTTTTTCACTCATCAAAAATTCTACAATATCTTTATTTTCGATATCATTTTCATTCCCAAGAAGAAATATTGCCCACAAAACATCTCTCACATCTTCATTTTTACTGAATTTTGAAAATCCTATATATTTCTGATTACAGTTTTCTTTAAAATTCTTTTCAAAAATATCAAATAACTTTTTTTCATTAGAATTCCAGTTATTTTGTAATTTCACATCATCTGTTTTTCTTTTTTCATATATAAAACACAAATAAAGATTTGCATTCTTATCTAGTCGGACTTCACTTTTAAGAGTTCCAAACTTAAAGAAATAGAATAGATTTAAATTTTGATCTCTCTTTTTAAAACGATCCCAAAACATTTGTTGCAACTTTGTTTCCCAGTTGTTTTTAAATCTTTTATAATCTTCCATGCTTTTATTTTTCCAGCAAACTTAAAATCCTCCGCAGCCAAAACATGTCCGTGAAAAATATTTTCTCAAAAAAAACATTAGACAAAACTTTGTTAAAATGATTAACTTTGTCGGTCGTCAAATAATCAGATATGTCCTTATACCCGAAACTAGCCGAAAATCTGCAATATATCAGTCCGAGTTTTTATAAACAGAGGTATTTTAAAAATTTAAAAAACCTTAATAAAGAAAACTTTTCTGCCAGAAATGTAGAACCCGAACTGGTTTGGATTAAAGAATATTTACAAAAAGATGCCATAATTTTTGATATTGGTGCCAATGTAGGAACTTTTCTATATCAATTTGAAAATCAGCTGAATAATAAGAATATTTACGCTTTTGAACCTAACAAAAAACTCAATAAAAGACTCAAAAGGCTCTTCACTTCAATGAACATTTCCTCTGTGGCACTTTCAGACGAAAATACAACTGCAGAATTTAAAGTCCCTATTATTAAAGGGAAAATGGTAGCTTCCCGAGGAACGCTCAATACTTCCTACAAAGAAAAAGACGAAGAAAACAGCTACACAGAAACCGTAAAAGTGATAAAACTGGATGACTGGATTATAAAACACAACATCAAAAAAATTGATTTTATTAAAATTGATGTGGAAGGAAATGAAATGAAAACCCTCTTTGGCGGAAAAAACACCATCCTGAAATTCAAGCCCACATTAATGGTAGAAATGGAGCAAAGACACCACGATCAGCCCATTTGGAGCGAGATTTCTGAAGTAGAAAACTGGGGTTTTAATGCTCATTATTTAAACAGAAAATCATTTACACTCGAAAAACTAACAGAAGAAATTTTACTCAAAAATATCAGCGACGAAAAAAATAAAACCGAATACATCAACAACATTATTTTCACTCCAAAACAAGCATAAACTGAAAGTATGAGTGTAGTAGCAAGGCAAGGTTTTAAATATTCTGTTATTGGATATATCGCAACCCTGATCGGGATGTTTTCTATTTTTATTTTTACCAACAACCTCTTTTTTTACGGAAAATTAAGATTCATCATGTCTACTGCAGAATTGTTGGTTCCTTTTGTAGTTTTGGGAATTTCTTATTCTAATGTAAAATTTTTCGGAAAAGCTCATGAAGACGGAAAGCATCAGAATATGCTCTCGCTTTCTTTAGCCATAATTTGCATTAATTTTTTTGTTTTTCTCATCGTTTTCTTTCTCATTCCTTATTTCTCTCCAGAATTTACCAAAATGAAAATTTGGGAAAGTAAAAAATATATTCTCCCTCTGGTTTTAACGCTTTCTCTTTGTGCGATTTTCAATAAATATATTTCCAACTATAAAAGAATTGTAGTTTCTAATATTTTCGACAATCTGTTGCCTAAACTTGCCAATCTGGGTTCTTTCTGCCTGTTTTTTTACTTCCAGATGTCTGAGCAGATTGCACTGGCTTTTTTCTTCGGAATGTTTGCCTTAATGCTTTCAGGATATATTTTTTACGCCAATAAGCTGGAAAAAATTCATCTTGATTTCAGCACAGAATATTTTAAAAAAGACCATTTTTATAAAGAATTTGCCTCTTACAGCTTTTTCGGATTTCTGGGAACTTTCGGAAACCACATGGCTATCAACAACTACATGATTGGGGAATTTATCGGTGAAGAAGAAATTGCCGTTTACAGTATTTTATTGGCTTTAGTATCGCTTATCTCTATTCCACAACTGGGTTTATTTAATATTTCAGCTCCATTCATCCGAAAAAATCTGGCAGATGGAGATATGGAAGAACTGGACCGGTTTCACAAAAAAACCTCACTGACGATTTTTTTCCTCGGAGCCGTTTTATTTGGCTGTATTATGGTGGGATTTCCTTATTTAACGCATTTTATGCCTAATAAAGGGGATTTACTAAGGATGTATGAGCCTGTGATTTGGATTTGGGGTTCGGCAGTTTTGATGGATTTAGCTACCGGATTCAACGGAAATATCATCTCGCTATCCAAATACTACAAATTCAATATTATTGTAATGTTGCTTCTTGCAGGTTTAACGGTTGGTTTAAACTGGTATTTCATCAATAACACAGATCTTTCGTTAATCGGAATTGCTATTTCTACGGCAATTTCGGTGAGTATTTACAACCTTATCAAAGTTATTTTCAACTATTTCGTGTTTAAAGTTTCTCCTTTTTCTATTGAAATGATTTTTGTTTCTATCATTTGTACTTTGGCAATCACGGTGGCTATTATTTTACCGGTTTTTGAGAATAATTTCATCAATTTAATCTACAAACCTGCCGTAGTTTTGATTTTGATTTTTATTGGAAACCACTTCACCAAGATCTTTCCGGTAGAACAGTATATCAATTTAAAATTCATTAAAAGCATTCTGAAATTTAAGTAACCTGAAGCAGCTTTTCTTCCAGTTTTTGCAGAACCCTTTTTTTGTTAAATTCTTTCTGAAAATTGAACTGAAAATCTGTAAGCTCATTCAATTGCAGAATTACATCTTTCTTTTCAGGTACAATAAATGCAAGATCTGAGGGATAATTTTCAGGAAAAACAGCTGCCTTACCAAACTTAATGGCGTCGCCCAGATTTCCCGTCATTTTCGTTTTTCCATAAATTTCTTTTTGACTGAAAAATTCTGTCTTTTCCTGAATGGGACACCAGAGAACATCTGCTTTTTTCATCCAAAACTCAAAATCTTCCTGAGAAACCCTTTCTGTAAAATATTTAAAACTAAAATTTCCAGAAACTTTTTTTATTTTTTCCAGCTCCTCGCCTTTTGCCTTTCCCAGAAAGACAAATTCTATTTTTTTTGCCTGTTCAGATTTTTGAATACAGTCTAAAACATGAGCATAATCCCGTCTTTTCTGAGAAACACCACCCGGAATAACAACAGTTAATTTTTCATTTTTGCTGAAAACGAATTCTTTAGAATAAAAAAGTGGTAAAAAAGCATAGGTTTGCGAAGACAACGCCTCATCTAAAACAAAGAGTTTCGCAGCATTTTTATAAACATTTGCAGATTGTAGCAAGCCTTCTTTCAGTAAAAGTTTTAATCTGAAAAGCTGATCAGTTCTCAATATGCTTTTTATTAAATCTAAAGGTGAAGTTTTAGAAAAATTAAGATTATGAACAATAATTGCCGACTTATATTTTCGTGTAATTTCCAGAAAAGTATCGAAATACCGGTGAGCCGTCCCGATCATTACAAAATCATATTTTTTTGCTCTCAGCTGTTCTAAAATCATGGAAGAATCTGATAAAAAAACATTCTCCTGATTGGAAGAAATCTGACTGTCAATTTTTTTTGAAAAATAATAATCTACAGAAATTTCTTTTGAATCTTCCATTAAATCCATAAAATCGGCAGCAATTTCTGCGTGCGTATCAATTTCTATGTAGGCAATTTTTTTCAAATTTTAAACCATTTCTTTTTAAACTGATTCCAGCGTTCATCATTAATTACTTTTTGCTCTTTTTTAGAAATTTTCAGTTCAAGATGTTGAGATCTGCATTTTTCATAAGAGTTGATGATCTGCATTAAAAATGACGGAGATTTTGCTTTTGAAGCTTCTTTAGCAGCGGCTATATAGGTAAGAAAACGGTTTAAACCGAGAAAATAAAAATATCTTCCATAATAATCGGCAGGTTTTATGGTATAATCGGCTCCTTTTACTTTAATCAGTTTTACCTGCAGTTCAGGGATTACCACTTCTTTCCAACCTGAATTTTTAAGAAGAATGGCATCAATATTATCCCATCCCAAAGTTTCTCTAAGCCCTCCAATTTCCTGAAAACACTCCTTTCGGTACGCTTTCATCGGACCACGCACATGATTTTTGTTGGAATTTCCTTCATACACCCATTCCCCATTTTTTTCAAGATATAAAAGTCCGCCAACCAGCCCATAATCAGGATTTTCAGCAAAAGCATCTGCTATTTTCTGAAGATAATTTTCATTTAAAATAATATCAGAATCAAACTTACAAACAATATCAAAATCTGCTAAATTTTTAGTTTCCAAACCCTTCTTAAATGCAGCAACCACTTTTGATCCCGGTTGATGAGATGATTTCTGAAGTGTAATGGTTTCAAACCTGAAATCACTTTCTGTGTATCTTTTAATTACGCCAGAAGTTCCATCAGACGATCCATCATTAACCACTACGACCGTAAAATCTTTAAAACTTTGCTGCTGCAGAGAATCCAGAGTAAAAGGAAGATTTTTTTCTTCGTTGTGAGCAGGAATAATGATGAGAAATTTCAAAATAAAAACATGTAAAATGAAATAATTAACCGGTGATGAATTGCTTAATTCATCACCGATTAATTACTGTTAAAATTTATTTATTATGCGGCGTAAGCATATTTTTTGGATCCAGAATTTCATCTAATTTCTCCTGAGAAAGCAATCCATGTTCAAGAACCAAGTTATAAACACTTTTTCCTGTTTCTAATGCTTCTTTAGCAATTTTGGTAGATTGTTTATAGCCTATATAAGGATTCAAAGCAGTGACAATTCCTATGCTGTGCTTTACCATATTGAGACAAATTTCTTTGTTGGCAGTGATACCCACAACACATTTTTCGCGAAGAGTATCGAGAGCATTACACAGAAAATGAATATTTTCCATAATTGCATGAGAAAGAACTGGTTCCATTACATTCAACTGAAGCTGCCCCGCTTCTGCTGCAAAAGTTACCGTTAAATCATTCCCTATAACTTTAAAACACACCTGATTGACAACTTCAGGAATGACCGGATTTACTTTTCCAGGCATAATTGAAGAGCCCGGTTGCATTGGTGGAAGATTAATTTCAGACAATCCAGCTCTCGGTCCGGAAGCCAGAAGTCTTAAATCATTACAGATTTTCGACAATTTTACAGCCAGACGTTTCATAGCTGATGAATAAATCACATACGAACCTGTATCTGGAGTAGCTTCCACTAAATCGGGTGCAGAAACGATAGGATATCCTGTAATTTCTGACAGATTTTTTGCACAAAGTTTTGCATAACCAATTGGTGCATTAATCCCTGTACCAATGGCGGTCGCTCCCATATTCACCTCTACAAAAAGGTTGGCGTTATTATTCAGTTTAGAAATATCTTCTTCCAAAGTAGCAGCAAAAGCTTCAAACTCTTGTCCCATCGTCATTGGAACAGCATCCTGAAGCTGGGTTCTTCCCATTTTAATCACATCATGGAATTCTCTTCCCTTTTCGCGAAATGCTTCTACAATCTGCTTGAGTTTTTCTACCAAAACATCATTCATTTGCAGTAAACCCATTTTAATTGCCGTAGGATAGGCATCATTGGTCGACTGAGAAAGATTGATATGGTCATTTGGTGAACAAAATTCGTATTCACCTTTATTTTTCCCTAATTTTTCCAGAACACGATTGGCAATTACTTCATTTGCATTCATGTTTATTGAAGTTCCCGCACCTCCCTGAATCATATCAACAGGAAATTCGCTGTGAAACAAACCTCCAATAAGTTCATCACATGTTTCTGAGATTTTCAAATATAAGTTTTCATCCAAAAGCCCTAATTCATAATTGGTTTTAGCCGCTGCTTTTTTTACAAACGCCAAACCTTTAATAAATTCAGGATATGAAGATAAAAGCTGTCCCGATATTTTAAAATTATCTATTGCTCTTTGAGTCTGAACTCCAAAATAAGCGTTTAAAGGCACATTAAGTTCTCCTAAAAGATCACTTTCCTTTCTGAAATTTTCCATAATTTATAAATTAATGTAACGGTTCTATAATATCAATTTAAGCGCACCAATTTAGCAATAAAAAGCTATTGAAAATTTAAGAAATGGGAGCAAAAAAAATGATTCGTTTACATTAGTTGTTTCCTGAATTTATTTTACCGGATATTTTTGGTTTAAAGCCTGTAGAATTGCCCAGGTTTCAGCATCTATAACGCCATCATAGTTTTGTGGCCTGAAATGATACTGAAAAACCTCAATTGTTCTTTTGGTAGCATCATCCCATTTCCCGTTTGGAAAAAGATCGTATCCAAATTTCTGTAATGCAGTCTGCACAACAAATACAAATGACGGTTCGTTATATTTTGTAGAAACTTCGGTTTCTGCATTCACTATAAAAGTTTGTTTTACAGCTTCATCATACCACATTCCTATCTGGTATTCATCATATAGTTTTTTCCACGGAAAAAGCGGTCCAGGATCTTGCTTTCTTGTAGGTGCAATATCCGAATGAGCCAAAACATTGGTAGGAGGAATATTATATCTCATCACAATATCTTTCGCTAAAGCGGCAACTTTTTTAATCTGCTCATCACTAAAAGGCTGAAATATTTTTTTCCCGGTTGCATCCGACTTGTATCCCGGATTTACAATTTCTATCCCGATTGAAGTATCATTTAAATTTTTGTCTGCTCTCCACGCACTAACACCAGCATGATAAGAACGTTTATTTTCATCAACAAGCTGATAAATCTCGTTATCACCTAAATTATTAACCAGATAATGCGCACTCACATTTTGTTTTGTAAGCACTTCTACAGATTTATCGTCCGGCAAAACGGTATAATGAAGAATTAAATATTTCTGTCTGAAGTTTTGGGCAATTGCAGGAAAATAGGTCTTCACTACTTTGAATCCTGCGGGTTTTGCAGATACAATAGAACCATAACTTGCAGTATTGTCGTTTTTGGTAATATCTGCAATATTAGTTGTAAAGAATTCTACACCATGATCTTTTATAACATGAGGTTTCTGCTTTTCAACCGCTGCCACATTCACAGGTTTTGCTTGCGAAACTGCAGTTTTAGGACGATAAGAGTTTTTCTTGATATTTTTCTGTGAAGTACAGGAAAACACCAGAACACTTAAGCCGATGATATATAACGATTTACGCATCTGTCTATTTTTTCAATTGTTTATTAGCGTAAAAATACACAATTTTTTCTTGTCTTTTATTTGGTAGATAAAGAAATCTGTTCTATATTTGCACTCGCAATAACAGAACAAAGATCTTTACAATATAAATAAAAAGGAGGGTTGCCGGAGTGGTTAACGGAGCAGTTTGCTAAACTGTCGACGCGAAAGTGTCGCAAGGGTTCGAATCCCTTACCCTCCGCATTTTATTTACTCGGGGCGTAGCGTAGTCCGGTCATCGCGCCTGGTTTGGGACCAGGAGGTCGCAGGTTCGAATCCTGCCGCCCCGACAATTTTCGATAATTTTTTCAAAATTACAAATGGGTGCGTAGCTCAGCTGGATAGAGCATCTGCCTTCTAAGCAGACGGTCAAAGGTTCGAATCCTTTCGCGCTCACTTTTAAAACTCACATTTTTTGTGAGTTTTTTTTGTTTTATGGATATAATTGAACGAATTTCGAAATTAATTCAACGGAAACTTTTCATTACAAACTCCAATCAATCCTCCATATCATAAATTTTTTAAAGAATAAATTTCACTAAAATAAATTAGTGAAATTTTGATTTTAAAAGCCTGAATAATTAAAAACCAATACGTTTCATTGCATACGGACTCAAATATATTTCATGTAAAGAAATAAGCGATTCAACATCCGTATATTTTTGAAATGCCAAATCATTTTTATTAAACGAAAGCTCTATAGAAGGATTATAAGACGCTACCAATCTGGCAACAGAAAATCCATTATATGCACTTATGAAACCATCAAATAAAATTTTGGATTCTGCTTTTTGAAACACTCTGTTTTCATCAAAAAAAACATTTCCCGAATCTATTTCAGTAATTTCACTATTATGCTTTAAAGATTTCCAAGTGGCATAATTCTTTGGTTCCTTAAGAATATTACCTTCCGAATCTACCGGTAAAAACATATCTAAACTAAGTGGCATTCTCAGAAATTGAGCGTAATTATTCAACAGATTAAGCGTGTGAAGATCGGCAAAACCTTCATTTGAATAATATTCTATTACAAAATCCGTCATCGGAATCAATCTCTGAGAAAAAATCGACATGTTTACTTCTATATTTATCTTTGAAAACAGGAAGCAAATATATATTTAAAAAGATCAACAGATATCAAGAAACTATAGTTTAAAATAAATCAAAATAAGGTAATAATATAAGTTTAAAAACATCTTTACAGAATAATAATTCTATAAAACAAAAAGAATTAACACATAAATAATTGATAACTAAAAGAGTATCTCAAAGCACGTAAAATTATATTATACAATTCTATAAAAAAGTTTAAAAAAACGATTTATCATAAAGAATTTTATATATTTGCAGCATCTAACAATTAAAAAAAATAATTTACTATGTCAGACATTGCATCAAGAGTAAAAGCTATCATCGCTGATAAGCTTGACGTTGAAGAAACAGAAGTAACTCCTGAGGCTAGCTTCACAAATGATTTAGGAGCAGACTCACTAGATACAGTTGAGCTAATCATGGAATTCGAAAAAGAATTTAATATTCAGATTCCTGATGACCAAGCTGAAAAAATTACTACTGTAGGACACGCTATCGCTTATATAGAAGAAGTAGTAAATAAATAATATTCTTCAACAAAGGAAAATTTTAAAAATTTATGGAATTAAAAAGAGTAGTTGTAACTGGTTTTGGCGCAATAACACCTGTAGGTAACAATGCGAGTGAATACTGGGAAAGTCTTGTAAAAGGCAAGAGCGGAGCCGCTCCTATTACTCTTTTTGATGCCACAAATTTCAAAACCCGATTTGCGTGTGAAGTGAAAAACTTCAATCCTTTAGACTATTTCGACAAGAAAGAAGCTAAAAAAATGGATAGAAATACGCAGTTAGGATTGGTTGCTGCCAGAGAAGCAGTAAGTCATTCAAAAATTATAGAAGACAATGTTGATAAAAACAGAGTCGGCGTAATTTGGGGATCTGGAATCGGAGGTTTAGAAACATTCGAAACGGAAGTTTTGGGTTGGGCAAACACCGATATTCCAAGATTCAATCCTTTTTTTATTCCTAAAATGATTGCGGACATTACCCCGGGACATATTTCTATAGAATATGGTTTCCATGGTCCCAATTATACTACGGTTTCAGCTTGTGCATCATCTGCGAACGCTCTTATTGATTCTAAAATGCTTATTCAGCTCGGAAAAGCCGACGTAATAGTTTGCGGAGGTTCTGAAGCAGCGGTTACAGCGAGCGGAGTCGGAGGTTTTAATGCTATGATGGCACTTTCTACAAGAAATGATGATCCTACAACGGCATCTCGACCTTTCGACAAAGACAGAGACGGATTTGTTTTAGGCGAAGGCGCAGGTTGCATCGTTCTTGAAGAGTATGAACACGCTGTGAAGCGTGGAGCAACAATTTATGCAGAATTATTGGGTGGCGGTATGAGTGCAGATGCACATCACATGACAGCACCACATCCTGAAGGTTTGGGAGCTTATCTGGTAATGAAAAATTGTCTAGAAGATGCAGGACTTACTGCTGATGAAGTAGACCATATCAATATGCATGGTACATCTACTCCATTAGGAGATATTGCAGAATCTAATGCAATTTCTAGATTATTGGGTGAACACGCTTACGATATTCAGATTAATTCTACAAAATCAATGACAGGACACCTTTTAGGTGCAGCCGGAGTTATTGAAGCAATTGCTGCTTTGGGAACAATTATTCATGGTATCGTTCCTCCTACAATCAACCATTTTACTGATGATGAAAACATCGACAGCAGACTGAATTTCACGTTTAATGAAGCTGTAAAAAAAGATGTAAAAGTTGCCATGAGTAATACTTTTGGATTTGGTGGACACAATGCCTGTGTTCTATTTAAGAAAATCTAAATATTACTGAATGGAGTTACAGAAATACTTTTCTAAATTCCTCCTCAAACAAAGAAAAAGAACACTTACTGAAAGAGATTATTTTCTAAGTACGGAGCTAAATAAAATTTTAGGCACTGACATTCAGAATATTAACTTCTACAGAGAAGCTTTTTCTACAAAAAGTTCTTCTAAAAACCAGGATAGCAATTACGAAAGACTGGAATTTTTAGGAGATTCTGTTTTGGGTACAATTATTTCTTGCCATTTGTTTCATACTTATCCTAAAGCTAATGAGGGATATATGACACAAATGAAATCTAAGATTGTAAATAGGAAGAATCTCAATAAACTGGGTGAAGACTTAAAGCTTACAAGCCTTTTACAAAAAAACAACCATTCTGCTGCTTTAGGCGAAAATATTTCGGGCAATTTGTTTGAAGCACTTATCGGTGCAATTTATCTGGACTTGCAATACGAAACGTGCAAAAAAATCGTTTTAGAAAAGTTGCTTACCCCAACAGAAATTAATAAGCTTGAAAATAAAATTGTAAGTTATAAAGGTCTTTTACTAGAATGGAGCCAGAAGAAAAAACTGAATATAAAATATGAAACCTGCGAAGAAATTCAGGTGAACAAATCTATTGTTTTTCGCTGTCATGTATGGCTTGGAAATGAAAAAATTTCTAATGCAACAGAAACTTCAAAGAAAAAGGCAGAAGAAAAAGCAGCACAAAGGGCATTTTATATTTTAAATAAAAAAGAAAATATACTTGGAAATTCAAAAACTTTATGATTTTGACGAAACGGATTTTGAAGATATTACCATAGGCTTGGTAAGATTGGTAAAACATATTCCGGATCATGAGTTTTTTTTTAAGATAAATCATTTTAACGATTTAAAATTTTCAAGAATAGAAGATCTTATTTACCATGGTAAATATTATGATTTTTCATTTCCCAGATATGAAGCATATCATAAATACACCAAAACTTGCTTCACTTTTATTGCAAACAAATCATCAGAAAGTAAGCAAAAAAAACTGCAGACTGAACTCTTCTCAGAAGAAGAAAACATTAAATTTTTATTAAATAATCATCCAGATGTAGAATATATTCTGCATAGTTCGGAACAATTTCCTGATTTTTCCGTAATTTTGCTGGCTGAAAATCTTGTGTTTCCTATCCAAGATTACATAATAGGTTCTGAAGAAGAACTTTATCAAATAATACAGTATTATGAATAAGTATTTAAAGAAGACTAAAATTATTGCAACACTGGGCCCTGCTTCATCTTCGAAAGAAGTGATGTTGGGATTAATGAGAGCGGGTGTTGACATTTTCAGAATAAATTTTTCGCATGCAGACTACGACTTAGTTCGCTCAAATATTGAAATAATAAGAGAGTTAAATAAAGAATACGGTTATTCTGTAGGAATTTTGGGAG
Source organism: Chryseobacterium oryzae (assembly GCF_022811665.1). Taxonomy (NCBI): domain Bacteria; kingdom Pseudomonadati; phylum Bacteroidota; class Flavobacteriia; order Flavobacteriales; family Weeksellaceae; genus Chryseobacterium; species Chryseobacterium oryzae. Next base: position 2,553,033 of record NZ_CP094529.1, read on the forward strand.
ATTTACAGGGACCTAAATTGAGAGTTGGAGTTGTAAAAGAAGGTTCTTACCTGAATCCTGGTGATGTTCTTACATTTACCAACGAAAAAATAGAAGGCGATTCTACAAAAGTTTATATGACTTATCAGCAGTTTCCTCAAGACGTAAATGTAGGAGAAAGAATCTTGATTGATGATGGTAAACTTGTTTTGGAAGTTTTAGAAACCAATAAAATTGATACTGTTAAAGCTAAAACAATTCAGGGAGGACCATTAAGCTCTAAAAAAGGGGTTAACCTTCCGAATACCAACGTTTCTCTTCCTGCATTAACAGAAAAAGACATTCAGGACGCCAACTTTATGCTTGATATGGAAGTGGATTGGATTGCTCTTTCTTTCGTTCGTCATGCACAGGATATTATAGATTTAAAAGAATTAATTTCTAAACATCCGAATGGTACGATTAAAACTCCAATCATCGCTAAGATTGAAAAACCGGAAGGTGTAAAAAATATCGAAGAAATCTTGTTAGAATGTGATGGATTAATGGTTGCAAGAGGTGATTTAGGAGTGGAAGTTCCTATGGAAGAAGTTCCTGCCATTCAGAAAAACCTGGTTGAAAGAGCAAGATTTTACTCAAAACCGGTAATCATTGCAACCCAAATGATGGAAACAATGATTAACAGTTTAACGCCTACTAGAGCAGAAGTAAATGACGTTGCCAATTCTGTATTAGACGGTGCAGATGCAGTAATGCTTTCAGGAGAAACTTCTGTAGGTAGATACCCAATTCAGGTGGTGGAAAACATGGCGAAAATTGTGAAAAATATAGAAATGACTAATTTCTATCAACACAAAAACGAACCTATTGAAAAAGATTTCAATTGTATTGATGAACGTTTCATTACCAACAGGGTTTGTCTTGCTGCCGTAAGAATTGCAAAAAGTACCAACGTTGCAGCTATTGTAACATTAACAAGTTCTGGTTATACAGCCTTTCAATTATCAGCTCACAGACCTAATTCCCACATTATTGTTTTCAGTGGAAATAAGAGAGTTATTACAATGCTGAATTTACTTTGGGGAGTTCGTGCTTATTATTATGACATGAATAAACCTACTGACGAAACTATTATTCAGGTAAATATGTTGACGCATAACCATGGTTATATAGAAACCGGAGATTTCGTTATCAACATCAATGCAACTCCGTCTTATGAAGGTGGAAAAACAAATACATTGAGATTAACTACAATTTAATTATTGTCTTTACTATAAAAAAACCTCCCGAAAATTAATTTTTCGGGAGGTTTTTATTTACTTTCCTAAAACCGTTTTAATTGTTACAAATTCTTTTAAAGCGTGCAGAGAAAGTTCTGTTCCATAACCTGAAGACTTGGTTCCTCCAAACGGAAAACGAGGATCTGAACTTGTCATTCTATTAATATTAACCGTTCCGGATTCTAAGTTTTCGATAAAAAAATGCTGACGGTCTTTATCAGACGTCCAAACTGAATTAGACAGACCAAAAGGGATATCATTGGCTATTTTTAAAGCCTCTTTATCATCTTCTGCAATCATTACCATTCCTAAAGGACCAAATAATTCATCAAGCAAGATAGGATTGCCTTCTGCAACTCGGATTAATCCGGGATTAAACTCGTTCTCAGAAATTCTTTCCAAAGGAATAATCACTTCTGCACCATTATCCAAAGCTTTCTGATATTGTTTTTCCAAATCATCTGCTAAATCAGGTCTTGCCATTCCGCTCAATTTGGACTCTTTCAAATGAGGATCAGCCGGAATATATTTTTTATATTCTAAAATAAATTTTGGCAGAAAATCGAACTCAATATTTTTTTGAACAATAAATCTTTTTGCAGCAACACAGGTTTGCCCACAATTCTGAAGTCTTGCCAAAGCACCTACTTTTGCAGCTTCGCCTAAATCGGCATCATCCAAAACGATAAATGCATCACTTCCACCCAATTCAAGCAGAGATTTTTTGATATTCTTTCCGGCAGTTGCGGCTACTTCTGCACCTGCTTTTCCACTTCCGGTGAGACTTACCCCTTTTATGATACTATGTTCTAAAACTTCCTCAACTTCTTTATGTCCGATTTCTAAATTTTGAAACAAACCTTCAGGGAAACCAGCTTCAATAAAGACTTTTTCTATCGCATTACCACTTCCGAAGCAAATGGATGCATGTTTCAGAACTACTGTATTCCCTGCTAAAATTGCAGGTGTAGCAAATCTTAAAACCTGCCAGAAAGGGAAATTCCATGGCATTACGCCTAAAATTACGCCTTTAGGCACAAAATGAATTTCGGAAATACTGTATTCAGATTGAATTTTTTCGGGTTTTAAAACATTTTCTGCTTCCGCATAATAATTCATCATTAAAGCACTTTTCTCTACCTCAGAAATAGATTGAGAAATGGGTTTGTGCATCTCGTCGGTAATAATTTTACCAAAATTTTCAGCTTTAGATTTAAAAATTTCAGCCGCTTTGGCAATGAGTTTTTGCTTTTCTTCAAAAGGAACTTTTTTCCATTCCTGAAAAGTTTGTTCCGCTTTTAAAAGCTTTTTTTCTATTAATTTTTCCATGTTAATTTTAAAAATCATACAGAATCAGAAAAAAATTCTGATATCTATGGGATCATTCAGCAACAAATATTATTCCTCGCCACTCTAAATTTTAATGATAATCTCTATGAACAATATTGGTTAGATTATAAACCATTCATTAGCTAAACTGGCAGCCAGTCTTGCTGTACGTTCCTGAATATCAAACTCTGGGTTTACTTCTGCAATATCTAGTGCAGAAAGTTTTTCGTTTTTGAGAATATGTTTGTACAAATGCATGAATGCTGAGTCAGCAAAAATACCATTATAAGCCGATGCTGAAACTCCCGGAGCAATAGAGGCATTGAAAACATCCATGCAAATTGTGAGATAAAGAACATCCACAGAATCAATGAGTTCATTCACTCTTTCATACACCGAAGGAAGATTTTCAAAGAACAGTTCATCTGCCAGAATATATTTCATCCCAAATTGGTGTGCAGTATCAAAGAGTTTCAACGTATTAGAATTTCTCTGAATTCCGATATGCAGAGAGTGAATTTCACCTTCCTGAGCAATTTGCCAAAATCCCGTTCCCGAACTTGCTCCTACTCCATTTTCTGGTTGTCTGTTATCAAAATGAGAATCGAAATTAATAATTCCTATTTTTTGTTCAGGAAAAGCGGTTTTTACTCCACGGTAATGCCCGAAAGTAACTTCATGACCACCTCCTAAAACCAAAGATTTACCTCCTTTCAACAGAACTTTGGAAACTTTTTTCGCCAGTTCGTTTTGAGTATTTTCAAGATTTCCGTCTTCACAATAAATATTTCCGAAATCCAGAAAAGAAAAATCGGGACGAACTACAGGAAAATTAGACATATTTCTCCGTATAATATTCGGAGCACCTTTTGCACCTTGTCTTCCCTTATTTCTGAGAACGCCCTCATCAACTGCAAACCCATGTAAAACGAAATCGTTCGGTGAAATGGTATCGTAATTTTTTTCTTCTTTTACTCTCTGAAAAATTCTGTGGTAAAGTAATTCTTCACCATCCAGCCTTCCTTGCCAGATATTGTTCATATTAATTGATGCTTTTTTTGATTTTATTCTTTGTAGCTGCAAACACTAACTAAAAATTTAACTATAAATATACTATTGCAATAATTCCAAATAACCAAACTTTAAGGTTATTAAAACATCCTTAAAAGGAAATAATATATCTTCCTTCCCTTTTTGTCATCACTTCAAAAAACCAAATTATTGACAAAAAAAATATTGAAGAATAATTAGTACAATAATTGAGTTAAAGTAATTTGTTATTTTTTTCAATTAGTTTTAAGTCCATCGACATACACATTTTCCGCTTTCAAACTTCCTTGATTATAAAGAACATTCTGGAAATTACTTGTTTTAAAAGTTACAAAATCAGCTTTAAAACCTTCTGTCAATCTTCCTCTGTCTTCCAAACCTAGAGCAAACGCAGCACGAAAAGTAATTCCCGCCAAAACTTCAGCCGTTGTCAATTTTTCAAATGTTGCTAAGATTGATGCTTGCGTAATTAAATTTCCCATTGGTGCAGAACCGGGATTCCAGTCGCTTGCAATTGCCAATATTGCTCCGGCATCCAAAAGTTTTCTTGCAGGAGTAAACTTTTCGCCTAGACCTAAACTTGCACCCGGTAAAGCAGTTGCAACCGTGTCAGATTTTGCCAAAAACGCAATATCTTCATCAATAGTAGCTTCCAAATGATCTGCAGATTTAGCACCCACTTCTACTGCAATTCTGGAACTTCCGGAAGTAAACTGATCCGCATGTACGGTAATATTAAAACCTAAATCCTTAGTTTTAAGCAAAAATTCTTTGCTTTCCTCAGGTTGAAATGCCGATTTTTCAATAAAAATGTCAACTCGTTTGGCTAATTTCTCTTCTTTTACTTTCGGAAGAATTTTACTCAAAATATAATTCAGATATTCTCCATTTGTTCCTTCAAAATCTCTCGGTTTCAAATGTGCAGACAGACATGTAGGAACCAAAGTAGCTTTTGTCTGCTCCTGAGCTTTCTTTATAATTCTAAGCATTTTCAGCTCATTTTCTACATCTAAACCATACCCGCTTTTTATTTCAATGGTGGTAATTCCCAAAGAAATTAAAAAATTAATTCTTTCAACTAAAGTTTTCAGTAATTCTTCTTCGGAAGCATTTCTTGTATGCAGAACCGAACTCCAGATACCACCGCCGTTTTCGGCAATTTCCAGATAAGTTTTTCCGGCATTACGCATGGCAAAATCATTGGCTCTGTTACCTCCGAAACAGATATGCGTATGAGAATCTACAAAAGCAGGAAGCACAATCTGCTCCCCTTCTACTGTTTCTATTTCTATATTTTGATTCTCAGATTTCAGAGCTTCAAAATTTCCGATATGCAGAATTTTGCCGTTTTGAATTAAAATTCCGCCATCGGGTATAATTTCCAGCTGCTCGTCAGAAAGTTTTCCTCTTAAAGGAAGATGGGAAAGGGTTACAACCTGTTTGAATGGACCTATAAGTTTCATTGATTTATTTTAAAGCTAAAATTTGAGTAAAAATGATGCTATAACTTTTTAAAAATTTTACTTGGAATACATTTCAAACCGTTATAAACTGATCATTTTTGTTTTTAAAATTTTCCTCTCAAAAATACTTAAAATATATCAATCTTATAAATCACAAATTCTGCTTACAAATCTAAAGTTTAATTTGCTTTAGAATTAATATTATTCTCAATTTAAATCTTAGCCTAAATTTCTTATCTTTACGGTAAATGAAACTGAATTAATGCCTGATTTTTTACATCCAGATAAAGACAATTATTCTGACGAGGAGCTTCTGCAGGAAGAAAAAATCCGCCCGCAAAGCTTCAAGGATTTTGCAGGACAGAGAAAAACACTGGAAAATCTCGAAGTCTTTGTTACCGCCGCCAAAAGACGCGGTGGAGCACTTGATCATGTGCTTCTGCACGGTCCGCCAGGATTAGGAAAAACCACTTTAGCCAATATTATCGCCAATGAATTAGGAGTAAGTTACAAAATTACCTCCGGTCCTGTTTTAGATAAACCTGGAAGTTTAGCCGGCTTACTGACGAATCTTGAGGAAAACGACGTGCTTTTCATTGATGAAATCCACAGGCTTTCCCCTGTTGTAGAAGAATATCTGTATTCTGCAATGGAAGATTATAAGATTGATATTATGCTGGAAACCGGTCCGAACGCAAGAAGTGTACAGATTGGCTTGAATCCTTTTACTTTGGTTGGAGCAACTACCAGAAGCGGAATGCTTACAAAACCTATGTTGGCAAGATTTGGAATTCAAAGCAGACTGGAATATTATACCATTGAATTATTATCAATGATAATCATCCGCAGTGCGAGAGTTTTAGGTGTAAAAATATATGAAGATGCGGCAATAGAAATCGCCAGAAGAAGCCGTGGAACGCCCAGAATTGCCAATGCACTTTTGAGAAGAGTTCGTGACTTTGCGGAAATCAAAGGAAATGGAGAAATTGAAATAGAGATTACCAAATATGCTTTAAACTCTTTGAATGTGGATGAATTTGGTCTGGACGAAATGGATAACAAAATTATGCGGGTAATGATCGAAAATTTCAAAGGAAAACCTGTGGGAATTTCTGCTTTAGCAACATCTATTGCAGAAAATCCTGAAACGCTGGAGGAGGTTTATGAACCTTTTCTTATTCAGGAAGGGTTTATCATCCGAACACCGAGAGGGCGTGAGGTGACGGAAAAAGCTTATAAGCATTTGAATATTGCTAAGCCAAAAAATCCGGGAGAATTATTTTGATAAATTTCTATAAAACACAAAACATTTAGACTAAAATATATAAAATATGAAACTATACCCGATCCAATGCGGAAAATTTAAGCTTGACGGCGGAGCTATGTTCGGAGTCGTCCCGAAGAGTCTGTGGGAAAAAACCAACCCTGCAGACGAAAGAAATTTAATTGAACTCGGAACAAGATCTTTGCTTGTGGAAGATGGCAAAAAACTCATTTTAATCGACTGTGGTCTTGGAAATAAGCAGGACGAAAAATTCTTTGGTCATTATTCTCTTTGGGGAGATGATACTTTAGATAATAATTTAAAAAAGTATGGTTTTGTGAGAGATGATATTACCGATGTCTTCTTAACGCACCTCCATTTTGATCATTGCGGTGGAGCTATTGAATGGAATGACGATAAATCCGGATACAGACCAGCCTTTAAAAATGCTCATTTCTGGACGAATGAAAACCATTGGCAATGGGCAACTGAACCCAATGCAAGAGAAAAAGCAAGTTTTCTGAAAGAAAATATCATCCCAATTCAGGAAAGCGGACAGCTGAATTTTTTACCGCTACCAACCAACGGAAATTATGGTTTTGCTCCGGATTTGAAAATGGATGTAATATTTGTGGATGGTCATACAGAAAAACAGATGCTTCCGGTAATTCAATATCAGGAAAAAACGATAGTTTTTGCAGCAGATTTAATTCCGACAACCGGGCATATTCCTCAGGTTTATGTAATGGGTTATGATACAAGACCTCTTTTAACCATTGAAGAAAAGGCAAAATTCCTGAAACAATGCGTTGATAATGATTATCTTCTGTTTTTTGAACACGATGCACATAACGAACTGGCAAGTCTGAAAATGACTGAAAAAGGAGTTCGTCTGGATCAGACTTTCACATTTAACGATGTTTTTGGATATTGATTTTGATTATGGAAGAAATACATTCAGAAAATCAGAAAAGTGAGCCAGATCCCTTATCTGCTTCCAAAATAATTGGTTTAACAGGAGGAATTGGTTCAGGAAAAACTACAGTTGCAAAGTTTATTGAAAATTGTGGTTTTCCGGTATATTATTCAGATGACCGTGCAAAAGAAATCGTGAATGATAATGATGATTTAAAATCAAAAATAAAAGAACTTTTAGGCGAAGAATCTTACCTACAAAACGGATTATACAATCGTAAATTTGTTGCTGAAAAGGTATTTAATGACAAAGAACTTCTTCAGCAATTAAATGAGATTATTCATCCCGCTGTGCGTATTGATTTTGAAAAATGGGTAAATAAGCAAACCCAATATTTAATCTTTAAAGAAACCGCTTTATTATTTGAATTAAAACTGAACAAGCAGTGTTATCAATCTATTTTAGTTACTGCCGAAGATAACATCAGAATAAAAAGAGTGATGGATCGTGACGGTAAAACTTATCGAGAAGTACAGTCTGTCATGGAACAACAAATGCCTGAAAGGGAAAAAATTAAAATAGCAGATTTTCTAATTTATAATAATACCGGTCTGGATGATTTAAAAGATCAAACCGAAAAAATTATTTTTGAGATTGAGTAATTTTTTACAAATAGCCATTGATTATTTTCAGTGGCTTTTTAATTTTTCTTGATATGATAACAAAAAAATAAGCTCTCATTTCTGAGAGCTTATTCTATTTTAAGATGATTTATTATTCTTTAATAAATTTCTTCTGAGCTGTACCCTTAACATCATCAATGTCGATTACATACATTCCGTTAATTAATCTGCTTACATCTATCTTATTGTTTAAGATAATTCCACTTGAAATTAACTGACCAGCTGCACTATAAATTTTATAATTTGCTTTTTTGCTGATGTTTTTAACATTCAATACCGTTTTAACAGGGTTTGGATAGATAAGAATATCTGTCTGATTGATAGCATTATCAACCGGCAACTTAGAAATTCTAACTACATAATCTTCTACCTCTCCGCTGGCAAAACTTGTACAGTTTACCGGGATAGCTCCTTTTGCCATGGCAACTCTCATTATGACATACTTATAATCTGTCATACTAACAAATGCATCTGCAGGAACCGTAAATGTAGCCGATGCTGTAGCATTAGAGTTAGGACCGTCAGCTAAAATTCTCTCATTTAAATCGAATTCTCCATTTCTATTGAAATCAATCCATACTGCTAATCCAGAGTCAGAAGCTAAAGTTTTATTGATAACAATCTGATTACCTGTTGAACCTTGAATTAATTCAATAAAGGTTTTAGGATCTGAATTAAAGAAAGTATACGTTGAAGCATTAGAAGCATTAGTCATTACAGGCTTACCTGTTGGTGTTACTTTTACCTGCGAAATATATTCGGTAGTTGAACTTCCTGCTGAAACTGGACAATAGGTAACAGTAGGTGTTGTAAAATAGTAAGGAGGTGTATAATTACCTGGCGTACCACTACAAACGTTAGCAACCTGCATTTCATATTTGGTTAATTCCAACAAACCAGTAATTGTATAGGTATTTGTATTTACCGTTACTGTAGTCCAGCTTGGAATTCCAACTTTTCTATATCTCAAAATATAAGATCCTGTAGATCCCTGACCTGTAAATGCATCCCACACAACCTCTGCTGTTGTAGGGTTCAACTGAGTAATAGTAAGTCCTGGAGGTGGTACTTCACATAATCTTATCGTAGTGAACACCTGAGGATTTGACCATTGATTTGGATTTGTTTCCCCAACGCAGACATTAGCAACCTGAACTTCATATGTTACATATGAGCTTAATCCGTTAAGAGTAATTGAATTTGCAGGAGGAAGTGGTGCAGTAGGAGTAATCCAAGTTGGAGAACCTACTGGTCTGTATCTGATTACATATGTTGCACTAGGAACTAATGGATTCCAAGTAACCACTGCTGAATTTGCTGTAACATTGCTTACAACAACAGTTGGAGGATTAGGATCACATCTTGTCGTGAATGATCTAACAGGTGTGAAAGTACCATTTGTAGAGCCACAACGTGCCGCAATCTGAACCTCATATTGTGTAGCAGGAGTAAGACCTGTTAATTGATATGGCGGCACACCACTTACTGAAGATATTGAAATTGATGTCCATGCAGACGCAGGATTGGTAACAGGTCTGTATTGGATCACATAATTTAAGTTATTTGCAGCAGGTGTCCATGTTATATTGGCAGTAGTATGCGTAATGGTATTGAAAGTAGGAGTACCCGGTTGAGCATTACTACATGGTCTCAATTTTACCGCATAATCCTCTACTTCACCATCTACCGGACCTGTACACATAACTGGAGCACTTCCTTTTCTTAAAGCTACTCTCATCGTTGTAGTATATGGTCCTGTATAAACATTTGTAAAAGGCACATTAAATGTTGCTGTTACTGGCGTAGTAGTATTAGATGGAGAAATTAAAATTCTTTCACTATTATCAAATACTCCATTTCTGTCATAATCGATCCAAGCAGTAACTGCATCAGCATTGGTAGAGGTAGCCCAAGCTTTTCCTACTGAAATCTGATTTCCTACCGATCCAATTTCCAAGTTAATAACCGGAGTGGTATAACTTGCATAATTCGTTTGAAGTGTTGTATTACTTACAACAGGTAAGTTAATAGGTGTAACGGTTACATTAGAAATGTAGTCGTTAGACCCTGTACCTATCATTGTACAATAGGTTAAAGGAGGAGTTGTAAAGTTTGTAGTAGAACCAAAAGATCCTGAAGTACCATTACAAATCGTCTGAACCTGAACCTGATAAGTAGTTTGTTCTGTTAAACCAGTTATTGTATAAAAACTCTGACCGGTTGGTGTACCTGTAGGCAAAGCTTGACCTGTTGCCGATGGTAACCATGGTCCGTTAGGATTAAGTCTCCATCTTATTACATAATTTGCTCCAGATGTAGGGGTCCATGACACAATAGCAGTACTTTCATTAGGAGTAGTTACATTGAGAGGTGTTGGAGAAGCAGTTGTACACGGCTGTAAATCTACAAGCTTAACATTATAATCTTCAACTTCACCATAAGAGAACGCTCCACAAGGAGTAGGAACATCACTCTCTCTTAAAATAACTCTCATTCTTACAGGAAGGTTACCCATATAAGCCCCTTGTGCGGCTGTTCCAGGTACCGTAAATGTACCGTTCACTAATAGAGTCTGATTTGATGGTGAATCTAATACTCTTTCTCCACCAGGTGTTCCTATAGGATTATCATTAAAAATACCATCTCTGTTAAAATCAATCCAAGCTCTTGCAGAAGCACTCCAAAGAGAATTTGGGTATGTTTTTGTTACTGAAATAGAATTGTTTGAAGTACCTCTATATAATGTAATAAGTCTTGTAGGGTCTGTAGTATAATCCGTGTAAAAAGGTGGCGGTGTAGTAGAATTACTCACCATAGGAGTTCCTCCTGTAGGATTTACAGTTACATTCGAAATATATTCATAAACCGTTGAAATATATGTTGGAGCAGAAGTACAATATGATATTGCAGGAGTAGTAAAGGGTACAGCTGTAGAAAATGCTCCCTGACTACCTCCACAAATTGTAGCCATTTCTACTTCGTAAGCTGTACTCTCGTTAAGCCCTGGAATAGTATAACTATAGGTTAAAGGTGTTGTAATATTTACAGTAGTCCAAGTTCCTCCAGGAGTTGTTCTATATCTCAAAACATAGGTAGCTCCAATAGCAGGATTCCAACTTACAACAGCCGATGTTGATGTTAAACCTCCCACAGCTATACCAGTTGGAGGAGCAGTTGTACAGGGTTGTAAATTGAACGCCGTGAATTGTAATCTTGGAATTCCAGTTTCTCTTCTCATAGCTGTAGGCGGAGAAGCCGGATTAGGATTTGTACTGTCACTATAATATAAAATTCCTCTATTGGAACCTGCATTATATGATCCCCAATTTTGTGTACAAGAATAGTTAGGAGAATTTTCGTCCACAGCAATTACCAAATTACTTGTACCATCCCAAACAAAAGGAGTTGTTAGTGGAATAGTTACCCATGCACCATTAGTCATTGTAGGAAGTGTGCCTGAGTATACTTGCTGCATATTTGCAACCGGTACCCAACTTGTGGTGGTAGCAAAATCATTCTGCGCAGTATTCCCCATGTAAACAACCCATTGGTTATAATTCGCTTGTGTAGAAGCAGTTGTAGACACAAAGAACTTAATGGCAGTAATATATGTATTTGCTCCCACTGCAGTTGTCATTTCTGCTGCTGTATATATTTGCTGAGAATAATTATATCCATAGCAAGAATATAAGGGGAGATAATTACTTGTTTGTGTACCTCCTCCAATTTGAAAGGTTTGTGCTCTTATATTTCCTAGAAAGGCAAACATAAAAGCCAACGTGAATAAAAGTTTCTTCATATTATTAAAATATTTAATCCTTTAGGATATTTGAAATGAAACAAGGTTTACAGATTTGATTATAATGATTATTAGCCTACTATATTAGAAAGGTTAACAATCTTTACTTATTAATAATGATTACAAAAGATAGATTTAATGCATAGGCTTTTTAATTTTTGTTTTAAATACAAATCTAATAATTTTTTGCAATTATTCACGTATAAGTATTTATTTTTTTAATATAATGGTATCAATTCCAACATTCCGTTCTATATATAAAAAAAATCCCCAGAAATTATCTGAGGATTTTTAGTATTTAATATAAAAAATTACTTCTTAATAAATTTCAATTTTTCTGAAATATCTTTGTCTTTCACTGTAATAATATAAGCTCCTTTTACAAGTTCGCTAATTACAACTTTGTTTCCTTTAATTTCGCCAGTTTTAACTAACTGCCCCACTGCATTGTAAATATCGAATTTAGCATTATCCGAAACCTTTGTAATATTTAAAACATCGGTAGCAGGATTTGGATAAATTTCCACCTTTTCAATTTTAGTTTCTCCTGTAGATAAAACAGTAATATTTACAGCTCTTTTTTGTATTGTACCAAAACTTGTTCCTTGGAAAACAAGATTATTTTGAGAATCTTTAAGATTATAATAACCTCCGGTATCATAAATACCATCTCCATAAGAATCATTTATTGTAAAAGTATAACATCCGGGAGCTAATGTCCATGTTTGAGTAATTAGCGAAGGTAGTGGACCTGTGGGTGAGCTATTTGAATATGGTCCTCCATTATAAATTACAGCACCTGAAGAATTAGATAAATTCCAACTCGTTTCAGATCCATAATTATCTCTCTGTAATGTAAAAGTAAATGTACCTTGCTCTGCATTTACCGCTCCTGATCCTACAAAATATGTTGTAAAAGAATTGTTTGAAGCTCTTTGATCGGCAGACCCGTTAACTGTATTAACAGAAACAGTCATATTCCCAGTAGGCATAGTACCTGGAACATTTAATGTTACTAACGCATAACGACTAGGAGCTAAACTTCCAGTCCAATTGTATGTTTGAGTATTTGTTCCTACACCATAAGTAATAACTGCCGAGGTCATTATTGTATTTCCTCTATTATACAATGATATTTTAATATTTTTTGTCGCATTCCCTCCGCAAGTAGAATTCTCAGTTGAACAACTCCTTTCAAGTTTCACCTCTGCATCGTTGGCAAAAAGAGGAATTGCCATATTTGTAGTTGAAGATTTAAGCTCCATTCTTCTCGGCGAATTGTTCATGACCGCAGTGATTCTGTCTTTTTGATCACTAGTAAAAATATTCATACAAGCATCTACCGTGTAATCCATATAATTTTCGAACATCTCATCTGAAGTACCGCAACTATTAGACTTAGGATGTGCAGGACAGCCGCTATTTGCAGTTTCATGTACAGGAGTATCTGCACAGAAATCATCTCCACAAGATTGATCTCCCCAAATATGTCTCAATCCTAAAAAGTGCCCCACTTCATGGGTCATAGTTCTACCACTATTGTACGTTGCATCCAGAATAAAAGTTCCATCATTATAATCAATACTTCCAAAGGCAGAATAGTTAGCTACTACACCATCTGTATAAGCCAAACCTTCATTTGCATTTAAACCTGGTAAATTGGAATTTGATGGAAATTGTGCATATCCTAAAAGATCCCAATTAGCTCCTCCAAACTTAACACTCCACATATTCATATATTTGGTAGGATCCCAGATTGTACGTGGTTTAACATACGAATTAACACCTGCTTGTGTCCAAATATCGTAGCATAAATTAGTTCTATCAATTCCACTGGTAGGATTTCCATTCGGGTCTACTTTCGCTAACTCAAACTGAATCATAATATCCGCTCCTACAGGATTAGAATTATAACCAGGAGTGTTAACACGTTTTCTGTAATCGTTGTTCATTACAGTAATTTGAGACTGAATCTGAGTATCCGTAATATTAGGAGCAACACCGTAATCTTGCCCTGAATGTATTACGTGTACCACAACGGGAATTGTTATAATCCCCCCATTTTGAGATTTGCTCTGCTTTGAATTTTCAATAAGAGGTTTAAGCCACGCTTCGAATTGCGCATTGCTCATTCTGCTTGGATATTTATCCTGCAAAAACTTCTCATAACCAGTAGATGCACATCGCATTATACCATTAGCATCTCTAATTTCATCAACTGTGTAAGCCTTTCCGAATAACAGCCCTCCTTCCAATTTTTGTCCATAATAAAATGAACATAAAAGAGCTGATAAAACGAAAAATACTTTTGAAATCGTATAATTTCTCATTTTATAAAAATTAAATTAAATCTTTACAAATATAATATAATAACCATATTATATTAACAATTAGTTTAATTAAAAAAAACTTAATTTGCATATCAAAATCCAAACAATTATACTTATCATCAAAAAATGAAAAATTTAACCTTCTTTTTAGCGTTGATTCTTGTAGCTTTTAACTGTAAAAGCAAATCCCAAGTAGCACAACATACAGTTACTTCAATTATTCTTTCTGAAACAACTCGAGGAACACAAAGAGTTTTTAAATGGACGCCGGAAAATATCGAAAAATCTGTAAATGGTAATAATGCTACATCGCCAATATTATTATCTGACTGGAATTCTATTGTAAAAACTGCCAACGAAATAGATTTTAACAAAATATCTACTTTTGAATCTACAAGCACTAAAAGATTCACAGATGCTGCATTAGCATCCGTAATAACCATAACAAAAGATGGAAAAGAATATCATTCTACCACTTTCGATTCGGGAAATCCGCCTAAAGAACTCAAAAATCTTTATGATTTAATTCGAAAACTTACAGAAAACAAAAAGAGCAATTAAAAACTGCTCTTTTTTATTTTGTTGATAATTTTAATTCCTTCTAAAATTTATATGCTATATTCCATGCAAAACCCATGTTGAATTTTGAAGAACTTCTACCAAATCCGGGAACTATCATTGGCATCACTTCATCTTGTTTACTTGTATATACTAAATAGTGAGGCTGCATATTGACATCAATATAAAAATTGGTTTCAAATAACTGCACTCTTCCTCCAAGACTTGCTTCTATCCAAAATGACGACTGCGATGAAGAAGGCATTGAAACCGCAAAGCTATTTCCACCAAATCCCCGTACAGGTATTGCCATATATTCTTGTTTGTAAAATGACCCTCCAATTTTTCCGCCACCGTAGAAACCATTAAAATCGTTTTCTCTGTCGCGAGCCAGCATATAAAGAGCTCCAACTTTCATGAAAGGACCGCTGGCTTTGGCATCGTACCCATTTTTATCATAAATATTTTTATCATAACCAGCTTCTACAACTCCATGAAGATTATCTTTAATTTTTGATGAAATGAACCCTTGAAAAAGCTGTCTGTCCGAAAAAAAAGAAACTCCTGTATTTAAAACATCCAAACCTATCATAAAGTTGGGTTCATATTTCCATTTTGGCTTTTCGGCATCTTTTTTCTCCTGTGCAAAGGCAGAAATAATGCCCATTATGCTAAAAATTAAGATATAAATTGGTTTTTTCTTCATTTTGAATAAAATTTTGTCCCTGTTCAAGACTTTTAACAGAATTTGATAATAATAAAACTGAATTCAGGTTTTCGTAATTTCTTTTTACCCCACAACCTGGAGAAACATAAATAGATTTAGCGGTATAATTTACCCTGATTTTTGAAGAATCTTTTTTAGCCGAAGTTTTTATGTAAATCTCCGTGTAAGGAGAATCGTCTACTCTTAATGGTACAAAAACAGAATCTACTTTTGTTCTCCACCCAAAATCGACTATTGAGTTTCCTAAATTGGCAAATACTTTTATAGAATCTAATTTCGTAACCTTTCCACCTGTTTTAAACATCATTTTCATACGAGGTGTTCCTTCGCCGTTTTCGCATATATCATCATCTCCGCCACAGGAAATAACCGATGAAAAAACAAAAAGCAAAAGAGTTAATTTTAAATATTTCATACATTTAATTTAATATGATGCGAAGCTAATCTCTATTTAGGATCTAAAGCTTTTTCTATACGGAAAACCAAATCTTCGTAGTGATATTTATTCACCAAATCCGCAGTTGAAATTCTTTCTGAAAGATCTTTTTTAATAGCCATTAAATTTCCTCTAACAATAGATGAAACATCGGTTTTATCCATATTTTTCACATCTGCATATTTCATCAGATTTTCAACATAATTTCGCTGTAGATTTCTTCCGAAAGCATCAAGCTTATCTTTTTTAATGATAGAATTATTAAGATCAGAAAACAAATCTGTTAACGAATATGCATTGGTGTCTACAGCAGATGTCTGATAAAGACTTTGCAGCACCAGTGGACTCAATATTCTTCCCAGAACACTATTTTGAATTTCTTCAACAGTTTTTACCGGAGTTCTGCCTGTTTTTTGAAAGATATCTTCTTTCAGCAACCACTGAGGAGTAACAAAAATATTTTCCGAAAGAAATTTCATGGCTTCCTGTTGATCTTTCTTAGCAACGACTTCATAAACACTGCCAGATTGCTCCACTGTTTTTGGAGTTTCCATTTGTCCGCCAATATATTTAGAAACATGTCCCAAATATCTTCTGAACTGTAAAGTTACCTGATCGTACATCATCCCAAGATTTTCATAGTCTTCATTAGGAGTTTTTGTCCATTCGTTTAGATTATCAACAATTCTTTTAAGATTTTTTATTCCATAAGCACTTGCAATCATCGCATTATCTCCTACCTGCTCACTTTGTGACCTCGGATCTAAAGGATTGGTTTCCGTACCGAACCACAATCTTTCATTTTTTAAATTTTTAATCACCCATTTGTTTAAAAATTCTTTTTCGGCAACCGGAGTTTTAAACTGATTAAATCTTTTGTAACCCCATTCTATTGCCCAGTTGTCATAATCTCCAATTCTTGGAAAAATACCCGAAGCTCCGATATTATCTTCAGGTTGTGCCACATAATTGAATCTTGCATAATCCATAATAGATGGCGTATGTCCGTTTTTTTCCAACCATTTTTTATCTCTTAGTTTTTCAACCGGAACCGTTGAACTCGAACCATAATTATGTCTTAAACCTAAAGTATGACCAACTTCATGAGAAGAAACAAAACGGATGAGTTCACCCATCAGTTTTTCATCGAATTCCATTTTTCTGGCTCTGGGATCGTTGGGTGAAGCCTGTATAAAATACCAGTTTCTGAGAAGTGACATTACATTGTGATACCAGTTGATATGACTTTCCATTATTTCTCCTGTTCTGGGATCTGAAATGGATGGACCGGAAGCATTAGGCACATCAGAAGGTTTGTAAACAATGGCAGAAAATCTTGCATCTTCAAGACTCCATTCGGTATCTACCTTCGGATCCGGAACTTTTGCATAAATGGCATTTTTAAATCCTGCTTTTTCAAAAGCTTTTTGCCAATCATTCACCCCTTGAATAAGATAAGGAACCCATTTTTTAGGAGTGGCAGGATCAATGTAAAAAACTATTGGTTTTGCCGGCTCAACCAATTCTCCTCTATTGTATTTTGCCAAATCCTGAGGTTTTGGCTCTAGTCTCCATCTTTTTATGAGGGAAATTCTTTTCACGCCTTGAGGATCCAGATCGAAATCTGTATATCCTACTGTAAAATATCCTACTCTGGGATCAAAAAACCTTGGCTGCATTTTATTTTCCGGAAGCAAAACAAAAGAAGAATTAATTTCTACTGTATAATTACCACTCACTTTTGGAGTTTCTTTTATAAGCGGATTAGCTCTTCCTGCTGTTCTTGCAAAAGTTTTAGTGGTATTAATTTCTACATTGGTAGGAAATGATTTTACAAAATTAATGAATGACATATCTTTCTGAAAAGATCCAATTCTATAATTTTCTTTGGTATAAACCGAAAAAGAAGTGAGCTCATTATCCGAATTCAAAATATCTGTTACCTCAATAACTGACGAGTTTTTGTTGATTCCATACGCTTTAATATCGAAAGACTTGATGATGGACTGTACATTATTTCTCGTCACCGAATTATACATATCCGAAGTAGAATCTTTAGCATAATCTACAAAAGAAATAGAGCGGAGGAGAATTTTATCTTTCGGACCTTTTTCAAAAGCGATAATTTCCTGCCCAATTTGATCTCCCGCATAACCCGAATTTCCGGAACGCATTCCTGCTGCTGCTTTTGTAAGTCTTGTTACAAGTAGAAATTCTTTTTTAAGAACTGAATCCGGAATTTCAAAGTAATATTTATCTTCTACTTTATGTACTGTAAAAACACCTTCATCCGAAACCGCTTTATCGGTAATAATTTCTTTAAAAGATTTTATTGAACTTTTCTTTTTCTCTTTATCATCTTTTTTAGCCTTAAGAGTATCTGTTTTTATGGCAACAGAATCTTTAATCTGAGAAAAGACATTTTGCTGAAAAAGCATTAAAGTACCAAAAAGCAACAGTGTTTTACAGTATTTTGCCATGTTTATGTGATTGAATGTAGAACCAAATTTAATTAATTATTTCTTTATTAAAAGAGCAATATTCTCCACATGATGTGTTTGTGGAAACATATCTACCGGAAGAATTTTCACAAGTTGATAATCGTCTTTCATGAGAGCCAAATCTCTTGCCTGTGTTGCAGAATTACAGCTTACATACACAACTTTTTCGGGTGCTAACTTTAAAATCTGCTCTACCACTTTTTGATGCATTCCGTCTCTTGGAGGATCTGTAATTAAAACGTCTGCTTTGGGATGACTGGCTAAAAATTCTTCTGTAAAAACATCTTTCATATCTCCACAATAGAAAGTAGTATTGGTAAGTCCATTTAATTCGGCGTGTTCTGTTGCCGCGTTTATAGCTTCCTGAACAGATTCTATACCAATTACCTGTTTTGCATTTCTTGCTACATATTGGGCAATTGTTCCGGTTCCTGTATACAAATCGTATACAACTTCATCACCTTTAAGATCAGCAAATTCCAATGTTTTTCTGTACAACTCCAAAGCTTGTTTATAGTTGGTTTGAAAGAATGATTTAGGTCCTATTTTAAATTTCAAGCCATCCATTTCTTCCATTAAAAATCCTTCACCAAAATAAACATGAATGTCTAAATCATAAATAGAATCATTTTGTTTAGGATTAATCGCATATACTAATGTTTTAATCTGCGGAAATTTTTCTAACAGGTAAGCGAAAAGTTTTTCTCTGTTCTCTTTTTCTTCTCTGTATAATTGAAAAAGTATCATCCACTCCCCTTTTGAGTTTTGCCTCATCATTAATGTCCTTAGAAAACCTTCCTGATTTTTAACATCGAAAAAATCTAAGCCTTCTTTTACCGCATATTCTTTCACCGCCAAACGTATTGAATTAGACGGATCTTCCTGAAGAAAACATTCTTTTAAATCTAAAATTTTGCTCCACATTCCCGGAATATGAAAGCCAAGAGCATCTCTGTTGCCGAAATTTTCCTCGGAACTGATTTCATACTGCGTAAGCCAACGGGAATTAGAAAAAGAAAATTCCATTTTGTTACGATAAAAATATTGTTCTTCTGATCCTAAAATTGGCATCGTTTCAAAATTTTCTATTCCGCCAATTCTTTTAATATTGTTATAAACTTCTTCCTGCTTAAAGTCGAGCTGTTTTTCGTAGCTCATATTTTGCCATTTGCATCCGCCGCAAGTTCCGAAATGAATACATTTTGGCTCTACACGATAAAGCGAACGCTGAATTACTTCTAATGCTTCACCTTCAAAATATTTAGATTTCGCTTTTTTTACTCTTACGTTCACAATATCTCCGGGAATAGCACCAGAAACCATAACGGCTTTACCTTCTTCGGTTCGTCCGATTGCTACACCTTTTGCTCCGGCAGAAACCAGCTGTATATTTTCAAGAACTAAATTTTTCTTTTTTTTCATTGAATTGATATCAGGATCTTAAATCCTTTATTTAATTATATAACATTTAAAGCCTAAAACTTTCAGGCACAAATCGATTGCAAAAGTACAATAAAAAAAACCTTATCCGAAGACAAGGTTTTTGTTTATCATTTTTTAGTAATAATTATTTTGTCTGAGATGCTTTAGGAGCTTCTTCCACTTTCGTAGCTTTTTGGAAAGTTGCAGGATCTAGCTGAAGCTGTGGTTGCGCTTCTACTTTAGGTGCAGACAAACCAGTTTGCTTATCTAGAATATTAACCAACTCCTGATCACCAAGGTTTACGAATGGTCTGCTTGCAATTTTACCGTTTTTATCTACAATAATGAAATTAGGCAGTTTAAAACTGTAAATTCCATATTTCTTAGCAATATCAGAGTTTAAACCTCCCTCTCCGTAAACATTAGTTCCCGGAATTCCTTTCAGCATTGCATTACTTGTCTTAATGAACTGTTCTTTGGTATCGTCTAAATTTACATAGACAAAATTCATTTTAGATTTGTAAAAATTAACAACTTCTTTCATTACAGGAACAGTACCTTCTGCAATATAAGGATTCCAAGAAGCGTAGAAAACCAACATATAAGGTTTACCTTTGTTCTCGCTCAATTTATAAGCAGAACCATCTTGTTTTACCAAAGTAGCTTCCGGAGCATCATCACCAATTTTAAATCCAGCGATAGTAAACTGCATTTTTTTCAAATCTGCCTTAATCGTTGAATCTTTAATCTCTTCTTCGATAATCTTTTTAATTTTATCTACTGTTTTAGCCGGAGTTTGCGGATGAATATCAGACTGAGCTATAACAAATGCCAAAAGATAATCTTTTTCGGTTTGAGAGACATCTTTTTTAGTTTTCAAATAATCAACAAATATTTCAGAAGTGGTAAGATCTGCTTTTGCCTGAGATTTAGATTGTGCAAACTTTTGGAAATCACTGCTCATTTTAGTTAAAAGATACTGTCTGTAAAACGGACTTGCTTTTACCATTGCATCTTTATTTTCCTGAAGTTTATTTTCGTAATCCGTAAACGCCTTACCCATTTTGAAAGAAGGATTGTTAGACGTTTGTTTCTTACTCATTTCATAATTTACCATCAGATTAAGTACAGCAACTTTAGCATCCATTTTCTTCCAATCAACAACTTCATTACCCGGATTGAATTTTTTAACATTCTCGTCGATATTCTTATTGATGTCTGCTTCTATTTTTTGCATTCCTTTTACAAACTTAGCTTCATCACCGCTAATTAACTCTTGAATATTTAAAGTTTGTCCGTAAGTTGAGAGAAATTTTTGGCAAGCCTGAAAAAAGTCATTATCGTTTTTAGCATCACCATTTACTACATATTCTCCGGGAAAAGTAGCTGCAGAACCAGAGATATTTACTTTTTCTCCTCCTTTAAGGAAAATAAGATTCTGTTTACCTCCATAATTTATTACGTACATTCCGTTTTTAGGAGCTTCAAACTCTCCGGAAAAATTTCCGTCTTTATCTAGCCCCAAATTAACCAATGGCAATGTAGCAACTCCTGAAGCTTCTACAAATTCTATTCTTTCTAATGGAGAACCTCCCGCGATTTTCCCTTTTACTTCAACTTTTTTTGAACAAGACATTACAAATATTGCAATGACAAACAACAAAAGATATTTTTTAATCATTATTGTATAATTATTTTTTTTGAATGACTGAATCTTCGATTTCATTTTGATTTTGAATAATGTAGCAAAAATAAGTTTTTAAACTGTATAAAAGACAACTTAAAACCTTAATTTATGAAAGATTTAACTAAAAAAATCGTCTCAATTTAATGAAGACGATTTTTTTATTAATTCACTAAAGTTAGTAAACTTTAAAATTTATTTTATCCTCTATCAACAAAAGCTGACATATATTCTCTGTTCATTCTTGCGATATTCTCCAAAGAAATTCCTTTAGGACATTCTACTTCGCAAGCACCGGTATTTGAGCAGTTTCCAAAACCTTCTTCATCCATAGCTTTTACCATGTTCAAAACTCTTCTTTTTGCCTCTACTCTACCTTGAGGTAAAAGGGCATATTGAGAAACTTTAGCTCCTACAAATAACATTGCAGATCCGTTTTTACATGAAGCTACACAAGCTCCACATCCAATACAAGCTGCCGCATCCATAGCTTTATCCGAATCTTCTTTTGGAACAAGGATATTATTGGCATCAGTAGTATTTCCTGAAGTATTTACGGAGATAAAACCACCTGCAGCCATCACTCTGTCGAATGCACTTCTGTCTACAATTAAATCTTTAATTACAGGGAAAGCAGCACTTCTCCAAGGTTCTATAACGATAGTTTCACCGTCTTTGAACATTCTCATGTGAAGTTGACAAGTTGTAATCCCAGTATCCGGACCATGTGCTCTACCGTTGATGTAAAGAGAACACATTCCACAGATCCCTTCACGACAGTCGTGGTCGAAAGCGATAGGTTCTTTTCCTTCGTTGATTAAATTCTCGTTGAGGATGTCCAACATTTCTAAGAATGAAGAATCTGTAGAAACATCCGATATTTTATAAGTCTCAAACTGACCTTTAGATTTATTATTTTTTTGTCTCCAAATTTTCAGTGTAAGATGTAATCCTTTTTTTGCACTCATAATGATATATTTATAGATTGGAGATTATTTGTAACTTCTTGTTTTAACTTCGATGTTTTCATAGATCAGATCTTCCTTATGAAGAACTTCCTGATTGATGTCTCCACCTTTATATTCCCAAGCTCCTACGTATTTGTAATTTACATCATCTCTTTCTGCTTCTCCATCCGGAGTAGAATGATCTTCACGGAAGTGACCTCCACAAGATTCGTTTCTGTTTAGTGCATCAATTGCCATCAATTGACCCAATTCTAAGAAATCTGCCACTCTGAAAGCTTTTTCTAACTCTGTATTCATTCCTTCTGCTTCTCCCGGAACTTTTACGTTTTTCCAGAAATCGTTTCTTACTTCTTCAATCTCTTTAATAGCTTCTCTCAAACCTTCAGGAGTTCTTCCCATTCCTACTTTATTCCACATAATGTGTCCTAATTTTTTATGGAAATAATCTACTGAATGTGTTCCTTTATTATTAAGGAAGAAAGCTACTTTTTCTTTGATTTCTTTTTCAGCAGAATCGAAATCCGGAGAGTTGGTAGGAATTGCTCCTGTTCTGATGTCTGCAGAAAGATAATCTGCAATTGTATAAGGAAGTACGAAGTAACCGTCCGCAAGACCCTGCATTAAAGCTGAAGCTCCCAATCTGTTGGCTCCGTGGTCTGAGAAATTAGCTTCACCAATTACGAAACATCCAGGAATGGTAGACTGTAAATTATAATCAACCCAAACGCCACCCATTGTGTAGTGAACAGCAGGATAAATCTTCATCGGAGTTTTGTAAGGATCGTCTGCAGTAATTTTCTCGTACATCACGAACAAGTTACCATATTTCTCCTCAACCCAGCTTTTACCTAAATCGTAAAGCTGTTGCTCTGTAGGGTTGTGAATATGTTTTTCGATAGCGGCTTCTTTACCTTTCTTCATAATTTCTGTAGAGAAATCCAGGTAAACCCCTTCTTTAGTATCATTATTCTCGATTCCGAATCCGGCATCACATCTTTCTTTAGCCGCTCTGGACGCAACGTCTCTAGGCACTAAGTTTCCGAATGCAGGATATCTTCTTTCCAAATAATAATCTCTATCTTCTTCTTTAATATTTTCCGGCTTCAACTTCCCTTCTCTGATAGCTACAGAATCTTCAATCTTTTTAGGAACCCAGATTCTTCCTGAGTTTCTTAATGATTCAGACATCAAAGTTAATTTAGACTGCTGAGTTCCGTGAACCGGAATACATGTCGGGTGAATCTGTACATAACAAGGGTTTGCGAAATACGCTCCTTTCTTGTGAATTTTCCAAGCTGCAGAAACGTTGGATCCCATTGCATTGGTAGAAAGGAAATATACGTTTCCATATCCTCCCGAAGCAATCACTACTGCGTGTGCAGAATGTCTTTCGATCTCACCTGTTACAAGGTTTCTTGCGATAATTCCTCTTGCTTTTCCGTCTACAATTACGAGCTCTAACATCTCGTGACGGTTGTACATCTTAATTCTACCTTTACCGATCTGACGGCTCATTGCAGAATATGCTCCTAATAATAACTGTTGACCAGTTTGTCCTTTTGCATAGAATGTTCTTTTTACCTGAACTCCCCCAAATGAACGGTTATCTAACTGACCGCCGTAATCTCTACCGAAAGGAACTCCCTGAGAAACACACTGGTCAATAATATTGGCAGAAACTTCTGCTAAACGGTAAACGTTTGCTTCTCTAGCTCTGTAATCTCCACCTTTAATAGTATCATAAAATAATCTATAGGTAGAGTCACCGTCTCCCTGATAATTTTTTGCGGCGTTGATCCCTCCCTGAGCTGCAATAGAGTGAGCTCTTCTTGGAGAATCCTGATAGCAGAATGCTTTTACATTATATCCCTGCTCAGCTAAAGTAGCTGCTGCAGAACCACCTGCCAAACCTGTACCTACAACAATAATATCAATCTTATCTCTGTTGTTTGGTGCAACAAGGTTCATATGGTCTTTATGATGTTTCCACTTGTCTTTTAACGGACCTGCTGGAATTTTTGAATCTAATTTACTCATATTAGTATATTGATATTATTGAGTTACGTAATGAAAAATTGCAATGAAAATAAATCCAAGCGGAATTAAAATAGAATACCAGTTTCCGAATGCTTTAATCACTGGAGTGTACTTCGGATGTCTTGCTCCGATAGACTGGAAAGAAGACTGGAAACCGTGAGCTAAGTGCAATCCTAAAAGCACAAAAGCAACTACATAAAGAACTACTCTCCATAAATCATGAAATTTATGGTGAAGCTCTCCCCAATATCTTGTTTCTTCCGGTGTATTCCCCTGAATGTATTTAAAATTCATTTCAGGAAACCAAAAATCGTAGAAGTGTAATGCAAGAAATGCAAGAATTACAGCTCCAGAGATAATCATGTTTCTCGACATCCATGTAGAATTAGCAGCTCCATTGTTATTTGCATACTTAATGGGTCTTGCACTATTATTCCTTGCTTCGAGTATAAATCCCATCACAAAATGGAAAATTACCGCAAAAGCGAGAATAGGCTGCATAAGAAACTGCACCGCCGGATTATATCCCATAAAATGAGACGCCTGATTAAATACATCTTCGCTAAAAACAGAAGTCATGTTGGTAGAGAGATGCATCACTAAGAAAATCAGCAAAAACATTGCTGAAAGTGCCATAGCATATTTTCTACCTATTGTAGAACTTGTTAAACCTGCCATATTGAGTTTAAATTTGATTTTCCACAAAATTAGCAAATGTTAACAATACATAAAACTGAGAAATCTCACTATTGCACAGTTTGTAATCTTTCTAAATAAGATAGGTCTTTTTCGGAAGAAAATTCACCGAATTATTTGATTGGGTATTTATCTTTATCAATTTTAACAGTTTTTACAGAATCTGAAACATATTTTATTTGATAATGTTTGATTCTTCTGGAAGAAATATATGGATTAACAATAAATTTCCGAATATTTTCTTCATTCTTTGATTTGTTCATTATAAAAAGGGCATTTCCTCCATTTTTAACAGCTATCACAGATGTTTTCTTGTAATTGAAAACAAGAACCTCATTTTTATAATTTTCATAAACATCAAAAGAAATCTTCACAGAAAGAAATAAAAATACCGTAAAAGCAAACCTGTAAATACTCTTCTGATTACATTTTTCAAGCAAAAATCTCAAACTGTAAATAATGATAAAAAAGAATAAGACCTCAACGATACTGAATGAAATATTTTCAAAGAAAACAGCATCAAAATCTGCAAACCAATGAATGACTTTCAGCAAGATTTTAATGAGTTCATCATAAATAAAATCAAGAAACCCAAATTCTATATTTACGGCAAACAGACCGGTCATAACAAAAGAGAAAACAATAATTATTTCCGAAAACGGAACGATAGCAAAATTTGCAATCGTAGACACAAGCGAAAACTGATGAAAATAGTACAAAACCAAAGGCAAAGTAGCAATTTGGGCAGAAAGAGAAATAGAAACTGTATTGAAAAGCAATTTTTTAACATAATTAGTGGGCTTAGGAAAATATTTTAAAATAGGTTGATTAAGCCAATAAATTCCCCAAACTGCTAAAAAACTCAACTGAAAACCAACATCGAAAATCTGCTGTGTATCAATCAACAGAATTATCCAAGCTGAAAGTGCCAAAGAATGTAGCAAATCTGGCTTTCGCTGAAGAATGACATATCCAAAATAAACACTCAACATCATGCATGAGCGAACTACAGAACTCCCAAATCCAATAAAGAAAGCAAAAATCCAGATGAAAACCAAACTGCTTACAATAGCATATTTCCTAATATAAATAGAAGAAAATCTTGCGAGTAAAAAATAAAAAATCCCAAAAATAACAACAATATGAGTTCCTGAAATAGCCAGAAAATGAACCAAACCCGAACGGTTGAAATCCTGAACTGTTTCCGCATCCATTTCTGTTCGGTCTGCCAAAATAATTCCCTTTAGAAACTCCCTACTTTTGGCAGACATTTCAGATTGATCGATTCTTTGAAGAACATCCAGTCTTTTCTGTTTAATTTTTCCATCAAAACTCAAATCTTGTCTTTTTGCAGAAGAAATTTCTCCATTAATGTAGCACAGATAAAAAATATTATTTCTCGACAGGTATTTTTGATAATCGAACTGAAAATTATACTCCGGTTTCTTCGGCTGAACAATATATGCTTTTGCTTGATAATAATGATTGAAATCTAAATCTCCCAAACTTTTATCGACATTCACAATGGCTTCAAAGGATTGATTTTCTGCTTCAGCCAAAACTTCATACTTTTTATATTTCTCGTTCGAGTTGAGTTTTTTAGAAAGTTTAAAAACGATTGTACTGTTGGTTTTTACATTAGTCTTTTGGAAATGATTGCTATTGAAATAATGCACTGAAACTCCTATAAAGAAAAAAAGTATTACAAATACTAAATTTCTTATCTTAAATAAGAATGTATTTTTAACGTAAAATAAACAAGAAAGAAAAATTATTAAGAAGACAATCCCTATAATACTATCTTTTTCAAGATTAAAAAAATCCTGAAAAAAAATTCCTATAATAAAGCAAATAACTGCAATTAGAAGAGGCTGTTTTTTCAAATCGCTTGTGTTTTAGCAAACTAAGTTACTAAAAAACCAAAATAAAACTTAAAAAACAGGGCAAAAAATTCACTGCAAGATTTATATTTGCAAAAACAATCTCGATGAACCTTTCTAACTTTGAATATTTGTTATTAAGAACTATATCTTTCTACACAATAATAATTTTCTTTATTATTGTGATGATTATTAAATCGAAAATCGATTTACCCATTAAGCTTTTATTAACCTCTGCCGTTTTATTTATCCCGGTTATCGGCTTAATAATAAGCATTTTATTTATTCTTAAAAATAAAAAAAGTGATTTTTTGAATGTTTAGAAAAGCTGAAGATTAGCCTAATTTAAGAATGACATTCGCGGCATTATCACTAGCTCCGCTTCCTCCCAGTTTTTCTCTCAAAAGATCAAAATCATGCAGCATCTGCTCTCTTTTTTCACCGTTTAGTAT
Organism: Chryseobacterium oryzae; assembly: GCF_022811665.1. Classification (NCBI taxonomy): domain Bacteria; kingdom Pseudomonadati; phylum Bacteroidota; class Flavobacteriia; order Flavobacteriales; family Weeksellaceae; genus Chryseobacterium; species Chryseobacterium oryzae. The sequence goes on from NZ_CP094529.1 coordinate 2,580,487, forward strand.
TAAATTTAATTCTGCAACGAGATTTTGGGTATTAAGGTCATTTTGAATAAGTTCTTTTACCACTTCCCTATCCATAATTAAGTTCACGAGAGAAATGTATTTAATGTTTTTCACCAATCTTTTGGCAATCGCATAAGAAATTTTGCTTCCTCTGTAGCAAACCACTTCGGGAATATTCAGCAAAGCTGTTTCTAAAGTTGCCGTACCAGAAGTTACCAAAGCCGCTTTAGAACATCTCAGCAAATCGTAGGTTTTATTCGAAACGAAATGTACGTTTTCATCCACATATTTTTGGTAAAAATCTTTATCTAGACTGGGTGCACCAGCGATTACAAATTGATAATTTTGAAAATGCGGACGTACAGAAAGCATCATTTCCAACATTTTTTCGACCTCCTGTTTTCTTGAACCGGGCAAAAGGGCAATAATTTCCTTTTCGTTTAAATGATTTTGAGCTTTAAACTGATCGACATTTACTTCTTCGAGTTTCGAAATCGCATCCAATAAAGGATGACCTACAAAATGAGATTTTACGCCATGTTTCAGATAAAAATCTTTTTCGAAAGGCAGAATCACCATCATTTCATCCACATATTTTTTGATGGTTTCTACTCGTCCTTCCTTCCAAGCCCAAAGTTGTGGCGAAATATAATAAACCACCTTAATTCCCAATTCTTTGGCAAATTTTGCAATTCTGAGATTAAAACCCGGATAATCTACCAAAACTAAAACATCAGGTCTGTTATTTTTGATATCTTCTTTGCAGAATTTAATATTATTGAGAATCGTTCGCAAATTCATCGCTACTTCCAAAAAACCCATAAAAGCTAAGTCGCGGTAATGTTTTACTAAAGTTCCGCCCTGTTTTTGCATAAGATCCCCACCCCAAAATCTGAATTCTGCGTGTGGATCTTTCTGCTTTAATGCTTTCATTAAATTGCTTCCGTGTAAATCTCCTGAAGCTTCTCCCGCAATGATATAATATTTCATAAAATGACAAGCGATGATTGATTTTCTAAATCTCGGATTTTAAACCCAAAATTTCAAATTAGAATGAGTAAATTTGCTTCAAAGATAATGATAAAAATGGCAGAAGAATTTGAAATCAGAAACAAAGTAGCAGAAAGCGGACTTATAAATTTTGATATTGCCGATTTGCTTCCCAAAGGAGCAAGAAAAGGGATAGACCTGAAAGATTTTCTCTTCATGGAAATGATTTTAAAAGAAAAAGATTTCCGCGAAAAGGTGGAGGCAATTAATACTGAAGAATACAGAGATTCTTATGTATATGTTTACAACTCTGCAGATGCTATCGTTCCGCTTTGGGCTTATTTTCTGATTACTGCAAAACTTACCAACACTGCTAAGAAAATTGTATATGGAAATTTAGAAAATTTAGAAATCATATTGATGCATGACGCCATCAGCAATTACAATTTTTCTGAAATGAACGGAAAAAGAGTCTTGGTAAAAGGTTGCTCCGACAAAGAAATTCCGGAAAATGCTTACATAGAACTCGTGGAAAAACTTCAGCCGATTGTAAAGTCGCTTATGTTTGGTGAAGCCTGCTCTAATGTTCCCATTTTAAAGAATTAAGAATGAAAAAAACTTTATACGCCGGATTATTATTTTTCTCATTTTTAGTCATTTACTACATCGGAAGTTTTTCTAAAATTCCGTTTGCAGATTGTGTTGGGTTTGTACTTATTACCGAATTGGACACTTTTGAGACGGTTGCTATTTCTACCTCACACATTCTTTATTGCAATACAGCCATTTTAATTAATAAAATAACAGGATTAGGAGCGATTGAATCTAATCGGTTTTTAGTGATTTTTTCAGCAGCTTTTTCGGTTCTTTTCGTTTATCTTACAGTTCGGAATTTAACCAAGACAAACTGGAATGCTGCTGTTGCTGCCATTGTTTTCGGGTTTAGTTTTACTTTTTGGAAGAATGCCGAAATTGTTGAAGTTTACACGTATAATGCATTATGGATAATCTTATTCTATTTATGCATGATTAACAGTTTTGTATCGAAAAAAAATAAAAACTACATCATTTTTGCCGGTATTTTTCTCGGAATAAGCATTTGGGTACATATCCAGAATTTTTTATTGATTCCGGCATATATTTTATTTCTTTTCTATTTTAAATCTGAAAAAAAGAGCGTTATATACTCATTATTATCTTTCGCTATTATTTTCTCTTCAATATTTATTCTGAATCTTTCTCAGGGATATCCACTTCTGTCTCCTTTTAGCAGTAATCAGGGACATTGGATTGAAGATTCTTTCCAAAAAACATTTACCCAATATGCATTAGATCTTGTAAAATCTGTTGCATATTTACTATACAACTTTAATGTTTTTGTTATAGCAGGAATTATTGGTATGATTAAGCTGTATAGAGAGAACAGAAAGATGTTTAATATTTTCTTTCTTGCATCTGTCTTAATTTATGGCTTTGCTACATTTTATGCCGTTTCGGATAATTATATATTCTTTTTGCCTTTTAATATCGTATTTGCTTTAGCAATTGGGTATGGTCTTACATCCGGTAAACGCTTGTATTTCAAAAAACTTTCATGGATTTGTATACTTACGCCGGTCTTATATTATTTAGCTTTCAGCATATCAATATCATTTGTTCCACAGGCAAAAAAATTTGATGATTTTAAGAGCTACAAAGGAGGACTCTCCTATTATATGCTTCCATGGATGAATAACAATAAAGGAATTCTGGAATTTGTAATAGACAAAAAAACCTCTCCAGAACCCATCAACTGGATGATTGAAAGTGCTGAAACATACATTCAGGAACTTAAGAAAAAAGGCTACACAGAAGCTGAAATACGTAAACTCTAGAAAAATATATTCTTTTTTTGCGGTATCATTTTTGCTAATCTTCATTCACTTTAATAATAAAAAATAAACACAAACTATGAGTCTAATTGACCTTTTAACAGGCAGCACCGGAAATCAGGTAGCAGAACAGGCTGAAAACAAATTCGGAATCAGCAAAAATCAAATCATTGCACTTTTGGCAGTTGCAACGCCTTTGGTAATTAATTATCTGAGAAATAAATCTCAGGATGCCAACGAAGCTGAAGCGCTAAATAATGCTTTAGATAAAGATCACGACGGAAGTATTCTGAACGACCCTTCACAGCTTGAAGCCAGACAAAATGAAGGGGGATCTATTCTTTCGCATATTTTTGGAAACCAAAAATCTACCGTAGAAAATCAGTTATCGCAAAATACAGGAATTTCTATTGATAAAATCGGACCTGTATTGGCAATGCTCGCTCCGGTAATCATGGGATATATTGGTAAAGAAAAACAGCAGAATAATGTTGGAGCAGGAGGTCTTGGAGATCTTTTAGGCGGAATTTTAGGCGGAGCTCAAAATCAGGCACAACAACAGCAGTCTAATCCTTTAAACGATATTCTAGGAAGTGTTTTAGGAGGTGGGCAATCGCAATCTTCAGGAAATCCATTGAATGATATTTTAGGAAGCGTTCTTGGAGGAGGACAACAGAAACAGCAAGGCGGAGGAATTGGAGATCTTCTTGGTGGGCTTTTCGGAGGAAAATAATTTTTTACATCTTAAAAATATTGAATACCGAAGTTTATGCTTCGGTATTTTTTTGTAGTTAAATTAAAAATATTTTAAAATTTCAATAATTAATTATCGTAAAACAATAATTAATTATATATTTGCAATAATAAAATATTGAAACAATGAACAATTCTTATAATGTTGCTATTTCTTTTTTAAAAATAATCTTATGGATAACCCTTGTATCAGCGGTTTTAGGCATTATAGCTATATTTCTTTTTTTTGGCACAGCCACATTTAATTTTAATTTCCCACTTTTCACAAGTGCAAATATTGAAATTGGTGGCAATAAAGTTACATTTGAAGAATTAAAAAAAACAGGGTTTTTCAATTTTGCTATCATATGCTTTTTATCCATTCTTTATTTATGGTTTTTTATTAAATTATCAAAAACAGCTCTTACGATTCTTAATAAAGTAAACCTAAAAAGTCCCTTCAGTGAAGAAAGTGCAAATTTAATTTCGAAACTAGGTAATACGGCTTTAACTTTAGGAATTTTAAACATCTTAATAAGCACAATTATTCCACTGCTTTACCGTGGAAGTTTTTCAATAAACATCAATTTTGAAAATTCTAATTTCTTTATCATTGCTGCAATATTGTACATTGTAAGTGTTATATTTAAAAAGGGAATAGAATTACAGTCTGAAAACGATTTAACAATTTAATGGATGCCAATCATTATTAATATAGACGTCATGTTGGCGAAAAGAAAAATGCAGTCGCAAGAATTGGCAGAAAAAATAGGAATTACTCAAGCCAACTTATCTATTCTGAAAACTGGCAAAGCGAAAGCCTTGAAATTATCTACTTTAGAAGCCATCTGCAAAATTCTTGATTGTCAACCAGGAGATCTTTTAGAATATGTAAAAGATTAATAAAATTCTGTATTCACTTTTAAAAAATCAACGAAATGGATTCATAATTAGCAATATATCTCAAAAAAAATATTTAGCTTTGTATAAATTAAAATAAATTGTTATGAAAAAAATATTGACCTCCACTTTACTTTTCGGTATCCTTGCTTTTACAAGTCTGGTTTCTGCACAGGAAATAAATAGCGACCAAAGAGGAGCAATTCAGTCAGATAACGTAGAAAATTTCAAAAAAACTTTTGCTAAAACAGAGTATGATAAATGTTTAAACGTAAAAGAACTTTCTACAACGGTGCTTTCATATAGCATTAAATATAAAAAAAATAACATCACAGAATTTCTTTTGGGTAACAAAGCAAACGTAAATAAAGCTTGCGATGGAGTAACTCCTTTAATGAATGCTGCAAAATATGGAAACATGGATGCTGCAAAAAATCTTTTGAAAAGAGGAGCCAAAAAAGATACAAAAGACAATAACGGTAAAACTGCAAAAGACTATGCCGTAGAAAACAAGCAATCTGCAATCGCCATGATTCTTTAATCATTTTTATCTTAAAATATTTCAAAACTTCCTTCGGGGAGTTTTTTATTTTTAAAACCTCCTAAAAACCTTATCTTTGCAAACGAAAATTTAGACAATTTTAAGTCTAATATCTAAAGTATAATATCTAACATCTAAAACAAATGTTTCGATCGCACACAAACGGAGAATTGTCTCTCAAAAATCTTAATGAAGAAGTTACACTTTCAGGATGGGTACAAACCATTCGTGATAAAGGTTTTATGATTTGGATAGATCTTCGGGATCGTTACGGTATTACTCAGCTGGTTTTCGACCAAGACCGTTCTACTGCGGAGCTGATGGAAAATGCCAAAAAACTGGGACGCGAATTTGTCATTCAGGTTACAGGAAAAGTAATAGAAAGAGTAAGCAAAAACCCTAATATTCCAACAGGTGAAATTGAAATTTTGGTAGAAAAGCTTACTGTTTTAAACGAATCTCAACTGCCACCTTTTACCATAGAAGATGAAACTGATGGCGGCGAAGAGCTGAGAATGAAGTATCGTTATTTGGACATCAGAAGAAATCCGGTAAAAGATAAACTGATTTTCCGCCACAAAATGGCTCAAAAAGTAAGAAATTATCTGTCTGACAACGGCTTCATAGAGGTTGAAACCCCGGTTTTAATTAAATCTACGCCGGAAGGAGCCAGAGATTTTGTGGTTCCAAGCAGAATGAATCCGGGACAGTTTTACGCTTTACCCCAATCTCCGCAAACTTTCAAACAATTGTTGATGGTGGGCGGAATGGATAAATATTTTCAAATTGTAAAATGTTTCCGTGATGAAGATTTACGTGCCGACAGACAGCCGGAATTTACACAAATCGACTGCGAAATGGCTTTTGTTGAGCAGGAAGATGTAATGAATGTTTTTGAAGGAATGACTAAAACTTTGTTAAAAGACATCACCGGTCAGGAATTTGGAGATTTCCCTAGAATGACATTTGCAGATGCAATGCAAAAATACGGAAACGATAAGCCGGACATCCGTTTCGGAATGGAATTCGTGGAACTGAATGACTTAGTAAAAGGAAAAGATTTCAAAATATTCGATGAAGCCGAATTGGTTGTAGGAATTACTGTTGAAGGGTGTGCAGATTATACCAGAAAACAAATTGATGAACTTGTAGACTGGGTAAAAAGACCACAAATAGGAGCATCGGGAATGGTTTGGGTAAAATTCCAGAATGATGGTATAAAAACTTCATCAGTAAATAAATTTTACAACGAGGAAGATTTAGCAAAAATCATCGAAAAATTCGGAGCGAAAGAAGGCGATTTAATGTTGATTCTTTCCGGAAACGAAAATAAAGTAAGAGCTCAGCTTTCAGCATTAAGAATGGAGCTTGGTAACCGTTTAGGACTGAGAAAAGGCGATGTTTTCGCACCTCTTTGGGTAGTAGATTTCCCTTTATTGGAATTTGATGAAGAAAGCGGACGTTACCACGCAATGCACCACCCTTTCACTTCTTCAAAACCAGAAGATATTCATTTATTGGAAACAGATCCCGGAAAAGCTAGAGCCAATGCTTACGATATGGTCTTAAACGGGAACGAAATTGGTGGAGGTTCTATCAGAATTTTCGATAAAGATCTTCAATCTAAAATGTTCGATCTGTTAGGTTTTTCAAAAGAAGAGGCAGAAGCACAATTCGGATTTTTGATGAATGCCTTTAAATACGGAGCTCCGCCTCACGGTGGTTTGGCTTTCGGGTTTGACCGTTTAGTAGCTATCCTAGATGGCAATGAGGTAATTAGAGATTACATAGCCTTCCCTAAAAATAATTCAGGACGCGATGTAATGATTGATGCTCCGGCAGAAATTGCAAATGAACAGCTTGATGAATTAGAATTGAAATTAAATTTAAAAGCATAAATTAGAAGCGGAGATTTTTCTCTGCTTTTTTAATTATCAAAATGAAAAAACTAATATCAAAATTTAATTATCTCTTCATTTTTATCGGCTTTTTCGGTGTTGCACAGACTGATATTTACGGAAATGAAAAACTAAAAGGAAAAATAAAAACTGTAGAATCTTTCGTCATCGAATATGGCAATAAAGAAAAACCAGTATTTTTTCAAAATTTCGATACAATGGGAAGACCTCTTATTGTAAAAAAATACAATGATGGGTATTTGAGAAGTGAAGAGCGAAATGAGTATAAGTCCAATCAAATTATCACCACACTCTGCGAATCTTGTGGTAATGATTTTGATCGTTATTTTTCTAAATTTTCTATCAAAGAAAATGAAAAATACCCCGATTCAGGCTTTTTAACAAATGATCCCTCAGTAAGACAGAAAATCTATAAAACAGTAGATAAGTCAGGAAATATTATTTCTGAGAAATACTATACAGTAAATGGATATCTCACTTCTACAATAAAATCTTCATATAATCCTAAATCTAAAATTATTTCAAGCGACAGTTACGATGATGAAAACAAATTGTATTCTAGTAATAAATATCTTTATAACAAAAGTAATTTTCTAACGGAAGAAATTAATAAAAATGAAAACATTCCAGAATCTAAGAAAAGCTATTTCTACGATCATCTAGGAAGAATGATACTTGAAAAACAAAACTACAATAATACCATCTACGAAACCTCTTTCGAATATATAAAAGTAAAAGACACAACTAAAATTTTAAGATATTCTACCAATTCTAAAGGTGAAAAAAGACTTTTCGAAATTGAATTATCCTACCCTACTCTAAAAGGAGAAACCAAAGAAAAGCAAAATATATCCAATAATAAAGTGGTATATAAAACGGTCTTTCAGTACGATCTCTCTAAAAATCTTAACTCCCAGAAATATTATAACGATAAAAACGAACTGATAAGAGAATCTTATTACACATATGATAAATATGGTAATTGGACTGAAATAAACATCTCCGAGACCGTAAATGTTATAGTTAATAATACTGTGAATAAAGAAATTCAAAAAAAACAATATATTCGGCGACTTCAATATTATTAAAGATTCAGAAATCTCTATTTGCGATCATTAAATCTCTGTTTTCTGCTATAGAGATACCACATACAATTCAATATTTTTTGTCGGCATAATCATTGTACACTTTACGGAAATCAAATTACAATGAAAGCAATCTGGAACGGTGCCATCGGCTTTGGGTTAGTTAATATCCCCATAAAAATTTATTCTGCTACCGAAACCAGCAAACTGGACTTGGATATGCTAGATAAGTCAGATTTTTCGAACATCAGATTCAAAAGAGTAAACGAAAAAACAGGAAAAGAAGTAAAGTGGGCAAATATTGTAAAAGGCTATCTGATGGACGACAAATACATCGTTCTTGAAGATGAAGATTACGAAGCAGCAAGTCCCGAAAAGTCTAAAATTCTTTCTATTGAACATTTTGTAAAAGAATCTGAAGTAGATTCTGTTTACTTTGAAACCCCCTATTTTCTTGAGCCTCAGAAAAATGGCGAAAACGCTTACCGTCTTCTCATAAAAGCTCTTCAGCAGACTAAAATGGTTGGTATCGGAACTTTTATCCTTCGGGAAAGTGAAGCGATTGGGCTAATCAGACCTTATAATGACGATGTTTTGGTGTTGAACAAATTGCGCTTTGCAGAAGAAATTCGGGATTATAAGGATTTGAAAATTCCTGCCAAAAAAGTTCCAAAGCCGGCAGAACTCAAGATGGCAAAAAATTTAATTGAACAGTTATCTGAAAAATTTGATCCTACCATCTATAAAAACACTTATTCTGCTGAACTCCTGAAAATTATCAAGAAAAAAGCAAAAGGAAAATCGGTGAAAATTAAAAAATCTGAACCGACTAAACAAGGAAAAGTAATTGATTTAATGGCTCAGCTTAAAGCCAGTTTGAAAGGTTCTCAATCTAAAAACGCTTCTTAACTATGGCTTTACAGGACTACAATAAAAAAAGAAAGTTTGATGAAACTTCAGAACCGAAAGGAGCGACAAAAAAAAGTAAAAGTAAACTGATTTTTGTTGTACAGAGACATGCTGCAAGCAGACTTCATTATGATTTTCGTCTGGAAATGGATGGGGTTTTAAAAAGCTGGGCTGTCCCGAAAGGACCATCTTTAAATCCTGAAGATAAACGCTTGGCAATGATGGTGGAAGATCATCCTTATGACTACAAAGATTTTGAAGGAAATATACCTGAAGGCAATTACGGAGCCGGTCAGGTAGAAATATGGGATAGCGGAACCTATGAACCTTTAGATGAAACTTCAAAACTTTCTGATGAAAAAGAACTTCTGAAAGAGTTAAAATCCGGATCTCTGAAATTTACACTTTATGGGAAAAAATTAAAAGGAGAATTTGCATTGGTAAAGATGAAAAATACCGAAAATAATGCATGGCTACTCATTAAACATAAAGATAAATTTGCCAAAGAAGAATATGATGCTGAAGAAAATGTTGCGAAAAATTCAACAGTTTCAAAGTTTTTAGAGGAAAAAAAAAGCCCAAAAAACGTCAAAAAGAAACCGTAAATACGGAGGCAAAACCAAAATTTAAAAGATTTAATTCTTTAGTAGACGAAAAAAAGATTGAAAGTTTTATTAAGCCGATGCTTGCAAAAGCACAAGCGGAAGCGTTTGATAATAAAGGCTGGATTTTCGAAATAAAATGGGACGGATATCGTGCTATTGCCGATCTCAGTAAGAAAGAACCTTTATTTTATTCACGAAACGGGATTTCATTTCTGTCAAAATTCAGTAAAGTTGCGGAAGATTTTCAAAATCAAAAACATAAAATGATTGTTGATGGCGAAATTGTTGCCTATGACGAAAATGGCAAGCCCAACTTTCAGCTCTTACAGCAAATTGGTGATAACCCCAATTTAGCTTTAACTTATCAGGTATTTGATCTGCTTTGGCTAAACGGTCATTCTACCGAAGAGCTACCTCTCATCCACCGAAAAAAACTTTTAAGAGAGGCTCTCACAGAAACTGATTTGATTAAATATTGTGATCATATTCCGGAAAAAGGAATTGCTTTTTTTAATCAGATGAGAAAGATGAATCTTGAAGGGATGATTGCCAAAAAATCTGATAGTCATTATACTGAAAACAGCCGAAGTGCCGATTGGCTGAAAATAAAATTCACCAATACCGAAGAAGCTGTAATCTGTGGTTTTACAGAGCCGAGAGGTTCAAGAAAAAAGTTTGGAGCATTGATATTAGGTAAATTTATTAATGAAAAACTGATGTATGCGGGGCACACCGGGACAGGATTTAATGCTGAGCTCCTGAAAGAAATTCATCACAAAATTGAAAAAATAGAAGTAAAACATTCACCTTTTGAAATTGCTCCGAAAACCAATATGCCGGTTACATGGGTGATTCCAAAAATAATATGTGAGGTGAAATTTTCTGAAATTACGAAAGACGGTATATTTCGCCATCCTGTTTTTGTCACACTACGAGAAGACAAAACCATTGAAGATCTCAAAAACGATTCACTAAAAAAAAATCATAAGATGCCTAAGGAAAAAACCATAAAAAACTCTGAAAATCAAAATGAGACGCAAATTTTACTTAATCGTCATACCATAAAACTTACTAATCAGAATAAAATTTATTTCCCTAAAGATAATATCACAAAAGGTGAAATTATAGAGTATTATCAGTCGGTTTCAGAATACATTCTTCCACATTTGAAAAACCGCCCGCTTTCTCTCAACCGTTTTCCCAACGGAATTGAAGAATCCGGATTTTACCAAAAAGACATTGGAGATTCTTTCCCAGAATGGATTAAAACAACAAAAGTTTATTCTGATTCTACTGAAAAGTATATTGATTATGCAGTTTGTAATAACAAAGCAACACTAGCGTTTCTGAATAATTTAGGATGTATTGATTTTAATCCGTGGAATTCTTCTTTACCTCAATTGGATCATCCTGATTTTTTGGTTTTAGATTTAGATCCTTCTGAAAAAAATACATTTGATGAAGTAATAGAAACGGCTTTACAGGTAAATGAAATTTTAAAATCTATTAAAATTAAAGGATACTGTAAAACTTCGGGAAGTACAGGAATGCATGTTTACATTCCGATGGGAAGAAAATATGATTTCGATCAGGTGAAAGATTTCGCTCATATTCTTATGAAGAAAGTACATGAAAATCTACCAAAAATTACCACTTTAGAAAGAAGTTTACAAAAACGTGACAATAAAAAAATCTATTTAGATTATCTTCAAAACCGCTCCGGGCAGACTTTGGCAAGTGTTTACAGCATTCGCCCGAAAGAAGGTGCTCCAGTTTCGATGCCTTTAGAATGGGATGAATTACAAAAAGGACTGAAAATTACAGATTTTAATATTTATAATTCGTTAGACAGAATTAAAGAAAAAGGAGATTTATTCAAACCGGTTTTGGGGAAAGGAATTGATATGGTAAATGCTTTAGAAGAATTGGAAAATAACAATTAATTCTTAAACTAAAAGTTATTTATCGTTGTATACTTCGTAATGCAATGGAACTTTATTTGAAAATATCTGTCCCACAAAAATTGAATCCTTATTATTTTTCTCTCTAATAGGTTGATAATATTTTCCAATAATATCTTTCGGAATCTGTACACTCATTTGAAAGTAATATTCAGATTTATTTTTTAAATATATAAATCTACTTTTATAACTTGGAAAATTTACTTTTGTTAAAAAAAATTTTTCCTCACCAGGCTTTAACTTTATAACATTTTTGCTAATTCGGAATGCAATTTCCAAATCTTCATCACTAAATAATTGAGAAAATGATTTTTCAAATCTTCTAAAATCTATATGAGTATGATCTAAATCAAATTTATTTTGTCCATTATGAAATGCTTGATCACTTTTTAATAAAATATTTTTTTCAAAAATATAGTAATCAGGAAGTCCTAAGAACCGTGGTTCGACAAAGTTGTATCCATCCTCATTGAATTCATCAGAATCTAATATAATTAGGTAATTTTTATCTGAAACATTTTTAAGTGTGTAAACGATATTATTGTCATCGAATATTGAGACCTTTTTAATCGTATCATTAATTATTTTAAGTTCTAAATCGTTTTGCGCCAAACAAATATTAAAAACTAAAATTGCAAAAAAAATATAGGTGTATTTCATAATTTAGTTTTGTGATTACAAATTTTTCTCCATCAGAAAATCATCCATCACATAGCCGTTTCCAATATCAAAAACACCTTCTCCGTAAACCTGATAACCTTGCGATTCGTAAAATTTTAATGCTGAATTATACTTATTTACATTTAAAATAATTCTGTTATCTCCGTTTTCTTTTACTTTTTCAGTTAAAAATTCAAGTGTTTTTTTGCCTAAACCTTTACCTTTACTCTCGGGAACAAGATAGATGCGGTGGAGTTTTGTAGTATTTTCTTCGTAATGATCTTCAAAACCGATAAAACCGGCATCATTCAAATCATCATCAATAACTAAAAAATAATGATAATTAGGATGTTGAAAATGGCTCTGTAATTCTTGTTCAGAATACATTTCATTAAGCATATAATCCAGCTGACTGGCTGAAATGATTTCCGAATACGTACTTTCCCAGGATCTTCTTGCCAAATCCTGAATTTTCTCAATATCCTGTTCTGTTGCTTTGATTAGTTTCATATTTGATTAATTTTTCAGAGGATAAAGACTAAAAAAGTGAAAAGCATTATACTCTTCACTTTAATTTTATTGATGAAATGATTTTTTTAAATCTTAGCCATTTCATTTTTAATTTTTACATAAAGTCCTTCTGAAGCCGGAACTAAAGGAAGTCTCAGGTAATTTTTAATGAGTCCTTTTTCAGCCAAAACAACTTTCACACCGCAAGGATTTCCTTCAGCGAAAATAAGTCGGGTAATTTCTACCAATTTGTTATGAATTTCATAAGCTTGGTCCACTTTTTTTTCTAAAGCCAATTGAACCATTGTAGAAAATTCTTTAGGGTACGCCTGCCCGATCACAGAAATAACCCCTGCTCCACCTGCTAAAGTTACGGGAAGTGTAAATTCATCATCTCCGGAAACCAGATTGAAGCCTTCAGGCTTTTTTCTCAGAATATCAAAATACTGAAGAATATTTGGTGCCGCTTCTTTAATCAGGAATAAATTAGGGAATTCTTTTGCCAAACGTAAAGTGGTTTCTGCTTCCAAATTCTGTCCGGTTCTTGACGGAACGTTATAAATGATAATATTTTTTCCTGTAGAAGCTAAAGCTTTATAATGCTGATAAAGCCCTTCCTGATTTGGTTTGTTGTAGTATGGGGAAACCGACAATACCGCCGTAAAATCTGAAAGATCCGTCTCTTCGATCTGTTTTTTAACTTCAAGCGTATTATTTCCGCCAATTCCTAAAACCAACGGAAGACGTTTACTATTAACCTTAATGATATGATCTGTTACCTGTTTTTTCTCCTCTACTGAAAGCGTTGCCGCCTCTGCTGTAGTTCCCAAAACAACCAAAAAGTTGGTTCCGTTATCGATATTGTACTCCACAAGTTTGGTTAAACTGTCGAAATCTACCGATAAATCTTCATTAAAGGGTGTTACCAAAGCAACACCTACACCTTTTAAAATGCTCATCTGTTAAAAAATTATTATTGCCAAATTTAAACATTTCAGCTAAGAATTTATAATAATTAATGAGGTTTTATTCTACATATAATTATATTTGCATATACTAAAAGACATTATGCAGAATAAACTTTTGTTGCTTGGGATTGCGTTGGTTTCACTTACAGCATGCAAAACGACCTCGTCGCAGCTAGTTCATGTTGAAACTCAAAAAAACATTTCCATTAATAATGAGCTGAAGAGCGATGAAGAACTTGCCAAATTTATAGAGCCCTACACCCTGAAGCTTAATAAAGAGATGAACCAAAAAATCTCTCATACACAGGTTAATCTCACTAAGGAAGGCGATAATAGCAATTTGGGAAATCTTCTAGCAGATTACACTTTCGACGGAGCTGATAAATGGGCAAAAACCAATCTCGGACGTACTATAGATGCCGCTCTCATCAACATTGGAGGGATCCGTACCACGATTGGAAAAGGAGATATTCTTCTGAAAAATGTTTATGAAGTAATGCCTTTTGAAAATGAGGTAATCATTGTTAAATTTAAAGGTTCAGATTTAATGGGGCTTTTTGAGTATTATGCCAAATACCAAAAGAATAATCCTGTTTCGCATTTATATATAGAAACAAACCAAGGATCGGTTTCTAAAGCTTTGATTAATGGAAAAACGATAAATCCGGATCAGGACTATTATGTTGCCACTTCAGACTATTTGGCTTTGGGAGGCGATAATATGAAGTTTTTCAGCAAAGGAGAAATGATCCCTACAGGAATAAAACTGAGAGATTTGTTTATTGAATATTTCAAAAACAATACAGACATCAATCCTAACGAAGAGATTCGTTTACACTTTATTGATAAAAAATAATGAACAGAAAAAGTTTTTTAAAAACAATAGCAGGTGGATCTTTGGCAATGTCTTTAGCTCCCAATTTGATGATGGCAGAAGAATTGAGTTTAAATTCTTTTAAATCAGCAACAAAACTTACCATTCTTCATACCAACGACCAGCACAGCAGAATAGAGCCTTTTGACTCCAGCTACACCAAAAACCCTAATCAGGGCGGGTTTGCAAGAAGAGCAAGTTTAATACAAAAGATTCGTAACGAAGAAAATAATGTACTTCTTTTAGATTCCGGTGATATTTTCCAGGGAACACCTTATTTCAATTTTTTTGGCGGAGAGCTTGAGTTTAAACTGATGTCTATGATGAAATACGATGCTTCCACGATGGGGAATCATGATTTCGACAATGGTTTGGACGGATTTCTAAAGGTTTTACCCAATGCTAAATTTCCTTTCATCTGTTCTAATTATGATTTTAAAAATACAATATTAGACGGAAAAACATCCCAATATCAAATTTTCGATAAAAATGGGATTAAAGTAGGAATTTTTGGGGTGGGAATTCAGCTTGAAGGTCTTGTAGGCAAAAAACAGTACGGCGAAACCATTTGGAATAATCCTATTGATGTTGCACAACATTATTCTAACTTTCTGAAGAATGAAAAAAAATGTGATTTGGTAATATGCCTTTCCCACATAGGTTATGATTACGAAGATGAGCCACAAAAACTAAGTGATAAAATTTTAGCTTCTCAAACAGAGAATATTGATTTAATTCTTGGAGGGCACACCCATACTTTCTTGCCCGAGCCTCAGAATTTCAAAAACAGACAAGGGAAAAATGTTTTGGTAAACCAGGTGGGTTGGGCTGGCTTGCTTTTGGGCAGAATAGATTTCTTTTTCGATCATCATAAAAACGTAAAACAGATTTCCTGGAATAATCAGGCAATCGACAGCAGTATAATCGCTTAATATGAAAAAACTTTTAATTTCTCTAGGTATTTTTGCAACATTGCAGTTTGCAGATGCTCAAAATATTACGTCTAAAAAGTGGGCAGATCATTTTTCCTATAATAATGTTCTTGCTATGAAGGAAGACAATGGCAAAATTATCGCTGCTACAGAAAACGGAATTTTTTATTATACCATCGCCACAGGAGAAATTTCAAAACTTTCTAAAGCCAACGGTCTCCATGAAGTAAAAATTTCTGCTTTCGATTATAATCCACAGACCAAAATCGGATTGGTAGGTTACCAAAATGGCTCTCTGGATGTTATTACTCCACAAGGAATAACTCTTGTGGTAGATATTCCTATCGCAACAGGATATAACGGAAGCAAAAAAATTAATCATATTTCTATTACAGGAGATAAAGCTGTTGTTTCTGTAGGATATGGTTTGTCTATATTTGATCTGAAGAAAAAAGAATTCGGAGATTCTACATTTTTTGTTTCTACAGGCGGTGTTTATTTAGCCAGTAATGAAGCAACAATTAAAGACAATAAAGTTTTTTCAGTTACCAATGATGGCTTCAAAAGCCACGAAATGAATACTACATTTCCTGTATATTCTACTTGGACAACAGAATTTCCTGGTTATTACAAACATATAGATTCTGAATCTGCAATCGCTTTTTCTTCTGGCAATACTGCCTATATCTACAATAATGGAGTTGCAACACCTGTTTCTCAATCTTTCGGAAACATTTCGGATCTGGTAGTAAATTCAGACAATATTGTAATAACAGATGGAGCAAGAATTTACACCTACAATACTTCGGGAAACAATACAGGAAATTTTGCTTTGGGCGAAACCTGTAATACGGCAACAAGAATTGGATCTAAAATCTATGGTGGAACTGTACTTTCCGGAATTAAAACTGAGGACGAAGTAACGTATAAACCCGATGGTCCATACTTTAATTATGCCTATAAAATTAGATTATTCAACGATAACCAAATTTTAGTTTCTACGGGAATTAGGGCTAATGGATATAATGATCCTCAAATAAATCCAAAAAATCCCGGATTTTATTATTTTACAGGAACAGAATGGCTTTATCCTTCTATTTTTAAAGGAAGTTCTACTGTATTTAACGTGATCGATGCTTTCCCAGATCCTGCCAATACTGCAGATGTTTTCTTCAGTAATTATAATTACGCCGCAGGATACGGAATTTACAAAATGAAATATAATTCTGGTTCCAAAGATTTTGATTTTGTAAAATTATATGATTTAGCAGCCGTAGACCCTTATATGAACCGACCGGTAGGCTTTACATCGGACGAGCAAAACAATATATTTTCTACAGTTTCATTTTATAACGGAACTTCAGGTTCAATAGGTTTTTACGAAAGAACTACAGATAAATTTGTACTAAAAGATCTCAGCACAAGTGCTGCACTTCAATATCCCATTTACAGCAAAGATTTATTATGGATTCCGATTCCCAGAACCATAAATTTTGTCGTTTATGATACAAAAAAGACTGCTAATATTTCGGATGACACACAATATTTACTCGATCAAAATAACGGACTTGCAGGCGAAACCATATCTTTTGCCATGGATAAGTCGGGAGATGGCTGGTTCGGAATGCAAAATGGACTGAGAATTCTTCCTAATGCTGCAACAGCCGTTAAAAGCAACCCTACTCTTCAACCCATTGTGATTGAACAGGGAGGTTTAGCAGAGGAACTTTTCAGAGATTCGCCTATTCTCCAGATTGAAGTTGATGGTGGAAACCAAAAATGGGTATCAGTAGAAGATGGTGGTGTATATTATCTTTCTGCCAATGGAGAAAAAATTATTAAACATTTTAATAAAACCAACTCTCCGCTCCCAACCAATATGGTTACAGACATTAAAATTGATAAAAAAACAGGAAAGGTGTACTTTGTTACCTTCGACGGAATTGTTACGTATCAGGGAGATGTAAGCGATGTAACTTCAGATTTTGGAAATGTTTTGGTATATCCTAATCCAGTAGTGCAGTCGCAGTTCAAAGGAAATGTAACTATTAAAGGTTTGGCGGAGAAAACCAATATCCGAATTACAGATGCAGCAGGGAATTTAGTTCACTCCGCAGTTGCCCGAAATGGATATTATGAATGGAACCTTAACAACCAAAGAGGAACCAGAGTAGCTTCAGGAATTTATTTCGTACTTATGACTAATGAAGATGGTTCAGACAAAGCTACCGCTAAAATTGCTGTAGTGAATTAATGATTTCTCAGAACGGATTTTTGTTGTCTTTCATTAAGTATGGTGAAAATGATGCAATCCTGCATTGCTTCACCGAAGATGAAGGTTTTCAAACTTATTTCCTGAAAGGAATTTATACCAAAAAAAATAAAAAGAAAGCTTTTTTACTCCCACTCAATAATCTGAATATTACTGTAAACAGTAATAAAAATACAGCCATAAAAACAATTTCTAAATTTGAAATTGCACAGCTTAGCGATATTTATACGGACATAAAAGCAAATGCCGTAATTTTTTTTGTTGCAGATTTTCTGAATCATATATTAAGAAATGAGGACAAAAACATATCTATTTTTCGGGAAATGGAAGCATTGATAAAACAATTGGAAAGCAAAAACTATAGCTCTCATTTTGTTTTTTTACTCATTATTTTGAGAATTCAGGGTGTAGCGCCGCTTTTAGGTGAAGGAAATTTTCTGGATCCTGAAACCGGAACATTTTCTCACATAGAAACGCATCATTTCTTTAACGACCAAACCTCTTTAATCTGGAAAACCATTCTTACCGAAACCAATCCTTACGAAATAAAAATTGCTCAATCTCAAAGAAAAAACTTTTTAGACAGCGTATTGATCTACTATCACTATCATGTTACCGATTTCAGAACACCCGATTCTTTAGAAGTGCTGCAGCAAATTTTCGAGTAATTATCCATTATCTTCAAAGCTTTAAAGAGTCGTCAAAATGTATTAATTTCCAAATAATTAAAAATCCCCCTCCTTTATTATAAAAAAAATATCATTTTATTTAACAAATGATTAAATTTACATCAATAAATGAATTATGAAAAAAAATACTGTTATTGCTTTTAGCATATTGTTCTCGACCTACTCTTTAGCACAAGTTGGCGTTAACACAACTACTCCCGAATCAACATTTGACGTAAGAGCAAAAAATCATTTAGGAATAGTATCGGGAACAGACGGAGTTCTAGTACCTAGGGTGAGCAACCTTAGCACAGACGGTACCATAGCAGGAACAGTGAATGGAACAATTAACGGTCAATTAGTTTATTTAACAGTAGATTCTTCTCCTTATACACAAGGCTTTCACTATTGGGACGGTACCAAATGGAATCGTGTTGGCTTATCGTCTGACAGTTGGAATCTCAAAGGTAATAGTGGCACATCAGAAGCCAATAACTTTCTTGGAACTACAGATAATCATGCTCTAAAATTTAGAGTCAACAACAATAAAGCCGGTCGATTTGATATGAATAATACAATCTTAGGCTACGACTCAGAATCTACACAATCCAATCTTTCTAACGCGACCATTGTTGGAGTCCAAAGTGGAAACAATGTTAATGCTCTAGCTCCAATCGTAATAGGGGCACGTTCTGTACAATCTGGAATGACTGGTTCTTACAATATTGTAATGGGTTACTATTCCGGTAATGCACTTGGCAGTGGTACACAAAATATTTTCATTGGTGATAATCTAGGAAATACTATAAATACCGGGAATTTTAATATCGGAATAGGAAGCCAAGCACTTGGTGGCGCAAACGGAGCCCTTACAAGTAATATTGCCATTGGAAGACAAGCTGGAAACATCGCTCAAGGTAGTAATAATGTTATGATTGGTGATAATGCCGGTTTTCATTTCACAGGCGGTAACAGTCTTCTAATTGGTTATAGTGCAGGATCTGATGCAACTGGTGACCAAAACATTGTGATGGGAACTCGTGCTGGCGAACAAATGGGTGGCGGAGTTAATAATATAATAATGGGTAATTTATCCGGTCAGTTTGCTACAGGAAATAATAATGTAGCTATCGGTCTTAACTCTTTGTCAACTACTGGTGCAAATGGCTCTAACAATACATTTTTGGGAACCTATTCTGGAGTAAATGTAACAAGTGGTGACAATGTATTTATAGGAACTAATTCCGGTAACGGAAGCAATACTTCGGGAGGTTTTAATACTTTTGTGGGTAGCGGCGCTGGACAATCTTACAAGAATAGTACAAATAGTGTAGCATTAGGATATGCTGCAGGTGCAGGCAATGAAAATGGAAACTTAAACACCAATATTGGTTATAATTCTAAAGTACCAAATAATAGCCTTACAAATACAACAGCATTAGGTGCGAACTCTTATGTGGAGCAAAGCAATTCTTTGGTTTTAGGATCTGTTAGTGGTAAAAATGGAGCAAATACAAATACTAATGTCGGTATTGGAACTACAGCACCAAATAGTACATTGCAAGTTGTAGGTAGTGTTAGTATGTCTATTAATAGTATTAATGATGATTCTATTATAAATTATGACGTTACAAGTTCTGATTATACAATAGTAAAAAACACTACTGTAGCACTTTCGGTGAAGTTACCCGCAGCAACAAGTAGCAATATTGGAAGAATCATTAATGTTGTAAAAGGTGGTAACAGCTCAACTGTTCTTACTGTAGTTCCTTCTGGAAGTGATATAATTAAGAGAGGTACAGCATCTCAATCTTCTTTTACAGTTTCTCTTTTTGCAACATTTCAATCAAACGGTAACGGTATTTGGCACCAGATATCTGGTTCTTAATATAATAATACCTATTAAAGGTTTAAAAAAGCCAAATTCAATTGAATTTGGCTTTTTATTTTTAATAGATAAGTTCTAATTTTTCTTTACTATAATCTCTTACCTTTTTCGTTAACTCAGGATTTTCTGATAGTTTTTGTCCATAAGACGGGATCATTTCCAGCAGTTTATCTTTCCATTCTCCTTGAAGTTTTTCAGGGAAGCATTTTTCAAGAACATTCAGCATTGCAAATACCGCCGTAGAAGCTCCAGGAGACGCTCCAAGTAAAGAAGCAATAGTTCCTTTTTCGTTTACAACGACTTCAGTTCCGAATTCCAGCTTTCCTCCTAATTTATCATCTTTTTTAATGATCTGCACTCGTTGCCCTGCCACTTTCAATTCCCAATCTTCTTCTTTAGCATCTTTTACAAATTCTCTTAAATGCTGCATTCTCTGAGCTTTACTCATGGCAACCTGCTGAATAAGATATTTTGTAAGAGGTAAATTATGCCACCAAGCTCCAAATAATGAACGGATATTTTTAGTGTTGACACTTTCCGGTAAATCGAGATAACTTCCTTCTTTCAGAAATTTTGTTGAAAAACCTGCAAAAGGACCAAAAAGAAGAGCTTTTTTACCATCAATAATTCTTAAATCTAAGTGAGGAACAGACATTGGCGGTGCATCTACAGTTGCCTGAGTATACACTTTTGCCTGATGTTGTTCCACCAAATCCTGATTATGAGTTACCAACCATTGTCCAGAAACCGGAAACCCACCATATCCTGCACTCTCTTTAATATCCGAACTTTCGAGTAACGGCAATGCATATCCACCCGCTCCGATAAATACAAAATCGGCAGTCACTTCCTGTTTATGTCTGTTGATACGGTCTTTCACTTTCATTTCCCAAGTACCATCTTCACGAGGATTGATATCTTTTACCTCATGATAAAGAAAAACCTCTACCTTAGAATCTTCCAGTAAATGTTTTGCCATTTTTCTTGTAAGACTTCCAAAATTCACATCGGTTCCCAAATCCATTTTTGTAGCAGCTAAAACCTCAGATTGATTTCTTTTGCTCATAACCAATGGTATCCATTCTCTCAGTTTTTCGTGATCGGTAGAAAATTCCATATCTGAAAACAAAGGAGATTCTTTCAAAGCATTAAATCTTTTCTGAAGATACTCTGCATCATTTTCACCAAAAACCAGACTCATGTGTGCACAAGAATTGATAAATTCCTGTGGATTCTGGATATAATTTTTTTCAACTAAATAAGACCAAAACTGTTTAGAAACCTCAAATTGTTCAGCAATTTTTTCCGCTTTTACAATATCTATAGAACCGTCTTCTTTTTGTGGAGTATAATTGAGCTCACAAAATGCAGAATGCCCTGTCCCGGCATTATTCCAAGCTGCGGTACTTTCTTTGGCAAACCTACCAAGCCTTTCGAAAATGGCAATATCTAAATTAGGATCAAATTCATGAAGTAAAGTGGCTAAAGTCGCACTCATAATTCCTCCGCCAATTAAAACAACATCGTATTTTGGCTTAGGTGTCTTACTGGTTATTGCTTTTCGCATTATCTAAAAATTTACCACGAATTTCGGGAAAAAGTTTTACTTCGGGGGTATGGTTAATTGTTTTTAACATCAAAAATTTACCCTGAATAAAAAACATCGGCAATAATGACCGATGTTCTATGTTTACTCGCTTATTTTTCTGAAAAACTACTCCTGGAGTCTGTCTTTCAACCCATGATCTTCACTTTCAAGCCACGAAGTTTTATAGGTAGAATCTTCAATTTTTAAAGCTTCTTCGGTAATTTTTAATGGTCTGAACGGATCTACCATTACAGCATATTCTTCGGTAAATTTTTTACCTATGCTTCTTTCCATTGCACCAGGATGAGGACCGTGAACTATTCCTCCAGGATGCAAAGTAAAATCCATTAAATCTATATGGTTTCTGCTTATGAAATCGCCCTCTGTATAAAACAAAACTTCATCAGAATCTATATTTGAATGATTGTATGGTGCAGGAATCGCTTGCGGATGATAATCGTACATTCTTGCACAGAACGAGCATACTACATAGTTGTGACCTTCAAAGTTTTGGTGAACCGGTGGCGGCTGATGAATTCTTCCGGTAATTGGTTCAAAATTTTTGATGTTGAATTTGTACGGATAAAAATAGCCATCCCAACCTACCACATCAAACGGATGAGTTGCATAAATAAAATCGGTAATCTGATTTTCTTTTTTTACTTTAATTAGAAACTCCCCTTTTTCATCTTTAGGTTCAACAAAAGTTGGAGCAACAATATCTCTTTCGCAGAATGGTGAATGTTCCAAAAGTTGTCCGAATTCATTTCTATATCTTTTTGGAGTATAAATCGGAGAATGACTTTCCAACACAAAAAATACAGTATCTTCAGAATTCAGTTCTGTCTGATAAATTGTTCCTCTTGGGATAATAATGTAGTCTCCCGTTGAAAAACTGAGATCTCCTACAAAAGTTTTCAGGATTCCGCTTCCTTTGTGTACAAAAAGTAACTCGTCACATTCTGCATTTTTATAGAAGTAATCCATGGATTTTCTGGGTTTAGATAATCCCATCTTTAGATCATTATTTACCATCAGAAACTTACGGCTATCCAGAAAATCATCTTCGGGTGTAACATTCATCCCTTTAAACATTCTAGGAGTAACGTTTTTTTCGATGGCTATTTTCGGCGAAACATCTTTAGCTTCTCCTATAGATTTTATCTGAGTAGGACGATGGATATGGTATAGCAATGAAGAAATACCATGAAAACCTTCTGTCCCGAAAAGCTGCTCGTAGTAGAATTTATCTTCAGGCGATTTAAAAACTGTATGCCTTTTTTGTGGGATATTTCCCGATTGGTGGTATCTCATTTTACTTTTATATCTGGATTCTCAAATTTAATATTTTTAAATGAATTGTCTGAAAAAGATTTTCCAATATCTAAGTTTTGCATTTCTAAAAATAATTGTTAGATTTGTCTAACAATTTAAATTACATGAGGCAAATAATTATATTTTCAATTTTAATAACTTCCGTCTATTCAATTCAAGCACAAGAAAAAGACAGTATAACCAAAGATTCTTACAAAAAAGTGGATTCTGCTACAACAACAGAGCAAAAAAATATAATGACAACAAAAGATATCGACGATATGGTTATTACAGGAACTTTAAAACCTATCAGCAAATCTAAGAGTCCGGTATCTGTAGAAATTTACACCCAGAAATTTTTCCGGAAAAATCCTACTCCAAATGTTTTTGAAGCTATAGCAATGATAAATGGCGTAAGACCTCAACTAAATTGTTCGGTTTGTAATACAGGCGATATTCACATTAATGGATTGGAAGGACCATACACCATGATTTTAATTGATGGAATGCCTATTGTAAGTTCTCTTTCTACTGTTTATGGATTGAGCGGAATTCCCAACAGCCTGATTGACAGAATTGAAGTGGTAAAAGGTCCCGCCTCTTCGCTTTACGGTTCTGAAGCAATGGGTGGAGTTATAAATATCATAACAAAAAATGCATTAACAGCGCCAAAGCTAAGTTTAGACATAATGACTACCTCGTGGAGCGAAAATAATCTCGACATTTCCACAAAGCTTAATATCTCCAGAAATGCGGCTTCTATTATCAGCTTAAATTATTTTAATGCTAACAAGAGATTTGATGAAAACAAAGATAACTTTACAGATTCAGCATTGCAAAAACGAATTTCTGTTTTCAACAAATGGAACTTCAGACGAAAAAACAGCCGATCTGCAAGTTTTGCATTACGATACTTGTATGAAGACCGATTTGGTGGAGAAATGCAGTGGAATAAGTCTTATCGCGGAAGCGAGAAAAAATATGGCGAAAGCATATATACCAACCGATTGGAAGCTTTTGGGCTGTACCAACTTCCTGTAAAAGAAAATATAATGATTCAGTTTTCTTATAATTATCACGATCAAAATTCGTATTATGGTATCAATCCTTATCTCGCCAAACAGAAAGTCAGTTTTATACAAACTTATTGGGACAAAAAAATAAAAAACCATAGTTTACTTTTTGGGTTTACCTTCAAGAATACATTTTATGATGATAATACACCCGGAACATTATCTGCAGACGGATTTACAAATCAACCTATGAAATCTCCGATTTTTGGTGGTTTTATTCAGGATCAATGGGAAATCAGCGAAAAAAACACATTGCTCATCGGCTACAGATTAGATTATGATAAGATACATCGCAGTGTACACTCGCCGAGATTAGCATGGAAATATTCGCCCAATCCATTTCATACCTTTAGATTTAATTTTGGTACAGGTTTCAGGGTAGTGAATTTATTTACTGAAGATCATGCTGCACTCACAGGTTCACGAGAAGTAGTAATTCAATCTAATTTGCAACCCGAAAGATCTGTAAACGGAAATCTGAATTATATGTGGAAAATTCCTGCAGGAAATCATTTGATTAATCTTGATGCTTCTGCCTTTCACACCTATTTTAGCAATAAAATTGTTGGTGATTTTGATTCTGATCCCGAAAAAATTATTTACAATAATCTAAACGGATACGGAATTTCACGAGGATTATCTTTGAATACAGATCTTATTTTCAGTTTTCCTTTAAGTATCAATTTAGGATTAACTTACGTTGATGTATATCAGAAATTTGATGATGAAAGACAAAAATCGCAGCAACTACACGCACCAAAATGGAGCGGAACCTATAATATTACCTACAAATTCAGCTATAATCTTGCAGTAGATTTTACAGGACAATGGTATGGACCGATGAGATTACCCATTCTGGTAAATGATTACAGACCAGAATACTCACCATGGTATTCTTTAGCAAATATTCAGGTTTCAAAAAGTTTTTCATCTGGCTTTGAAGTATATTGTGGCATTAAAAACCTCTTCAACTTTACGCCGAAAAACCCTATAATGAGGCCTTTTGATCCGTTTGACAGAAATGTAAATGATCCTATAAACAACCCCAACCGATATACTTTTGACACCACTTACGGCTATGCTCCTATGCAAAAAATACGAGGATTTTTAGGCATAAAATATACTTTGAAGTAATTCAGAAAAAATTTAAACCCAATAGCTATGATGAAACTTATAACTATGCTTACCCTTTCCATTTCAGGGATTTGTTTTTCTCAGATGAAAACTTTGGATATTTCGGATTTTGAAATTCAGCATAAAAAAAATCCGAAGCCAATAATACTCAGAATTTATACAAAATGGTGTTCGGTTTGTAAAATGGATTATTTCAGAATTAATCAAGACATAGAACTTATATCTTTAATTAATAAAGACTTATACTTCATTAACTTTGATGCAGAAAATACAAAAGAAAAAATAATTTTTCAGGGGAAAGAATATAGTTATTTGCCCAATGGAACTTCAGGACTTCACGAGTTGGCAATAGCGTTTTCTAAAAATAAAAATCTTCCCATTTACCCATTATGGATTATTTTAGATGCAGAAGGAACATTGGTTTACTATCATGAAGGTTTTTGTTCCCCCGAAATTTTAAAAGAAAATTTAAAAAATTGGTACCAGATTTATTCCGAAAATAGATAATTAACCGAAAACTACTTCAGCAAAACCACAATAATTGCCAAAATTGCAGGTAAAGCCTGAACAAAAAATATTTTCTTAGCAGATAAAGATCCATATATTCCGGCAACTGCTACACATCCTAGAAAAAACAAAGCTATATTACTTTGCCATTTAGAGTCTTCAATACAAAATGACCATAATAATCCTGCTGCCAGAAACCCATTATACAAGCCTTGGTTTGCCGCCAAACCTTTTGTGAGTTTAAACATTTCGGGAGGTAAAGCACTTTTAAAGACTTCTTTTCCTTTGGTTTCCCATGCAAACATTTCCATCCAAAGTATATAAAGATGTTCTAATGCAACAACGGCAATTAAAATTTTGGCAACAATTTCCATTTACATCGAATTTTTTTGAAATGTAAAGCTAAAAATTAAATGTCAATTTGGAATAAGATCGTTTTACATTTTTTATCATTAAAAATGAAAATAGCTTTCCTATTTTTCTGAAAAGCTATTTTTTTATTTGAGATTGAAATAAAATTATCTTGCAGGAACACTGCTGAAATTAAGCGAAACCTTAATGTTCATATCCGAAGAAGTCTGATTCTTCAATTCATAAACTGTTCTTACAGAAAGTCCTGAACTTTTAACAATATTATCTAAAAACCCGCTATCATTAAGGTCTAAATTTAAGCTTGAAGAATTGGTGGAAATATCACTTCTTGAAGCCACCAGTTTTTCGCTTGTTCCGTTGGAAGAGATATAGACTTTTACAGATTTCAACGCACTTAAATCTCCACTTGTAGGAGGAACTACAGAGATTTTCGCCTCGGAAATTCTTACATCTTTAATCTGTGCATTATTATTTCCGCCTACCCAAGTCTGAACATTGGATGCCGTAGATGTAGAAGAAACTTCTTTGTTAGCAGGAACTCCTGTAGAAACTAAAAAATTAGAGGTATAAGGAAAAGTATTCTGTACAATAGATTGTACTGCACCACAACTTGCCAATGCTATAGATGAGACAGTGGCTATTAATACTATCTTTTTCATATATTAAATATTTATAATTAAAGTTGATGCAATTCTTAAGTTAAGATAATTGCAAATTAAATCTAAAATGAGTTTTGCAGAAATTATACCACTTTAGTCTATCGTAACTGAGAATTGTCCTGTATTTTCTCCTTCAGCCATAAGATCTTTACCTATAATAAGCCAAATTTCGCCTTTCCCTTTAATATCATAAGAAATATCTCTACCAAAAGGACCATCATACGTTCCGTCTGATAATTTAATCTGGTTAAATCTTACATTCATATTGTTATTTTTGGGAGTAATCACACCATGAAGTTTAGATTTACTATAATTGGGAATTCTAATAATGAGTTTTTGAATTTTATCATCAAATGTTTGATCTATGGTACTTGGAAGTTTCTCTGCATCGATAATTTTAACGGCTTCTCCCATTTTATTGGTTGCTGAAACTTTTAATGAATCTCGATTTTCAGATGATGCCACAGAATCTTTTGGCTTAACAGCTGAATGGGTTTCTCCTGAAAGAGAATCTTTATCTGTTATTTTAACCTCTGTATTTTGTTTTGTACATGAAGCCAACAATAAAGGAATCATTAATAATACTGACTTTTTCATTTCTATATAGTTTTCTTAATTGACCGATTTTTAGAATCTGAATACTAAAATTATTCCATTTACAATCTCTTCCAAACAAAAAAACAGCATTCAAATCTGAAATGCTGTTCTATCACAATTATTTAATAAAAATTTACTTTGCTCTTAATTTCTCTTTTATGGCCTGAATATTTTTCTTTGCAGATTCTTCTAAAATAAGACTTGCACTCATGTGAATTCTTGCAGGCATCAATTCAGCAAAATGCTCCGTTCCTTCCCAGGAAACTTTTTTAATTAAAGCTAAAGCATCTTCGCTACGGGAAGAAAGAGTGGTTAAAAACTGCTCTAGTTTTGCGTCCATCTCAGCAATTGTAGGCGAAACCGAATGATAAATATTATGCTGTTCTGCCCAATCTGCTGATCTGAAATCTGCGTCTATCGCCATTGCTGCAAACTGTGATTTACCTATTTTTCGCTCCACATAAGGTCCTATTACAAAAGGTCCGATGCCTAAATTAATCTCCGTTAAAGCCAAAGCAGAGTCTTTTGTTGCAAAACAATAGTCTGCTCCACAAGCAATGCCTGCACCACCACCGGTTGTTTTCCCCTGAACTCTTACCACCACAATTTTTCCGCAGTTTCTCATAGCATTCAAAACCTTCGCAAAACCTCCGAAAAACTTTGTAGATTTCTCTAATTCTTCAATTTCTAAAAGTTCATCAAAGCTTGCACCTGCACAGAAAGCTTTTTCACCTGCACTTTTTACAAGGATTGCTTTTACCTCTTTTTTGGCACCTTCTTCTAAAATTGTTTCCGCCAATTTTTCCAGAATAGCTCCCGGAAGCGAGTTACTTTTCGAGGTTCCGAAAGTAATTTCGGCAATATTATTTTTAATTTCTGATGTTACAAAATCACTCATTTCTTATCTGATATTGAATTCAAACAAAAATACTAACAATTGTTCGGTAAAAAAATTTAATGAAGAAAAATTTCTTTCTCCTAATCTTTTTTTAAAGCTAAAATATATTTATCAATATAAAACTGTTTTTCTTTTGATTTGTATTGCTGAATATATCTTGGATGTTCCAATACAGTCATTTTTTCAAAAAGATGGGCTTCCTGATTTAGTTTTGAAATAAATTCTGCATTCTTTTTTCCAAGAACGAAAACCTCAGAAGTATCGAGATTTAGGCTAATATGCTTTTTCAAAGTATCAATCATAAAATCTTTTACATCCTTGAAAAGTTCTTTATCATCGTAATAATTGGCATTAACCCAACTTCCTTTCGATTTTCTCACAATTGCGAGAGGAAAAGGAGAATTGATATAAACATCCCTATAAAATTCTTCGGCACCGCCGTACTGTGCAATCATATCATATACAAAAACGGATGAAACTTCATGAGTGTATGCAGATTTCATTTTAATTCCGCAAACGGTTTCCAGACGCTTGGTATCGGTAAAAGGAACTCCCGTAATTCCGGCTCCGTGACGGCTAGGATTAATCCCAATCATAAATTTTCTCTGCGCAGTATCGTTATAGTAATGATGGTAAAACTTTTCCATAACGGTCATTGTTTCAGGATTATCCAAATAAGGATTTAAAACCTGAAAATCGTTGGGAAGATTTCCCGAATAATGTAATTTGCTGTTAAATTCTATGACCTTTTCCCCGAATGTTTTCATACGATTAAGATAGAAAAATGCAGCAAAAAATTTAATTGCTGCATTGTTGTATTTACACTTATTTAACGTGAGTTCGGGATAAGAAATATTTTAAATAGTTCTGATATTAATTATTTTATCGCAAAGAAAAACAAAGAGAAGTTTACTTTTTGAAATGCTTTTAAGCTATACAAAGCCACTTTGTTTAGCAAAGTAACACAAAACTTTGTGTTACTTTGCTAAGTTATACGTCTTGGTTTATCTTACAACATATGTAAATCAAAAATTTTAATCTTTTGTTTAGCTTTGCGTTTTATAAATCCTTATCCCGAACTCAGGTTATTTAAATTTAAATCAATCCGAACTGCTCAAAATGGTGTGTAAAATGCTTTCGTTGGAAAAGTTCCATCATTTCTTTATTAAGCATCCCGAATCTTGGATGATAATGTTCTGCAAAAGGATTTTCTTTATAATAAACTTTAAATTCTTTTATGATATCAAGCAATTTTGCTTTTGCCTCTTCCAGATTTTTATATTTTGGCTGCAGACTTTCCCCGTCTTTCAAAAGTGGATATTTGGCACCAGATTTTATCTTTTGATCTGTGTACAGCCAATCCTGAAGTTTTTCAAGTTTTTCTGCAGGAATTTCTTCAAAATCTTCAGATTTTAAATTTCCAAAGCCATTTTTCATGACCTCTTCCAAATGTTCAACCATCAGTTGTGGAGAAAGTTCCCCAAATGTACGCTCAGATTTTTCGGTTAAATTATGCAACATTTTTTGAATATTTCTAACATTTAAATCCATAAAAGGAGACTGCTTTGCCACTAATGTTAAAATGGTAGCTACACAAACAACCTCATCTCTCTGATTCACCACTTCAACCAGCCATTTTACAACACCAGAAGGAATATTTCTGCCTTTCACCCCACGGTTGATCTTTTCTTTCGCCGTTAAGTAAACCGTAATCGTATCTCCTGCATAAACAGGTTTAAAGAATGAGCAGTTTTCTAAACCGTAATTGGCAATAACAGGTCCTTTTTTTCCTGAAACGAACAATCCCGCCGCTGCAGAAAGAATAAAATATCCGTGAGCCACTGTTTTATCGAAAATCGTTCCTGTTAAGCTGGTCGCATCAGTATGGGCATAGAAATGATCCCAGGAAACATTAGAGAAATTCACAATATCTGCATCAGTTACCGTTCTTCCAGCTGTTTCTAAAGAATCACCAACCTCAACTTCTTCAAAATATTTCTGGAAAGGATGTTTGTCTGAATATTTTTTCTCTGCTCCCTGCTGATAAATTTTAGTAATTGCCGTTAAAATATCCGGGGAACCCTGAATTGCGGTCTTTTGAAGGAAAAAATGAAGACCGTTTAAACCGCCCATTTCTTCACCGCCTCCGGCTCTTCCGGGGCCACCGTGCATTAAAGTAGGAAGTGGCGAACCGTGACCTGTACTTTCTTTGGCATTGTCTCTGTTTAACACGAAAATTCTACCGTGCTGAGAAGCCATTTTCCATGAAGTTTCGGCAACAAATTTTTCATCATGAGAAATGATAGAACCGACCAAACTTCCTTTTCCTCTTTTTGCTAACGCTGCAGCTTCTTCCGCATCTTTGTAAGGCATCAACGTAGAAACCGGACCAAAAGCTTCAACATTGTGAGAAATATTTTTGGTGAATGGAGCATCATTTAAGAATAGTTTCGGGCTCATAAATGCACCGTTTTCATAGTTGGCATCTACCAATTCGTGTTGTCCATCGTAAATAAGTTCTGTTTCGGCTTTCAGTAAATTTACTTTTCTTAAAACTTCATCATACTGCTGTTTTCCGACTAAAGAACCCATTCTTGTTTCTCGGCTTAACGGATTTCCGATTTTGGTCTGGTCTAATGCTTTAGATAAAGCATTCTGAACATCACCGATTAAGTTTTCAGGAACGATAATTCTTCTGATTGCGGTACATTTTTGTCCGGCTTTCGTCGTCATTTCGTTACGAACTTCTTTGATGAATAGATCAAACTCCGGAGTGCCTGGTTTTGCATCCAACCCAAGAATAGAACAGTTCAAAGAATCGGCTTCCATGTTGAAACGAACCGCATTTCCTGCAACTGACGGTAAAGATTTTAATTTTCTACCTGTTGTCGCAGAACCTGTGAATAACACAGAATCTCCATCCTGAACATAATCCAGAATATTTCCAGGTTCCCCGCAAACCAACTGCAGAGCTCCTTCAGGAAGAATTCCACTTTCAATCATATCCTGAAAAACTGCATTGGTTAAATAAGAACCAAACGGAGAAGGCTTTACAATTGAAGGAACACCCGCTAATAATGAAGTTGAAAGTTTTTCCAGCATTCCCCAAACCGGGAAGTTATATGCATTAATTTGTACTGAAACCCCTTCGCTCGGCGTTAAAATATGAGTTCCCAAAAAAGTTCCGTTAGCAGAAATTTTCTGAGTTTCCCCATCCACCCAAAACGGAGTATTGGGAAGCATTCTCTTCGCCAAACCAGAATATGTGAAGAAAGTACCGAAACCTCCTTCAATATCTACCCAAGAATCTACATGAGTTGCTCCTGTTTTATAAGATAAATCGTAATATTTTTTCTTTCTTTCGAGAAGATAAAGAGCTACCTTTTTCAGCATTTCCCCACGGTCGTAGAATGTCATCGATGAAAGATTTTTGTAACCTACTGTTCTTCCGTAATCTAATGCCTGCTCAAAATTCAGACCTTCTGTATCGGAAACAGCAACTTGCTCTCCTGTCACAGCATTGTATAAAGGAATTCCGTTTCCAGAGCCTTCTATCCATTCGCCGTAGATATAGTTTTTTAACTTTTGCATATAGTATTTAGTTTAACAATGTATCAATTTAACAGTTTACCAATAATTTTTACACTGATACATTTTTAGATTGTTATATTTTTAATTTTTCGGTTCTTTATACGGAAACAATTTCATCAAACCTTCATACAAACTTCTGTGAAGAATCGTTGCATGGTTATCTGTTTCCATCATTTTATATTCTAAAGTCCAATTTTTTTTATTGGCTTTTTTCAAAACATCGAAGAAATTTTCCGCATCTTTTATCATCACCGGATGTTCACCTTTTCCGACAGAAATATAAATGAATTTTTTGGTATCCGGAATTTTAGTTAATAATTGAGGAGCCTGTTTTAACAAACTTTCATTATCCCACCATAAACTCGGACTGATTATAAAATAATTATTGAATAGTTCAGGTTTTTTTAATAGAATTTCAGTGGCTAAAAGTCCACCCAAAGATTGTCCGAATAAGTATTTATCGGTTGTTTTAAACTGACTTTCGATATAAGGTTTTAATTCTTTCTCCAAAAAACTGATGAATTTGTCCGAATGTCCTGTCGTAGGATAATCTTTCTGTAAATCCTTTAAATCAGTATGAAAAGTAAAATCCTTTTTCCTGTCAATATTGGCAATTCCTACCACAATCGTTTCCGGCATAGAATACATTTGATTGAAAAATTGCACTAAACCCGTAACGTGAATAAAATCTTCATTCATGCTTCCATCCAAAAGATAGATGATGGGGTAAGATTTTGTTTTATCGAAATTTTGTGGAAGATAAATATTTAAAACTCTGTCTTCATTTAAAATTTTGGAATTTATTGTTCTGATTTCTCCAATAGTTAAGGGTTTTACATTTCCACTTTGGGCAAAAACCAAAGATTGAAATGCAAAGAAAATACTGCAGTAGATGAGAAGTTTTTTAAACATTTTTATTTTAATTGTTTTTTATAAAAACCTAACGGGTTTTGAAAATCTAGCTATCCCTTAAATTTAGACCAAGTTTCGCAGCTAATGTTTCCTTACCATATTTTCTCTTCTCCATAAGATCATAATTCTATTGGAAAAGTATTACTAATATTTCCCCATTCCATCCATGAACCGTCATATACTTTTATTCTTTCAATACCTACTTTTATTGCACCCAAAGCACCTATACAGGATGTTACTCCAGAACCACAACTAAAAATAAGTTCCTTAGAAATATCCATTTCAGAGAAAATTGCCTTTAATTTTTCATCAGATTTTAATTTACCATTTTCAAGAAACACTTCAAAAGGAATGTTGATGGAATTAGGAATATGTCCCGACTTTAGGTTATCTCTAGGCTCCTTTTCTATACCATAAAATCTTCCATGTGACCTAACATCGATTATTATACTGTCAGATAAGTGATTTAGTACATATTGGGAGTCGCAGAAAAACCGATATGTTTCCTCGGTATTATTTATAGAAAAATCCCCGACAGCTTCATCGGTAAGATAAGAATTTTCTACTGGATAGCCTTCGTTTTTCCAGTCAATTAATCCTCCATCCAAAATTGAGATATTGTTATGTCCTAAACTCTTCAACATAAAAAAAACACGAGGAGAAGAATATATTCCCTGATTATCATAGATCACAATTTCGGAATTATTTTTTATTCCTAATTTCCGAACATTCTCTAACATATTACTTATATTTGGCAATGTGTGATCATATGGACTTGATAAATCACTAAATATTTTTTTTAAATCAAACTTTTTTGAATTTGGAATTATTTCATTGATATTATTGTTATTGACAGAAACAGTTTTAGGTTTAATGCTAGCATCTAATATTATCAAATTTTGATTTTTGCTATTTTTATTTAACCAATTAGCCGAAACCGTAGTGCTTATTTTATTATTTCCCATTTTGAATTATTATAAAACAATAGGCATAAATATCTGCAATTTGAAGAATATATTTATCTAACTGCTTCAGAAAAAATTGATAGTTTGTTTCTTCACGGAAAATTAATTCTTTCCCATTTACATGAGAAAAAATGTGATAGACAGAATCAAACTCAAAATTTTCTGTATTTCTCATTTTACTTTATGAAAACCTAACGGGTTTTGAAAACCCATTAGGTTTGGGTATATTTTAAACTATTTCACATCATCCCAAATGCTGTAATCAACAACTTTCGTAGGAATCTGCTGCACATATTCTGTAAAAGGCTCACAGGGAAGAATGGCATCTTTTCCTTCTCTTGCCAATTCCTGATACAATCTTGTTCCTTCCGTTTTCCATTTGATCATTTCATCAGAAATATCACGAATGATTTTTGCAGGGCTTCCAACAATCAATTTTCTTGCATCACATTTGAAATTGGCAGGAACGAAAGCCAAGGCTCCGATGATACATTCGTCACCGATTACTGCTTTGTCCATCACTACGGCGTTCATTCCAACCAAACAATTTCTACCAATATGTCCGGAATGAATAATCGCTCCATGACCAATATGCGCCGATTCTTCTAAAATGGTCTCAATGCCCGGAAAAACGTGAAGTGTACAATTTTCCTGTACATTGGCCCCGTCTTTCACGATAATTTTACCCCAGTCGCCTCGAATTACTGCATTCGGACCAATATAAACTTCTTCACCGATTTCCACATTGCCAATAATCACCGCTTGTGGATGAACGTAAGCGGAAGGCTTAATGATGGGGCGAATTCCGTGATATGAGTAAATATTCATAAAATTTTTATTGGAAATTTAATTTAATCAATGTATCAATCTAAGAGTTTACCAATGAGATGCTTCGACAAGCTCAGCATGACAGGAATTGTTACGTTGATACATTTTCAGATTCTTATATTATTGAAAAAGCTATACTTTTTCAATCACCATGGCATAACCTTGTCCGACACCGATACAAAGCGTACACAACGCATATTTTTTATCTTGTTTTTGAAGTTCCATAGCGGCAGAACCAACAATTCTTGCTCCTGAAACTCCGAGTGGGTGACCGATTGCGATAGCTCCTCCGTTTGGATTTACTCTCGCATCATCATCCTTTAAACCTAACGTTCTTGTTACCGCCAAAGCCTGTGCGGCAAATGCTTCATTGAGCTCAATGACGTCCATATCTTCCAGTGAAAGATTTACCCTTTTTAAAACTTTTTGAGTTGCTTCAACAGGTCCGATTCCCATAATTCTAGGCTCTACACCGGCAACAGCTGATCCTAAAATCTTGGCAATAGGCTTCAAACCATATTTTTTTACAGCTTCTTCGCTGGCAAGAATTAATGCTGCTGCTCCGTCATTCATTCCGGAAGCGTTTCCAGCTGTTACTGTCCCTCCTTCTTTTCTGAAAGCCGGACGCAATTTCCCCAAACCTTCCATTGTGGAAGTAGGTTTGATGAATTCGTCTTTATCGAAAACTTTCGGTTCTCCTTTTCTTTGTGGGATTTCCACTTTTATAATTTCTTCAGCCAATCTACCGTTTTCCTGTGCTTTAGTCGCTTTCTGCTGAGACCAAAGAGCAAATTTATCCTGATCTTCACGGCTGATGTTATGCATTTCTGCTAAATTTTCGGCCGTTTCTCCCATTCCGTCAACGCCGTACATTTCTTTCATTTTCGGATTGATGAATCTCCATCCGAAAGTCGTATCAAACATCTGGCTGTCTCTCCCAAAAGCCGCACTTGGTTTTGACATCACATAAGGCGACCGCGTCATGTGTTCTACTCCACCGGCAATGTAAATTTCACCTTCTCCTGAAGCAATCGAACGGAATGCATTCGCCACCGCCGACATTCCCGAAGCACACAATCTGTTGACGGTTTCGCCTCCGATTTTATAGGGAAGACCGGCTAACAAAAGCCCCATTCTCGCTACGTTTCTATTATCTTCACCTGCCTGATTGGCGCATCCGAAAATAACATCCTCAATTTCCTCAACAGGAACTTCAGGGTTTCTTGCTACGATTTCTTTAATAACGATAGCAGCCAAATCGTCTGCTCTTACTTCTGAAAGACCACCTGATAATTTTGAAATTGGTGTTCTGATGTAATCTATAATGTATACATTGTTCATTTTTCAATAGATTTTAGATGATAGATTTCAGACAACAGACATTTCTAAATCTAATATCTTACCTCTGATGTCTTTTATCTGATTTATAATTCTGTAACCTTTTTTCCGATTTTATAAACAGTTCCTACAAATTTCGCCACCAATTCTTGATTCTGATTGGTAATTTTAATATCGTAAATTGCTGTTTTTCTGGTATTATTTACCAAAATACTTTCTGCTCTGAAAATATCTCCTTCTCTTCCAGCCTTTGTGAAATTTATGGTTACGCTTAAAGCCACGGCTGCATTTCCGTCATTGTTTGAAGAAAAAGCAAAAGCTGAATCCGCAAAAGCAAAGGTTACTCCACCATGAACCGTTCCCAAACCGTTGAGCATTTGTTTCGTGATTTGCATTTCAATTAATGCATAGTTTTCTTTAATATCAATAATTTTTATTCCTAAAAACTGGGAGAAGTAGTCTTTCTCCATCATGTAATCTACAACCTGTTTCGGATTCATTATCTTTTATTTAAATTTTTAAATCTGATTACATCTTTCCATGTATAATTTCTTCCGTCTAAAATGAAGATTGCTAAAAAAATAAAGACGAAATAAAATAAAAAGCCATATATATTGATACTTTTCTCATCATCCCAACCCAAATAATAAAAGAAAAGTTTTACAAGGGCGAAACCAACAACATAAATAGCCGCAGTTACTATAGATCTGAGAAAGTTTTTCATTGTAAAAATTCTTTTCAGCATAATTTTAAATGTTTTTAAGCTAAGAATTGTTTATTTGTTCATATAATTCATCTGCCAATTGATCGTAAATACTCATGGTTTTACCCAAAATTAACTGTTCATAAGTGAGATTTCCAGAATCTGATGATTTTTCGCCCTGATAAAAACCGATTAAATTAATCCCTTCTTCGTGGGCGATTCTTTTAACTAATTCTTTATATTTTTCGTTGAAAATTCCCAATAATTCTAATTTTTCCTGATCATCTTTTATTGAAGAAAGTTTCTGAATTAAATATTCTTTTTCAATGTTCAGCCTTATTTCCAATTCTGTTCGGAATGATCCTATATCCATGACATTTAATCAATAAATAACAATGCCGCATTTACCAATGAATAAGAAGAACTGCTGCATCGTTAGATTGGTATATTGTTACATTTTACGAAGTAATGGGCTTTGTCTATACCTTTCCTCCTGATATTCTTCGTAAAGATTTTGAAGGGTTTCAGAGATTTTCGCATATCCGATTTCTTTTCCCCAAGCCAATAATCCTTTGGGATAATTTACTCCTTTCTGCATTGCTAATTCCAAATCTTCGTCGTTGGCAACACCTAATCTTTTTGCTTCTACCGCTTCATTTATCAACATAGAAATAATTCTCAAGAATATTTGTTGATATAATTCATCATTCTTTTCAAACTCTTGACTCTTGGTTCTTGACTCTTGGTTCTTATCAGAATAATCATAAAACCCTTTTCCTGTTTTTCTGCCGTGAAGTTTGGCTTCCAACATTCTTTGCTGAAGGAGGGACGGTTTGTATTTCGGATCGTAAAAATATTCGTTGTAAACCGTTTTTGTTACGGAGAAATTAACATCTACTCCAATAAGATCCATCAGTTCAAAAGGTCCCATTTTAAAGTTTCCAATTGTTTTCATCGCATCATCAACCTGTTCTACTGTTGCGATATTTTCCTCAACAATTCTCAGTGCTTCACCATAATATGGGCGTGCAATTCTGTTCACGATAAATCCCGGAATATCTTTAGCAATAACCGGAGTTTTGCCCCAGTCTTTCATCAAACTGTATATTTTTTCGGCTAAAAATTTTTCTGTTAATAAAGAAGGAATAACCTCAACCAAAGGCATCAATGGAGCCGGATTGAAGAAGTGGATTCCGATGAAACGCTCCGGTTTTTGTAATTCCGCACCGAGAGAGGTGATGGAAATAGATGATGTGTTGGAACCGATTACACAAGTTTCAGAAACGTGGTTTTCCAGTTCTGTAAATACTTTGGTTTTGATTTCTTTATTTTCGATGATGGCCTCAATGATGAGTTCACATTCTTTGAAGTCTTTCAATTCTGTAGCAATGGAGATATTGGCTAAAATTTCAGTCATTTTTTCTGCCGAAATTTTTTGTTTATCAACCAGTTTGGTTAATGTTTTTTCCAAACCTACAGTTGCCGTTTCTACTTGTTTTGCATTGGCGTCATAAACCCAAACTTTGCATCCGTTGGTTGCGGCCACTTGTGCAATGCCTATTCCCATGGTTCCGGCACCGATGATTCCTACATTTTTCATGTTGTATAATGTAAAATGTACAATGTAAAAAGTATTGTATGTGTACGTTGTACATTTTACTTTTTACATTGTACAAGTTTATTTATTTTCCTTTATAATTAGGTTTTCTTTTTTCTAAAAAGGCAGTTACACCTTCTTTAAAATCTTCTGTTTCTGCAGCTTTTTGCTGTAAATCTCCTTCCAATTCAAGCTGTTCTTTTAAAGTATTATTGTAAGAGTTAGCAAAAGCTTTTTTGGTTAGTTTTAAGCCTATTGTAGGCATATTAGATACTTTCTCCAAAATTTCCATAGATTTTGAATTGAATTCTTCTTCGCTGAAAACTTCTGCTACCAAACCATAAGATTTTGATTCTTCAGCCGATAATTTTTTACCCGTAAATGCTAAATAATTAGCCAATTGTCTTCCTAATAATTTAGGCAAGAAATAGGTTCCACCAGTATCAGGAATTAACCCAATATTTGAAAATGCCTGAGCAAAATATGATTTATTATTGGCTAAAACAAAGTCGCAAATCAATGCTAACATCGCTCCTGCTCCTACAGCCGGACCATTTACCAATGCAACAACAGGTTTTTTGCAACGTGTAATTTCAAGCACCAAAGGATTATAATAATCAGTCACAATTTTTCGGATAATATCGTGATCCTGATGATCATTTCCCTGAACAAAAGCATCATCCAGATTCTGACCCGAACAAAACGCTCTTCCTCTTCCTGAAATCGCAACACATCTTACTATGGGATCATTACTGCATTCATTTACAAATTCCTTTAACTCTGTTAACGAAGGCTTAGTTAAGGCATTCATGGTATCTGGCTGATTGAGATAAGCAATTTTTAGCTTTCCCTCAAAGTGGGTTTCGATGTCAAGTTGTGTGTACATAGTTTTACTTTTTATAATTAATGTAAATTTACGTATAAAAATATAGCAATATATCAGCTTATCAGTATAACAATATTTGCCGCATTCAAAATTGTTACATTTTTATATTGCTCGATTGTTACATTAATCTAGTGACATTTAAAATAATCAAATGGCTCTAAACAGTCTAGGCATTGATATGAAGCTTTACATAAAGTAGATCCGAATCTGCTGATCTGTTTTGAATTCATAGAACCACAACGCGGGCATTTCTTCGGTTTCCCGATATGATGTTCGTCTGCACCTTTTTCAGGAGGTGTGATTCCGTAAACACGAAGTTTTTCTCTGGCTTCATCCGTAATCCAATCCGTCGTCCAAATGGGAAACATTTTGGTAACTACTTTTGCATCCCAACCATTCTCTTTCATAATTTTTATGATGTCTTCCTCAATGGTAAACATAGCGGGACAGGCAGAATAAGTAGGCGTAATGGTTACTTCACAAGAATTCTCGCTGGTAACTTTGGCTTCTCTTACAATACCCAATTCCACAATATTGATTACCGGAATTTCCGGATCGGGAACGAGTTCTAATATTTCTAAAGGATTTTTCAATCTTCTTTTTATCTGATATTTTTTAACGCAAAGTGCGCAAATTTTATTTGACTACTAATTGTTTTTAAGTTC
The DNA here is from genome assembly GCF_022811665.1 of Chryseobacterium oryzae. Classification (NCBI taxonomy): domain Bacteria; kingdom Pseudomonadati; phylum Bacteroidota; class Flavobacteriia; order Flavobacteriales; family Weeksellaceae; genus Chryseobacterium; species Chryseobacterium oryzae. The sequence goes on from NZ_CP094529.1 coordinate 2,620,399, forward strand.
GCTAAGGCGTTTCACTTATTAAAGTCAACAAAGTATAATTTCAATTGCAGTTCTAATTGTTATATTGATAAACTGCTACATTGTTACATTTAAAAATTACCACGTACAACCCGGGTACGCTCTCTGCATATACTGCAATTCACAAAGGATAAATCCGAAATATTCTGTATGATATCCTGTTCTTGATTTTGGCTGCATGAAAGGATTTGTAGGGTATTCTAATTTGAAATCCGCAAAATCTTTCTGTGTAATCGCAACAAATTCTTCGTAAAGAGCATCTGAATTCGGAGCAATATTTAAAGCAACCAAATCATCTTCTCCTTCTGTTTTTGCGAATAAACCTTTGGTATATTCCCAGATATTTTCAATCGCTTTTACCAAACGACTTTTACTCTCCTCTGTTCCCTGAGCGAAAATCTTCATCCAAGACGCAGCGTGAGTATAGTGATATCTTACTTCTTTTAAAGATTTTTGGGCGATGGCAGAAAGTTCTTCATTGGCAGAATTTGACAAGGCTTCATACATCAATTTCTGATATACAGCGAAAACGTAAACCTTTAAAATGGTCTGTGCATAATCTTCGTTGGGAAGTTCTGTCCAGTGTGCGTTTAAGTATTCGTGTTCATATCTTAAAAATGCTAAATCATCTTCACTTTTTCCGTTATCGATCACTCTTGAAGCATAAACATAAAAGTTGTTTGCCTGACCAAGTTCATCCAACGCAATATTCGTTAATGCAATATCTTCCTCTAAATAAGGACCTTCACCGCACCACGCAGACAAACGCTGTCCCATAATGAAACTGTCGTCTGCCAATTTTAATAAATAATTATATAATGGGTTCATTGTTTAATCAATTTGAAGACCAAAAGATGATAGACTGATAGAAAATAGATTGTAAAGTCTTTTATCTATTCGTCTATTATCTCCAAAGTCTTAATTACATATTTTTCACATCGTTTGGAATCTCGTAGAAAGTCGGATGACGGTACAACTTGTCATCAGCCGGATCGAAGAATGCTTCTTTATCCACCCCTTCCGAAGTCACGATATATTTACTTGGAACTACCCAAACAGAAGTTCCCTCTTTTCTTCTTGTATAAACATCTCTTGCGTTCTGCAAAGCCATTTCTGCTGTGGGTGCCTGTACAATTCCTACATGTTTGTGAGATAATCCCGGTTTAGTCTGAATAAACACTTCCCACATATCTAAATTTGCCATAAATAAAATTAAATTTAACAATGTATCAATGTACCAGTTTAACAATAATGAGATTCTTCGTTTTGCTCAGAATAACAATTGAATTGCTACATTTTTACATCGGTATATTGTTATATTGAAATTTTTTCCTGTTTTTCCGCAAAAGCCGCTGCCGCTTCCTTTACCCAAGAATTTTCTCTTTGAGCTTTTCTTTTGGTTTCGATACGCTTTTTGTTGGCTGGGCCATTTCCTTTTAAGATTTCCATGAATTCATCCCAAGGAAGTTCTCCGAAATCGTAATGTTGTCTTTCCTCATTCCATTTCAGATCTTTGTCCGGAATGGTTAATCCTAAGAATTCAGCCTGAGAAACCGTAACGTCAATAAATCTCTGACGAAGGCTGTCGTTACTTTCTCTTTTCACTCTATAATTCATAGAAATTTTAGAGTTCGGCGAACTGTCGTCATTTGGTCCGAACATCATCAAAGCGGGCCACCAGAAACGGTTTAAAGAAGCCTGAGCCATTTCTTTCTGCTGTTTTGTACCACGGCACAATGCCATTAAGATCTCATATCCCTGTCTTTGGTGGAAAGATTCTTCTTTACAGATTTTCACCATCGCTCTTGAATAAGGGCCATAAGAATTCCCCATCAACATTACCTGATTCATGATTGCTGCTCCATCAACCAACCAACCAATTGCACCGATATCTGCCCAACTCAATGTCGGATAATTGAAAATACTTGAATATTTTGCTTTACCTTCCAACATGTCTTCGTAAGTTGCATCTCTGTCTGCTTTAATGCTTCCGTCTCCTAAAGTCTCTGTTGCAGAATACAAGTACAAACCGTGACCTGCTTCATCCTGAACTTTAGCCAACAGCGCCATTTTTCTTCTCAGTGAAGGTGCTCTGGAAATCCAGTTGGCTTCTGGCAACATTCCCACAATTTCAGAATGTGCGTGCTGAGAAATCTGTCGAACCAATAGTTTTCTGTAATCATCGGGCATTACATCTTTTGGTTCTACTTTATTTTCGTCGTGTACGTATTGTACAAATTTTTCTAAATCCATTTTCTTGTCTTTTGTAAAATGTAAAAAGTATTTATGTATTCATGAATACGTTTTACATTAAATCGTTAATACAATTTAAACATCATAATTAAGCATCACCACATTCGTTGTCGGGTGACATTGACAGGTAAGAACATAACCTCTGGCTACTTCTTCTTCGGTAAGCGCGTAGTTTTTTTCCATGAAAACTTCACCTTCCAAAACTTCGGCTTTACACGTACAACAAACTCCTCCTTTACAAGCGAAAGGCACAGGAAGATTGTCTTTCAATGCTTTATCTAAGATACTCTCTTTTTTTGAATTCAAGTGGAACGAATATTCATCATCATCGATGATAACCGTTACCATACTTTCGATATTGGCAATAGCTTTGAATTCATCGCTCATTTCCTCCGTATTTTCTTCATCCGGAGCGGTGAAATATTCAAATAATACCTGAATTGCCGGTACTTTTTTATCTTTCTTTAAATAATCTGCAATTCCTTTGATCATTTCCGAAGGTCCGCAAATGAAGAATGTTGATTCTTTCACATCAATATCTGCGTACCTTTCGAACAACTGATCTAATTTTTCAGGAGAAATTCTTCCTTCAAAAATCGGATCTTCATGTTTCTCACGGCTTACTAAATAGACAACTTTCAGTCTTCCATTAAAAGTTTCAACCAGTTTATCGATTTCAGCTTTTTTCATTACATGATTCATTCTTCTGTTGCTGTAGAACAAATAAGCATTTGAATTCGGTTCCTGATAAAGACTTTCCTTAATATTCGATAAAACTGGAGAAATTCCGCTTCCAGCAGCCAAACCAACGTAAGTTTTTACATTTGTTGGGTGATACGAAGTATTGAAACCTCCCATTGGAGGCATTACTTCAAGGATTTCGTCCATGTGAAGATGTTCGTTGAAATACCCAGAAACCTTTCCGTTTTCGAGTAATTTTACCAAAACTTCCAGTGTGTTGCTTTTTTCACTCGGAGCATTGCAGATGGAATAAGAACGCCTTTCCTCATTTCCGTTAATCATCATTCGGAAATTAAGATACTGCCCCTGTTTGAACCTGAATTTATCTTTCAGATCTTCAGGAATTTCAACGGCTACATTTACAGCATCGTTGGTATCTTTCTGAACTTTTACAGTTTTAAGTTTATAAAATGAATTCATTTATTTTTTAAGTATTCTGTTAATTTTTCCGCCTTCGCATTTTGGAAGACTGTCCTGAGCGTGAATTTTAACTTTCGTAGTAATTCCTACTCTTTTTTTAATTTCGTTTTCGATGCTTTTCCCAAAGTTTCCGACAAAAATAGCATAATCATCGGTATTAATTTCAAGTTTTTTTGCTCCTACAAAATCATTATCAATTTCAACATCAATATCGAGTGCCACACACATCTGTTCTTTTTCAATTGGCGTTAAATAATAATTCGGAACCACTCCGTCCACATGAGAAAACGCTTCTTCAATCTGGCTTGGATACACATTCACGCCTCTTACAATCAGCATATCATCGGCCCTTCCAAGAATTGGTTTCATTTTAACCATAGTCCTTTTTCCGCTTTCATCATAATACAGACTTGTGATATCGTTTGTCCAGTAGCGTAAAAGCGGCATGGCTTTCTTCGTTAAAGTTGTAATCACCAAAACGCCTTCTTCACCGAATGGAACAGGTTCTTTGGTAACTGGATCTAAAATTTCAGGATAAAAATGATCTTCCCAAATATAAGCTCCACCTTTTTCCTCAAAATCCTCCATCGAAACTCCCGGACCAATAATTTCGCTTAAACCATAAATATTGGTTGCATGCACGCCCAATCTTTCTTCAATATGTTGTCTGATGATTTCCGTCCACGGTTCTGAACCTAAAACGGCATATTTTAAACTGATCTCTTCTGCAGAAATTCCACGTTTTGAAAATTCATCAGCGATTGTAAGAGCATAAGAAGGCGAACAACAGAGAACTTCCGGCTGAAAATCCATAATTAAATCAACCTGCCTTGATGTCATTCCACCCGAAATAGGAAGAACGCTCATCCCTAATTTTTCCGCTCCGTAATGAAGTCCGAGCCCACCGGTGAAAATACCATAACCATAAGCATTATGCAACTGCATTCCCGGTTTTGCTCCTGCTGCGTTTAAAGATCTCGCCACCACTTCACTGAATAAATCGACATCTTCTTTTGCATAGCCTACAACTGTCGGTCTTCCCGTTGTTCCGCTAGAACAGTGAATTCTCTGAAGTTCATTTTTAGGAACCGTAAACAATCCGAACGGATAATTATCTCTTAAATCTTGCTTGTAAGTAATTGGAAGTTTCGTAATATCTTCAATCGACCTTATATCTTGTGGAGATATTCCTGATTCATTAAATTTCCTTCTATAAAATTCCGACTTCTCTCCAAGATAGTCTACCAATTTAGCCAATCGCTCAGATTGAAGCTGTCTCAATTGGTCGAGCTTTAAATATTCAACTGAAAAATCCATATAATTAACTAACTAACATTTGTTAGGTGTAAAATTAAAAAGATTTTTTAATCTGACAAATTTTTTATGATTTTTATCATAGATTTTTGAATATTAGCTAATTAATGATTGGAGCTCACCTTGTTAACTTTCAAAATTTCAGGTCTTTCAGAATCATTAGATATTTTTCCTGTCTTTGCAAACTCTGCCCATAAAGCACGAATTTTTTTCCCTGAAAGATGAATATTGCTCCAAGGAGTATCTTTAAGAAGCACTGAATTCTTCCAAGCAGATTCATTAGAAAAAATAAGAGGCAAATCTACACAGTGCGAAGCTCCAATACTGTGATTTTGGGTAATTGAACTCAAAACAAATTGATAAACATTACCTCCGCCACTAGCCAGATTTTCAGCAAAATTATTAATAGGATTTGCGTAAATTGAATTGGTAGTTACACTTACCATTTTATCCAAAATTTTCTTATGAAGATAAGTGTAAAAGCCTTTTTCTGCTGTTTTAATGTAAAATGCTGTTTCGTCTTGATTATATCCAACCAAAACATCATATTTTGAAGCATTTTTTTTCCATAAATCTACACTTTCCTCTTCTGTACACAATGGAGGAAAACCATACTGACTACAGAAAGGCATCGCAGTTTTTAAGCCATATTTTCTAAATGACGGCAAATAACTATCATATTTTTCCACCATGGTTAGAGGATCTTTTTCATCTTTCAAAAAATCTGTATTCTGAAAAAATTCCTGTGACATTTTCTGTCTTTTTTTTCTGAAACCAAGCGGAGCACTTTGAATAATTGCCCGATGAAACAAACCTTTAACGCCTTCAGAAATCATAAGATGAGCAATAGCATCTCCACCGGAAGACTGCCCGAAAAGTGTAACATTATCTTTATCTCCTCCAAAATTTGAAATATGGGCTTGAATCCATTTCAATGCTTCAATGATATCAAACAAACCTAAATTTGCAGGTCGGTCTTCAGTTCCGCCCAAGAAACCAAAAAGACCTAACCGATAGGAAACAGAAACCACCATAACGTGTTGTTCTTTCACCCAAACCGAAGGATCAGAAGTTGGCAAATTCCCACATCCTACTTCATAAGAACCACCGTGGATCCAAACAATTACAGGCAATTTATCTTCTGTGGATACATTTTCGGGGCGGGTAATGGTGAGATATTGAGGCGATTCGTCAGGTTGAAAGTCATCTATATTGGTTTTCTGAATTAAGCGGTCTAAAAAAGGGCTTACTTTTTGAGGACAAACCGGAGTTTTATGTAAAAGCTGTTCCGGATTGTTATCTTTCTGGGGAACAGGCATTTTGAACCTTTCGGAACGTGCGTAACGAATATTTTTAATTTTTAAAACATGATCTTCCTGAAAGGCAAGAATGTTCCCAAGAGAAGTATGAAATGTATAAACACTGTTTGGATGGTCTTTCATATAAAATACTTTCAACTATAAATATCGTTTACTGTTCATTAGCGTAAAATTTTCTTTATATGACGTAATTTTCCGTCAATAGGCTGTTCAATTTTCAAACCAAGAATTTCTGCAACTACGGGATAGACATTTACGTTCTCAAATTCATCAATAACTGTATTATTTTTGAACTGATTTCCCCATGCAAAAAAAGTGGCTTTCATTTCCGGAACAGACCTAGGATCGTAACCATGTTTTCCAACAGATGTTTTTTTGCCTTTTTCAAGAAATATTTCTGGTGCTTTAGGAACTAAAACTATTTGCCCGATTCTCCCAAATCGGTCATCTTTTGTTCGGAAATGAAGATACTTGGGTAGTTTTTTATCCAAATACACTTCGTAACTCTCTGTTTTATTTGCTTTTAAATACTTATACGTACTTTTTACCTCATCAGAATTTTTAACATATACTCTTAATAAAGTCTGAGAATTATAGATATCGAATTTACCTTTATCCAGAAGAATATCAGGAATTTCGAGTGGTTTATCGCCGTTCACTTTAATCATTCCGTGGTCGGACAGAAATATAAAGTTCACATTTTTCAAACCTAACTGATTAACTTTTTGTACCAGTTCACCTATTGCATCATCAACCAGATGCACTGCTCTTTCAGTTTCCTTGGAATCTGGACCGAAATGATGCCCCGCAGCATCTACATCCGGAAAATACAGTGCAATAAAATGGGGTCTTTGTTCCTCCGGAAGCTGAAGCCATTTAATTACTTTAGTTACTTTTTCTGAAGGTGAAAATTTTTCATGATACGGATAATAATAGCTAGGTCTTATTCCACCCGCATTACTTGCTGAACCTACCCATTGTAAAGATGCAGATAAAGTTCCCTGCTTTTCTGCCAGTGCCCAAAGCGGAACTCCACCGTACCAACTTCCGTCTTCGGCGTTCTCTTTTTTATTCATGGCATACCCTTCTTTTCTTTTGTAATCATAAAAATAATTATCGATTAAACCATGATGGGAAGGATAAAGCCCGGTAATTAAACTCCAATGATTGGGAAATGTAATACTAGGAAAACTCGGAAGCATTGCCTTTGCCTGAACTCCTCCGTTTGCATATTTTATAAGATTCTGAGCATTGTATTTCTTTGCGTAATCGTATCGAAATCCGTCTGTGGAAATCATAATCACATACGGTTTTTGCATTGCTTCAGCACTATTGTAGCGGTTTGGAACAATGATTTGAGCGGTATCTGAAGGAATATTCTGTGCAGAAAATAATTGACAAATAAACAGACTGAAAACTATAAGAAAGTATTGCATTGAGGAGAATTTTTAAGAGATTTACTCATCTTTAGACTGCAAAATTACTAATCTCTTGTTCAAAACAATCTTTAAAATAACAAAAGTTGGTTTTATGTGCTAAATTTTTAAACTTGGTCTGCACTTCGATAGTTTCTTTATTTTGTGTAAGTTTAAGACATGTTTGATAATATAATAATGAGTAGTAATTTTTCCAGCCTACTCCAATATTTTCGAGATTTACAGACTGAAGATAATCTGAACTTATTCTATATTTTCCCATTTTTTCATAGGCAACGGCACAGAGAATTTTCCAGACTTCATCATGGGTAATTTTGCGGTCTTCCGGAACATAAAACTGGTCTTGATATTGTTGAAAAGTCTGATTTTTGATGAGGAATTCTATTTCTTTAATTCTGTTTGTAAAAATGAGCAATTCTAAAACAGAATATTCAAAACTACAAACCAATTTTTCAGAGGCTGAAATGTAATGAATCCTCCATTTCTTCATTTCCAAAAATGTTTTTTTGAATCCTTTTTCATCACCTATACAATCTGCGTATAATAATTCCACTCCAAATTTTAGTCCTGCCGGAATTACATGAATATTTTTCTGAATTTCTGTATTTTTAATCTGTTGGAAATACATCTTCATCAATTCATGATTCTGCTGCAAAAACGCACTTAAAAATAAAAATCCATACGCAAAAATTTTTCCTTCATTGCCATTATTATATTTCAGATAATGTAGAAAATACTGATCGTAAACTGTTCCTAAAAGATCGCGCATTGGATGATGTTCAAGAAAAAACTTTCTAGCCATCGGATAAGACAGTAAATACTGATGTACATTTGCCAGCAATTCCGGGCTTTCAGAAATATTCAAACAAAGTTCTTCGCTTTTGCGCCAATAATCTTTAGAAGTGTCATCTTCTCTGAAAAATTCTTTCAAATCTTTATTAGAAAAAGAGTCTAAAAACCCAGAAAAATCTCTGTAACCACAAAACTTAGCCAATTTATTAACCACATAATCACTGGTCTGAGAATCTGATTTTATAAGACCAAAAAAACGCCTGATGGTCTGTGCACTGATGCTGAAACCTGTCTCTTTGGCAATTCGCTCCGAAAGCAAAGCACAGTCTGTCGCCGTTGAAATCTGCTTTCCAAAGTTTTGAATAATAACTTTTTTCAAATGCCGGATTGCATCAATATACAGTGTAGAGTTTTTGTTCATTAAAGAAATGGTTATTAAATTTTTAAGACAATGAGATAAAACAAAAATAACCAATCATCCTTGAAATTGTACAAAATTGTACACAACATAACAGAAATTCTTGAATTATTTTTGAGAGTTATAACTATGCTAAATGTATAAAAAGGAAGCAAAATCCGATTACGGAAAACCGTAATTATCGATAACCTTTTTATGTTATTTTAGTAGTTTTTTTCACTCGGACATGGTTTGTCTAGGTGAGTGAGTAGATTTGTGAAAAAAAAATTAAAATTTAGAATATTAACCATTCATCAGCATTAAAAACCTTAAATATAACATGTAATTCGATGAAACATTTACAAATATAGAGTATAAATTTATAAAATATATAATTTTAATTTGAATAGAGATATACAATATTCTAAAAATTTTATAATGTAAAATAATTTTAAGACAAAAAAATGAAAGTAATTATTGACTATGATACAGTAATGTTTGAATTTAAGATAGAATGTAACGATTCAACCATCCAAAATAGCTTGAAACAAACAATAAAAGATAATCAAGGAAAAAGAATTACAGATTGGGTAAAAGAGTTTATTAAAAAAGTAAAAGAAGAAACTAACAATGATCCATTTGCAATGAAGATTATTGGTTGTGATTTGTATGAAGAGCAATATATCAAAGAGCTTTTTAATGAAATAAATATTGAATTTGAAAAGACTGTTGATGATAAAGATATTCAAGACAAGTACAAGGCAATTGATAATTTTTTAGAATATGCAGAAAAATCAAAAGAAGATATTGTTAAAAATGCCCTACGTCCAAATATTGAAAATATTAAAACTCATAGAAGTACAATAATAGAGATTCCTGTTATTGCAACAATGAGTTCCGGAAAATCTACTTTATTGAATGCTTTAATTGGAAAAGACTATTTACCCGAAGACACAGGTGCGACTACCGCAACAACATGCGATATTATTGTAAATAATCATTTACATAATTTCATTGGAAAAGCAATTTTTGATGGTAAAGAAGAAAAAAATACCAACGGAAACATCTCAGAGTTTTTAAAAGATTGGAATTTGAAAGCTAATGAAAATATTAATGACAAAAACGATGAAAAAAAATACCCTGATTTAAAATTACAAATAGAAGGTTTTATTCCAAATCTTAATACTTCAAATTTTAATTTACACTTTATTGATACGCCTGGACCCAATAGCTCTCAGCATAGTCATCATAAAGAAAAAACGTTTAGTTATTTAAAAGACAATCAAAATTTACCGATAGTTTTATATGTGCTTGATCCTGAAAAAATGGATTCAAAAGATGACGACTTTACTTTAGATGAAATCAGTAAGGTATTTAAAAATAACAACAAAAGTATAGACAGAATTATTTTTGTATACAATAAAATTGACAGAGAGGATATTGAAGAAAAGTCAATTAAAGAAATACTAAATAAAGTGGAATCTTTTTTAGAAAGAAAAGGTATTAAAAATGCTAAAATCTTTCCTATTAGTGCACAGTATGCAAAATTTGCTCAAATTGAGAATAACTTAACAAATAAAAAGAAATCAGATTTAAGAAATTATCGAGATAATTTTATTCACAATATAGATGATAATTATAAAGGATATCAACTTTTAGAATATGCACCGTTAACAAATTCTCAAAGAGAACAATTAAGAAAAACTATTACTAATGGTGAATTAGATTCGGAGTTGGTTTATTCAGGCTTAGCCGCATTGAAGTTATATTTAGAAGATTATATAATAAATCATCACAAAAAAACACAATACAAAGAGTTGAAAACCATTGCAAACAAAGTTTATAAACAGATTGAAACATCAATTCAACTTGAAGAAGAAAGGCTAGAAGAAATAACAGAAGGGCAAAAAAAAGAAAAAGAAGAAAATCAAAAAAAAGACATAGCGATATTAGATAAGAAAAAAAAAGAAGCTATTGAAGATATAAATAAAATAAAAGTAGATAAAAACTTTATTGAGCAAAAGTCAAGAGAATTTACTATGTCTTTTAATGACATAAAAAACAAAACATTTCAGAGGGAGGAACTAAGTAAAAATGAAGCAATTAAGCTAATTGAAGAAACGAATGAAGTAATTAAAAATATGCAAATTAGTATTAAAACAGATTTAATTTCTGAAATGAACAATCAATTGCATAAATACTTAGAAAATATAAAAAAAATTACAAAAGATAAATTTTCATTAGATGCAAATAATATAGAAATTAATGCTTTTAATGCAGAAATGGAAAATAGTGTTAATGCAATAAATATAAATCAACTTCACAAGTATCAAGAAGAAAAAGTTGAAACAATAACAAGAGAAATTGAAAGTAAGTGGTGGATTAAAAGAAAATTAAATTGGAAAGTAACAGAAGAACATAAGGTTTCAAAAACAATAATTAAAATTGTCGACCTTTACAGAGATACTTTAGAGCCATACAGTAAAACGTTTACAATAACATTAGAAGATTATAAACAAAATTTTATTGAAAAATTCTGTAATATTCATGATAGTTTTATTAATAGAATAGAAACTGAATTTGAAAATACTAAAAATAATATTTTTGAAAAATATACAAGTTCTATGAGTGAAGACAAAATACATAAAGTTATGAAACTTAAAGAACTAAAAAAATTGACAATTGATATAAAAAATTTTAGAAGAAACTAATATGAGAAATTTTACAGATAATAAGCCTTTATTACAAAATATTCAAAATAATGACATAAAAGAAATTAAACGTATCCTAATAGATAATATCTTTTTTCTTCAAGGTAATAGAGAAGAAATCAATAAAGCTATTCGGTATGCTTTAGATAAAAGTGATTTTCGTTTCGATGAAAATAAAGATTTAGAAGTATCAAATATAAATGATAAAGAAAGATGTTTTTCAGAAGAGCAATTTAATTTGGGTGAAAATTATTCAGAAGAACGTTATAATGTTTTGGTAGACTTGTATAATGAAGTTTACGCCAACAAAGAATATATTTACGAAAATGAACCTGCAACAGATAACAATAAAGTAGCCAAAATAGTTGCAGTGGCTGTAGGTGTGGGTATTACTGTGTATATTTTATATAGAATTTTAGATTAATGAGTACAGAAATTCAAAAAACAAATCAACAAGTTACAACTATTATTGATTTTGATGCCATACAGTTCAATTTACAAAAAAAATATTTAGAAGAAGATATTAGCATTCTACCTATTAACGATATACAAGCATCTGAAGATTTAATTACTCAAACTCGCTTTTTTGAACTTGAAAAATTTGTTTATGAAAAAGATATTAAAATATCGTATAAACTTAAATCAGTTTTTAGTGCATTACATTCTGTAAATAGTTCGGTGATTTTTAAAATTGTTTCTAATGGTACACAATGTACTATATATATTGGCGTAAAATCTAAAGCAGTTACAAACGCATCTAAAGTATTAACCGGAGCATTAAAAGGAAATTTTCCGGGAACAATATTTGTAGAAAACGAAGGAAGTGATGGTGCTTTAAAAAATGATGAAGTAAGCGATTTACAAAATAAAATTCTTAACGATTGCAAAGAAATAACAGCTGTTGTAGGTACACCATCGTTAAAAGACCAAGAAGAAGATCAGTTTATTCAGGGAATCGAAAACCTTATTTTAGGAATGAATGGTAAACCATTTACTGCTATTTTTATTGGCGATCCTGTTCCTGCAAACCAAGTAGAATTTACTTTAGATACTTACGAACAAATTTACAGTGTATTATCTAGCGAAAAAGAATTTGTTATAACAGATGGAGAAAATGAGTCGAATTCCACTTCATTCAGTACTTCAATAGGTAGTACATCTTCAACATCTGCAAGTGTTACAGAAGGTACAAATGAATCTACAACAACAAATTCTGGACCTTGGATTGGAAGAAAGCTAATGAATGGTTTGTTTGGGACAGGCTCAAAAAATGCTAATAGCATATCTCAAGGATTAGAGAGTTTAGTTAATTTAGGAGCTAAAGTATTAGATTTTGAAATTGGTAGTAAGGTACGTTTAGCACAAAATATATTAGGTAAAGAACCAGATTTTAAGATTAAACCAGATTTAAAAACAAAAGCAGAAGGTAGCAAAACAAAAGGCACAAATCATTCCGAAACAAAATCTAACGTAGAAGGAACTAGTGAGAATACTACTAAAGGAGAAAATACTTCCACAGGTACTTCAACATCTCATCAAAAAACCTTTACAAACAAGAAAGTTTCAAATTTTTTAGACCGGCTAGATAAGCAAATCGAACGTTTAGAACAAGGTAAAGGTGTAGGTTTTTGGAATGTAGGGGCTTACTTTATTTCTAAGGAAGCACAAAATAGCGTTATTGCAGCTAATATTTACAACGGAGTTATTAAAGGAGCAGAATCAAATTTTGAAACAGCAGTTGTAAAAACATTCAACTCGATAAATGAAAGCGAAAGAGAAAAAGTAAAAGAATATTTACAAAAATATCAAATTCCGCAATTACACAATTACGGCTATTTGGCACAAGCCATTACTACCGATGAACTAACGGTTCAAATAAATTTTCCTCATAAATCAGTTGTAGGTTTAGATGTGGTAGAAATTACACCATTTGGTAATAATCCCGAAAGAGAAGTTAAAAACAATATTAAAATAGGAAAGCTTTATAATTACGACCAAGTATTTACCAATGATATAGTATTAGATTTCAACAAATTTACCAGCCATATTTTTGTTACGGGCAGCACAGGTTCAGGAAAATCAAACGTAACTTACAATTTAATTGATAAGCTATGTGAAAAAAACATTAATTTCTTAGTGATAGAACCCACAAAAGGAGAATACAAAGATGAATTTGGAGGAAGAAAGAATGTTGCAGTTTATGGTACAAACCCAAATTATACACAATTACTTAAAATCAATCCATTTGCATTTCAGGAAAACATTCACGTCTACGAACATATTGATAGATTCATAGAAATTCTAAATGCTTGTTGGCCTATGGAGGCGGCAATGCCAAATTTACTTAAAGAAGCAGTCGAAGATGCCTATATTTCAAAAGGATGGCTTTTAGATGAATCTCGTTGTATTGCAGATAAAAAAGAATATCCTTTATTTTTGGATTTATTAAAATCGTTGGAAAATGTTATTGAAAACAGTGACTTTTCACACGAAGTAAAAAGCAATTACCAAGGAGCTTTGGTAACACGTGTTCGCAGTATGACCAATGGTTTAAACAAATTAATTTTTACAAACGAGTGCATTTCTGACGAGGATTTATTTGACAAAAATGTTATTGTCGATCTATCTCGTGTCGCATCATCAGAAGGAAAAGCGTTGTTTATGGGGATTTTGTTTATGAAGCTAAATGAATATCGCATCGCTAACAAAAATGAAAGTAACAGTAATTTAAAACATATCACGATACTTGAAGAAGCGCATAACTTATTAAAAAGAACATCTACAGATCAATCGGCTGATGGTGCAAATTTAGCAGGTAAATCTGTGGAAATGATTTCAAATGCTATTGCCGAAATGCGAACTTATGGTGAAGGATTTATTATTGCAGACCAAGCCCCTGGGTTATTAGATATGTCGGTAATTCGTAATACAAATACTAAAATATGTTTGCGTTTACCCGATTTTGAAGACAGAAAATTAGTTGGAAATGCAATGAATCTAAATGAAAATCAAATAAAAGAATTAGCAAATTTAGAAACAGGTGTTGCTGCAATTTATCAAAACGATTGGCAAGAAGCTATTATTTGTAAATTTGATAAGTTTGAATCTAAAGAAAAAGAGTTTAAACACACAGTAGAAATTAATAAAAAAGATAATATTGAAAGAGTATTAGAAATTATTAACCACTACGAAAAAGAAAAAAGGATTAAAGAAAATGACATTGATTTTATTAATGAAACTATTTCATTGGATTTTCTATTACGACAAAATTGGGATGAAGGTAAAAGTTTAAATAGTTTAAAAATAGATGTTACTAAAACACTAATAAAAATCACAGGTTTAGATAAAAAAGCAGTACAACCAATACTTAAATACGTAGTTCACTTATTAAAAAGAAAAAATTATAAAAGCATTATAAATAAAATTAAGATATAAAATATTATGGCAGCAATGGAAGCATTAACAGCAGCTTTAAAAAAAGCAGCAGAAACAACCATAAAAGAAGGTTTAAAAAAAGGAATTGAAGGATACAAGGATGGTAAAGATCTTAGAGAATCATTGAAAGGTGGTTTTGATGCTATGAAAGAAACAGGCTTTAAAGAAATTAATAATTTTTTATCACCCGAAAATGCTGAGAAACTGAACGAAAGTTCTGAGAAGCTAAATGAGATTCAAGATAAAATTGAATTTGAACCACAAAATTTTTCAGAAAACCAAACAGAAATCGTTAGTAATTTTAATGAAACTAAAGAAAATATTAATGAGGTTGCTAAAGATTTGAATGAAAATTTAAATGAAAAAGGATTAACACAAGAAATTAAAGAAACATTAAATGAGTTTAAGGATATTCTAAATCAAGTAAAAGAAATTCAAGAAAAACTTAAAGATTTGGGCATTAGTCCCGATATGTTATCAATGTTAAATTCTGACACTTCTGAGATTGATGATATGGAAGATGCAGATGGTGAATAAACCATATTATTCATTCCACAAATCTGCATTAACCATTTAATGATTTAAAGAAATACTAACCAATGTC
This sequence comes from Chryseobacterium oryzae, assembly GCF_022811665.1. Classification (NCBI taxonomy): domain Bacteria; kingdom Pseudomonadati; phylum Bacteroidota; class Flavobacteriia; order Flavobacteriales; family Weeksellaceae; genus Chryseobacterium; species Chryseobacterium oryzae. Next base: position 2,635,839 of record NZ_CP094529.1, read on the forward strand.
CACCCACCTCTACATCGCAACCGCAAAAAAACAATACGGCAAACTCGCCAAAGGAATGTTTGTAGAAATTATAATAAGAAATGCCAGCAGACCGCCTATACAAAAAGAAGTTTTGGATGCCATCAACAAAAAATATGGCGATAAAACTGCCGTAAATGGGTTAAGCATTTCCAATTTTGATATTGTAAAACAATAAATAATAATCAGACAGGTTGTCAAACTTTTTCCTAAACCTCACGGGTTTTAAAAACCCGTGAGGTTTGTTTTTAACACAAATACAAAAATGTCACATCTTACGTTCAATCCTTGGATCGGAAAAAACTACGGTAAACCACCATACGGCAAACTTTTAATCCTCGGAGATTCTCACTATTTTAATAATGGACTTCCGAATAATCTGGAAAATTTCACAAAAGCTCAGATTGCCGAGTTAGACGATATTTCGAGTAATTTTCACAAGACTATCCTGAAGATTTTTAATCATCATACCCATCATGAATTTTGGGATAAGATTGCTTTTGCCAATGCTGTTCAGAGTGCTTTTACCAATGCGGATCAAGTTCCTACAAATGCAGAGAAAGATATTGCTGAACGTGCTTTCAAAGAATATTTGGAAATTGTGAAGCCAGAAAAAGTAATTGTATTTTCCAGCCGACTTTGGGAGCATTTTTTCAACAAACCTGGTTGGGGAAATCATCTGGGAAAAATCAATGATCGATGGAATGTAAGAGCGCTAGACTATGTTGGAGGAACTTGCAAAGCTATGGGTTTGCATCATCCTTCAAGCCGTGGATTCAGTGTTCCTGAATTTCAAAAAGTTATTCAGGATTTTCTAAGATTTTAAAACAGGTTTTATTACCACAACAAAAGAGCCTCAGCTAAAAAACTGAGGCTCTTTTTTTTATGTTGAGAAAAATCTTAAGCTTGTACGTTATTTCCTCCCAATACGAAAGGTTCAACTTCTTTAATTTCTCCGAATTGTTGCTCAAAATTCGCAACGTTTTGCTGAAGTGCAGCCAAAACTCTCTTTGCATGAAGAGGAGCCAAGATTACTCTAGATCTTACGTTAGCTTGTTGAACACCCGGCATCATTTGGATGAAGTCTACCACAAATTCAGATGGAGAATGGTTTACTAATGCTAAGTTACAGTAAACTCCTGAAGCGATCATTTCGTTTAACTGAATGTTGATGTTTCCGTCTTGTGGATTTTGATTTTGATTGTCCATTTTTTGTTTAAAGTTTTTGTTTTAATATTCAAGTTTCAAAAATAAATAAAAGTTTGAAGCCTGAACATTAATTTATAATTATTTTTTTGAATTCAGGATTCGGAATACTCATTCATACCCCGAATCCTTTATTCTTTTTATTAATTCAAATCTTCGAATTCTTTTCTAGAACCTACGATTACACTTTGATATTCTTTAAGACCTGTACCTGCAGGAATTCTGTGTCCTACAATTACATTTTCTTTAAGACCGTTAAGATCATCTACCTTACCGGCAACCGCAGCTTCGTTAAGAACTTTAGTTGTTTCCTGGAATGATGCAGCAGACATGAATGATTTCGTTTGAAGAGCCGCTCTTGTAATACCTTGTAATACCGGAGTAGCTGTTGCAGGTAGAGCATCTCTTACTTCCACCAAAGCTTGATCTTCACGCTTCAATTTTGAGTTTTCGTCTCTTAATTCTCTTGCAGTAATCATCTGTCCCGGTTTGAAAGCTTTAGAATCTCCGGCTTCAGTAACTACTTTAAGACCAAATACTCTGTTGTTTTCTTCCAAGAAGTCATATTTATGTTCAAGAGCACCTTCAAGGAACTGAGTATCACCTCCATCTACGATAGAAACTTTCGTCATCATCTGTCTTACGATAATTTCGAAGTGCTTGTCGTCGATTTTTACCCCTTGTAAACGGTAAACTTCCTGAATCTCATTTACTAAATATTCCTGAACTGCAGTTGGACCTTTAATTCTCAAGATATCTTCCGGAGTGATAGAACCGTCAGAAAGTGGTGAACCAGCTCTTACGAAGTCGTTCTCCTGTACCAAAATTTGGTTTGATAATTTAACTAAATAAATTTTTCTCTCACCAGTTTTAGCTTCAACGATTAATTCACGGTTACCTCTCTTAATTTTTCCGTAAGAGACTACCCCGTCGATTTCTGTAACCACCGCTGGGTTTGAAGGGTTTCTTGCTTCGAATAATTCGGTAACTCTCGGAAGACCTCCAGTGATATCCCCTGCTTTTGCAGATTTTCTTGGGATTTTGATTAAGACTTTACCTGCCTTAATTTTTTCACCGTCGTTAACCATTAAGTGGGCTCCTACCGGTAAGTTGTAACCTTTCTGTTCAACACCTTTAGAATCTACCACTTTTAAAGTAGGTACAGCTTTCTTGTTTCTCGATTCTGAAATAACTTTCTCTTCGAAACCTGTCTGCTCGTCGATTTCCAATTGGAATGAAATCCCCTGGATAATATCTTCGTATTCTACTTTACCGGCTGTTTCTGCAATAATAACCGCGTTGTACGGATCCCATCTACAGATCATATCCCCTTTACTTACTTTATCTCCCGGTTTTACCGCCAAGATAGCACCATAAGGAATGTTGGCAACCATTAACGGAGTTCTAGCCTCGTTATCTGCCACCAAACGGAATTCTGTTGAACGTGAAACGACAACTTCAGCTGTATTACCGTTTTCATCTTCAGAAGTAATGGTTCTTACTTCATCCATTTCTACGATACCGTCTCTTCTTGCTACAATTGAAGGGTTTTCTGATACGTTTCCTGCAGTACCCCCTTGGTGGAAGGTTCTCAACGTAAGCTGAGTTCCTGGTTCCCCAATAGACTGTGCTGCAATTACACCTACCGCTTCACCCATGTGAATCATCTTACCTGTTGCTAAGTTTCTACCGTAACATTTAGCACAGATACCTTTTTTAGTTTCACAAGTTAATGGTGAACGAACTTCAACCGCTTCTAATCCTGCTTCTTCAATTTTCTTCGCTAAAGATTCAGTAATAACCTCATCTGCTTCAGCAATTAATTCATCACTTTCAGGATCATAAATATTATGTAAAGAAACTCTACCTAAAATTCTTTCAGAAATTCTTTCTACAATTTCGTCATTTTTCTTCAAGGCAGTAACTTCTGTACCTCTTAAAGTTCCACAATCGTCTTCTGTAACGATAACGTCTTGTGCAACGTCTACCAATCTTCTCGTTAAGTAACCTGCATCGGCAGTTTTAAGAGCAGTATCCGCAAGACCTTTACGGGCACCGTGGGTAGAGATAAAGTATTCTAAAATAGAAAGACCTTCTTTAAAGTTCGCAAGAATCGGGTTTTCGATGATTTCCGCACCGGTAGAACCAGCTTTTTGCGGTTTCGCCATCAAACCTCTCATCCCGGATAACTGACGGATCTGTTCTTTAGAACCCCTTGCTCCAGAATCAAGCATCATATATACAGAGTTGAATCCGCCTTTGTCGGTTTTCATTCTGCTCATGATCATTTCTGTTAATCCTGCGTTGGTATTCGTCCAAACGTCGATTACCTGGTTATAACGTTCTGTATCGGTAATTAGACCCATGTTATAGTTAGCTCTAATTTCGTCAACAGCTTCAATAGACTGCGCAATCATCTGTTTTTTCTCTACCGGAACTACAATATCTCCAAGAGAGAAAGAAAGACCTCCTTTGAATGCGTTTGAATACCCTAAATCTTTCATGGCATCCAAGAACTTCACAGTTGTAGGAAAATCTGTATCTGCAAGGATTTTACCGATAACATTTCTTAATGATTTCTTCGTTAAAAGTTCATTAATATATCCTACCTGCTTAGGTACAATCTGGTTGAATAAAATTCTACCTACAGAAGTTTCGATTAATCTTGTAACGATTTCTCCGTTTTCTTTAACCGGAAGTCTACATCTTACTTTAGCATTTAAAGATACTCTACCTTCTGCATAAGCGATTTCTGCTTCTTCAGGAGAATAGAATGCAAGACCTTCTCCTTTTACTTTCATATCTTCTGTAGAACTCAACTCTTTGGTCATGAAATAAAGACCAAGAACCATGTCCTGAGAAGGTACAGTGATAGGAGAACCATTTGCAGGGTTCAAGATATTTTGTGAACCTAACATCAATAACTGAGCTTCAAGGATTGCTTCAGGACCTAACGGTAAGTGTACCGCCATCTGGTCACCATCGAAATCGGCATTGAAGGCCGTTGTTACCAATGGGTGAAGCTGAATTGCTTTTCCTTCAATCATTTTAGGCTGGAATGCCTGAATACCCAATCTGTGAAGCGTAGGTGCTCTGTTTAGTAAAACAGGGTGACCTTTCATCACGTTTTCAAGGATATCATATACAACAGGTTCTTTTCTGTCGATGATTCTTTTAGCAGATTTTACTGTTTTTACAATTCCTCTTTCAATCAGTTTTCTGATGATGAACGGTTTGTAAAGTTCCGCTGCCATATCTTTAGGAATACCACATTCGTGAAGCTGTAAGTTTGGACCTACAACAATTACCGAACGCGCAGAGTAATCTACCCTTTTTCCTAATAGGTTCTGACGGAAACGACCTTGCTTACCTTTCAATGAATCTGAAAGTGATTTCAATGGTCTGTTTGATTCAGATTTTACAGCTGAAGATTTTCTTGTATTATCGAATAATGAATCTACAGATTCCTGAAGCATACGCTTCTCGTTTCTCAAGATTACTTCAGGAGCTTTAATCTCCAATAATCTCTTCAAACGATTGTTTCTGATGATCACTCTTCTGTAAAGGTCATTCAAATCGGAAGTAGCGAAACGTCCTCCATCCAACGGAACCAATGGTCTTAGTTCTGGTGGAATAACAGGAAGCACACGCATAATCATCCACTCCGGTCTGTTGATCATTCTTGTATTAGCACCTCTCAATGCCTCTACAACGTTCAATCTTTTTAGAGCTTCAGTTCTTCTTTGTTTTGAACCTTCGTTGTGAGCTTTGTGTCTCAAGTCGAAAGACAAGGCATCAAGATCAATTCTTTTTAATAATTCCTCAACTGCTTCAGCACCCATTTTAGCGATGAATTTGTTTGGATCGGAATCATCAAGATACTGGTTTTCAACAGGAAGAGTTTCCATAATATCAAGATACTCTTCTTCTGTAAGGAATTCCATATGATCGAAATCGGAACCGTCTAATTTCTTAGCAATACCTTGTTGAATTACTACATATCTTTCGTAGTAGATAATCATATCCAATTTCTTGGAAGGAATACCCAAAAGGTAACCGATTTTGTTTGGTAAAGAACGGAAATACCAGATGTGAGCAATAGGAACTACCAAATTGATATGCCCGATTCTCTCTCTACGTACTTTTTTCTCAGTAACCTCTACACCACAACGGTCGCAAACGATCCCTTTGTAACGAATTCTCTTGTATTTACCACAAGCACATTCGTAATCTTTAATAGGACCGAAGATTTTTTCGCAGAACAAACCATCTCTTTCAGGCTTGTGTGTTCTGTAGTTAATAGTTTCCGGCTTAAGCACCTCCCCTCTTGAGTCTTGTAAAATAGATTCCGGTGAAGCTAAACCGATGGTTATTTTATTAAATCTACTTGATTTATTTTTATTTGACATAATTTTTTAGATTTTAGATTTCAGATTTCAGATTTCAGACGAAATCATCATTCCAAATTCAACTGGTTTTAAAATTTTTAGAGCCACATAATCTGACATCTAGTGTCTGACATCTGATATCTTACTCCTCCAATCTTACGTCTAATCCAAGACCTTGTAACTCGTGAAGTAATACATTGAAAGATTCCGGAATACCAGGTTCTGGCATTGCTTCTCCTTTTGCAATCGCTTCATAAGTTTTTGCTCTACCAATCACGTCATCCGACTTCACAGTCAAGATTTCTCTCAAGATGTTAGATGCACCGAATGCTTCAAGTGCCCAAACCTCCATCTCTCCAAAACGCTGTCCACCAAACTGAGCTTTACCTCCTAAAGGCTGCTGAGTAATGAGTGAATAAGGTCCAATAGAACGTGCGTGCATTTTGTCGTCAACCATGTGTCCTAATTTCAACATATAGATGATACCAACTGTTGCCGCTTGTGAGAATCTCTCTCCGGTACCACCATCGTAAAGATAAGTATGTCCGAATTTAGGAAGACCTGCTTTATCGGTATATTCTGTAATCTGATCTAATGTTGCTCCATCAAAGATTGGCGTAGCGAACTTCATACCCAGTTTCTGACCAGCCCATCCAAGAACTGTTTCATAAATCTGTCCGATGTTCATACGAGAAGGTACCCCAAGTGGATTCAATACGATATCTACCGGTGTTCCGTCTTCTAGGAAAGGCATATCTTCTTCACGAACGATTCTCGAAACGATACCTTTGTTACCGTGACGACCTGCCATTTTATCCCCAACATTCAGTTTACGTTTTTTAGCAATATAGACTTTAGCCAACTTCATGATACCTGCAGGAAGCTCATCTCCGATTGAAATTGCAAATTTCTCACGGTTTTTAACTCCTTGGATATCGTTGTATTTAATTTTGTAATTGTGAATTAATTGTTTAATTAACTCATTTTTATCGTTATCAACAGTCCAATCTGCACCGCTAACGTTTACATAATCTTCAACTGAAGTTAACAATTTATGAGTGAATTTAACACCCTTACCGATAATTTCTTCGTCTAAGTCATTAGTAACTCCCTGAGAAGTTTTACCGCTCACTAACGTGTTCAATTTTTCGATTAAAGTATTTCTTAACTCGTCAAACTTAGCTTTGTAAGTGTTTTCAATTTCTTCAAGCTTCAGTTTTTCTTCAGTTCTTTTCTTTTTATCTTTAATGTTTCTTGAGAACAATTTTTTATCGATAACAACACCTCTTAATGATGAATCTGCTTTCAATGAAGCATCTTTTACATCACCAGCTTTGTCACCGAATATTGCTCTAAGTAATTTTTCTTCCGGCGTAGGATCAGATTCTCCTTTTGGAGTAATCTTACCAATCATGATATCACCAGGCTTCACTTCAGCCCCGATTCTAATCATACCGTTCTCATCAAGATCTTTAGTAGCTTCTTCAGAAACGTTCGGAATATCTGCTGTAAGTTCTTCCATACCTAATTTGGTATCACGAACTTCAAGAGAATATTCATCTACGTGGATTGAAGTAAACCAGTCTTCACGCACAACTTTTTCGTTGATTACGATGGCATCCTCGAAGTTGTATCCTTTCCAAGGCATGAACGCTACAACAAGGTTTCTACCAAGAGCCAATTCTCCTTTTTCTGTAGCATAACCATCACAAAGAACCTGTCCTTTCTGTACTGTATCTCCAACTCTTACGTTTGGTCTTAGAGTAATGGTTGTACTTTGGTTGGTTTTTCTGAATTTTGTTAAATTATATGTTTTCGTAGCAGATTCGAATGATACTAAATCTTCGTCTTCGCTTCTTTCATATTTAATAACAATTTTATCTGCATCTACATATTCTACGCTACCTCTTCCTTCTGCATTAATTAAAATTCTAGAATCTTTAGCCACCTGTTGTTCCAGACCTGTACCTACGATTGGAGCTTGTGGCTTCAACAAAGGAACTGCCTGACGCATCATGTTAGATCCCATCAATGCACGGTTCGCATCATCATGTTCCAAGAACGGAATTAATGAAGCTGAAATACCAGAAATCTGGTTAGGCGCTACATCAATTAAATTAACTTCAGAAGGTTCTACTACAGGATAATCTCCATCAAGACGGGCAATAATTCTATCTGTTTCGAAATCACCATTGTCACTTAACTCAACGTTTGCCTGAGCAATTACTTTATCTTCTTCGTCCTCCGCATTTAAATAGATTGGATCTGCATTTAAATCTACTTTACCACCTTCAACTTTTCTGTATGGAGTTTCAATGAAACCTAGAGTATTGATTTTAGCATAAATCCCTAGAGAAGAAATCAAACCAATGTTTGGTCCTTCCGGAGTTTCAATCGGACAAATTCTTCCGTAGTGAGTATGGTGAACGTCTCGAACCTCGAAACCTGCTCTTTCTCTTGATAAACCACCAGGCCCTAGTGCAGAAAGTCTACGCTTGTGCGTAATTTCTGAAAGTGGGTTGGTTTGGTCCATAAACTGAGAAAGCTGGTTGGTACCAAAGAATGAGTTAATTACTGATGTTAAAGTTTTAGCGTTAACAAGATCTAGCGGAGTAAAGATTTCGTTATCTCTAACGTTCATTCTCTCCTTAATTGTTCTTGCAATTCTAGAAAGACCTACACCGAACTGCCCTGCCAATTGCTCACCAACAGTTTTAATTCTTCTGTTAGATAAGTGGTCGATATCATCAACCTCAGCTTTAGAGTTAACCAATTCTATTAAGTGTCTTACAATCGCAATGATATCTTCTTTGGTAAGAACCTCAGTGGTTGTAGGAATATTAAGACCTAATTTTTTGTTCAGTCTGTAACGTCCAACTTCTCCTAATGAATATCTTTGCTCGGAGAAGAATAATTTTTCGATAATTCCTCTTGCAGTTTCCTCATCTGGCGGATCTGCATTTCTTAACTGACGGTAGATGTATTCTACTGCTTCTTTTTCAGAGTTAGTAGGGTCTTTTTGTAAAGTATTCTGGATGATAGAGAATTCGTTTGAATTTTCTTTGTGAATCAGGATAGATTTCACACCAGCATCCAAAATAAGATCTAAATGCTCTTTTTCAAGAATTGTTTCTCTATCTAAGATGATTTCGTTTCTTTCGATAGAAACAACCTCACCGGTATCTTCGTCTACGAAATCTTCAAACCAAGTGTTCAAAACTCTCGCAGCTAATGTTCTTCCTTCTACTTTTTTAAGGGCAGCTTTAGAAACTTTTACTTCTTCTGCAAGGTCGAAAATCTGAAGAATATCCTTATCAGATTCGAAACCGATTGCTCTTAATAATGTTGTTAAAGGTAATTTTTTCTTACGATCGATATACGCGTACATTACGCTGTTGATATCGGTTGTAAATTCCATCCAAGATCCTTTAAAAGGAATAATTCTTGAATAATACAATTTGGTTCCGTTAGCGTGATATGTCTGTCCGAAGAACACACCCGGAGATCTGTGTAACTGAGTTACAATAACACGCTCCGCTCCATTAATAATGAATGAACCAGAAGGGGTCATATAAGGAACCGGACCTAAATATACATCCTGTACAACTGTCTGAAAATCTTCATGTTCAGGGTCTGTACAATATAATTTAAGTCTGGCTTTTAGAGGAACTGAATACGTTAAACCTCTTTCCACACACTCGTCGATCGAATAACGTGGAGAATCTACCAAATAATCTAAAAACTCCAATACGAATTGGTTTCTAGAATCGGTAATAGGAAAGTTTTCCTGGAAGGTTTTATGCAAACCTTCTTTCTTTCTGTCCTCAGGAAGTGTATCTAACTGGAAAAAATCTTTAAATGACTCTAACTGGATATCTAAGAAATCCGGAGTAATGATTTTTCCTTTAGCCGAAGAGAAATTAATTCTCTCCACTCCCCTAGTTGTTGATGTTGTTTTACTCATAAAACTTTTAAGAAAGGGTTAAAAAATATTTTGATTAAAAAATATCAGAAAATTTAAAAAAAAGAGATCACGAGGCTAGATTATTGATATTTGGCACTATTGTAAAGAAATCTTGCACCCTAGTTCTTAATTCTAATTTCCTAACTGCAACACCGGTATATCTTTTCACGGCGTAATGCAAAATACTTTATACTTCAGCCTAATTTAGTGAACAATACAAATAGAAAACGCCCTCTCAATTACATGAAAGAGTATTCTTTATTTGAATTAATATTGTAAATCGTGCCAAATGATTTTGCAAATATATGACATTTAAACAAATAAAAAAAATATGCCACTCAAATTTGAGTGGCATATCTAAATGAGTTAGGAAATCTTTTTAATTATTTAACAATAATTTTATAAGATTTTACACTTTCTCCAGTTTGAAGTTTCACAATGTAAAATCCAGCAACTAGAGATGCTGTAGAAACCTGTATTTTCCCTACAAAAGAGTCAGATTTTACTAATTGACCTTGTGCGGAGTAAATATAGTATGTTGTCTTTCCTTCTGGATTTTTAGTTTCTATATTTAGCACATCACCTGATTTAACTGGATTTGGATAAATTTTATCATCTTTTATTACCTCTGGCTCGACGTTAGAGAAACCAACTCTACCTTGAAGTGAATACGGTGAAAGTGGAGAACCTGGAGCACCTCTATTTACTATATCAGTGTCAATTTGGTCCATGATACCATCTTTATCATTATCTTTTATTAAGTTGATAAAACCTCCAAATAATGGATCTAAATTTTCTTTGCCAATTTTATGCAAATCAAAATCAAAACTGTTTGATTTTAAATCCATATAATCTGGAACACCATCACCATCGGTATCTTTAAGTTTATATTTCATTACTCCTGAGTCCGGAGAGGTTTCTAATATATCTGCAATACCATTTGTACCAACTGAAATATCTGAATCTATAATACCATTTTTATCTTTGTCTATAGTATTAAGAACGCTCATTGGAATTCCCGCTTCAAAAAGATCTAAAATACCATCATTATCAGAATCCAGATCTCTATAATTTGGTACAGAATCGCCTAAAACTGAAATGAAATTCTGATCTCCTTCATTATCATCATCTTCGTAAAAGCCATTTTTATTAACATCTTCAAGTGCATCGGGAATACCATCATTATCAGAGTCCATATCACAGGCATCCGGTACACCATCTCCATCTGTATCTAACGCTTGAGACTTATCATTAAGTGCTGAACATCCTTCTGCACAATCTGGAATACCATTACCATTGTTATCAATAGAATCATTTCCGTTAGGACAAAGATCATAGCAGTTTGGCACCCCGTCATTATCATCATCCTTGCTTGCAAAAGCATTGTATATATTGTAAGTTTGTGGAAAACGTATACCAGAACCACTGTAGAACGTAATTTTCATTCTATTAAATGGTTTTGTAGACTTACCACCAACATAAAACTTATTAGAGTTAGACGTAATTAAATTACCACTTATAAGACTGCCAGAACCTGTGAAAACATCTGTTTGCACATTATCTCGGTAAAGCGTCACCGTAACAAGCTCTAAGAAACTTACCCCTGCAAGATTGGCCGCCTTGTCTATTGTGAAACCCGCGAAAGTATTTGCAGGTTGTATAGAATTAGTATTAACCGTTGCATAAGCAGAAAATAAACTTAAGAAAGAAGCCGCAGGTATAGTAGCCGTTGCATAATTCTCTTTGTTGGCATCAACAATAGCTTCCGGGTTTATCATTTTAGAAAATAATATACCAAATAAGCCTTGCCCAGAAGTCCAATTAATACCTGTTTGCAAATTACCAGCGATTGCAGAAACACTTGTTTGTATCTTATCATCACAATCGCAACCAACTGGTTCTTCAAAAGCATAGTAAACCTTCAGTGCACCAAGGTTTACACCTAAAGTTTGTGTCACCTTTAGTCTAATTTCATTAAAAGGTTTTGTTGTATTGAGCGATACTTTTTGCTTCCCTGTACCAAAACCTAAAACTTTGATATTGATAATACCACCACCATTAAGTAGATTTTCAGAATCTTGTAGCTGACCATACAGGTAAGTTTCGATAGTTATATTTTTCAAAAACTCGGCACTTAACAACTTACCTTCATCATCTGGAGAGATTACGAAACCAGCTCTATTACCAGCAGGATACGTTTGATTTGTATCTAGTAAACCTACAGAATAAGATCCCGCTACACCCAATGGCAACATAATGGTACCAAAAGAGTTCTTATCACCATCGGAGATATTTTGCTTATTAAAAACATAAGATAATGGTGCGATAAAACTACTACTACCAGATACATTATTATCTACACCACTACCAGAAATAATATCATCACAAATGTTATTATTATCTTCTGGCATCTTCTTAGGATCAAAAGCAAATGCATAGTACACATTCATCGCAGTGAAAATGGATATTGCATTTTTTTGATATAATCTTACTTCATTAAAACTTTTATTTGTCCTAAAATGCAAGAATATTCTTGATTTGTTACCCGCGAAAGCAGGAACAGAAAGAAGCGAAGTACTTGTTGTAGATTCTTGCAAAACGCCATCTTTATAAGTACTAATCCTTAAAGAACTCAATAAGCTCGCAGTGATTAAACCTCCACCAAGATCTATATTAAACCCTGTTATTGTACCCGCAGGGTAATTATGATTTTTATCTTTTACAGAAATACCATTCCCTCCAGACAATGTTACAAAACTACCCATGGAAACGTAATTATTAAGATTGGAATCTATGAGTGGATCTAAAGAACCATTATAACAACCAAAGCAAAAACCATTATCGTTTACTGCTTTTGCCTCTATAGCTCCACCACGCATCGGTGTATAGCCTTGTGCCAAGATATTGGCAGAAAATAGTACTAGGGCTAGTATAACCAAATACTTCTTTAAAAATGTAACATTCATCATTTATATTAAAAAAAAATTAATTATCTAATACTCTCCAACCACTTCCGTCGCAACCTAGAAAGTTACTACCTGTAAAAACGATCAAACCTGCATTGTTGGCATTACACGTTGGTGCAGTAGAAACTGTTGTCACTTTGATGCCCGTTTTCACAGCAAGATCCGCATCACCGTCACTTGTTGTACGTGCCACATTAATACCTACTCTAGTAGAGGTACTACCTTGCCCATGTACAAAAGAATGCATGTTATTCGCATAAATATTTGAATTGTTATCAGCTGAACCAGACACACCACCATTTCCAACAATAATTGTATTATTCCCAACTGTCCCATCATTATTAAATCCGAGTGTTACAACATTTGTTGCTGCTTTATTGCTTGAACCAAAAGCAATCCCGCCAGTAACTGTATTACTATTACCAAATGCCATCCCAGCATTTACACTATTACTTGAACCAATAGCAAGATTGTTAGGATTTGCCGAACCTCCTGTTTTATTAGATCGTCCAAAAGCCATACCCGAATTCATCTCATTACCCTCTCCATAAATATAAACTGGCTGAGTGGAGGCAGAGCTAATATCATTACTCTTACCTAGTACAAATCTTGAACTATCTCCCATTGAACTTGCCGTACCAATATTGTTATTAGATCCCCAAACAAACCCAGCATAAGGTGATGATGTGCTACTATTGCCACCAATAAAATTACCGTTAGTATCAATCGTAGCAACAATTTTTCCATTGGTACCGACTGTTAGATTTTGTGCATCCTTCGTCCCAATAAAGTTGCCTGAGCTAATTGCACTGCCTAAGGCTCCAGATGCTGCAGTAGTACCAGAGTTGCCCAATAAACTCCAATCCGCACCACTCATATTAATCCATTTAGCACCATCGTAAAAGTAATAACCAACAGCTGTAACATTGGTAGTTTGGCTAGTTGCAGCATCTGTTCTTGCTGCAGTAACGAACACAATAGCTCCCGTTTGATCGGTTGTGTAAGTTTTCCCATTTAATTGATTACCCGATAATCTAGGTGCTATTACACCGTCTAATACTGCACTTGATGAAGCTTGTCCTACAATATCTAATGTAGCTTTTGGCTGCGCTGTTCCTATACCCACTTGTGCGCTAATGGTTCCAATGCCCAAACCCAGGCAAAGTAAAATAACTTTGTTTTTCATATTTTATCGTATTTTATTAATAAATAATGTGTGATAATAAAAATCACTCACCCAAATCATCATCATTCTTTATCTTATAAAAAATGATGATGCAATATTAGATCAAGTTTGAGAAAAATAATTGTAGGGAGGAGGCCTAGAAAACAGCGAGTAACTCAACACATCATTTATTATCAGTAAAATATTGCCTTTATAAATATTTCCCGCTGTAAGTTCAGATAAAAAAAATGATATATATAAATCCCTACTTGCGCATTTAAAATCTTTGAAAACTTTAAAACTATAAATAGGTATATTGGCAATATTTTGTCCGAGTGAAATTGAATATATAAAATTGCTATTATTTCCCTGATTTATTCTATTGGAAAAATTAGATTTTACGTTTTTAACTGTTTTCGCAATAATCTTTTCAAATGCTTTATTTTTGGCTATCAAAACATTTTTCCGAAAACTGTTTTTCTTTTTAGCTATTTGAAGAGCTTTAGAATGTTTAACAATAATTGCGTTGGTAAATTGTTCCGAATTGGAAATATATGTATTTAGACCTACAAAAATGACAGCGGATGAATCGACGGACTTGGAATTAGAATCCAAATATTTTCTTGAAACGTTACCTGCAATAGTTTTCTGAGCAACAATATTATTACCTAGAAATGAAAATATAATTATGGCAGTAACTAATACTAAATTAGAAAAAGGATAGTTTTTATCCAAACATTTGTATTTCTGCAAAGATAAAAAAATATAAATACAAATATAATTACTAGAATTAACAACTATTCCAAGCATACAATTAATTAACAAATTACAATAAGTAACCACCTTTACAATAATTTTAAATTATATTTTGTACACATCACATTAAATTTAATTGTAAATTATAGTTAAAATATATCTTTTTCTAAAAAAATTAAAACCAATTAATAGCATTGAATAGCTATTTTAATATTTCACAGGATTGTGTTTAATTTTTAGTGCCAAATAGAGAATATAAATCAACAAAATTAATTTTCTCTCACAATAAAAAACCACTTCAAAATGAAGTGGCTAAGTATTATTATTTTAAAAAAAACTCAGTTATCTGCTCTCCAATAAGACCAAACCGTACCATTATACACACAGAATAGTTTTTTCACAGAATCAAAAACAATCATCCCGGGTGCGGGATTTTTAATATTATCTGCAGGATTCGTCACCAAAGGCGGTATCATTGCTTTGTTGGTATCTGCCAAAACTAAAATTCCCGGAGTAGTATCATTAACAGTCCCTCCAATTTGAGACTTAGCACTACTATTTTGAGTATACACTGTTCCTGTTTGCAAGCTATTATCGATAGCTGTATTGCCACCGGTAGCTGGTTTTTCATTTACATGAACGGTAAGATCTACCCAAGTTCCGTCATTTTTTGAAATCTTCACTTTTTTATCGTTGACGTCCAAAACCAAAGCTCCTCCTTTTGCATTAGCTGCAGAATTCAATTCAACTGTAGTTCCGTTAGTATTAAGAACCCACGGCAAAATCAAGCCCTTATTACCTGTCCCGAACTCTAAAGAAACTCCAGGCTGTACAGTTTGCTTCCCAATAGCAACTTGTGCGGCAAGAGAAGAAACAAAAAAAACGTTTATAAAAATTGAATATATAAGTTTCATAATTTTAATTTTAAAATTAATTTTCTTCTGGGCAAGACTGCGTTTTAAAACACTTCCATCCTGTTCTTGTACCATCAATATTTATTTTCATACAATCGTTGGTTGTATCATAATAGGTCATCCCAACTACAGGAGCAGTGATTGCAGCAGAGCCATTTGAAAGAGGTTCTCCCGAAAAAATATTTGTTCCGTTCGCTGTTGCACTTGGCATTCTATTCATAACGAAAGGTTTAGTATTAGACTCAAGTGCAGTCCAGCCATTATTTCTTACCATTGGCCAGTTTGAATTACCTGATCCTGCTCTATTGAAAGAAGTGATACCGTGAAGAGTAGGAAGATCCATTCCACTTGAACTTGGATTTCTATAACATTTACAGTCATTCAAACTATTATCTTGAGAGTTACCCTTTCCTTGACCAACATCTGCTGTTCCGTCCGTATTATCTACCAAACCAGCATGAGTATTATTTGAAAGACCAATACTTGAATTAGTATTATTTATAGCATTATTAACTAATTGAGGAACACCATTAGCCGTTGATGCAGTACTAATAATCTCGGAAGGTGTTCCGGTAGTAATACCATCATATCTTACTTTTATTTGACCTGGATTTGTTGTAGCCGTCAATGGATTAACCATAGAATAAGTTACATTTTCAGAACCTTCAATTGCATCCGGACAACCATCTCCATCTGAATCTGGATCTAAATAATCCGGAATATGATCACCATCAGTATCCGTAGAGAAACAATATGAAATACTATCTACATGCCCATAATTGTCAACATACATTTTAATACGATAAGAGCCAGCCGATAGAGGAAGATTAGAAATACTACTGTTAAACCATCCTTTATCTCCCAGAGATCGGGAGAATTGGATTAAATCCCCTTGCCCTGAAATCTGTTCAACACCATTTACTAGTTTAAAAATTATAATTCTTGTGTTAAATGACGTATAACCCGAAGAAGCAGACTCTCTATTCGAAAACCAAGCTGAAGCATTAACAACCGTAGGATTTGTAAAAGAAAAATCTTTATATATGTATGCACTTGCACCATTTATATCAAGATATTGACTCCCCGATTGTGCAGTGTTGGGACCTGAAGTATAACTACTACCATTTACACGTATGATATTAAATGCATCATTAGGCAACACAGACCCTGTAGTCTTATCAACAGCCGTCCATCCATTATAGGGATTAGTACTCTGAAAATTATTACCATTTACAGTTGGTAGTAACGGACTAGTATCAAACCCTTCAAAACCAGTTGTAGCACAAAACCCTTCTGTCGTATCAAGAATACCATCATTATCATTATCATTATCTAAAGTATTTACCACTCCATCTCCATCCGAATCGCACGCAAGTTGAGCTAAAACAACATTATCAATCCCAACATCATTTCCACTAGCTCCATTGGGTTGTAAATTAACAATTTCAATGGTAACAACTGATGTTGTAGCATTAAACAACAGAGCCAATCTCCTCCAAACATCATCATTTGCGACGGATAAATTATCCGAATCAACACTTGCTATAATATTACTATTATTATCCTTTACATTCAATCGTAATCTAGGAATATCTGCACAGTTATTACACAACCCAGCCATGTCAATTCTAAAGCGATATTGCTGACCAATATTAACATTTAAGCTTCCAACACTATATATTATAGATTTTTGAGAATTGATATTGATCATTAAGTATCTCCCATCTGTAGAGCCATCGAGAATATTATTAAACCCGGCATCTTTATTTCCGGTGAGATCTGTTTTAATATATGACATCGTTTGATGTGATGATGTAGTAACAGTATAAAATCCATCAGCCGGAGTACCTGTTGTGTAGGTGTGATCAACCACATAGGAGTCTGAAGTTGTTGTATTTCCAGTACCAAAGTCATTTTTGTAAACTGGAGTTAATTCGGTTGGACAACCTGATTGTGCATAGGCAAAACAGCCTAATAATATCATTAAAAGAATAGATATTTTTTTCACTTTTTTAAATTATATTAATAAGCATTAGACATTAAGTTCTTTAACAACTGAAAATGTATATTTATCGGTTATAATTAACATTTTAATTAATTATACTCTCACGATGTCTTAATAATATTTTTTCTCTGTTATTAGAAAAAACCTACATTAATCTTAAACAACAAACAAAAGACAATCTCTTATATCAACTTGAGCATAACATAAAATGCTTTACATTGTATTTTATTAAACTTTTTAAACAAAAGCTATGCAATGCACAAAATTAACAATTTAAAAATAATAAAGGCTATTTTTTGAAATTAAATTACTAAAATTAATATATGAAATGAGATACCACATCATATTTAAATAAAATTTAACTTATGAATAAAATAAATTTAATGATAAGATACAATCATTAAAAACATAAAGAAATAATATCTATAAATCATTTACGAAAAATGTGGTAGATAAATTTAAAATTAATTATCAATACAAGTTTTTTTATCATTATAATAAAAAATAACTTCATCGGTAGAAGAGTCCCAATTAATGATATGATGACGAAATGAATTTCTAAACAGACCATCTACAGAATTTTTAGTAGATGATTGTATTAACACCGGCCCATTCTCCTGAATTTGCTCCTTAGACAAATCCGAAGGCATTACCAAAGCGATATGACCAGGCTTATGGACATCCTGATTTTGGGCACAGACCACAACAACATATCCTTCATTGGCTCTTTGTTGTGCTTCATATAGGATATTTTCATTGATACGGTGCCATCCAAAATCACTTGCCTGTTCAGAATTTAACCATTTGAACTGTGCATTAGCCAATAACTCCTGTCTATGTTCAGGTGGTCTTAAAATATATATTCCGCGACGTTTGCATGCGGCAGCTACAAAAGCACTGCAATGTGTTCTTATCCCGGATACTGCATTGGGATCATCAGGCTCTCCAGTTAACCAATTTACATGTTGCCCCGACTGCCATTTATGAAGAACACCCATATTTAAATAAAAGGTCTTTAAATCTTTTCCACAACTACTTACTTTTAAACTGTCCTGACCAAAACAAACAAAAGAAATAAGAATTAAAACAGTATAGATTATTTTTTTCATGGAAATATTTTTTAGAGTAATCGTTAAAGACATAAAGACAAAACTGTTGTAGCTGTTTGATGAAAAATTACTACAACAGTTAAATATAGAACTAGCACATTCTGTTTTAAATAATTTGCTATTTATTATCCAAAAAAAATGCTATCCAAAAATGGATAGCATTTATATTAATTGCTGTAACAGTAATTATTTCAATTCTACTTCAGCACCAGCTTCTTCAAGTTGTTTTTTAAGAGCTTCTGCTTCGTCTTTAGAGATACCAGTTTTGATTGGAGCAGGAGCACCATCTACGATATCTTTAGCTTCTTTAAGACCAGCACCAGTTAAATCTTTTACCAATTTAACGATAGCTAATTTAGAAGCACCTGCAGACTTAAGAATTACATCGAATTCAGTTTTTTCTTCAGCAGCATCACCTGCACCACCTGCAGCAACTACTACAGCAGCAGCAGCTGGCTCAATTCCGTACTCATCCTTAAGGATAGCAGCTAATTCGTTTACGTCTTTTACTGTTAAGTTTACTAGCGTTTCAGCTAAATTTTTTAAATCTGACATTGTTGTAATGTTTTTTGTTGATTATTTATTTAATTTTTTGAGTGTAATTATTCAGCAGCTGGAGCTTCTCCTTCTACAGCTGGAGTTTCTTCTACCGCAGGAGCAGCTTCTTCAGCTTTAGCTTCTACAGTTTCAGATTTGTTTTGAAGAGCAGAAACAACTCTCTGAATTGGAGACTGAAGCAATCCGATGATTTCACCGATCATTTCTTCTCTAGACTTAATGTTTGCAAGTGCACCTAAGTTCTCGTCACCAACATAGAAAGTTTCCTGAAGATAAGCAGACTTCAATGCTGGTTTCTCTTCTTTCTTTCTGAATCCTTGAATTAATTTTGCAGGAGCGTTTGCTGTTTCAGAAATTAAAATAGCAGAGTTTCCTTTAAAAGTAGGGAACATTTCAGAGTAATCTACTCCTTCCATTTGTTCCATTGCTTTTTGCAAAAGTGTATTTTTTACTACTTTTACTTTGATATTTTGCTTGAAAGCCTGTCTTCTGAAGTCAGAAGATTTAGCAGCGTTCAAACCTTCTAGATCTGCTACGTAAACTACTTTTGCATCCTGAAGCAAATCTTTGATCTCTTGTATTGCTACAACTTTTTGGTCTTTTGTCATTGTCTTAGGATTTATAATTAGTTAACAGATTTAGTATCGATTGCAATACCAGGACTCATTGTAGAAGACAAATAAATAGACTTCACGTAAGTTCCTTTAGCTGCAGTTGGTTTCATTTTGATTAAAGTAGAAATCAATTCCTGAGCATTTTCTTTGATTTTAGCAGCATCGAAAGATACTTTACCAATACCAGCGTGGATAATACCGTATTTGTCTACTTTGAAATCTATTTTACCAGCTTTCACTTCAGTTACTGCTTTACCAATTTCCATTGTTACAGTACCTGATTTTGGGTTTGGCATTAAACCTCTTGGTCCTAATACTCTACCCAATGGTCCTAATTTACCCATAACAGCCGGCATAGTAACGATAACGTCAACATCTGTCCAACCATCTTTTATTTTTTGTAAATACTCATCAAGACCTACATAATCAGCACCAGCTTCTTTAGCTTCTGCTTCTTTATCTGGAGTTACTAAAGCCAAAACTTTAACATCTTTACCAGTTCCGTGAGGAAGAGATACAACACCTCTTACCATTTGGTTTGCTTTTCTTGGATCTACTCCTAATCTTACAGCGATATCTACAGAAGCATCAAACTTTGCAGTATTTACTTCTTTTACAAGAGCTGCACCTTCTTCAAGGTTATAGATTCTTCCTTTTTCTACTTTGCTTAAAGCTTCCTTTTGCTTCTTAGTTAATTTTGCCATTTCTTTAAGTTTTAAGCGTTAAAAGTTGGTTTAGTTCCTGTTACTCTTAATCCCATAGATCTTGCAGTACCTGCAACCATAGAAACAGCAGACTCCATAGTGAAGCAGTTTAGGTCACTCATTTTATCTTCAGCGATCTTTTTTACCTGATCCCAAGATACAGCACCTACTTTGTTTCTGTTTGGTTCTCCGGATCCACCCTTGATTTTAGCCGCATCCATCAACTGGATTGCTGCAGGAGGAGTTTTAATTACGAATTCAAAAGATTTGTCTTCGTACACTGTAATTACTACAGGTAAAACTTGTCCTGGCTTATCTTGAGTTCTTCCGTTAAATTGTTTACAAAACTCCATGATGTTCACACCTGCAGAACCCAAAGCTGGACCTACTGGTGGAGAAGGGTTAGCTGCGCCACCTTTCACCTGAAGCTTTACCATTTTAAAGACTTTTTTAGCCATTTTTTATTTTTTAAATTTGAATAATTAATGAGTTTGGAAGCATTATTATTCAGCAGGTTATCCATTCTCACATTAGATAATCCTACTTTTCGGACTGCAAAATTATAAAATATTTTTGAAATAGCAAACGGAATGAGTTGATTTTTAGAAAGATTTACTTTTTATTTTTTCATAAATTTACTTACCAAACAATAATTTATGAAACATTACTTTATATTTTTGATGTTCATCTTTTCTTCAACATCATTTTTGAAGGCTCAGAATGAATTCATCACAGTATGGAAACCAAGCAATACCGGCATTATACCATCACAAAGTACTTCTACCCAAATCTATTTTCCTGGTGTGGGAAATAACTATACAATTTATTGGGAGGAAGTGGGATATCCTGCGCATAATGCAACAATTAACAATGTAACTTCTGCTCTTAATGTACCTTTGCTCATTGATTTTGGGAATGCTTTAAATCCCATTCCCACAAATGCCACTTATGAACTAAAAGTTAGGCAGGGCAGCGGAAATTTCCACAGAATATGCTTCTATGCTCCTACTCTTATTTACAGAGGAGACAGCCATAAAATTATCAATATAAAACAATGGGGAGATATTGCATGGTCTAGTATGGAAAGGGCTTTTCATTTTTGTAATAATATGGATGTGACCGCTACAGATTTGCCTAACCTTACACAACTAAACAATATGAATGGGATGTTTTTCGACTGCAATTCTTTAGTTGGAAATATCACATTTGGAAATTGGAATGTTTCTAATGTAACCAATTTCTCTCAATGCTTTACAAACACCTATTTATTTAACCAGCCTGTTAATAATTGGAATATGTCTAATGCTGTAAATATTTCATATATGTTTGGCGGGTGTAATTCATTTAATCAACCTGTAGGAGTTTGGGACACCTCAAATGTTCAGGATATGTCGGGAGTATTTTTCAATAATCTTATATTTAACCAACCTTTATCTAATTGGAATACCTCTAGAGTTACCAATATGTCTGCACTTTTCTCTGATACAGAAGTTTTTAACCAACCTATTGAGAATTGGGATACTTCTAAGGTTACCAATATGAGTTATCTTTTTTCTAGTAGTAAAATGTTTAACCAACCAATTCAGAATTGGGATACATCTAAAGTTACCAATATGCAGGCTATGTTTCTCAACACAGAATCATTTAATCAACCCATCAACAACTGGAATACATCTTTGGTTACCGATATGTCTGCTATGTTTAGGGAAACCGACAGCTTCAATCAGCCGATTTCTAACTGGAATACTTCATTGGTTACCAACATGAAAGATATGTTTGCCAATGCCGCAAAGTTCAATCAACCCATAGGCAACTGGAATACTTCACTTGTTACCGACATGAGCCATATGTTTTTTGGAGCATTGCTTTTTAATCAACCCATAGGAAGTTGGAATACCTCTAACGTTACCAATATGTTTTCTATGTTTAGTAATGCACCGGTATTTAACAGACCATTAACGAATTGGAACACTTCTTCTGTAAACGATATGAGAATGATGTTTAAACAAGCATCATCTTTCAACCAAAATTTAGGTTTTTTAAACTTGAGCTCCGTAGTGCAACTTACTTCAATGCTTGATCTTTCTGGTTTATCTTGCAGCAATTATAACTCAACCCTTCAAGGATGGTCTGCAAACAATCTAACACCTTCTAATTTATCTTTAGGCGCTTCGGGACTGAAATATTCTACAACACAAGCAACTGCATCACGAAATAATCTTATAACCAATAAAAGCTGGATTATAACAGGTGATTATTTCGATGCGGAATGTGATCCTCTTTCTACATCTGAAAGCACAAAAACTCAATTATCCCTTTATCCAAATCCGGTTAAAAATAAACTATTTTTCTCTGAGAAACTAACTGATATCGCAATTTTCACAATAGAGGGCAGACTCTTAATTAAAAAAGATAATGGAAATGATATTAATCTTTCTGAGTTACCGAATGGAATATACATTTTGAAAGCAGAAACCCAGACGAAAGAAAAGATAGTGAGTAAGATTATCAAAGATTAATTAATAGCACGAGAATTCTATTGAGATTGAAAAATTTGTTTCTTTTAGGCTGAAATTTCTTTATTAAAATATAGTGGTTTATAACTATAGGAATAATGTATTTAACTTGAGTACTGGATAAGATAGATTTTAAATTACTGATTTTAAAATACGTAATCATTATTTAAACGCAAAGGTAAACGAAGCAATATTTACTTTATCAAAGCTCTTTGTTTAGCTCTGCGTTTTATAAATACTAGTCTTGAATTCACGTTTTTAACTGAACTTCAAAAACCATGAAATTCAAGCAATAAAAAAACCGTTCATATTCTGAACGGTTTTTCTATTATTTATAAGTAAAAGTTATACTTTTTCTACTTGCATATAGCTTAATTCCATTGGAGTTTTTCTTCCGAAAATTAAAACTGAAACTTCAATTTTCTTTTTATCCTCAAGAATTTTTTCTACAGTTCCGTTGAAGCCGTTGAAAGGTCCATCAACAACCTTAACATTTTCACCTACTATGAACGGAATTTCTGCATCTGTAGCAAATTCAGAAAGTTCATCCATTCTGCCCAGCATTCTGTTAACCTCAGATTTTCTCATCGGTACAGGATCTCCTCCTTTAGTAAGGCTTAAGAAAGAAATAACACCAGGAATATTCTTAATGATGTGAGGAATTTCTCCCATTAAATCTGCTTCTACCATTAGATAACCAGGATAATATGGCTTTTCTTTTGGCACTTTTTTCCCATTTCTAAGCTGAATAACCTTTTCCATAGGAATAACTACCTGAGTTACATACTGCTCAAACCCTAAACGTTTGATTTCTGTCTCAATATAGTTTTTCACTTTATTTTCCTGTCCGCTGATCGCTTTCAGCACATACCATTTCAATTCGCTCATTATGGAAAATATCTTTTATTAGTTGAAGCTGTTGATCAAAATTCCTATAATGTTGCTGATTGCTTTAGAAAACAATTCATCAACTCCGAAAGTAAAAAGAGACAAAATTACAGTAGCTACAGTTACTACGATTGTAGAAGACTGCAAATCTGCCCATTTTGGCCATTCAACTTTATGTCTGAATTCGTTATAAGAACCTTTTAAAAAATCGACAAATGAACTCATAATTTATATTTGCACGGGCACAAGGATTCGAACCCTGATCAACGGTGTTGGAGACCGGTATCCTACCATTGGACGATGCCCGTAGATTAAAAGCTTCCGTAAGACTTTCCTTACGGAAGCTTTTTGTATTTTAATTAATTACTCGATGATTTCAGTAACCTGACCAGCACCTACTGTTCTACCACCTTCTCTGATCGCGAATCTAAGACCCTCGTTAAGAGCGATTGGTTGTAACAATTCTACTGTAATAGTTAAGTTATCACCAGGCATTACCATTTCTACACCTTCTGGTAAGAAGATCTCACCTGTAACGTCAGTAGTTCTTACATAGAACTGAGGACGGTATTTGTTGTGGAATGGAGTGTGACGTCCACCTTCTTCTTTAGAAAGGATATAAACCTCAGCTTTGAATTTTTTGTGTGGTTTAACAGAATCTTTCTTAGCGATAACCATACCTCTCTTGATGTCAGTTTTTTCAATACCTCTCAACAATAGACCTACGTTATCACCAGCTTCACCTCTGTCTAGGATTTTTCTGAACATCTCAACCCCTGTAATTGTAGAAGTTAATTTTTCATCACCCATACCAACGATATCAACTGGATCACCAGTATTGAT
Organism: Chryseobacterium oryzae; assembly: GCF_022811665.1. Taxonomy (NCBI): domain Bacteria; kingdom Pseudomonadati; phylum Bacteroidota; class Flavobacteriia; order Flavobacteriales; family Weeksellaceae; genus Chryseobacterium; species Chryseobacterium oryzae. The sequence continues at coordinate 2,660,453 of NZ_CP094529.1, forward strand.
AACACCAGCCTCGATTCTACCTGTTGCTACAGTACCTCTACCTGTAATAGAGAATACGTCTTCAATTGGCATCAAGAATGGCTTATCCTGATCTCTTACAGGCTGCTCGATCCAAGTATCAACTGCATCCATTAATTCTTCAACAGTTTTGAACCACTTATCATCAGAGTTACCTTCAGTTGCTGCAGTAAGAGCACCAAGAGCAGACCCTTGGATTACTGGAGAGTTATCTCCATCATATTCGTAAGTAGATAATAAATCTCTAAGTTCTAATTCAACAAGCTCTAAAAGCTCAGCATCATCCACCATATCCACTTTGTTCATGAAAACAACGATTCTTGGTACGTTTACCTGACGGCAAAGAAGGATGTGCTCTCTAGTTTGAGGCATTGGTCCATCAGTTGCAGCACATACTAAGATAGCTCCATCCATCTGAGCAGCACCAGTTACCATGTTCTTTACGTAATCCGCGTGACCTGGACAGTCAACGTGAGCATAGTGTCTGTTAGCAGTTTCGTACTCGATGTGAGCAGTATTAATAGTGATACCTCTTTCTTTTTCTTCTGGAGCAGAGTCAATCGCAGAGAAGTCTTTTTTCTCAGCAAGACCCTTACTAGCTAATACAGCAGAAATAGCTGCAGTAAGTGTAGTTTTACCATGGTCAACGTGACCAATAGTACCAATGTTCAAGTGTGGTTTGTTACGATTAAACGTTTCCTTTGCCATGATTTAAATTATTTATTTTATTGTTTTATTCAAATTTTCGGTGTGCAAATATAATGAATTTTTATATACCAAAATCTTTTTATCGAAAAAAGTTTAATATTCAAACCCAGTAAAGTTACAAACCTCATCATTTCTGTAAACAGAACTGCAAATTTAAACAAAAAATATGATAAAAAAAATTGCAGTTCTAAAATCAGTAATGATTTTCTTCACTATATGTTCTAATTAACTTCATTTTAACGATAATAAAAAACGTTTTAATAAAAATAATTCTAACAGGCCTATTATAAAGTGGTGCGAAATGGATGTAACTGCACCCAGTTTTTATTAGTTAATTTCATCATTCTAAATAATTTCAGATTTTTTGCTGCGGTTAAAAATCCAGAAAATAACAGGAAAAATAAGAAGGGTAAGAACCGTAGCCGTAATCAGCCCACCAATAATTACAATTGCCAAAGGTTTTTGAGATTCTGAGCCAATTCCCGTAGATAATGCCGCCGGCATAAGCCCTATGGATGCCATTAATGCAGTCATAATAACTGGTCTCGTACGCGATTTCACTCCATTTAAAATCGAATTGTCCAGCGACAGACCATTTTTAACATTCTGATGAAACTCTGTGATGAGAATTACGCCATTCTGTATGCAGATTCCGAGTAAAGCAATCATTCCAACACCTGCAGAAATTCCAAAATTCATGTGGGTGATGTGAAGTGCGATAATTCCCCCTATGAGAGCAAAAGGTACGTTTGCCAATACCAAAAGAGAATCTTTCATGTTCCCGAAAAGAATGAACAACAGAAAAAATATTCCCAAAATACTTATTGGAACCACCTGAGTAAGTCTTTTTGTTGCCCTTTGCTGGTTTTCAAACTGACCCGTCCAGCCAATTTTGTATCCTTCTGGTAAAGTTATTTTATCAACTTCTTTCTGCGCATCGGAAATTGTCCCGCCCAAATCTCGATCTCGGATGGAAAATTTTACTCCAATATATCTTTTGATATCATCGCGGTAAATGAAAGCAGCCCCGTTATTTTTCTCAATATTGGCAACTTCTTTCAGGGGAATCATGGTTCCGTCCTGTGTCGGAATCATTAATGATGCAATATCATTTTCGTCTTTTCTGTACTCTTCAGAATATCTCAGTCTTATTGGAAATTTTCTTTCTCCGTCATACATTTCGGAAGCAGTCTTTCCTCCAAAAGCCATCTCCAGAACAGTTTGTGCATCTTCGGGCATCACGCCGTATGCCGCCATTTTATTTCTGTCCCAAACTACATTTACTTCTGGCTGACCGATATTTTTAATAATTCCCGCATCTCGTACTCCATCTACATTTTTTATTGATTTTAAAACTTTTTCGGCCAACTCATCTAATGTCTGAAGATTATCACCATATATTTTAATTCCGTTTTCAGCTTTAAAACCGGCAACTGCTTCTGCAACGTTATCTGAAATGGGCTGTGAATAATTGAACGTTATTCCCTGATAGTTTCTTAGCTTTTTATCAATATCCTCAATGAGCTGTTCGTAATTAATTTTACGTTTCCACTCGTTTTTAGGTTTCAAATTAACGGCAAACTGTACAAATCCAAATCCATTGGGATCGGTTCCGTCATTACTTCGTCCTGTTTGAGACAAAACATCGGTAACTTCGGGAACACTCATAATATCTTTTTTCAAAATATCGGCTGTTTTTAGAGATTCTTTTAATGAAGAACTCATCGGCATTTCGGCAGTAATCCAAAGTGAGCCTTCATTAAGCTGCGGTAAAAATTCAGTTCCTAAAAATTTAGCAGAAAAAAGACTTACCACCATAAAGCCAATTGCAACCATTAAGCTGAGCTTTTTATTTTTGAATGTAAACTGAAACCCTCTTAAAACAATTCTATCCCAAAAATTAACAAATGGATTATTTTTTTCCCTTACGTTTTTATTTAAAAGCAAATGAGTAAGTACAGGAACCAATGTGAGGGTAAAGATAAGGGCTCCCATTAATGCAAAACCGAGTGTAAATGCTAATGGAGAAAACATTTTACCTTCCACTTTCTGAAACGAAAAAATGGGAATCAGCGAAGTAATAATAATTAATTTCGAAAAGAAAATTGCTTTCCCTAAGCCTGTTCCTGTCTGCTTAATCCAACCTGCTTTAGCTAATTTATTGAATCTTTCTTCACCATATTTTTTAGCTTTATGATCGAGCATTACAAAAATCCCTTCAACCATGACGACCGCTCCATCAATAATAATCCCGAAATCTACAGCTCCTAGAGATAAAAGATTGGCACTCATCCCTGCCATTTTTAAGCATAAAAAAGCGAAAAGCAAAGAGAGAGGAATGATGATGGAAACAATAAGTGTTGTTCTCCAGTCTGCCATAAAAATTAACACGATTACGGTTACTAAAACAATTCCTTCCAGCAAATTATGCATTACCGTTTCGGTAGTAAAGTCCATAAGATTGTCTCGATCGTAAAAAGTGACCATTTTTACATCTTTAGGAAGAATTTTTTCATTCAGCTCCTTTATCTTATCTTTCACACCAACCAGAACTTCTCTTGGGTTCTCCCCTTTTCTCATTACAACGATACCTTCTACGGTATCTTCATGTTTATTAAGTCCCGCTTGTCCCACTCTTGGTAAAGAACTTTCGTGCACTTCCGCCACATTTTTTACCAAAATAGGATTTCCGTTATCGTTATGAATAGTAATATTGCCAATATCATCCGCAGACTGCACGAGCCCGATTCCTCTCACTACATACGCCTGTCCGTTTTTCTCAATAATATCTCCACCTACATTCAGATTGCTTTTGGTAACAGCTTCATATACTTCGAGAGGTGTTAAGCCATATTTATCCAATGCTCTCGGGTCGGTACTCAACTCAAAAACTTTTTCCTGACCTCCAAAAACATTAATATCTGCTACTCCGGGAACTCCCCGAAGAGCTCGGTCTACCACCCAGTTTTGCAACGTTAAAAGCTCCCGAGAATCTTTTGTTTTGCTTTCTAAGGTATATCTGAAAATTTCTCCGGTCGGTCCATAAGGCGGCTGAACTTCAGGATCTATACCTTCCGGAAGACTTACATTTCGAAGTTGGTTATTCACCATATTTCTGGCAAATGTATCGTCTACGCCGTCATCAAAAAGAATTTTCACAATCGAAAGTCCGAACATTGTTGTGCTTCTCACACTGGTTTTTTTCTGAACCGGACTCATCGCCAATTCTATGGGAGTGGTAACAAAACGTTCCACTTCCTCTGCACTTCTGCCTTCCCATTGGGTAATAATAACAATTTGGGTATTGGTTACATCCGGAAAAGCTTCAATGGGCATATTTTTGAAACTTATGAATCCCGCGATCGCCAAAATACCAACCCAAATAAATGTGAAAGCCTTATTTTTAAGTGAAAACGAGATGATATTTTTTATAAACTTATTCATTTGAAAGATGTTTGGTATCAGATTTTAGTTTTGTTTTAAAAACTGATATTAATTGTATCTAATGATTAAAAATCAAAAAGAAAATGAAATTTTAAGCTGAATTATTTAATTAAAACCATATAAAAAGGCATTACAATTGGTAAAATATTAATTTTTCAATGATCTGTAAATTAAAAGCTGATTATTGGTAATTACATTTTCTCCTTCTTGAACGCCCTCTGAAATATAGGTGATATCTCCAGCCTGTTTCAAAACCTGAATTTCTTTGATTCTTACATCTGTTCTGGATTTAAAAACAACTACGTAATTTCGGTCATCATCAAAAATAACAGCCTTAGACGGAATAGAAAGTGCCATTTTATTTTCAGATTTTGAAACTTTTATTGTTGCCTTACTGTCGGGAATCAGTAAACCATTGGCATTATCCAATACCACTCTGGCCTGCATTGCATTGGTTTTTGGATCTATAATTTTGAATATTTTATCAATTTTACCATCAAAAATTTTATCGGGATAAGAAAGTGTAGATACCTGAGCCGGCATTCCTAAACTGATTTTATCTATATCCGATTCGTTAACATTCATGATTGCCCAAACATTTGTAGTATTGGCAACATCAAAAATATTTTCGCTCCGGTCGCTTCTCAACTGCATATCTTTATTGATGTCTTTATGGACAATATATCCGCTAATAGGTGCTAAAACGCTATAAATATTGCCATTTTTAACATTATAAACCGTACTTACCGCGCTTGCTCTCTGCAACTGATCCTGTGCTTTCTGAAGCTGGCTTTTAGCTTCCAAAACTTCTCGTTCTGTAGTAAGCTTTCCTTCATACATTTCTTTGGCAACCCGAACATTATTTTTAGCAACTACAAGATCTGTTTTCGCATCGCTAACATCTTTCTGGATTTCTGCCAATTCTGTACTTCTTATTGTTGCCAAAACCTGTCCTTTTTTAACATAATCTCCCAGCTCTACATTTACACTCATCACATTTCCTCCAACCAAAGGATAAACATCAATGTAAGAATTGGCATCAGCGGCAATTTTTCCGTAAAAACTGTAAAAATCTTCTATTTGGCTTTTTTCTACTTTTGCGGTAGAAATAGATTCCAACATAGTATTACTGAGTTCAAAACCTTTTGGATCAGGCATTTTTGCAATTTCCGGTTTTGAGCATGACCATAACAATAATGCTGAAATTAAGGATATCATTATTTTTTTCATTGTAGATAATTATTTTAGACGCAATACGTCTTAATTTTAAATATTAATAGAAAATTTTGGTTTGCACTAATTGCTTAAGTTTTTCGGCAGCCTGAATCAGTTCATTTTTCATGTCATAAATCTGAAGTGCTGTCTGGCGGTAGCTTTCCATAAAATCTGTAAATTCTATAAGACTCACATTTCCGTTTCTGAAATTTTTCAGCATTCCGTTATAAACCAGATCAAGATTATCCAAGTCGGTAGATTTTATTTCAGCAAGCTGGTCGAACTGGTTTTTCCACATTTGGTATGCAGCCTGAACTTTGGTCTCCAAATCAAGTTTTTGGAATTCGGCATTTTTTTGATTTTGCTTAATGGCATATTTGGCTTTCTCTACATTGCCTCTGTTGCTTTTCCAAAGAGGCAGAGGAATTGCTACTTTTAAATTAATTTCATTGTTAAAAGTTCCTGAAGCCTGATCGTATTCGGCTCCCACAGTAAGATCGGGAACATTTAAAGATTTTTGCCATAAGGCATATAATTGAGAATTTTCAATCAGTTTCAATCCAAAAAGATAATCTGCGTTGTTTTCTATCGCTTTTCTTTTAAGATCTTCTTCGTTGCCGAAAGGTTGTGATGCAAGAATTTCTTTAGCTTCGTTCTCCGAAATTTCGGGTTCTACACCTTCAGAAATTCCGGTAAGAACTTTCAGGTTCTGTTCGAATTCAAGAATATTTTTATTGATTTCAACTTTATCATTATTCAACTGAATCACAATACTTTGTAACCGAACCTCATCTTTCAGAGAAACATTTCCTTTTGCAGACTGAATTTTATACGCTTTCAGCAAATCATTCATATACCCAAGCTGCTTGTTGATATTTTCAAGTTTGAGTTTTTCGTAATAAAGATTATAATAATTCGTACGAAGCTGTGTACGCAATTCTACAAGAAGCTGAGAAAACTGAAGCTGTGCTAATTCTTTATTAGATTTTGCGAAGGCAATTTCATTCTTTTTTTTGCCTCCCATATAGATGAGCTGGCTCACTTCCAGTCCTTTTGCTTTATTAACATTTAAAAAACGTTTTCCTTCAGGGTTATATCCGTTGATGTAACCACTTATTTGGGGAAGTTCCCATATTTTAGCCTGCAAAACATCGGCATCTGCCATATTTATGCTGTACTGTTCCGCCAAAAGCTGAAGATTGTTTTGCTGAAAGGCATTTTCACACTCCAAAAGTGACATTTGCTGCTGTGCTGAAAACAAGGAAGATATCACCACCAACAGTCCTGCAATTTTGTTCATTTCTCTAAATTTTGAGACAAAAATGCCGTTATACGATTAAAAGCAACTTAAATGAACCTTAAAAAAATATTAAATTCTAAGATAAAGAACCATTGATGATTAGGTTTCTTTGGAAAAGTAAAAGATAATGCAGCAATTATAAAACTACTTATTGAAAACTATACTGAACTCGTTTTGATTGTCTGAAGGCGAAGTGTAAGTAATATCTGCACCGTGATATTCTAAAATTCTTTTTACAATTCTTAAACCCAAGCCGGAACCGGAAATATTCTGAGAATTATTTCCACGCATAAAGGCTTCGAAAAGTTTCGGCTGTTCTTCTTTAGAAATTGTCTTTCCTTCTGAATTTACCTGAATAAAAATTTGAGTATCTGTTTCTGTAATTAGAATTTTCGCTTCTGCATTGTCCGAATAAACGGCTGCATTTTTAAGCAAATTGATAAATACGATGGTGAGCAAAGAAGGAACTCCATTAATGGTTAAGAAAGCATTTTCTTCATTATTTTCAGAAATAAGGAAGTCCATTTTAAGCTCTGAATAGCTTTTTTTAACGGTTTCGAAAGACTCAAAAATAACTTCATCTATTCGTACTTCTTCATAAATGCTCTGTATATTTTCTTTATCGAATTTTGTAAGCAGCATTAAAGAATTGGTAAGATCGGAAAGCTGATAAACATCTTTCAGCATCTGTTTAAGAGAAGAAACTGTTTGCGGAGAATGCTCGCCAAATTTAATAAGATTTTCGAGCTGAAATGCCATTCTGGTAATGGGTGTACGAATTTCGTGAGAAGCACTTGCCGTAAAATCTTTCTGCGACTGAAAAACATCATTCAGTCTTACAATCATGGTATTAAAAGATTGTGCTAAAATGCTTATTTCATCATTCGACTGCTCTACGGGGATTTGAGTGGTTAGTTTATGAGCTGTAACTTCAGAAATTTCTTTATTCAAATCTTCCAAAGGCTGAAGAAATTTACCCATAAAATAATATGAGAAGAACCCGATAAGCAAGGTACATGTTATAAAGGCAGTAATTAAAAGATATTTAAGATACTCCAGTTTAGATTTCCCATTGGTATCGTAAGCACTCGTAAGAATATAATAATTTTCTCCATTTATTTTTTTCAGAGATGCATATACTTCGGGAATAGATTCTTCGGTGTAAATATCTTTTTTCTGGTCTAATTCTGTAAGCAGATTCTTATCCCAGGTTACTTTCTGATCTTTTATGGTACTGTAAATAAGCTCTTTATCACCATTAAAAATAAGAATCGTTTCATTTAAAAGAAAGTTATCTGAATTTTCATTAAAAAAGATAGGGGCTTCTTGTTCGAAATTTTTAGATTTCGAAATAAAATTGGTAGTAAATCCTAATCGTCTTACAAATCTTTCCTTGAATTCTTCCCTGCGGAAATCGTTGAAAGATATATAAATAATAATAAGTACAACCCCAAATAGCAACGAAAACGATACACTTAACGTAAGTGCAATCTTTCTTTTTAAAGACATTTACAACGGGTTTAAGTAATATCCAAATCCAGAACGTGTATGTATGAGTTTTACTTTATATTCTCTGTCTATTTTTTTTCGTAGAAAATTTATGTAAACCTCCACTGTATTGGTATTGGTATTAAAATTATGTTCCCAAACATTTTCTGTAATTTGCTGCTTAGAAACCGTTCTGCCCTGTGCTTCTGCAAGATATACCAAAAGCTGAAATTCTTTTAATGTTAAAGCAATCTCATTTCCTGAACGGAAAACTTTTTGCTCCGTTTTATTAATTATCAAATCATCAATCCTTATAATATCGGCATCCACACTTTCGGAAGGAACTTTTCTTCTTAATAAAGAATTAATGCGTAAAAGCAATTCTTCAAACTGAAAAGGCTTCACCAGATAATCGTCTGCAAGTCTTGTGAAAGCATCTTTCTTATCAGAAATATCTCCGTAAGCCGAAATAATAATGATGGGCGTATTTTTATCGAACGAACGAATGGTTTGGCAAACATCCAGCCCATTCATTTTGGGAACATTAATATCCAGTAAATACAAATCGTAAGAATTGTTTTTTATCTGCCGAAGAAAAGTTTCCCCATCATAAATTTTATCACAATTGAAATTATTGGATTCTAAAAACTTACTCAGTTCCGCGGAGAGAATTAAATCGTCTTCCAGTAAAAGAATATTCATGAATGAATTATTTATGACGAATTTACTGAATTTTAAATTGAATTTCCGAAATTTTAAATCTGATGAATGACATATATGTTTTCTAAAATCAAGCGTAATGCTGATATTCATCTAAAAATGTCTGAAAAATATCAGAACAAATATATGATTTTAAACATATTTTGTGCATATTTTAAGTAAATTATATTGAAAATAAGCTGTAGAATTAACTTGATATAAACAAAAAAAACATACTGAAAATCAGTATGTTAATTATTGAGCCAACTACGGGACTTGAACCCGTGACCTCTTCCTTACCAAGGAAGCACTCTACCGCTGAGCTAAGTCGGCAAAAACAAGAAAATCACACTAATTAGCGTGATTTTTGTTGAGCGGAAGACGGGGGTCGAACCCGCGACATTCAGCTTGGAAGGCTGACGCTCTACCAACTGAGCTACTTCCGCAATTTTGTTTCCAAAATTATTGGTAACGCTGTGCAAATTTAGGAAAATTCCTTTATTTATGCAACTTTTAAATAATATAAAATGTGGGGAGAGCAGGATTCGAACCTACGAAGCCGAAGCAACTGAGTTACAGTCAGTCCCATTTAGCCACTCTGGAATCTCCCCAGACATAATATATTAAATTGAGCTTCCAGAGGGATTCGAACCCACGACCCCGAGATTACAAATCACGTGCTCTGGCCAACTGAGCTATGGAAGCAATTTAACACTGTGAACTGAGGCTGTAAGAGAAATTCTACTCTACGCTACATCAGTAGTTAAAAAAATCACACTTTAAAATGTGATTTTTGAGCGGAAGACGGGGGTCGAACCCGCGACATTCAGCTTGGAAGGCTGACGCTCTACCAACTGAGCTACTTCCGCAATTTTGTTTCCAAAATTATTGGTAACGCTGTGCAAATTTAGGAAAATTCCTTTATTTATGCAACTTTTAAATAATATAAAATGTGGGGAGAGCAGGATTCGAACCTACGAAGCCGAAGCAACTGAGTTACAGTCAGTCCCATTTAGCCACTCTGGAATCTCCCCAGACATAATATATTAAATTGAGCTTCCAGAGGGATTCGAACCCACGACCCCGAGATTACAAATCACGTGCTCTGGCCAACTGAGCTATGGAAGCAATTTAAAAAAAAGAATTCAAAAGATCGCTGTTCCTTTTTTGCGTGTGCAAATATAGAACGGATTTTTTGAATTCTCAAACTTTTTATGAAGTTTTTTTACATTTTTTATGAAGCTAATTCTTTTTTCTTGATTAACAGTTTCTTAGCGGTATCTACACATAGATCTAAGCTCTCTTCGAAACTCGCACTAGTCTTTTTTACTACCATATCCTCTCCCGGAACCACCAAAATAAGCTCGGTTGTCTTATTGGCTTTATCTGTATTGTTTTCTACTTTTAAGAAAACTTTACACTCAATAATTTTATCATAAAATGTATCAAGTTTACTTACTTTTTTATCAACATGTGACTCAAGCGGTTCGTGTGGAGTTAAGCCGATTGCTTGTACTGAAATCTTCATAATTCTTCTTTTTTACTTGCTCTTGGATGAGCTTGATTAAACACTTTTTTCAACTGTTCAATATTGGCATTGGTATACACTTGTGTGCTTGCAAGACTTGAATGACCCAATATTTCTTTTACTTTTGATATCTCTGCCCCATTGTCTAAAACATGCGTCGCGAAGCTGTGTCTTAAAATATGAGGACTTTTTTTCTCTTTAGAAGTAACAAGACTAAGATACTTATTAACCACTACATAAACAAATTTTTCGGTGAGTTTTTTGCCCAGCCTGTTTACAAAAAATAAACTTTGGTATTCTTCCTTAGGCTTTCTTATTTGTAGATAAGACTTTAAGAGATTACTCAGCTTTTCTGAAATTGGCACATACCGTTCTTTGTTACCCTTTCCAATGATCTTCAACTCGTTTTTGTATAGATCTACACTCTCAAATTTCAAGCCACAAAGCTCTGCTTTTCTCATTCCGGTCTGGTAAAGCATCTCAATAATGCACTCATCCAGCAAGTTAGAAATAGAAAGAATATCATTACTCAGCATACTCATTTCATCCTGAGAAATAGGAATTTGTTTTTCTGGATAAAACTTTAACGAATTGATGGTTTCTAAAGGCGAAATTTCTATTTCACCAAGCCTCAAAAGGAAGGCATAAAAACTGCGAAGCGTAGATAATTTTCTATTGACAGTACGTTTTGAAACTCCTTTCTCATTAAGATCGACAATAAAATTTCTGATGATTTTCTTATCTGCTTTAATAATATTGTCTGATGATTCTGTTCTGAGATTAAACAAAATAAAATCATCCAAATCCCGACCATAACTTGTAACCGTATTTACAGAGTATCTTTTCTCGAACTGCAAATAATCTAAGAATTTATCTCGCATACTGTAAATATAAAACAAAAATCACTTCTTAAATAAATTATTTAAGAAGTGATTGTATAATTTGAAAAAAGAAATTTTAAGCCTGTTCTTCTTTGCTAAGATTTCTTTGCTTGTGAGCAGCTTTCAATCTAGCTTGTCTTAAAGTTACTGAAGGCTTGATAAACTGTTGTCTAGCTCTTAACTGACGAACTGTACCAGTTTTATCAAATTTTCTTTTATATTTTTTTAAAGCTCTGTCGATAGACTCTCCGTCTTTTACTGGAATTATTAACATATATTACATCTCATTTTGGATTGCAAAAATAAAAAATTAATTTGAAACTGCAAATATTATTTCAACAAAATAACAGTTATTAAATTTACAAATCTCAAATAGAGACTCCAAGAGTCTTTGCAAAGCTTAATTTTGAGGGATAATAAATGAAGTAATTTTTATATTTTATATTCTATAATTTATTTAGATTTGCAATTATTTTAAAATACTAAAAACCAAACCAATAAACCTAAAAACTTCATGAAAAAAAACACAATAACTTCCACTGTATTGAAGTGTTTTCACATTTAAAGACTTTACAATCAACCAGAAAATATTATATGTATTTCTCTAATTTCCATACCAGAAGAGAGATACATAGAGAAAATCAATACCTTAACAATCAACAAAAACAATATCCATGATGAAAAAACTACTTTCTTCCTTATTCATCATACTCAATCTTTTTATTTTCGCACAGGAAGACTGTGTTTCGGCAATTGCTGTCTGTGGGAATTCAAATATTAATTACACCCCATCGGGAATAGGAAATATCAATGAGTCTCTTGGCGGATGCCTTTCATACGAGAACCATTCTGTTTGGTACAAATTTACTATTGCAACCAGCGGAACGCTTACTTTTGACTTAATTCCAACAGGTCCTGTGGATTATGACTGGGCAATTTACGGTCCGAATGTCACCTGCAACAACAGAGGAACACCGATAAGATGTAATGCTTCGGCTGCGCTTACCAGCACGGGAATGAATATGACCAATACGAATACTTCGTCAGCCGCAGGAAGTACCAGTCCGTACTGTAAATACATGGATGTTGTTGCAGGGCAGACTTATTATTTATATGTAGATAACTGGTCTACAACTGTATATACATTTAATTTAACTTGGGGAGGAACAGCAACTTTCGTATCCCCTTTCACTAACCCCGCGATGGCACCCAATCCATTTATTCCGCCCGGCTCTCCCGGACCTAATGCGAATTCTCCAAGAGAAATTAATATCTGCGGAAACAATACTACATTTAATTTCAGCACATTAACTCCTGGAATTTTAAATAACAATCCTAATTTTATAGTTTACTATTACAATAGTGCCAACAATGCAGCAACCGGAACTAATCCTATAACAGCACCAACAACAGTAAATACTTCTACAACCTACTATTACACTATTAGTTATCAGGACATCAACAACCCTATAACTGCTGCAAATTCTTGTAAGCAGACTAATGCAATTATTTTTAAAGATAAGAGTTTAACTACTTCTATAACAGCTTCATCTACAAAACTATGCCCCGGAGGAAATATTACTTTAACCTCAAGTAACCCAACCGGAAATACTTGGTCTACAGGTGCAACCACTCCATCTATTAATGTAACTTCTCCAGGAACATATACTTTAACTTCAAGCAATGGTATTTGTACAAGCCCGCAAGCTTCAGTTGTTATTACACAGGATACCGATCCGAATCCTCAGATTTCGGGAAATTTAACTTTATGTGAAGCAACTTCAACAATTCTTACAGCTTCTTCAACAGGAACCGGGAATACATACACTTGGTCTAATGGCGCTACAACACCTTCCATAACAGTAACTACACCTGGAACATATAGTGTAATTGTAAAAACTCCCGCAAATTGCAGTTACACAAAATCTGTAACCGTAGTACAAGGTAATGTACCGGTGGTTCAAAACGCGAGTTTAACAATGTGTTCCAACAGTTCTTCAGCTATATTCGATCTTACTGCAGCTCAACCGCAAATGAGTTCAACCTCCGGAATAAATTTTTCATATTACCTTAATCAATCGGATGCTAATGCAGGAAATTCAAATACAATTTCTAATCCTACAGCTTATTCATCTGGAAACGGAGTTGTATATGTGAGAATCAGTACTTCTACTTGTGCTAAAGTCGCTCAAATTCAACTTAATATTACTCAATTAAGCACGCCAACCATAACAGCTTCTTCATCGAAGATATGTTTGGGAGGAAGCGTTATTTTAACTTCAAGCCAAGCAACGGGAAATGTTTGGTCCACAGGAGCAACAACCCAATCGATTACTGTTACTTCACCGGGAACTTATACCTTAACTTCAAACAGTGGAACATGCACAAGTCAGCCCGCTACGGTTAATATTACAGCAGATGCTGATCCCAATGTGCAAATTACAGGAAATCTTGTATTATGCGACTCACCCAACACGCTATTAACAGCATCTTCAACAGGCACGGGAAATACGTACACATGGTCTAATGCCGCTACAACACCATCGATAACAGTAACTACACCTGGAACATATACTGTAGTTGTAAAAACTCCCGCAAATTGCAATTACACAAAAACTGTAACCGTAGTACAGGGTAACGTACCTGTAGTTCAAAACTCATCTTTGAACATTTGTTCTGATTCTCCAATTGGTATATTTGATTTAACTTCTGCTCAGACAAGTATTAGTTCAACACCTGGAGTAAGTTTTTCATATTACTTAAATCAGGCAGATGCATTGGCTCAAAATAATAATACTATTGCAAATCCAGCGGCATATTCCTCGGGAAGCAATACAATCTATGTGCTTGTAAAATCTACATCTTGTTCTAAGATTGCTTCTTTGCAGCTCATGGTGAATATTAAACCAATTGTTGTTATTACCAAATCAGCGAATTCCATTTGCAACAATACACCGGTAATACTTACTTCTAATTTCCCTACCGGAAATCTATGGTCGAATGGCTCTACATCGCAATCGATAACTATAACAAATCCCGGAACTTATTCATTAACCAATAATAACGGAACTTGTACTAGTGAACCAGTTTCAGTGAATATTGTACAAGAAGCAGATCCTAATCTTCAGATATCTGGACAGTTAACTTTTTGTGAAGGCACCTCTACAATACTAACAGCTACAGCAGCCGGAACGGGAAATACATATAATTGGTCTAATGGATCTACAACTGCCACAACAACAGTTAATACAGGAGGAAATTACAGCGTTACTGTTACCACTGCTAATGGATGCCAATATACCAAAGCCGTAAATGTTGTAATGGATCCTCTAATTGTAGTAAATATTAATACTCCGGGCGAAATTAATTGTACTACTTCTCAGATAACTCTAAATGCAACCTCTTCGGTTTATCAATCGGGAGCAACTTTTTTGTGGACAGCAACTACAGGAGGAGTTATTGTTTCAGGAGCCAATACTTTAACCCCTGTTGTTTCTAATTCCGGAACATATACTCTTACTATTACCAGTGCTACAACGAATGGATGTATTAAGCAAGCATCGGTAAATGTGATTAAAAATACAACACCTCCGATTATCACAATTTCAACTTCAAAGTTAAAAATTTGCAAAGGCGAAACCATTACCCTCGTAGCCAATGGAGCAAATACATACACTTGGACTGGCTTATCCGGAACCGGGAACACACAAGTTGTAAGCCCAAGCTCAACAACGGTTTACAGCGTTACGGGAGTTGGATCCAATGGCTGTGCCGCTTCATCTCCCGCCACGATCACTATAACAGTTGTTCCTGAAATTGTTTCCACAATTTCGAATATTGAATTTTGTAAAGGAGACAAAGGTATCTTAGATGCAGGAACAGGTCCAAACTATACTTATCTTTGGAGTACAGGAGAAACAACACAGACAATAAGCACTTCGACAGCAGGAACTTATTCGGTAACAATAAATAACGGTGCATGCTCAAGAACATTTACCGCATTAGCCAAATACATCCCAATTCCTGAGATTACAGATATTATTTATGATAATAAGACCATAACAATCAATGTTAAAAAAACAGGGACCCAGCCTTTAGAATACTCTATTGATAATGGTGTAACGTGGCAATCCTCTAATGTTTTCAGTGTGTACCGAAACAATTTATATACTGTAAAAGTTAGATTTAGAGGAGCTGATTGCGAAACTTCTACAGAATTCTATACTTTTTCGATGAATAATGTGATAACCCCAAATGCAGATGGAAAAAATGATGTAATCGATTTTAGTGAAATTAGTAAGTACGGAAAATTTGAAGGTGGAATTTTTGATCGATACGGAAAAAATATTTTTAAAATTTCTTCTGCTACACCTATTTGGAACGGCAAGGAATTAGGAAGACCTCTTCCTACCGAAACCTATTGGTATAAACTTTTTTGGGAAGACCGAATAACTAAAAAACCAGTACAAACGTCAGGCTGGATTTTATTGAAAAACAGAGACTAAGTAACAGAGCGTCGAAAAATATTCCGACGCTCTGTTTATTTTTAATTAGTCATGAAAACGATAATATCTATCCAGTAATAAAAAAAGTTATATATTTGTTCACTTTTTTATGGGGTTGACTGGTTTCGACAGCAAGACCAATGGATAAGTAAGCATGCAGAGAACCGTAGCGCGATCTCTTAAATCCCTTGCTACAAAATTTTAACTGGCAACGAAGAGTTCGCTCTTGCAGCTTAATATCGAAGTATAGTAGATCAAGCGTTTTCCCGAAGATTTTAGTAAGGAAGCAAGATATCTCACAAATGCTCTGTTCTGCGGCGTTTGGTTCTGAGATATAGGAATGCGGAAATAAGGTTTTAGACGCTTCGGCTAAAACTCGAAAACCTAAGAAGATAAGCTGGAAGTTGGGTGTTTGCTCTCTGCTTTCAGTCGAAAACCAATAGTAAAATAAGCATGTAGAAATCTTATGTATTGCTTGTTTGGACGAGGGTTCGAATCCCTCCAACTCCACAAACACAAAATTAACGCCCTGATTGTTCAGGGTGTTTTTTTTTGCAAATAACTAAAAACAGAAAAATGCACAAATCAATTCTTTTGAAAACCTTATATATTTTTAAAATTCACAAAAAATATACATTAAACACTATAATTGTAGTTGTTGTATAATTACATGAAAAGACGAAACTTTGTCTATCTTTAAAAGAAATTTTAGAACATAAAAATACAAACGAGATTTTTCAACTTCGTTAAGTGAAAAATTCTTAGTATAATTTTAATTAGGTCTAATTTTTGCAAATAAAATTTCTAACTCAAATGAATTATTTTAAATTTCTATGACAAAAAAAACAATTATTAAGTCATTTTACTTTTTACTTTTTACATTATTTGTTTTTTCATGTAAAAAAGAAGAATCGGTTAATTCAGAAAATCAAAAACCATCTGCTTCTGAAGCAATTTCGCAAAGTGAGCCTCATCCTGATTCTATTAAAACAAATCCTGTAAAAGAATCTGCAGCCCCAATGATTCAGGAAAATGGTTTTTATAACGCATTCGCTATACCGAAAGATTCTAAAAAAAGAGATTCCTTATATGCTATTTTCAGCAAAAAATACAGCGAAAGAGAGCGTTATGCTATTTTAGCTTTAAACAGATTAGATTCTAAAAGCAAATGGAACTCCGACACTCTCGTTGTTCCTGCAAAAATAGATACTACTTTAATGGCTTATTCGCCTTTTCCACTACAACTTGATATATTGACTGATGTGAAAAAGTTTGTTATTTTTTCTTATCCAATTCAGGCATACGCAGTATATTCTAATGGTACTCTCGTAAAATGGGGACCTACAAGTATGGGAAAAAAAACGGCTCAAACAGACAGAGGTTTAATGTTTGCGAACTGGAAAAAGAAACTTGCTATTTCTACGGTGAAGAGCGAGTGGAAATTACCTTATAATTTTAATATTCATAATACCCACGGAATTGGATGGCATCAATATGATCTTCCGGGATATCCTGCATCACACTCTTGTCTTAGGCTTTTAATGAAAGATGCTATATGGCTTTACAGTTATGCAGATACATGGATTCTTAATCCTGGCGGAGCTACTACGAAAGCAAAAGGAACTCCGGTAATTGTATTTGGAGATTATCCTTGGGGAAAAAGAAAACCGTGGAGAAAACTATTGGAAGATCCCAATGCCAACAATATTTCTGTGGAAGAAATGAATAGAATTATTCAGCCACATGTAGAAAAAATGATTTCTGAACAAACGAACAGAGAAAAAGTTGCAGATTCCATTAAAACAGCAAAAGCTTCAGAAGCTGCTTTAAAGGAAACAACATCTACAGAAAACTAATTATTTTTCGAACTTCAAAGTAGATTCTTCGGCAAATCTCCTGAGTTTCGTCATTTCATTTTTAGCTTTATACTGTCCGAATCTTGCTGCAGCATACGTTGCAGCAATACCTATTATCATTGCAAAAGAAGCATTTAACGCCCAAGGAAATTCATCACTACTGATTTGAGATTCCACATAATGCATGGTAAAAAAAGTCATCCATAGAATAGAAAAAAGAAAATACATAAACATAAAGAAAGTCCATACTGCGGAACTTGGTCCAAAAACCCCTCTTACAACAGTGACACCTTCATCCTTTTCTGTTCGGAGGGAAAGACACGGTTTCCAGTAATTATCATCCTCTGCAAAAACCGTAATGGTTGCCACTTCTTTATTGATGTTTCCACGAAATTCATCTTTATGATTTTCCAGATACTTTTTAAGATTTTCGGCATACTCTTCTTTGGTAAGATGAGTAAGCATTTTAAATCTCGGACGGTTTCTTATTTTATCTAATGTTGATTCTTCAGCTTCCATAGTCATATAATAAATTAATATTTTAAGAAGTAAAATTTATTCCATTTCAGATAACGAAAGTTTAATGGAGATTGAATCAATTAAAATATTTCAAAAATCATCAATCTTCCAACAACCTTTCTTACTTCTCTTCGATGAAATTAGTAAATTATTTCCAATAAAAAAGTAAAGCATCCTTATTAAGAATGCTTTGTAAATTTATTTTGAAAAAAAATCCATCAGATCTATATAATTTTTCTGATTGACTCCATGACCGCTCATATATTCTCTAAAAGAAAAATAACAACTGAGATCATACAAAAGATCTGCAGCCTTTCTACCCCATTCTAAAGGAATAATAGCATCATCCGTACCATGAGAAATGAAAAATCTTAAATTTGCCAACTTCTTTTTATCCTTTACAATATCCGTTAACAGTTTTTCTTCCGGATAAGAACTGAGACAAGCTACACGATTAAAAAGTTCGGGATACTTCAAGGCTAAAGCATAACATAAAATACCTCCTTGGCTAAAACCGCAAAGATGTGTTTTGCCATCAGTAAGACCATACTTATTAACTATTGATAATATATGTTCTAGAACTGCCTGAAGCGATTCATTAGCCTGATCAACATCTACAAAACGTTCAGGATTATTAAAATCTATATCATACCATGAAAAACCTTCAAATTCTGTAGTTTTTGGCGCTCTGAAGCTTACGATAATCCAATCTTCCGGAAGATTTTCCCTAAAACTGAAAAGATCCTCCTCATTACTGCCGTACCCATGAAGCATAAATAAAATGGGAGTACTGGAAGTGATATTTTCCGGTTCTCGTACAATGTAATTCAAATTCATACAGCAAATATAAATATAATTACATTTTGACTTACAAATTTTTATCGCATGCTGTTCGCAGACAAATTATCAAATGAAAAAACTTTTATTGATTTAATATTAATTAGAAATCATTGTTGGAAATTTTTCATAAAAATTATTTTTATATTGATAAAAAACCTATATTTGAAACATTAAAAATCTATTTGGAGAAATGAAGAAATTTTACAACGCAAAAAATTTATTTAAACTTTCATTTTTAGCAGTTTTATTACTATCTCTAGCTACTGTATTTAATTCTTGTAAAGATGATAAAGAAGATGAGTATCAGGATCACTTAGTGCAGTTTGAAGCAAAAATAGTTCCTGGTGGAACCACTGCTCCAACTCCTCCAATTATGCTTTTTAAAAGCGTTGTGACTCAGGTAGGAACTAAACAGGAAACAATATTCGATCCGATAGGTCTTACTTGGACAAGCGGAGACTTCTTTGTTAATTCAAGCCAGTCGCAGTTGAATTTTTCAGCTAACGCAACACTTTTGCATCCAGATGCATCGCTTACTGTTATAATTTATGTAGATGGTGAAGTTGCCAAAAAAGTTACGGTAACAGGTACTGGTGAAAAAAGTGCTTCCGTAGCACACAGTTTCTTAGAACTATAAAAAAATAATTTTATACAATCAAAAAACCGCCTTTGGGCGGTTTTTTTCATTTATTATCATATTGTAAAACAGATAATTAAATAGCTTTTACAATAAAATAGTTTTTCTTCCCTTTCTGCAACAATAAAAATTTACCATCAATAAGATCGCTTTCGTGGGCAACAAATTCATCATTTACTTTTTCTTTGTTCACAGAGATTGCATTTCCTTTCATTTCTCTTTGTGCTTCGCTTTTAGATTTAAGGAAATTGGTTTTTTCTGAAAGTAAATCTATAATATTACATCCTAAAACTTCATTTTTATTGATTTCTTTTTGCGGGACACCTTCAAAAATTTCCAAGAAAATATCTTCATTAAGACTAACCAAATCTTCCGCAGTAGATTTTCCGAAAAGAATTTCTGAGGCTTTTACTGCTCTTTCGTACTCTTCTCTGCCATGAACCCAAACGGTAACTTCTTCTGCAAGTTTCTTCTGAAGTTTTCTTTCGTGTGGAGCAGTCTGGTGTTCGTTTATTAAAGTTTCAATCTCATCTTTTGGTAGAAATGTATAGAATTTTATAAATCTTTCTGCATCTGTATCGGTAGCATTCAGCCAAAATTGATAAAATTTATACGGAGAAGTTTTCTTTTTATCGAGCCAGTAATTTTCTCCACTTTCAGATTTACCAAACTTAGAACCGTCTGCTTTTGTGATTAAAGGAACTGTTAACGCGAAAGCTTCGCCCTGAGCTTTTCTACGGATAAGCTCGGTTCCTGTGGTAATATTCCCCCATTGGTCTGAACCTCCCATCTGAAGCTTAACATTATTGTTCTGATACAAGTGTAAAAAATCGTACCCTTGAATTAACTGATAGGTAAACTCCGTAAAACTCATTCCTTCAGCTCCGGCTTCTCCAGAAAATCTTTTCTTTACAGAATCTTTTGCCATCATGTAATTTACGGTGATATTTTTCCCAACATTTTTAGCAAAATCCAGGAAAGAAATCTTTTTCATCCAATCGTAATTGTTCACCAATTCTGCCTTGTTATTTTCATTTCCTTCAAAATTTAAGAATCTCGAAAGCTGGTTTTGAAGACAGTCTACATAATGAAGAAGAGTTTCTTCATCCAGAAGATTTCTCTCGGCAGATTTCCCAGAAGGATCGCCAATCATACCGGTTGCACCACCCACCAATGCAATAGGTTTATGCCCGTGCTGCTGAAAATGAGCAAGAATTTTAATCTGAATAAGACTTCCGATATGCAAAGAATCTGCAGTAGGATCGAATCCGATATAGGCAGTTGTCATTTCTTTATCCAGTTGTTCATCCGTTCCCGGCATCATATCGGCAAAAAGACCACGCCATTTCAGTTCTTCAATAAAAGAGTTCATTATTTTTACAGTTTAAAATTAAGTTGCAAAGATAGTAAACCTTTAAGAATTTAAGACTCAATTAAATTCAGCAATAAAATTTTTAAAATACATTTCGCACTTTGCAATATGAGTTCCGTACCATGAAAAAGCCTCGCCATCTACAATCATTATTTTTTTATCGGGGTATATTTCCTTAATTTCCGAAATATGATTTTCTTTAAACGGAAATGGCTCTGAAGAAAGCATGATAACTTCTGCTTCCTTTAAATCTTCCAATTCAATTATCGGATATCTTTTGTCGTTTTTAAAAATATTATCAAAACCAAATTCAGATAAAACGTGATGAATAAATGTATCTGAACCCACCGTCATGTAAGGATTTTTCCAGATAAGATAAGCAGCTTTTACTTTACATTTTAACTTTACCTGATTGAAAATTTCGTAAATCTTGAGGTTAAAAAGTTGTGCTTTTTCTTCTAAATTAAAAAGTAAGCCTAGATTTTTTAAAAGGTAATAATTATCTTCAAGAGTTTCTGTATTGCTTACGATTACTTTAAAATCTTTCATTAATTCTTCTACCTGATCTTTTACATTTTCTTCCTTATTGGCAAGAATTACATCAGGTTGAAGATTTTTGATTCTTTTGATATTAAGATTTTTTGTACCGCCAATAATTTGAACATTTTTCACTTTTTCGGCAGGATGAATGCAGAATTTCGTGCGTCCGATTACTTCATTTTCGGTTAAACCCAGATCGAATAAAGCCTCCGTAATAGAAGGTACCAGAGAGATAACTTTCATAATTGTTTAGACTTTTGCCTAAAATTACAAAAGTTTTCCCGTTAAGAAAATTCCTGCTACTGTAAAATAAATAATAAGTCCCGTAACATCCACCAAAGTAGCAACGAATGGGGCGGAAGACGTTGCTGGATCGAGTTTTAATTTTTTTAAGACAAAAGGAATCATAGAACCGGAAAGTGTTCCCCAAAGCACAATCATCACCAAAGAAACTCCTACACTAAGCCCTACGAAAGGCCAATAAACCCCATAGTTGAAAAGCCCAATCTCATGCCAGAGCATAATTCGGAAAAAACCGATAACTCCTAAAATCCCTCCAAGCAATAAACCGGTAAAAATCTCTTTTTTCATGACGTACCACCAGTCTTTCAATCCAATTTCCTGTAGCGCCATTGCCCTGATAATAAGTGTTGCAGCCTGAGAGCCGGAATTTCCGCCACTGGAAATAATCAGCGGGACAAACAAAGCCAATACCACCGCTTTCTGAATTTCATCTTCAAAATATCCCATAGCAGAAGCGGTAAGCATTTCAGAAAAGAAAAGGATAACCAGCCACGTTGCTCTTTTTTTTATCATTTCAAGAAGAGAAGTCTGGGTATAGGGCAGATCTAAAGCTTCTAATCCCCCAAATTTCTGAATATCTTCGGTATTTTGTTGCTCAATCTGGTCTAGAATATCATCAATAGTAACAATTCCTACCAAAACGCCTGCTTCGGTAATGATGGGAAGTGCTGTTCTATCGTATTTCTCAAAATACTGTACTGCATCTTCCTTTGATGTAGTTGTGGTAATTGCCACAAAATGATTATCGGTAAGTTCTGAAACCAATGTATCTTCTTCTACCAAAAGTAAACTCCCAAGCTGAAGATCGTCTATTAAACGATTTCTTTCATCTACAACATAAAGATGATTAATGGTTTCTACTCTTTTCCCTACTTTTTTTATTTGCTGAAGACATCTTTTTACCGTCCATTCTTTTCTGATCTGAATGTAATAAGGCGTCATTAAACGTGCAATAGAGTCGGAATTATAGCCTAAAAGTTTAAGTGCAATTCTTCTCTCCTGCGGGTTCAGATGATTGATGGAATATTTAATGAGTTCATCCGGAAAATCTTCAAAAAGAGCAGTTCTGTCATCAGGAGTCATTGCATTGAGGATTTCAGAAACCTCATCGCTGCCGATGCTTCGGATGGTTTCTTCCTGAAAATCGGGATCGAGGTGCGAAAAAACTTCAGCTTTATATTCTTTAGGAACCTTTAGAAATGCCAATAGTCTTTCATCAGCAGGAAGTTCGCTGAGTCTTTCGGCAATGTCGGCTGGATTAAAGATAAATTCGTCAATAGAATTCAAAATCTGAATATTTTTTTGCTCTGCAAAAATAATTCAAATTTTTATAATGGGAGAACGATAGGAGAAATTTAAGGTTTATTTAAAATTCGGTATCAGAGGATTTTCTCATTTTTTTCAGTTGCTTCAGAATGCTTTTTAAAGCACCATTTGTTCCAATTTTTATGGAGTTTTCAGCCGAACCTAAAAGTCTCATATTTTTACGATACGTATCATAATCGGAAGAAACAATAAAATTCCCCTGCGCATCAAAAAGTTTCATGCTTACAATAACCTGATTAGAAAACACATATTTACCAAGACCTACTTTAAAATATTTTACTTTGGGAACAATGGCAAAATCGGCATCGTTATTTTTACAGTATTCGGAAATAGTTTGCGGATCTATATTTTCGTAAGGAATATTAGTTTCGGAACGCATCATTCTATTCTTGCGGACAGTACTCATCTTATCGGACACAGTGGTAAAAAAAGCATTATTAGTAGGCTCTTTTATCTCCTCAATATCTGGCTCAACCTCCGGATTAAAGTACAAAATATTTGTTTCTTCGCTCTGAGCAGAAATTTTCTGTGCTGTTGCAGAATTCACAATGCCCATAAAAACAGTGACAACTGCTGTAAAAAATAATATTTTTTTCATCTCTATTCAAGATGTAAAATTACTGTCTTTTAGTGACGTAACATAATTTAATGATTACTTTTTTTAAACATATTTTTTTAAATAATTACATGGACATTTGCCCAAGTATTGTCGCACATAAAAAAAAGTTGTACTTTTGCAGCCGTTACATAATAATCATTAAACAATATTGGAATGTACTTAACATCAGAAAAAAAAGCAGAAATCTTCGCAAAACACGGAAAATCTGCACAAGACACAGGGAGCGCTGAAGGACAGGTAGCTCTATTTACTTACAGAATTAACCACTTATCTCAGCATTTGAAGGCAAATCGTCACGATTTCAATACTGAAAGATCTTTGGTAAAATTAGTAGGTAAAAGAAAAAGCTTATTAGATTATCTTAAGAAAAAAGATATTACAAGATACAGAGCAATTATTGCTGAACTTGGTCTAAGAAAATAATCTGAAAAGATTTTAAAAATGAAGCAACTTCGAAAGAGGTTGCTTTTTTCTTTTAATACCACAAAACCTCATCTAAAATTTACTAATCTTTAAAGAAATCGTTTAAATTTGTTTTCCTAAAACTTTAATCTACTGACTTGAAACAGTTTTATCTCTATATCTTCATTTTAATTTCAGGATTTTGCAATGCTCAGGAATCAGATACAATTTCAAAATCCAATTTGCAAACTTCTGTAAGTCTGCAATTAGGAAAATTTTTAGACACTAACGATTATCTTAAAAAACTCAAACAGAAAGAATTTATTGGAGCTTCCGCAGAACTGAAAGTACAAACAGACGGAAGCAAAGAATGGCACAGAAGATTTGGCAGACCTTATTACGGAGGAGGAATTGTAGCTTTCGATTTTTTGAAAAACAGTGAAATGGGAAAACCATTTGCCATCTACGGGACTTTTGGCGGTGTTATTAAAGAAACCCCTACTCATTCCTGGAACTATGAAACCAGCGGCGGTTTTGCATTCAATTGGACACCCTATGATTTGGAGAAAGGTTATAAAAATCAAACATTTGGCTCGTCTGTAAGTGTTTACATTAATTTAGGAGCTAATTACACCTATTATTTAGGAAAACATTTTGACTTAGGACTAGGTTTAAATTTCAATCATTTTTCAAATGGAGCTCTTAAACTCCCCAACAAAGGAATGAATACCTTATCTACAAAATTATCTTTAACCTATCATTTCGAGGAAAGAAAATTTGCTCCAAAAGATTCTTTAACCTCTTTTGATAAATATTCTACACTCGATGTAAATGCTTTCGGAGCGGTAAGACATTCTATTTTTTACGGTGTAGATTCCGGATTTAAAGAATCTGATGTGGATATGATTCAGAAATTTAAAGGCAGATATTATCAAAACTGGGGAATAGAAACTATTTATCATAGACAAATAAGTTATAAATCTTCATTGGGTTTGGGAGTTGGACTCATGTATGATGCAGACTATAACCATAAATTTTATCAGGATGAAACGGGAGCAATTCAGGTAACAAAAAGATTTAAAAACGATCAGCTTTTACTCAATATTATCCCGTCCTACCGTCTCACTGTCTCAAGATTTGCAATTCTTGTACAACCGGGATTTTATCTTTTCAAAAAATCTATTGATAAAAGATATGACAAAACCATGTTTTACCAAAGACTTGGCTTTCAATATACTATAGGAAAGAATCTGCTTATAGGAATTGGTTTGCGTTCGTATCTCTTTCACAAAGCAGACTACATCGAATGGAGAGTTGGGTACAGGATTTTCAACAAGAAAAACTCTTAAAAGATGAAGAAAAAATGATAAAATTCAGCCTAAATAAGATACATCATTTCATTTAAAACAAAAACACTAAATTTGCAGACGAAATTTAGACGAAATAATTAATTTAAAAGCACTCAATACGGAGTGCATCACAAACAAATTTATGAGTGTACCTCAAGCAATTACAGAGCTGATTACTCTTGCAGACGGCAGAGAAATCACAATTGAAACAGGGAAATTAGCAAAACAAGCCGATGGATCTGTAGTCGTAAAAATGGGCGGAACAATGCTTTTAGCAACCGTTGTAGCCAACAAAGAAGCCAATCCTGGTGTCGATTTTTTACCTTTAACAGTAGATTACAGAGAAAAATTCTATGCAGGCGGTAAAATCCCCGGAAACTTTTTCAGAAGAGAAGCTAGACCATCTGACCAGGAAATCCTGACGATGCGTTTGGTAGACAGAGTTTTGAGACCATTGTTCCCGGAAGATTTCCATGCGGAAGTTCAGGTGATGATCTCGTTGATCTCTTATGACGGACAGTCGATTCCTGATGATTTGGCGGGTCTTGCAGCATCTTCGGCAATCGCCATTACAGATATCCCTTTCAACGGACCAATGTCTGAAGTGAGAGTGGTAAGAATTGATGGAAAACTTTCTATCAATCCAAAATTTGAAGATCTTGCAAAATCTGACCTTGATATTATGGTTGGAGCAACTAAAGATTCTATCGTAATGGTAGAAGGTGAGATGAAAGAAATTACGGAAGCAGAAATGCTTGAAGCGATTACTTTTGCTCACGAAGAAATTAAAAAACAGGTAGAAGCTCAGGAAAGATTGGCTGCAAAAGTTGGAAAATCTTTACCTAAAAGAGAATACAACCACGAAACTCACGATGAAGCGATCCGTGAAAAAGTTTGGAAAGAAACCTATGATAAAGTTTACGAAGTAGCAAAAACCCCTTCCAGCAAAGAAGAAAGAGGCGAAAAATTCAAAGCGGTACGTGATGAGTTTTTAGCTCAATACGTGGAAAATCCAGAAGAACTGGAAAGAGTAACGCCTTTCGTAAAAGTATATTACCACGATGTGGAAAAAGAAGCGATGCGTCAGATGATTTTGAATGACAAAATTAGACTTGATGGTCGTGATCCTCAAACGATTCGTCCAATCTGGAGCGAAATAGATTATTTACCGGGAGCTCACGGTTCTGCAATCTTCACAAGAGGAGAAACTCAGTCTTTAACAGCTGTAACTTTAGGTTCTGTGAAAGATGCGAATATGGTGGACAGTGTTATGGTAAATTATGACGAAAGATTTTTCCTTCATTATAACTTCCCTCCATTCTCTACAGGTGAAGCTCGTCCTTTGAGAGGAACTTCAAGAAGAGAAGTAGGACATGGAAACCTTGCTCAAAGAGCTTTGGCAAATATGATTCCTGAAGAAAATCCTTATACCATCCGTGTAGTTTCTGATATTTTAGAATCGAACGGATCATCTTCTATGGCGACTGTCTGTGCAGGAACTTTAGCTTTGATGGATGCAGGAGTTCAAATCAAAAAACCAGTTTCAGGTATTGCAATGGGATTGGTTACAGACGTAAAATCTGGTAAATTCACGGTACTTTCTGATATCTTAGGAGACGAAGATCACTTGGGTGACATGGACTTCAAAGTGACGGGAACTGCAGACGGAATTACTGCTTGCCAAATGGATATCAAAATCCAGGGACTTTCTATGGACATTATGGAGAAGGCACTTTTACAAGCTAAAGAAGGAAGACTTCATATCCTGAACAAAATCACCGAAACTATTGCTGAACCAAGAGAAGATGTGAAACCTCACGCTCCGAAAATGGTAATGATGGAAATCCCTAAAGATTTCATTGGAGCTGTAATCGGACCTGGTGGAAAAATCATTCAGCAAATGCAGAAAGATACGGACACTGTTATTGCTATCGAAGAAATTGGAGAAATCGGAAGAATCGAGATTTCTGGTGTGAGCAGAGAGAAAATAAACGAGGCGATTGCGAAAATCAACGAAATCACTTTTGTCCCTGTTGTAGGCGAAGTTTACCAAGGTAAAGTAGTGAAAGTAATGGATTTCGGAGCTTTCGTAGCGATTGCTAAAGGTACTGAAGGTCTTCTTCACATTTCTGAAATCGAGTGGGCTAGACTTGATAAAGTTCCTTACAAAGAAGGTGACGAGGTTGAGGTTAAATTTATGGGTTATGATGACCGTAAGAAAATGAAACTTTCAAGAAAAGTTTTGTTGCCAAGACCGCCAAGACCAGAGAAAAAAGAAGGTGAACAAAGAGGTCCAAGACCGGAAGGAAAACCAAATACTGAAGGAAAAGATAAGCCGGAACAACAAGCTTAATATTTTCTTTAAATATATTAATCCCTCGAATTTTCGGGGGATTTTTTGTTAGATTCTGGAAATTTTATTTGAGTATAAAAGACTTCTTTCATCCGAATTTTAAAGAAGCTGCTGTCTTGTATATTCATTATAAAATTCAAAAATATTAAGAGCTTTCTGACACGAAACATAAGTTATTGAAAACTAAAATATTAACACAACATCTATTTACAATAATATTTGTTGTATATTTGCAGAAGCAATTAATAGAAAGGTTTTCAGCTTTTACATCCAAGTAAAGTTCAAAATAATTATTTTTCTCTCAGTTTCACATTTCAGATGCCTCCGTTTATCATTAAAATACTTGTGCGGGCAATCTTTTATCCATTACTGAAAAACAATAGTCTACCTTTCGGATTTAATCGGAAAATGTTTTTGGGTAGAGCAGGTAGACTTCAAAGAGGAGTTTTATCTTTAACAACAGCACGTAACAAATAAATTTTTACATATATATGGCGGATTCTTTCTCTAAAAAAGAAAATTTTAAGAAAAAATTACAGAAAGCAAAAGAAAAAGCTCAGAAAAGAGAAGAGCGTAAAACAAGCAACAATAAAGGCAAAAGCCTTGATGACATGATTATGTATGTGGATGCAAACGGTCAGCTAACCAGCACTCCACCAGACAAGAATAATGATGAGGATTTCGACATCAACAACATTCAGCTTGGAGCAGCTCCTATTGAGGCTGAAGAAACAGTTAAAACAGGAATTGTAACATTTTTTAGCGAAAAAGGTTATGGTTTTATTACAGAAGACGGTTCTAAGGAAAATGTATTTTTCCACAGCAATAACTGCATGGAACCTATTAAAAAAGGAAACAAAGTTTCTTTTGAAAAAGAAAAATCTCCTAAAGGCTTCGTTGCCGTTGAGATTAGAATGGTGAAATAATATTTGAAAGATAATCCTTTCAGATTCTTTATAAAAAATCCGCTTCAGTATAAAATGAAGCG
This sequence comes from Chryseobacterium oryzae, assembly GCF_022811665.1. Classification (NCBI taxonomy): domain Bacteria; kingdom Pseudomonadati; phylum Bacteroidota; class Flavobacteriia; order Flavobacteriales; family Weeksellaceae; genus Chryseobacterium; species Chryseobacterium oryzae. The sequence continues at coordinate 2,689,343 of NZ_CP094529.1, forward strand.
GATTTTTTTATGATTTAAATTTTAAATAATTATTTTTTAGCTTCTCTTCTCTGAGCATCCAAAACTGCTACTGTTGCCAAATTTACGATTTCATCTACACTAGAACGCATCTGTAAAACATGTACAGGCTGTTTCAATCCCATCAAAATAGGTCCGATAACCTGAGCAACCTTCATTCCTCTTATAATTTTGTAAGAAAGGTTTGCAGATTCCAGGTTAGGAAATATAAATGTATTTGCAGGAGTTTGTCCTAATTTAGAAAACGGATAATCGCTTAAATGATCTGCGTTCATAGCAAAATCCGGCTGAATTTCTCCATCAACAATCATTTTAGGATATTTTTCGTGAAGCATACTTACTGCTTTCGCCACTTTTTTAGAAGTTTCGGAGATCGCAGCAAAATTTTCGAATCCAAGCATAGCAATTCTTGGTTCTATGGCAAAAGATTTTACTGTAAACTCTGCCATTTTAGCGATGTTTACCAAATCTTCAGCCGTAGGATTTTGATTGATGGAAGTATCGGCAAAGAAAATAGGTTTCTTTTCAGATAAAATCATCATCATCGCAGCCACTTTATCTACTCCTTTATCTTTTTCTATAATTTCCAGAACAGGACGAAGAACAGAAGTATAATTTTTAGAAAAACCTACAATTAAACCGTCTGTATCACCATGTTTTAGCATTAAAGGTCCGAAATAATCTCTTTGGCGTACAAATCTTTTTGCTTTGTATTCGTTCATTCCTTTTCTCTGACGAAGCTTCCAAAGAGTTTCTCTGTACTTTTTACGGTTTTCTTTTTGGTCATCATCGCTTGGATCTACAATTGGTAAATCTAACTGAATTCCGAAACGCTCCATCTGCTTCTTGATATATTTTTTGTCACCCATAAGAATAGGATGTGCAATTCCTTCTTCGTATAATATCTGAGCAGCTTTCAGTACATTGTATTCCTCGGCATTCCCTAAAGTAATTCTCTTAGGATTTGCTTTAGCGCGGTTCTGCATCATTCTAATCAGCTTTTCATCTCTGCCCATTCTGTCGAGAAGCTGGTTTTCGTACTCGTCGAAATCGGAAATTGTTTTTCTTGCAACCCCACTTTCTATCGCTGCTTTGGCAACTGCACTAGAAACTTTGGTAATCAATCGGTTATCAAACGGTTTCGGAATAAAATATTCTCTACCGAATTGTAAATTCTTTAAATTATAAGCTAAAACAACCGCTTCCGGAACAGGCTCTTTTGCCAAATCGGCAATGGCATGAACAGCGGCAAGCTTCATTTCTTCGTTAATTCCTCTTGACTGAACGTCCAAAGCTCCACGGAAAATATAAGGAAAACCTAAAACATTGTTTACCTGATTAGGAAAATCGCTTCTTCCCGTTGCCATAATAACGTCTTTTCTTGTAGCAACAGCCAAATCGTAAGAAATTTCCGGATCCGGATTTGCCAATGCAAAGACGATAGGATTTTCGTTCATACTGCTGATCATTTCAGCCGTCATGATATTTCCTTTAGACAAGCCAATAAAAACATCGGAACCTTTTAAGGCTTCTTCAAGAGTATCGATATCTGTCTGAGCAATAAAATCTATTTTCTCTGGCGTAAGGTTTTCTCTTTTATGATTAATAACTCCTTTGCTATCGCACATTAAAACATTCTCTCTTTTCAGACCTAAAGAAATATAAAGATTAGTACAAGCAATGGCTGCAGCTCCTGCTCCATTTACCACCATTTTTACTTCTTCAATTTTTTTATTGGCAATCTGAAGTGCATTAATGAGTGCCGCTGCAGAAATAATAGCGGTACCGTGCTGGTCGTCGTGCATTAAAGGAATATCTAATTCCTCCTTCAATTTTTGTTCTATATAAAAAGCTTCTGGTGCTTTAATATCTTCTAGGTTGATTCCTCCGAAAGTGGGAGCAATACCTTTAACAATCTGTATAAATTTATCTGGATCTTTTTCGTTGATTTCAATATCGAAAACGTTGATATCTGCAAAAATTTTAAATAGAAGTCCTTTTCCTTCCATTACGGGCTTTGAAGCTTCCGCACCGATGTCTCCCAACCCTAAAACAGCTGTTCCGTTAGAAATAACTGCCACCAAATTGCCTTTTCCAGTATAATCATATACTGTTTCCGGCTTATCGTGGATTTCCATACAAGGTACAGCCACACCCGGAGAATATGCCAAAGATAAATCTCTTTGTGATGAATGGGGTTTGGAAGGAATAACCTCTATCTTACCTTTTGGTTCTGCTTTATGATAATCTAACGCTGCCTGATTAAATTTTGCTTCGTCGCGATTGTTTTTGCTTGCCATAAATTTTTTCTTTTTTTAAAGTATATATTGTATGTGGTAATTCACAAGACTTTCGATAGGCTTCTGAACAATTTGTCCCACATTAAGATGAAGTTCTGATGCTGCAGAACGTAAAATATCTTCGTAATAATAGGCGATAGATCCTATAAAATTGATTTCCGCAGTTTGCGATTCTTCATAAGAAAGCACATGATAATCGAAAAAATTCTTCATTTCTTCTAAAATCATCTGTCTGAAATAAGGATGTTCTTTTCTTTCTACCACAAATTTATTGAAATCTGCCAAATATGCGTTGGGTCTAGAACCGTGGTACATATTTTTCAAGGCTTCTTCTATGGTTAAATGATAGGTATTTTCGAACTCAGAATGTAAATCGGAAGGAAGTTTCTGCATAAAAAACCTTCTTACCACCTGTTTTCCTATCGCACTTCCGCTACCTTCATCACCCATGAGAAAACCCAGTGAAGGAAGTTTTATTTTCACTTTCTTCCCATCAAAAAAACAAGAATTAGAACCCGTGCCCAGAATACAGACAATAGCAGGGTTGCCTCTGTAAGCTGCATAGGCTGCTGCGGTAAGATCTTCCTTAACAATAAGATTTTCTGCTTTGTGAAAGAATTTTCTCAGTTCCCTTTCAATCGTTGCACAATTTTCTGCCACACCACAACCAGATCCGTAGAAAAAAATTTTTGTAATAGAATTTCTTACAGAGCATAAGTTAATATTTTTTTCGATCTCCGGAACAATGAGATCTGCAGCAATATTATTGGGATTGAAGCCTATTGTTTCTGTTTTAAGGAAGATTTTATTGAAATCGTCTAAAATAACCCAATCGCACTTGGTGGAGCCTCCATCAACAATCGCAACCATATTCTGTTTTTTTAAGAGGGCTAAATTATGAAATTTATCTTTATTAAACTTTAGAAACAGGGTTCGGAGTAAGTATTTATGATTAAGTTCAGTTTTTAAGCCTGAGTATTGTTGTGATTGAATTGTACAAGCCAGTCGTTGATTTCCTCTTCAAGATAAGAAGCCTGTAAATTGATTGCTTCAAGAAAATCATCGGTAACAGAATTTCCTTCTGAATTCTCTAAATTCCAAATATCATCGGAAATATTTTCGTATTCAGAATACACTCTTCTGAAACGTGAATTTTCTTTCTCGAGAGCCTCAATATTTTTTTGATGAAGCTGAAATTTTCTGTACTTGTTTTGAGATTTCATACAAATATTAGATTATCGGGTTGTGTAAAAATGATATAAACGATTCTCAATCATCCATTACAAGATAGAAAGACCATCAACAGAAAATGTTGAAAATGAATTTTTTATCAGATGTAATTCCTTCGGTTCTGAAAATTAAAATTATAAATTATTTTCATTCAAAAAAAAATTTTAACAAGTTTTTTCACTGTTTAACATATAGTTATAAATTTGCGTATTATAAAAATAAATGAGAGCATTATTATTACGCCACAAACAAGTATTGTTATTTATCATTGCAGGCGGACTGAGTGCTGTAGTAGAAATCGGAAGTTTTAAACTATTCAGTATTTATCTTCCGCACATTATTCTTCAGGAACAGGATTTCCATGGGATTCATTATCCGTTCAGTAATATTCTTTCTACTACATGCGGGATTTTATTCAATTATTTCCTAAGCATCTGGTTTGTTTTTGAAAGAGGGAAGCATTCTAAGAAGAAAGAGTTTGTGTATTTTATGATTGTTTCATTTATTTCAACTCTTTTAAGCCTTACTTTTTTTCAGGTTTTTTACAGTTTTGTATTTAAATCGAACATCAATTTAATTTTTTATACCTTGAGTCCGGAAATGATTAGTAAAATTGCAGCTATTGTACTGGTTTCCATACTTAATTATTCAGTAAAGAAAAAAGTAATATTTAACGGTTGATGGTGAAAAAGATTTTAAATTATCTGTGGAGAGCTTGGCTTATTATTCTCGCATTTTTCCTAACGATTATTCTGGGAATTCCGGTTTACATCTTATCCTATCGAAAAAAAAATTACAAATACGCCTATAAATTCATCCGTCTCTGGTGTATTGGAATGTTTTACGGTATGGGGATGAGATATGAACTCATTAATCTCACCCATAAAAAAGTTGATAAAAACAGGCAGTATGTTGTTATTTCTAACCATACCTCTATAATGGATATTATGCTTCCCTGCATTTTATTTCCCAATCATCCATTATGCTACGTAGGAAAAAAAGAGCTTGAAAAAATCCCTATTTTCGGAACAATTTATAAAAGAATCTGCGTGATGGTAGACCGAAGTAGTGCAAGAAGCCGTGCAGATGTTTACAGAAGATGTGCCGAGAAGATGGAAGAAGGAAACAGCATTGTAATCTTCCCTGAAGGTGGGGTTCCGGATGATACTACTATAGTTTTGGACGATTTTAAGGACGGAGCTTTTACACTTTCCTCAAAGCATAACTCTCCTATTGCAGTTTTCACCTTCATTGGTCTAAAGGAAATGTTTCCGTTCGACAACTCCAAAGGATATCCCGGAAAAGTAAAAGTCTTTTTTAATGATATCCTTGAGCCTACAGAATCTCCCAAAGACCTAAAAACAAAGGCCTTTGAGACGATAAAAAAAACCTTATCAGAACACCGTTAATCAAAGAAAACAATTATATTTGTCCTTTAATTTTAATATATGAGCTCAAATACACAACAGACCAAGTGGTCGCAGTTTCTCTCGCTAATTGTCGTATTTTTTTTCTGGGGTTTTGTTGCAGCAAATAATGATATCCTCATCCCGGTTTTCAAAAAATGGTTTGTGCTTTCGCAGGTTCAGAGCCAGCTTGTAGCGTGGGCATTTTATGTTGCGTATTTTGTAGGATCTGTTATATTTTTCATCATATCTTTAAAAAGTGACATTCTTCAAAAATTTGGCTACAAAAAAACACTTGCCGTAGGATTGTGTCTTTCCGCATTAGGAGCATTCATGTTTGTACCGGCAGCATTGTCTGCAAACTTCTGGTTTTTCTTATCTGCTTTGTTTATCGTAGGTTTAGGCTTTTCTGTTCAGCAGATCGTAGCAAATCCTCTTGCCATTAAGATGGGAAGCCCGGAAACGGGAGCACACCGTTTAACCCTTGCAGGCGGAATCAACTCTCTTGGGACGACCATTGGACCTATCCTTTTAGGAATTATTCTTTTCGGAATGGGAAACAAAGAAGAATCTCAGCCCAAAGCAAAGAATTTATCTAAAATTGAAATAGTAAAATCTGAATATTTAACTCACAAAGAAGAGTTGTCTAAAAATATTCTTGAACTTCAAAAAGACAATCAGGATGATGCAACCGAAGTAAAAAAGGTAATTGCCACCGTAGAACAACACATTTCTTCTTTAGACACAGAAATTCAGTCGATTGAACAAAATTTATCTGCCAATGATTCTCAAATTGATGAATATTCTAAAAAACTGGGTAAGATTAAGGAAAAGTCTGTAAGCATACAGTATCCTATAGGTTTTGTGAAAGATCATCTTAAAGAGGTAAAAATGCCTTTCATTGGTTTAGGAATCGCTTTTATTCTTGTTGCTATTTTCATGCTGTTTTCTAAAATTGAAGATCCTGCAAAAGAAGAAGAGGCAGAAATTGAGGAAGGCTCGGCTAACTTCAGTATTTTCAGATATCCACAACTTTATTTAGGAATGCTTGCAATCTTTATTTATGTTGGTGTAGAAGTTACCATCATCAGTAATCTCCCTGCTTTGCTTCACACTAAAGAATTTGGAGGAATTTTAGAACACAATATTGCTCCTTTCGTGTCATTATACTGGGGAAGTTTAATGATTGGTAGATGGAGCGGTAGCGTAAATGTATTCAATATGTCTAAAACCATGAATACGGCAATGAAGTTTATTATTCCATTTATAGCTTTTGCCATTATTATTTTTGCCAACGAACTGAGTGGTAAAGACGTTTCCAGCTTTTATGTGTATGCATTCTGGATTCTTGCATTTATCATCATGAGTTTTATCGGAGGGAAAATGGCAGGAAGAACATTAATGATCTTCGGAATGGCAGGTGTTATTATGATGTTTTTAGGCTTAGTTTATCCAGATAAAGAAATGGCTAAATATTTCTTTATATTAGGAGGTCTTTTCTGCTCTATCATGTGGCCTTCTATTTTCGATCTTGCGATTGCAGGACTTGGCAAAAACACCGGTAAAGCATCTTCTTTCTTAGTAATGATGATTTTAGGAGGCGGAATTATTCCTCTTATACAAGGGTATATTTGTGATTTTGACAAAACAAGCCCTGAAGGCGTAATGGGAATTACCTGGACTCACTTTTCTTATGTAATCCCAATAATCTGTTTTGCTTATATAGCATTCTATGGTTTTATAACGCCAAAACTTTTGAAGAAACAGGGAATTGTAATGGGAGAAACTACATCAGGAGGACATTAATATGACGACTAAAACATATCATAAAAAAAAGAGAATTTGGGCAGCTATTTTAGTTGTCCAATTTCTTTTGTTCTATGCTTTTTCAAAAATAAGTTTCTTAATTTCTTTTTTTGAAAGTTTTTTTGAATTTCAGAGAAAATTTCACCTCCTTCTCTTTTCGTGGATACCCTGTTCTTTCGGAGACATTGTGTATACGGTTTTAGGAATTGTTTTTTTGATTTTAATGATTCAATTATTGCGAAAAAAAACACGAAGTAACGCTTTTTTAAAAATACTTATAACTGTAAACATTTTTTACTTTTTATATCAGATTTTTTGGGGAATGCTTTATTTTCAGACACCTATAGCCGCCAAACTTCCTAAAATAGAAATCACACTAGAAGCAAGAAAGAAACTGGCTCTTGAATATCTTGAAAAAGCCAAAGCTACCCGAAAACTTATAAACGAAGACCCCAATGGCATTTTTATAATTAAGGATTTACAATCTGTTCAAACCGAAATATTAAGCAGACAAACTATACTTCCTGCCTTTATTACGAACAAAAAAGCCTTACCCGTAAATTCTATTAAGAAAAGTTTATATTCGAAACTGATGAGCTTTACCGGAATTTTAGGATATTACAATCCTTTTACGGCTGAAGCACAGTACAACTCTAATTTGCCTTCATCTTATCTTCCTTTTACCATTGCACACGAAAGTTCTCATCAGTTGGGTTTTGCCAGAGAACAAGAAGCCAATTTTATAGGATATCTAATAGGTGTAGAATCTACAAATAACGATCTAAAATACAGTACAGAATATTTTACTTTAAAAAGCCTTCTCAATTCAATTGTTCAGGAAGACGAAAATTTTGTGAAAAGTATGCTAAATAATTATTCCGATGGGATGAAAAGAGACAGAAGCTACGAGAAGAAGTTTATAAAAGAACACGAAGGCTTGGTTACCGACTTTTTTGGCTTTACCAATAATCTTTTTTTAAAAAGCAATCAGCAGGAAGGTTCGGTTACCTATTCATACTTTATCGATTTGTTGGTACGATATAAAAGCATGGAAGCTAAATAAAAAAGAACCGTATCTTACGATACGATTCTAAAAACACAAATGATGAAAAAAAATTTATTACCTTGATTTGTTCCCTCATTCAAGGCGGTGTAAAAGTACAACATTTTTTCTAAATTCAAAATTATGTTGCTAAAAAAATAAACATTTTAGTAAAAGTTTATGATTTTAAATTTTATTAACAAATATCTTTTCCCTATAAAATGATTTAACAAGTCTTTCAAAATCCCTGATAGCAACAAATTATCAGGATTCGAAAGTGAATTATAATTTTTATTCTATCCAAATCCTTATCATTAATTCCGGACAACTTTATTTCTTTATAATAATTAATTCAGAAAATGATTTATCCTAATTAAAAATGGTAAGATAATTTTGATTTTTGAAATGTCTTTTTACAAAAGCCTCAGATTTAAGTTCATAGAAAACACTTTGTTCAAACGCTTCCACTTCTTTAAGTCTAAAATCTATGAAATCTACAATTTTTGTAACAGAATTATAAAATATCCTGTAAAGAGACATACTCACCGTATTTCCTGCTGAGGAAAGAAAAGCGTTTAAAAAAGGTAGTTTTTTCTGATGTTGTATCGAATCAATATAAAAACCAAAGCTTCTCTTTTCACAGATTATATAAGAATTATGAAGGTAGGCTGAAATAGTTTCGTTCTCTTTCATGGTAATTTTATTTTTGCTTAAATAATCGTGGATAGAGTCTAAAATATGTTGAGCATATTCCATCATAGATATGGTTTTCTTTTCTGCAACAGGAGTAAATTTTGCATTGCCTCCCAATTCTGCACCAAAAGACAATCCGTATTTTTCATAATTAGGAAAAACATAATTTTGCAATTCTACACTCGCCTCAGGAACAAGCTTATCCTCAGAAAAACTGTAACAAACATATTCTTTGTACATGTCTTTTATATATAAAAGAAAATCGGTTTCGGAAGTGTTTCCCTGATTTTCAAACCATTTTTCCAGATTATCATAATAATCGGCTTCGAAATCTTTAAAATTTAAATAAAACGGAACTTTCATTGCTTAAATATTTTCAAAGCAAAACTAAACCTGTGTCGCGACAAAAGTTGTCGTCTTATATTTCATTTAAGATATTATTTCAAAAAAAATTCGGCACTGAAAAAATCAGCACCGAATTTCTATTGAATAATTTTTGATAAAGAGTTCTACTTCCAGCCACCTCCAAGACTCTTGTAAATATCTACAACAGTACTCAGCTGTTTTTGTTTTGCTTCCACCAGTTCCATTTTTGCATCTAAAGCATCTCTCTGATTCAGAAGAACTTCCAGATAATCTGCTCTTGAATTTTTGAATAACTGATTTGCAATATCTATAGATTTTTCTAAAGCCTGAGTTTCTTCAGACTTCAGCTGATAATAATGATCGATGTTTTTTACTTTAGACATTAAATTAGCAACATCTAAATATGCATTCAGGATCGTTTTATCATATTCATATAAAGCCTGAATTTGCTTTGCGTCTGCAGACTGAAAATTGGCTTTAATAGCACTTTTATTAATTAATGGACCTGCCAATTCTCCCGCCAAACTTGCCGCCATAGATTCTGGTAACTTTACAAGATAAGAAGGTTTGAAAGCTTCTAAACCTAAAGTTGCCGAAATTTCTAAACTTGGATAAAATTCTTTTCTTGCAGCTTCTACATCGAGTTTTGCAGACTTCAATTCTAGTTCAGCCTGTTTAATGTCCGGACGGTTTGCCAATAATTGAGATGGAATACCTGTGTAAACCGTCTGAGGAATCATCGACATAAAGTCTCCTTTAGATCTTACAATCGGTTGTGGGAAACGTCCGCAAAGTGCATTAATTTCATTTTCCTTTTCGATGATTTGTTGGCGAATAGTATATTCGGTTGCCTTAGACTTTGCCAGTTCTGCTTCGAATTTTTTTACAGCCAATTCGGTTGCTGCAGCCGCTTCTTTCTGAATTTTAGAGATTTCTAACGCTTTCTGCTGAAGCTTTGTATACTGCTGAATAATATCCAACTGATTATCTAAAGCAAGCAATTCGTAATAACTATTGGCAACCTCTTCTATTAAATTAGAAAGAACGAAGTTTTTACCTTCTACAGTAGAAAGGTAATGAGCAACAGCAGATTCTTTTTCAGTTCTTAATTTTTTCCAGATATCTACTTCCCAGTTTGCCATTAAACCTCCCTCGAAATTTCCGAGTGGATCCGGCATTGCTTTTCCTGATTCTATTTCTGTAGTGGCATCTCCGGCTCCTTCGCTTGTATATCGCCCTGCTTTTCTTACTCCGGCTCCTCCTCCTGCAGTTACTGTAGGAGTTAATCTTCCTTTTTTAGCTAAAACACCGCTTTTTGCAATTTCAATTTCCTGTAAAGTAATCAGTAATTCCTGATTATTCTTCAGAGAAGTTTCTATTAAAGCAACTAAGTTAGGATCTGTAAAAAACTGTCTCCAAGGAGTAGTTCCGCTGTTATTATTAGCATCCGCCTGATCTTCCTGATTGAAATTCTGAGGAACATTTTCTTTGACCTCGTCTTTTATTACAGTCGCCATTGGCGCCTTACAACTTGCTAAAACAAGCGATAAGGCAACAGCAGCTATAAATTTTTTATTATTATAAATCTTCATGTTTATCATCGTGTTGATAAGGTTCTGTTTGTTCTGTTAACGGGTTTTCTTCTTCATATTTAGACAATCTCGATTTTTCTGCAATGGTTCCGAAAATATAATACAATCCCGGAATAATCATCAATCCGAAAATAGTTCCTATTAACATCCCTCCTGCTGCTGCAGTACCAATCGTTCTGTTACCAATTGCTCCCGGACCCGTTGCCATTACCAAAGGTATTAAACCTGCAATAAATGCAAAAGAGGTCATCAAAATAGGGCGGAAACGTATTGCAGCTCCTTCAATTGCTGCTTTCGCCACAGGTATACCTTCTTCCGCTTTCTTCTGAACGGCAAATTCTACAATTAATACTGCATTTTTACCGAGTAAACCAATCAACATGACCATCGCAACCTGAGCATAAATATTATTTTCTAAACCTAATAATTTCAGACATAAGAAAGCTCCGAAAATACCCGTTGGTAAAGATAAAATTACCGGCAACGGAAGAATAAAGCTCTCATACTGTGCAGAAAGAATAAGATATACAAACCCTAAACATACAAGGAAAATATAAACAGCTTCGTTACCACGATTTACTTCATCTTTAGAAATACCCGCCCAATCGATACCGAAACCTCTAGGAAGCGTTTTGTCCGCCACTTCCTGAATTGCTTTAATCGCTTGACCAGAACTGTAACCCGGAGCCGGAGTACCACTTACCTGTGCAGAATTATACATATTATGTCTAGTCATTTCCGATAAACCATATACTTTTTCCATCCTCATAAAATCGGAATATGGAACCATTTGTCCCTTATCATTTTTCACATACAATTTTAAAAGGTCTGTCGGCAAAGCACGATATTGCGCACCGGCCTGAACAATTACTTTATAAGGCCTGTCGAAACGGATAAAACTTGTTTCGTAATTGGAACCAATTAAGGTAGACAAATTATCCATTGCATTTTCAATGGTAACTCCTTTTTGTTCTGCAAGATCATTATCAATTCTCAACATATATTGAGGGAAACTTGCAGAGTAGAATGTAAACGCAGAACCCAGTTCGGGTCTTTTATTCAATTCTTTCACAAAATCGTTACTTACCTGCTCCATTTTATGATAATCGCCACTTCCCGCTTTGTCGAGCAAACGAAGCTCAAAACCTCCTGCAGCTCCATATCCTGGAACAGATGGCGGCTGGAAGAATTCTATATTGGCTCCTGCAATATTTTTAGCCTTTTCTTCAAGCTTTTCTATAATTTCTGAGGCAGATTCTTTACGTTCATCCCAACTTTTCAGGTTAATTAAACAAGTTCCTGAGTTCGAACCTGTACCTTCAGATAAAATCTCATAACCCGCCAATGAGGAAACAGACTGTACACCATCAATTCCTTCTGCCTCTTTCAACAATTCTCTGGCGATCTGATTAGTTCTTTCTAAAGTTGAGCCTGGTGGAGTTTGAATAATCGCATAAATCATCCCCTGATCTTCTGCCGGAATAAACCCAGACGGAATCGAGTTGCTGAGGAAGAAAGTACATGCACAGAATGCTAATAACAACGGTAATGTAACGGTTTTCTTCTTCACCGTTTTATTCAGCAATTTTTCATACTTCCCTGCTCCTTTGGTAAATAAATTATTGAATTTATCTAAGAAAATTGTTATCGGAGTTCTTTTTTTAGCCTTTCCGTGATTATTTTTCAGGATTAAAGCACATAAAGCCGGAGTTAATGTTAAAGCTACAACCCCTGAAAGGATAATAGCAGAAGCCATTGTAATTGAAAACTGACGATAGAAAACCCCAACCGGACCAGACATAAACGCAATTGGAATAAATACGGATGCCATAACCAAAGTAATCGCAATAATTGCCCCACTAATTTCGTGCATTGCTTCTTCGGTCGCCTTTAGCGGAGATAAATGCTTTTCTTCCATCTTTGCGTGAACGGCTTCAATTACCACAATTGCATCATCCACTACTACTCCAATCGCCATTACAAGTGCAAAGAGTGAAATCATGTTGAGCGTAATTCCGAATGCAGACATCACCGCAAAAGTACCAATTAAAGATACCGGAACTGCAATTGCAGGAATTAAGGTAGAACGCCAATCTCCCAAGAATAAAAATACCACAATCGCTACCAAAATAAATGCTTCAAACAAGGTATGAACCACTTTTTCGATAGATGCATCTAAGAATCTGGAAACGTCGTAACTGATATCATAATGCATTCCTTTAGGGAAGGTTGTTTTCTGCAGTTCTGCCATCATCGATTTAACGTTTTTGATAACATCACTTGCATTAGAACCATAAGATTGCTTCACCGTGATTGCGGCAGAAGGTTTTCCGTTTAATGTAGAATAAATATCGTACATCGAAGAACCAAATTCCACATCTGCAACATCTTTTAAACGGATATATTCTCCATCTGGTTTAGCTTTAAGAATAATATTTCCGTAATCTTTTTCATTATTGAAACGTCCCGGATATTTTAAAATATACTCAAATGACTGAGATCTTTTCCCAGAACTTTCACCAGTTTTACCCGGAGAAGCCTCCAAACTCTGCTCATTTAAGGCTTGCATTACTTCATCTGCTGAAATACTGTAAGCTGTAAGCCTATCTGGTTTCAGCCAAATACGCATTGCATATTCTCTTGTTCCTAAAATATCTGCAAAACCAACCCCGCTTACCCTTCTTAATTCCGACATTACGTTGATATCGGCATAGTTGAAGAGGAATTTCTGATCTGCTTTAGGATCGTCACTATACAAGTTAATGTACATTAACATATTAGGTTCTTCACGGGTAATTTTCACCCCTTCTCGAACTACCAATGGTGGTAATTTATTAACAACCGAAGATACACGGTTCTGAACGTTTACTGCTGCAACATTAGGATCGGTTCCCAAATCGAAAACCACCTGAATGGAAGCTTCACCGTCATTTCCGGCATTGGAAGTCATATATTTCATTCCCGGAACACCATTTAACCCTCTTTCCAGCGGAATAACTACGGATTTAATCAACAATTCGTTGTTGGCTCCGGGATATTCTGCGGTGATATTTACTTTTGGCGGTGAGATAGACGGAAACTGTGTAACCGGCAATTTGGTGAGAGATAAAACTCCCATAAATACGATAATCAAAGAGATTACGATAGACAGAACTGGTCTGCGAATGAATTTCTTAAACATATAAATAATGATAAACTATTAATGAATTTGATAAATGATTATTTTGAACACATAATATGCTCATTAATCAGCTATCGGTTATCGTATCTCTACTCTGCTTTTAATTTTAATGACTGAAGAACTTTTTTAGGATCCTGAGCTTTGGTTTTCACTTTTTGATCGTCTTTCACTTTCTGTACACCTTCCAGTAAAATTTTATCTGATGTGGAAACACCCGAAGCTACTACGTACAAATCCGGAAGTTCATAGGCAATTTTAATATTTTTAGATTTTACCACACCATTTTTGTCTACTACGAAAACATATTTCTGATCCTGAATTTCGTAAGTTGCTTTTTGCGGAATAATTAAAGCATTCTTCAATGGTAAGCTCATTCTTACTTTTCCGGTTTCGCCGTTTCTTAACAGTTTATCCGGGTTTGGAAATTTTGCTCTGAAGGCAATATTTCCAGTTTCACTATCGAATTCTCCTTCAATAGTCTGAATTTGACCTTTTTGAGGAAAAATATCACCGTTTGCCATAATCAGGTCTACTGTATTACTTCCTCTAGAAGCTACATTTCTCTGATAATTAAGATATTCTGGCTCAGAAACATTGAAATAGGTGAAAATATCGTTGTTATCGGAAAGTGAAGTTAATAAATCACCTTCATCTACTAGACTTCCTAATTTTAAAGGAATTCTGTCTATAATTCCGGAAAAAGGAGCTTTAATATCTGTAAAAGATAAATGAATTTGCGCTAATTTAGCTTCTGCATTGGCTGCATCCAACTTAGCTTTAGCCATTGCTCTTTCGTTTTTGGACACAATATTATTGTTGGCTAATGTGCTTGCGTTTTTAAGTTCAATGGTTGCTTGTGCTACTTCTGCCTGAGCTTTTAAAAGTTCTGCCTGATACAGTTTTGGCATAATTCGGAATAAGGTTTGTCCTTGTCGTACAAACTGACCTTCATCTACGAAGATTTTTTCTAGGAAACCTTTTCCTTGTGCCCGAACTTCAATGTTTTTTACAGACCTGATCTGCGCAACATATTCTTTGTTAATCACCGTATCCATAACTATCGGTGTGGTTACAGGATAAATTGCAGCTTCTTCTTTTTCTTCTTTTTTATTGTTACATCCAGTGAACAATAAGATACTGCTTAGCGTAATTCCTGCGACAACTCTTTTCATCATAATTTAGAGTTTATATAAATCGTTAATGTTTAAAAAAGGGAATGGTAATGGGAGAATGGCATTATAAGAGATTACCGACAATTATATGCACAATTTCAGAACTGAAACAGATTTTTAAATTCTTATTGAACGAATGAGAATAAATCGTTTAACCGAAAAAATATCTGCAATAAATCGAAAGGGATTTCCTTTAACCCGATTGCCAAAATGTAAGGCAAACAAATAAATTATAAGGAAAATACTAACCGTAAAAGCAATTAAAGTTCCAGAGTTTGAATAAGAATAATCGGATTCTTCTACTTCTGAAGACATTTTTACGTTATCCAACTTATGCTGAGTAGAAATTTTTTCTAAAGTCTGATTGAGACGATTCGCTTTCTTTGGTAAATTCTGAGATGAATGAGAAAAATAATCATTACGCAATGTATGTAAACTTAGCCTGCTTTCGACTACGAATAGCAAAAACAAAGCGGTAAAAAAATATATAAATGCGTTTTTCATTTGAAGCAACAAATGTAAGCTTAGATTTATAAAAACTAAAATCAATTAACAATATTTAACTGTAATTTAAAATTGCTGAACCCACGATTATCATTAGCAAATCTACTTTAATTATGCTAATTTTTACAATAAAAATAATATTTTAATAAAATTTAACATTTATTTACGGCAAAAACCTTAATTTTACCCCATCCAAAATATTATATTGAAACAATTTAAAACTCACAATTGAAATGAAAACAAAATTATTAATTTTAATAGTATTATCCGCTATTACTGGGTGTACGCATTCTGCAAAAGAATCTGAAAGCAACTTGGCAAATAATTCCAAATTGGAAGCCAGTAAAGATGAAACTTCGCAACAAGTATTTACTGATCGCTACGGTGAGAAGATGGAAATCACAAGAAATCTCACTAAAAATACTATTGCGCTAAAACTGGATGGTAAATCTTACAGTCTTCATAAAAACCACGAGAACAACGGATATTCTACTTCAGATAACAAATATCAGTTGATAGAAAACAAAAAGACTGTTACCTTTTTGAAGAAAGATGTTGATATGGTCTTATTTCAGAGTGAAAAAGATTCTAACAGTGAGAAAATTGCTAATCAGTAATTAGAAGATTTTTTTAATTATTGAAATCTATTCAGTTGAATTTCTTCGGTTAAAGGATAATTTTTATCGATAAAATCAAATAATATTTTTGAGAAAAAGCATCCATTTAAGATTCCTCTTGCTCCTAATCCATTAAAAACATAAAGATTTTCATGCAGAGAATGTCTGCCAATAAGTGGACGTCTGTCTTTTACCGTTGGTCTGAAACCAAAATGCACTTCTTTAGTTTCAAATTCATTTTCATAAAATTCTGACAGTCCGTTTTCCAGTTGCTTAACGGCAGATTCATCAATATTTTCATGAATTTGATCTCTATCATACGTACCTCCGTAAAAGTAAAGCTCATCATCCAGCGGAAATAAAAAATGTTTCTTCTTAATGGTAATGTTAGAATCTAAAGTTTCTGAAAGTTTAATTCTTATGTGGTGCCCTTTATTGGGCTGCACAGGCAATTCCGCAAAAAAAGGGTTGAATTTCACTCCCATTCCTTCACAGAAAACAATGTGTTTAAATGAAAATTCTCTGTATTTATTTTCTTGATTATCTAATTGATGATAATTGAAACGTTCCTGAATCCATTTATTTTGTTGGATTAAAAAATGTTTCATACCATCAAAAAAATGTTTCACATTGAGTCTTGCAGACTGATTCACTTTTCCAGATTTAAAGTTATTTTTCACCCCCTCTATCTTTGTGAAATTCTGATCAAGAAAATCAGTCAACTCCTCTTTATTAGATTTATTAAGCCATAGTTTTTGCTCATTTTCATCATGAAAAATACGATGAATAGGTGCCTCTATCAAATAGTTTTCTTGTGTATAAAGGCTTATTTCATTTAAAGTTTTATGCAAAAAATCAATTTGCTCCTGAGCTTTCCAAAAAGTAGTAAATTTCTTTAAAACAACGGGATTAATAATTCCCGCAGAAATTTGCGAAGCACTTTTCTTTCCTTCCGAAAAAATAACAAAAGACTTATTATTTAAAATAAGCTGATGAGCAAAGAAAAGAGCAGCGTACCCGTCTCCAACTATAATATAATCTACATTTTGCATAATAAAAAAACCTGAGTAAAAGTACTCAGGTTTTTTATAAATATCAAGCGAAATATTAATAATTCCACAGATCGTTCTCCATTTGAAGAATCTGTTCTTTAATTCTGTCGCTTTCAGCTAACTGCTCTTCGGCATTTCTTGGGATATAATCTTTGATTGTACCATCACCAAGACCGTTAGATGACTTATAGATGATTGAAGAAAATCTTCTTGCATTGATTACATCATCAAAAGACAAATCTGCAGATGAATTAGCTCTATTAAAAACATAATTATTTGCTAAAATCTCTCTTGCTTTAGGGTAATAAATCCAGAAAAGATCAACCAAATCATTTGCTCCTTCCATTAATTTACCCTGCGCATCAAGTCTACCAATAGAAGTTGGATCTGGGCCCATTGCAGCAATACCAAGAGGTCTGTATTTCATCATTCCATCTCTTTTATCGATGAACCACATTCCCATAATTTTCAAGACTTTAACTTTATCTGTTGTCGTTCTGATATGGTCAACAAGTCTTTTTTTCTCATCTTCTGTAAGTGGTCTCCCTGAATTTAGAATATCAATAGCTTCCTCATCCATTCTAACACTTTCCAGTTTTTTTTGTAAAGCTTCTTTACTTAGCTTAGTAGTAAAATTCTCATCATCATAAACCTCATCAATTTTACCATCCATAGCAGCATCTAGAAGAATTTGGTATAGAGATCTTGTAGTTTTAGACAAAAGTGCATCAGGATTATCATAATAAAACGGCTGATTAATTTTGTCGTTCATATCGATAACTTCCCAAACTGTCATGCTTTTAAGAATGTCTTTCTCATCCACAAAACCATATTCTAAAGGAGTAATTTTGTTACTCACCACTGTATCTCCTACTTTCTTCATATTTTCAGACCTCATTTGTCTGAATTCTTCCGGAGAAGAGGCATTTAGAATAGTCTGAGAAAATGCAAACCCAGAAGCTATTACTAAAAGACTGCTTATATATTTTTTCATAATATGAATTTACAAATTAATCTTATTGAACATTTATTGTTACTGGTGAAATTTCTTTCAACCTTTGATTACCTAAACCAGTAGCAGTCGCTTGGATATCATAGATTTGAACAACATCTCCCGATCTAAGATTTTTTAATAGACCTTCCGCAGATGACAATCCACTTCCTTGTATCATAGTACCTGCTCTACCTGGCAATTTCAATATAAAGCTATTAACTGTAAATGAAACAGGGAAATCGAAATCCGGTAAAGTTGCAGTCACAATTTGATTAGGAATAGAGCTTGCCGGCATAAAATTAACAGCTTTACCTCTAATCTGACCTTGTGGTCTAGGAATACCTTTAATTCTATATTCAAAAACCTGTGATACAGTTTTTCCGCTTGGCTCTCTTCCAGAAAGTGTTAACTGAATAACATTTCCAGATTGAGGTGTTACATTCCATTTTCCATTACCAGTACCTTTAACAATAGCTCCTCCAGAAGCAGATAAAGAAAGTTTAGCATTATCGGCGCCTAGAATAGAACCAGATACAGGGTTTTCTAAACCTCTATACATAACATTCATTTTATCTGCAGAAAGCAATAATCCTTTTTCAAGCTTAACTTCCTGTGGACCCGCAATTACATTATAAGTATGAGTGAAAGGGAATTGTTGAGCTTTACCAGAAGCATCTGTAAGCGTAATAACTCCACCAATTTTCTTTTCTCCAATTCCTGAAGTATTCAACGGTAAGAAGCCTTTTCCATTTTCCTGTCTGCTCACGCCACTCATAGTAATTTTGCTACTATTAGAATAGTTACCCAACATTACCACTGCTTCAGCTTTTTTACCCACCTGAACGTCAGTAGGTGCAGAAACAATTGCTTCATAGCTTGTAAATTTAATGCTCGCATCTACTTTCTCAGAAAGCATTAATGCTAATGCATCAGATTGTACGTTTCTTGCATCATTCTGAATAATTTCTAAATTAGAAATTGCTGCAATTAATGGCTGATGATAAAACTTATTCTGAAACCATGTCTTTCCATTTGGAGATTTTCCTTGCGGATACTCAGTAGTTATAGACTTAGTAGCTCTGCTAACCAAATCTGCTAACTGTGGGTTGTTACCAAATGTACTTGTAATATAGTTTCTTACATCGTCCATTTTAGCTTTAAGTTCCATAGCACCTTTAGAAGGGCTATTTTCATCTCCATCTTTAAAGAAAAACTCTGTTGTTGCCTCATTATTGTTCAACGCAGAGAAATTCTCACTTACATCCATGTCCTTACCCTTTTCATCTTTGTCGTGAAACTCAGATTTTTTCTTCAGATCAACTTTTACATCTTCTGCAAATTTCACCAAAGCATCAATCTTTGTTTTCAAAACATTGTATTGGCTCCATGGTTGGGCGTAAGTATCCGGTACTTGTTGAGCTTTCGCTTCAAGTGTCTTTTCGAATATTTTTTCGTTTTTATGCTCCGTTAAACTTCTTGTTTCATTAAGAGCTCTTGTAGAATCGTAATACGATCTGATGATTTCAACATCAATATTTAGGGCCATCATCGCGATGAACACCAAATACATTAGGTTGATCATCTTCTGACGTGGAGTCTGTTTTCCTTTTGCCATTCTTTTTTCTTTAAGTTTTTATTAAATTAATGGTTCGGAATTAAGACTTCATAGCAGTTAACATACCTCCATAAACTCTGTTTAAGTTATTTAAGTTAGATGTTAAACCTTGTAATTCTTGGTTAAACTTTTCAGATTGTTCCGCAGATTTTTGCATATCAGCAACATATTGCTTAGCAAAGTCTGCCTGCTTTTGACCATTTTCTAACTGTATAGCATAAAGAGCATTCATACTTTCCATGTGCTGAGCAGCTTTATTTAACTGATCATTATATTTGTGTGTAGAAGCAGAAACATCAACAGTTTGGTTAATTTGATCTACAGAACTAGAAAATTTATCGATACCGCTTCTCAATCTGTCAAATAACTGTACATCAAGTTTAGCATCCTGAAGCATTTTATCCAATTTACTAGAAAGAGAGTTTTCTAACTCTGCAAACTGAGTTGCATTGGCATTTCTTGCACTAACGTTAGAATGTAAAGGGTTAGGGTTTGCATGCTTATCTAACAATTCAGGATAAACATTTTCCCAAGCATAAGACTCTTCTGTTTTAGGAGGGTCGAAAGCAAAGATGATAAAAATAATTGCTTCTGTAACCAATCCTACAGTTAGAGCTATATTCCCGTTAATAGGTCCCAAGGTAATGTGAGTAATTTTAAGCCAAGCTCCAAGAATTACAATTGCAGCACCGAATGAATAAAAGAAGTTCATCCAAGCATCTTTAGTCTTAAACATATAAGTTAGTTTTTTTTAGTTTTAAAATTAATTGAAATAAAATAATTTATCTAGGTTATCTGTTGACTCTTTTAGCTTTAACAGCTGCATCAGAAATATCTTGTACAGTTCTGAAACCGATATAACTTCTAGCAGAATCTTTGTGTTCCCAATCTCTTGCACCAGTCATCAACATATATCCTACATCTTTCCAAGAACCACCTCTTACAGATTTTTTGTTTCCTGATTTATCTTTTACCGCAGGATTAAGAGTTGATGAGAACTGATAATCTGAATTATTGTAAGCAGAAATTGTCCATTCAGCTACGTTTCCTGCCATATCAAATAATCCGAAAGAATTTTTTCTAAATTTCTTAACAGGAGCAGTATAGGTATAAGTTCCTTTCTTTTCATCCTCCATATAACTACCTCTTTTTGGTTTGAAGTTAGCCAAATAACAACCTCTGTCATCCATTAAATAAGGACCTCCCCAAGGATAAGTAGCATTTTCTTTACCTCCTCTAGCTGCATATTCCCACTCAATTTCTGTAGGAAGACGGAATTGCATTGGTCTTTGTTTCTTTCTTTTTAAACTTTCGTTATAATCAGACTTTAATTTAGTTCTAAAATTACAATAAGCTCTAGCCTGATCCCAAGTAACTCCTACAACAGGATAATCTTTATAAGCTTTGTGCCAGAAATACTGTTCGAATAAAGGCTCATTATAAGTAAAGTGGAAATCGTTTACCCAAACGGTTGTATCAGGATAAATTGCAATGCTTTCACTTCTAAGAAAGTTAATACCTCTCTCATTGTCTGCTATTGCAGCATCCATATCTCCCCACTTATAGGTATATTTCAATTTACTAACATCTATAATTCTTTCATTACCTACTCTTGATGAAGCCGGTAAATACATAGATTCTAGAACTTCTGCGTATTCAACATCAGGATATTTTGATGTATTCCAATGCAAAGGAATTTTCCAGTCTAATCTTTTTGAATCGTCATAGCCATCTTTTCCTCCAGAACCTTCTAAATATTCCTGATAAGGTGTTAAATTATCTTCTTTCTTTGCAAGGTAAGCGTAATCACCAATACTGGCACCTCTCCTACCTCCGCTACCATCACCTCCTTCACCTGCAGCTTCTGCAAGCATAGTACGTGCGATAGAATCTCTTACGTAATTAATAAAAACCCTGTATTCTGCGTTGGTAGTTTCTGCCTCATCCATAAAGAAAGGCGCTACCGTTACAGTTTTCAAAGGTGCTTTTTCACCATTGTTGGTAAAGTCCTGATCGGCCATACCCGCAATAAAAGAACCTCCAGGAATTGCTACCATACCATAAGGTCTTTCCGCAACAAATGATTTCGTTTTTTCTCTAGGTATCAATTCTCCCTTTGTTCCTGGTTTTCCTACCGAAGAAGTTCCACCACCTGAACAAGATACCGATGCTACCGACGCAGACACTAATAAAAGAAATATCCTTTTCATGTTAATTTTTATAATTAAGCCGTAAATATATAATTTTTTTAAGAAACTTTTAAGATTTTTTTCAGAATAACGAAAAAAATCTAAACTTATTTTATTTGCAAGTATTTTTTTATTCTACTGTAACCGATTTTGCAAGATTTCTTGGCTGGTCTACATTAGCACCTCTGTACACTGCTATATAATAAGCCAGTAACTGTAAAGGAACTGAAGCAACGATTGGCGAGAAGCATTCTGATGTCTCTGGAATTTCAATAACATAGTCTGCCATTGCACTTACCTGCTGGTCTCCTTTATTTACTACAGCGATTACTTTACCCTTTCTCGCTTTAATCTCCTGAACATTACTTACTATCTTATCATAATGTCCTTTCTTAGGAGCGATGATTACGATAGGCATATTTTCATCAATTAAAGCAATAGGACCGTGCTTCATTTCTGCCGCAGGATAACCTTCTGCATGAATGTAAGAAATCTCTTTCAGCTTAAGTGCACCCTCTAATGCTGCCGGATAATTGTATCCTCTTCCTAAGTATAAGAAATTGGTTGCATTAATAAAATCTTTTGCAATATCCTGAGTAAGCTCATGAGTTAATTCTAAAACTTCTTCTACTCTTTTAGGAATAGCCTCAAGTTCAGATATTAGACTCATAAATTCTGCATTACCTAGATTTCCGTTATGTTTACCTAGTTTTAAAGCTATTAAAGAAAGTATCGTTAGCTGTGCTGTAAACGCTTTTGTAGAAGCCACACCGATTTCGGGACCTGCGTGAGTATAAGAACCTGCATCTGTAATTCTAGCAATTGAAGAATCTACTACATTACAAATACCATAAATAAATGCACCTTTTTCTTTAGCCAGTTTTAAAGCCGCCATAGTATCTGCGGTTTCTCCTGATTGTGAAATCGCAATAACTACATCTTTATCTGTAATAATTGGATTTCTATATCTGAATTCGGAAGCATACTCTACTTCTACAGGAATTCTTGCATATTCTTCGATAAGATATTCTCCAATAAGACCGGCATGCCAAGAAGTTCCGCAAGCAATAATGATAATTCTGTTGGCATTTTTAAATTTCTCTACATGATCCCAGATTCCTGCCATTTTAATTATACCTTCATTTACAATAAGTCTTCCTCTCATTGTATCTTGAATTGATTTTGGCTGCTCAAAAATTTCTTTCAGCATAAAATGCTCATATCCTCCTTTTTCAATCTGTTCTAAATTCAGCTTCAGCTGCTGAATTTCTGGACTAATTTTAGAATTTCCTGCAATTGTTCTGATATCCACACCATCCTGAAGTGAAATCGTAGCCATGTGCCCTTCTTCTAGATAAATAGCTTCTTTTGTAAATTCAACAAAAGGCGAAGCATCTGAAGCGATGAAAAATTCATTTTCTCCAATTCCTATTGCTAATGGAGAACCTAATCTTGCCACAACCAACAAACCAGGATAATCTTCGTGCATTACTGTGATTGCATATGCTCCATACACTTCATTTAAAGCAGATCTCACCGCAGTAGGAAAATCCATACTTTGGTTTACATCCATAAAATACTGAATTAAGTTAACAAGAACCTCAGTATCTGTTTCAGACTTAAATGAAAATCCTTTATCGATAAGCATCGTTTTAATAGTATCATAATTCTCTATGATTCCGTTATGAACAATTGCGAGTTTACCATTATTTGATATATGAGGATGAGAATTTCTGTCACTAGGAACTCCGTGAGTAGCCCAACGAGTGTGTCCCATTCCTACTTTGGAAGTCCCTTTCAGTTGACTTGAAATGCTAACCAAATCATCAACCTTTCCTTTTGTTTTTTCGACTGCAAAAATGCTTTCTGTATTTTCTAAGACAATCCCTGCACTGTCGTAACCTCTATATTCTAATCTTCTAAGACCGTTGATAACAATATCATAAGCATCCTGAAAACCTGTATATCCAACTATTCCACACATAATTTTAGTATCCGTATTATTATTTTGTTCCGTATGTAACTCTTAACTTAATTTTATTTTTATTTGAAGGATCAGAACCTACAAAAACTGCTCTTGGCATTGAAAAAGCTCTGGAAGTATATTTGTACCCCGCTAAACTTCCCGCACTTGTATTTAAGAATTGAGCCAAATCTATTTTGAAATACTTATTTGAATAATCTTTTCCTGATTCTACAATATCTTTAAGAGATTGAGTCACCGTAAAATCGTAATAAGCAGGATTCTTATCTAAATCATACACTCTAAGAGGAACAAAAGTTGGAGCTCCGCTAAGAATTGTATAATCTGTAGTAAAACCAGTAGTTACTTGTCCGCTTGTATCTTTATCTCTCTGTAAAATCGTTAGGATGGTTGGCTTCTGATATTTATTATTCCAAACAGAATCATCTGTATATATTCTGATTTTTGCAGTAATAATAGCTGCTTTGTTCTTTTGATACATATTCTTAAGCGAATCAATTGTAGCTGTTGGGAATTTAACCCCTATAGAGTTTCCTCCCATACCTTGAGCATACAACTTAAGATCACCAGTTGTAGAATTTCCTAAAGCATAAGTATTAATTGCCGCTCCACTTCTATTATATTGATAATAACCTGTATGAACATTAGCACTTCCTAAAGCAAAATTATATTTCGATTGCGGTGTTGTTGTAACACCGTTATCTACTTTCTCATTTTTATAGTACATGATTAGTTCAATATCGTTTGGAGTAAATTGGAATAAATACCCATCATTTTCAACAACAGAAACTCTCAAACCTCTAAAATGTCTGGTAAAGTTTGCAGCATCTCTCAATTCCATCTGACCTTTTTTATCAATAATTTTCTGCTTAAAAAAATCTGCATCAAGACGAATTCTTATTCCTACAGGAGTTCTGAAAATATCTCCATTGTCTGAATCTTTTGTAATTGCAACAGCACTTACATTTCCTGAAATCTCTTTAGAACCTAAAACATTAGACTCGTCTACTGCAAAATTCTTATTAGAATAAACAATATCATTAAATCCATTCATAAACTCCAAAACTTCGTTTACTTTAAGAGTTAATTTCCCCCCGTTCAGTTTGGATTTTCCAAATTTTATCATAGGATAAGTGCTAACTACTTTTTTTGCAGGAATATTTCCGTCCGGATAAACATAGTCGTCATTGGTTGTTGTAGACACAGAATCTATCGCATATGTTGGCTTCACTACCATTACTACAGAATCTACAGTGGGATTAACTCCAAAATCAGGATCATAAGATGGCAATCTAAGCTGAGTAAAGTAAGTAGCTTTCTGCATCCCAAACTGGCTTTCATTAAACGCTCCTAAAACCGCTGTAGAGGATGTCGCAGCATTGGTACCGAAAAGATTTACAAAAGTATTTGCATCTGCTCTTATGGTATCGTTATTACTAATATTATATCCCACGACATCAAACAAAGCTTCCTTTCCATTTGCAGCTCCATCCAAAAAAAGTTGTTCACCTAAAGAATCTGCTTCTGGCTCACAGTTGTAAAGTAATATACTCCCTAAAACCATCATCGAAAGGATGGCGAAAGTTTTTCTCATATTATAAATCATCAAAATGTATATTAATATAGTTTACTGATAGAATCTACGTCAAGATATTCAGATTTAGATGTTGACGTTTCATTGAACGCTTTATCTAATTCACCATTCAAAAACTCATCACCTTTTACGACTTCATCTACATACTCCATACTTTCGATAACAAAACTTTCAAAGCTTGCATTGTCTAACGCTTTTAAACCAGAAATATTATCAAACTGTAATTTTTCAGCCACATTTGAAGCCAATGGAGCATTGTTTTCATTATATAATGAAAGAATTATTTTTGCATCTTTAAAATAAGAATCAGACTGATAATAAGTTTTAAGATAAATAGGGACAAAAGAAGCCATCCAACCATTCAAATGAATAACATCGGGAACCCAGTTTAGCTTTTTAATTGTTTCTATAACGCCGCGTGCAAAGAAAATAGCTCTCTCGTCGTTATCCTCGAAAGCTGCTCCTTCATCATCAAAATAATATTGCTTTCTTTTAAAATATTCTTCATTATCTATAAAGTAAACCTGAAGTCTCTCACCGGGAAGAGAGGCAACCTTTATAATAAGGGGCTGATCGAGATCATTAATAATAATATTCATCCCAGAAAGACGAATAACTTCGTGTAGCTGAAATTTCCTTTCACTAATCTGTCCAAATCTTGGCATAAAAACTCTTACATCATTGCCTTCTTGGTGCATTTTAAGTGCCATTTTGTTTACCACCGCTGCTAAATTTGTATCTTCCTGATAAGGGTACATCTCTGTGGTAATGTACAGTATTTTCTGATTGGGCATATAATTTTTATATAATTTTAAAATATCGCATTAATTTGCAAAATTACGAAAAAACATTCAACATTAGAGTAATTAACATTTTTTTACGACAGTTGTAAACAATAATGTAACAAAGTAAAAATGAATCTCACAATATTTAGTATTTTTGAAATGTTATTATTACAAATATGGAAATTCTAAAAACTAAAAAAACACTTCAGGATTTTATAGAACGACAAAAAGAGATGGGCAAAAGAATTGGTTTCGCTCCAACAATGGGTGCCCTACACAATGGGCATCTTTCCTTGTATAAAGCCGCGAGAGAAGAAAACGACCTGGTTATTTCATCTATCTTCGTAAATCCTACACAATTCAACAACCTCGAAGATCTTGAAAAATATCCCCGTGATACCCAAAAAGACATTTCTATTCTTGAAAAATCCGGATTGGTAGATGCAGTTTACCTTCCGCAAGTAGAAGATATTTATCCTGAAAAAACAGAAAGCAAAAAGTACGATTACGACGGTCTTGAGAACGAAATGGAAGGAAAATCCAGACCGGGTCATTTCGACGGCGTAGGAACTGTGGTTGAAGAGCTTTTCAGACAAGTACAACCTAACAACGCTTATTTTGGCGAAAAGGATTTTCAGCAACTGGCTATCATAAAAAAAATGACAGAAAAAAAGCATCTTCCTGTTACGATAAAAGGCATACCTATTTATAGGGCTGAAAACGGACTTGCTTTGAGCTCCCGCAACCAACGCCTCACGGAGGAAAGAAGAAATGAATCTAAAATTATTTTCGAAACTCTTGAAAAAACAAAAGAATGGTTTAAAAACCTTTCCGTTTCTGAAATTAAGAAAAAGGTAAAAGATGTTTTCGAACACCAAAACAATATGGAATTAGAATATTTCCTTATTGCAGATGAACATACTTTAAAGGAAATCAGCCAGAAAGAAGAAGGGAAATCTTATCGTGCTTTTATCGTAGTAAATGTTGACGATGTAAGACTTATTGATAATATGCATTTAGAATAAAAAAATCAAAGGCTTCCGATGGAAGCCTTTGAACACCAAATCACAAAATATTAATATGAAAAAAATTTACTTTTCAGTAAACTTGTGACCCGGCTGGGATTCGAACCCAGGACCCATACATTAAAAGTGTATTGCTCTACCAGCTGAGCTACCGAGTCGGCCATCAAATTAATTGAGATAAATATAAAAATTTATTTTAATACCACACTCAACCTCTTCAATATTTTTTTGCAGTGCCTGCGACTGGACTCGAACCAGCACATCCTTAGGAAACCACCCCCTCAAGATGGCGTGTCTACCAATTTCACCACGCAGGCAAAAAATCGCAACATATGCGAAATTTCACTTGTGACCCGGCTGGGATTCGAACCCAGGACCCATACATTAAAAGTGTATTGCTCTACCAGCTGAGCTACCGAGTCGGCCACTTTATTATCAAGTTTTTCGTTATAAATAACGTCCCTTGTTTTTAGTGGTGCAAAGATAGGACTTTTTTCATTATCTCAAAACTTTTTCGCAAATTTGTTTAAAATAAATTCATGATAATTTCACTACTCGGATACATGGGGAGCGGCAAATCTCACATTTCCAAAATATTAAGCGATAAAATAAATTTTCAATTAATTGATCTTGATAAGGAGATTTCTCGTCGCTTAAAGCTTACAATTCCTGAAATTTTTGAAAAAAAGGGCGAAATTTACTTTAGAAAGCAAGAGCGGGAGATTTTGGAAGAAATTTTGGCAACACAAGCAAACACTGTACTGAGTCTGGGTGGAGGTACTCCAGCGTATTATAATAATATGGAAATTATTAATAATAGTTCTAAAAGCATTTTTCTGAGAACTTCAATTCCCGTTTTATCAGAAAGATTATTAAAGCAAAAAGAAAAAAGACCTTTAATTGCCAGAATTGCAGACAGCGAACTTCCGGAATTTATTGCCAAACATCTTTTTGAAAGAAATGCTTTTTACAGTAAAGCACAATTCAGTATCACAACAGATGATAAAACACCGGAAAATATCATTTCAGAAATAACAGAAAAGCTCTATCTCTAGAGCTTTAGTTTTCATTATTATCATTATCTGCCTCACCAAAAAAATCGTCCCAATCTGTAAATTCGGAAGAAAGATCATTTCCAACATAATCGTCCATATCCCTTCTGTCTTTCTTGGTAGGTCTGCCTTCGCCACGGATACGGTAATAATCCTGACTGAGCTTTCTCATTTTTAACAGTTCCAGCTGTTCTCTATCTGTTACATCTTTTATATGAAGGGAAACCAGCTTCGCTCCTATTCTGCTTTTAGGAATCTGAATCACCTTAATTTGATAATCAATCTGATTTTTACGGATTTTAATTACATCTCCTTCTTTAACCTCTTTAGAAGATTTCACAACAGATGTTCCTACAGAAACCCGGTTCTTTTTAATTTCTTCTGCAGCGACTGATCTGGTTTTGTAAAAACGAATGCTCCATAAAAATTTATCTATTCTCATATTTTTTTATACTTTTGTCGTTATATTATTTGTAAAGTAATTAAAGTTTTTGAAATGAAAAAAATATTTTTATATATCCTTGCTGGATCTTTGTGTTTTACAGCTTGTAAAAAGGATGATGAAGTGGAAAGATTTGTAGAACCAGATGATATTGCGGTAAGAAATTCTTATGACGAGCAGGCTATTCAGAAATTTATGGATGCCAATTATCTCGACAGTCAGGGAAATGTAAAAGCATTTAGCGCGAGTGATCCTGCTGATGATAATTTCAAAAAACTGTCGGAGCTGAATCCTGTAAAACTTCCTTCCGGAGTTATCTATATAAAAAAAGTTGACGCCCAGCCAAATCCCGGAGTTGCTATTAACACTGATTCTAATTCAAACACAGCAAGTTTAGTTAAGATGATGATAAGAGCAAATTATTATGTTGCCACAGATTTGGACGGAGACGTATCGCTTACTTCTTACGGAGCGTTGGTGAACACCATAGATTCAAACCCAAGTCCTGTTACAGATCCTAAGTTTTATTATGTAAAAAAATCTGTTTTGGATGCTGCTACTACAGATATTGCAAAACAAAGAAGCTATTATGAAATTGAAGGCTTTCAGGAAGGCTTATCTTACTTCACAGGTTTTCAGGGAATGCCAAATGAAGCCAACTACAATCTTCAGGGTGTAATTATTGTTCCATCTAAAGCAGCATTTGCAAGAAATGAAAATTATTACGGACTTAAAAATACTACTTTTGTATTTAATTTCCAAGTTTACAATACACAGGTAAGACCTGCGGATCAACAATAAACAAGCAGTAAATAAATTAAAAAAGTGCATCAATTAATATTGGTGCACTTTTTTTTAGATTTGAATTAAAGTTATTTCACATTCCCTAAGATATCTGGGAAATATTTATCAGAAAGATGTTCAAACTCATCACCTCTCATAAACATGGACGCATCTATTTCTTCATAGCTGTCTCTTCCTGCAGCAGCAATGAGTTCATTACAAGTATGCAGTGTATTCTTATGGAAATGATAAACCCTTTCGGCTTTATCGGTAACATCAAGTCCTTTTATCAGCATTTTATCTTGTGTTGCCACTCCAGTCGGGCATTTGTTATTATTACACCTCAACGCCTGAATACATCCCAATGCAAACATAAATCCTCTCGCATTATTACACGCATCAGCTCCCATAGCTACCGCTCTTAAAATATCTAAACTTGTAAGCACTTTTCCGCTTGCTATAATTTTTACTCGTTCTCGGATGCTGTAATTTTTCAAAGTTCGGTTTACAAATATTAAAGCAGGTTCTAAAGGCATTCCTACTCCGTCTGAAAATTCTGGTGGTGCAGCTCCTGTTCCGCCTTCGGCTCCGTCTACGGTTATGAAATCAGGATAAATTTTCAAAACATTCATCTGAACACAAATGTCTTCAAATTCTTTGGTATCGCCAATACACAATTTGAAACCTACTGGTTTTCCTTCGGATAATACTCTTAATTCCTGTACAAAATGCAATAAACCTACTGCATTAGAAAAAGCAGAATGAGATGGAGGTGACAAAATAGTTTCTCCCGGTTTTACGTGGCGTATTTTTGCAATTTCCGGGGTATTTTTAACTCCCGGCAAAACCCCTCCATGCCCAGGTTTAGCTCCTTGAGATAATTTAATTTCAATCATCTTAACATTCGGAAGCGATGCATATTTAGCAAATAATTCTGGATTAAATTTCCCTTCTTCATCCCTACATCCAAAATATCCCGTACCAATTTGCCAGCAAAGATCTCCCCCTTCCAAATGATATGGAGAAATACCCCCTTCACCGGTATTATGATAAAAATTACCTTTTTTAGCTCCTCTGTTCAAAGAAATCTGAGCACGATCACTCAATGCACCAAAACTCATTGCAGAAATATTAAACAATGAGGCATGATAAGGCTTACTGCACTGTTCTCCGCCAATCCAAACTCTAGGCAATTCTTCTTTCGGACTTTTAGCATAAATAGAATGTTTTATACCCTCATATTTTCTATGATTAACTTCCAGCTGAGTTCCGAAAGGTACTGTATCGCTAAGATTTTTGGAGCGTCTGTATGCTGCAGATCTTTGATTTCGAGGAAAAGGCTTACCATCTGTTTCTCTTTCGATAAAATACTGCTGCATTTCCGGAGAAATATTTTCGAAAAAATATCTAAAATATCCTAATACTGGAAAATTTCTTAAAATGGCATGTTTACTCTGAGTGATATTATAAACTCCCAGAAAGTAAATCGCTGTAAGAAGTATAGGAATCCAGTAATGGGCTTTTATTAATAAAGCAGTCACCCATGTACACAGGAGCAAAACAACTCCCCACAACAAAAATTTATTTCTCATTCTTTCATTATTTTAACCTCAAATATAAAGAATGAAAACGAGAAGAAAAATTAAATAAAAAAACAAGAAGAAATGAAACATTTTAGCCTACTTTGTTGTCTTAAAAATAAACCCTAAAATAATACTGCTATGAAAAAGAAAATATTTACGTTCTTAGGAATCTGCATTTTGGGACAGGGCATTTTGTTTTCACAGAAAAAACTACCTGTAATTAAAGCAAATTCTATAAGTGTAGACATAAAAGACGGAAACACACTCAAAAAAAATGCATGGAATATTGTTCCGGAAGAAAAGTTGGATGTGTACACAACTTCCTCCAAAAAAGTAACTTTCTACACAGATATAGATTCTATATCCTTTAAAATTGATCCGAAAAAGGAATATAATTTTATTATTTTGCTGAAAGGTAAAGATTCTGCAAGAACACAAATAAAATACGTCCCTTCCCGATTGGAAATTTTAAAAGGTGGCGAGAAATATAATTTTTCAGACCAAAGATTGGTTCCAAAATTCACTTATCAGTCTAAAGAGAATGAAGACTTAAAAAAAATAAGAAAAGAACTACGATTAGATTCTATTGCCGGAAAAGGAAATGAATTGTCTCAAATTTTCAATTTAATGCATTGGGTACACAACTTAGTTCGGCACGATGGAAGCAGCAATAATCCTACATTAAAAAATGCGGTGGATTTAATAAAAGTCTGTAAAGCCGAAAATCGTGGCGTAAACTGTAGAATGCTCGCTACAATTCTAAACGAATGCTATCTTTCTATGGGCATAAAATCCCGCTACATAACCTGTATGCCTAAAGAAACCAATTTTGATGACTGTCACGTTATTAATATGGTGTACAGCAAAGATTTGAAAAAATGGATTTGGATTGACCCTACTTTCGATGCCTATGTTATGAACGAGCACGGAGATCTTTTAAGCATTCAGGAAGTAAGAGAAAGACTTACGAAAGGACTTCCGTTAGTTTTGAATGCGGATGCTAACTGGAACCGAGAATATTTACAAACAAAACAAGACTATCTGGAAAACTATATGGCAAAAAATCTATACAGAATGCAAACTCCATTGGAAAGCGAATACAATACAGAAACCTGGAAAGAAGGAAAAAAAGTAACGTATGTTGAACTGCTTCCGTTAGATGGAATTGAACAAACTCCACAAAAGAAACAAGAAACTAATACCGAAACCGGAGTTAGTTTTACATATTACAAAACCAATAATCCAGATTTATTTTGGACGATTCCCGAATAAATACAAATAAGAAACAGTAATTTCACTAAACTTTCTCCAGGAAGTTTTCATAAGAATTCAGCACAGAAACAGTACCATCGGATTCAATCTTATCAAGTTTTAAGAATTCGATGGTATTAACCGATTTGGCATCAAAATCTTTCTGTACTCTCACATAATTTTCTGTAAAGCCAAACATTTTCCCCTCTTTATTTTCATGTTCCCAAAGGACAGGAAGCGTATTTCCGAGTTGCGTTTGGTAAAACGCCATTTTTTTCTTTTCAGATAAAATTCTCAGCATTTTGTTCCGCTTTTTTCTTTCAGAAATAGGTACAATATCTCCCATATCTGCAGCTTCTGTATTTTCTCTTTCGGAGTAGGTAAAAACATGCAGATAAGTAATTGGCAACTCATTCAGGAAATTATATGTTTCTAAAAATTTCTCTTCTGTTTCTCCCGGAAAACCTACAATTACATCTACCCCAATTGCTGCATGAGGCATTACTTCACGAATTTTTGCCACTCTGTCGCTGTACAGTTTTGTGAGATAACGTCGTTTCATTTTTTTAAGCAAATCATCACTTCCCGACTGCAAAGGAATATGAAAATGCGGAACGAAACTTTTACTTTTAGAAACCAGTTCGATACTTTCGTCTTTCAGAAGATTAGGTTCAATAGAAGAAATACGGATTCTCTCGATTCCTTCCACCTGATCCAGTTCTGAAATTAAATCTAAGAAAGTATGTTCATGTCTTTTATTGCCAAATTCACCTTTTCCGTAATCTCCGATATTTACACCGGTTAAAACAATTTCTTTTATTCCTTTTCCGGCAATTTCTCTGGCATTTTGAAGTACATTTTCAATGGTATCAGAACGAGAAATCCCTCTGGCTAAAGGAATAGTACAATAAGTACATTTGTAATCGCAACCGTCCTGAACTTTAAGAAACGCCCGGGTTCTATCTCCTATAGAATAGCTTCCGATAAAGAAATCTGTTTCTTCAATCTCGCAAGAATGTACAATACCTTCATTTCGAGATTTCTGAAGATCATCAAGATAACTTAAAATATTGAATTTTTCTTTGGCTCCCAAAACCAAATCTACCCCTTCAATTTGCGATATTTCTTCTGGTTTCAGCTGTGCATAGCATCCAACAATCACCACCAAACCTTCAGAATTGGCTTTCATGGCTCTTTTCACATGAAGTTTGCACTCTCGGTCTGCATTTTCTGTAACCGAACAGGTGTTGATTACATACACATCAGCTTTATCATCAAAACTTACCTTACTGTACCCTGCATCTGTTAATTGACGGGCAATCGTAGAGGTTTCTGCAAAATTGAGTTTGCAGCCAAGGGTATGATATGCGGCAGTTTTTTGAATTGTTGACATTTTTTTGAAGCTGAATTTTATGGGTGCAAAGATAATCAATTTAAGATGAATATGTACAGACCCCAATTTCAGTATATTGTAAAGGCATTTGAAGATGCTTAAAAAAACAAATAAGCCGCTTCGGAAGAATGAAGCAGCTTATTGCTGATATATTTTAAATTTGTTTTAAAGATTATTCAAGATAAAATCTGTCATTTTCTGGTAAAGTTGCGGTCTGGTCTGTCCTCCGTAAATCCCGTGGTTTTTATCCGGATACGCCATGAAATCGAACTGTTTTTTATTTTGAATTAAAGCTTCCGAAAACTCCATAGAATTTTGAAAATGCACATTATCATCCGCAGTTCCATGAATGAGCAGAAACTTACCTTTCAGTAATTTGGCGTGCGTTGTCGGAGAATTATCATCGTATCCTGCAGGATTTTCTTGCGGAGTGAGCAAAAACCTTTCGGTATATACAGAATCGTAATACCTCCAGTTCGTTACAGGTGCAACTGCTATTCCCATTTTAAACACATCTGCTCCTTTCGTCATTGCAAGACTTGCCATATATCCGCCAAAACTCCATCCGAAAATTCCTATTCTGCTTTTATCAATATAACTTTGATTTCCTAACCATTTAGCTGCTGTTATCTGATCTTCAATCTCATATTTTCCAAGGTTTTTATAGGTAACTTTTTTAAATTTAGCGCCTTTATAGCCAGTTCCTCTTCCATCGACACACGCAATTACATAACCTTTCTGAGCCAACATTTCAAACCAAATTGCGTTGCCGTTATCCCAAGAATTAGCCACTTGCTGCGATCCCGGTCCGGAATATTGATACATGAAGAGCGGATATTTTTTCTTAGGATCAAAATTTTTAGGTTTTATAATCCATGCATTCATCTGATCTCCCGCAGCATTGGGAATTGTGATAAATTCTTTTTCAGAAAAATTATCAGAATGAAGTTTTTTAAGCTGTTCATCATTATTCTGAAGCTCCTTCATTACCTTTCCATTTCCGTCTTTCAATACAAAAGTATAGGGTTTTGAAGCGGTAGAAGAAGTTTCGATAAAGTAATTGTAATTTTTACTGAAATTCGCAGAATTATTTCCTTCCGCATTAGAAACCAACTGAGATTTTCCGTTTTCTATATTGATTTTTGAAACCACTTTATTAATACTCCCTTTTTCTGTCGTCTGAACGTAAATTTCTTTAGATTTTGGATTAAATCCGTAGTAATCGGTAACTTCCCAATTTCCTTTTGTTACCTGTTTTTTCAGTTTCCCGTCTTTATCATACCAATACAGATGGCGGAAACCGTCTCTCTCTGAAGCCCAAAGAAAAGAATTATCCTCCAAAAACTCTAAGGTTACATTATCTGTATCAATCCATTGGTTGTCGGTTTCTGTAAAAAGTTTTGTTACGGCTCCGGTTTTGGTATTTACTTTTAAAACATCCGAAGCATTTTGTGTTCTCTGCGAAGTGATGAGAACCATTTCGTCTGAAGCGGAAGTCTGAATAACATTCGGAATGTAATAATTCTTAAAATTATCAAGATTAATCTTACCTATACTGCCTTTTCCTAAACTGAAAATATATGCAGAAACCAACGAATTTTTTTCACCAGCTTTAGGATATTTATACCTCATCTCGGATGGATAAAGCGACTTTCCGTAGATGGGAATGTAAATTTCGGGTACTTCTTTTTCATTAGATTTCACAAAAACAATAGCATCCGAATTTTTTGTCCATTCGTATAATCTTGCATGCCCAAACTCTTCTTCATACACCCAGTCTGCCAAACCGTTCAGAATTTCATTCTTTTTTCCATCCTTTGTAATTGGAGTGATATTGCCTGATGATAAATCCTGATAAAACAAATTATTGTCTGTAATGAAAGCTACTTTTGTCGCGTCTGGAGAAAATCTAGGTTCCTGAATTGGTTTTCCTTCATTCAGAGTGATGGTTTTTCCTGTTTTAAGGTCTTTCACATCGAATATTCCTAAAAAAGAGTGTCTGTAAATAGGCTGACTGTCTTTTAGTAAAAGAATTTTAGATTCATCATCAGAAAACTCATAACTTTCAAAATTCCCATCAACAAGATTACCTTCCTTTTGAGAAGTTTTATAAGAATACTTGGCAATTCCGCCCTGTTCTATTACCAGATAGCTTTCGCCGTTTTTCATAGAGGTAATTCCGGCAATTCCTTTTCCTCGGTAATATCCCGAATATATTTTATCCAAAGTAATTTCCTGGGCATTAAAATTCTGAAATAAAGCCACAAGACTAAGTGTAAGAATAAGTTTTTTCATTGTAATAAATCCTGAATTTCAAAGATAAACATTTTATTTTCTCAAGGTGAACTAGGAACTTACCGTTTTGGCAAAAAAATTGAATAGTTATTCTATATTAATGCTTACATCCTTAAAACCAATAATTATGGAAACAAAAGACAATGAAAGAAAATTAAACCGCTACGATCTTGAAGACAAAACTGTTTTTACCGGTTTTTCTGATTTTAATGATGCTGAAAATTATGCCCAAACTGAAGGTGGAAAATTAGTAGAAGTAGCCTTTAAAGACGGTAATGATAACCCCGTAATTAGCAATGAAGCCGGACTGATAGAAAAAAGACTACATTATTTTGTAGATGCAGGTCCTGAATACAAATTCATTCACTCGTCTGACGAAGGATTTAGACAATATGCCGATGAATTACAGAAAATAAAGGCAAAACTTGAACAGTCTCCTCCAGATGAAAGATACATCGCAAGTTTTGAAATTGAAAATGCTGAAGATCCTATTATCGTACTGAAAAACGATGCTTTCGAATCGGTAACTTCCCGAGAAAGATCTAAATATCTAAAAAGTGCAAACGTTTATGAAATTGGTGTTACGGTGCCAAAATCTTAATCATAAAAAAATCGGTTTGACATTCCTCAAACCGATTTTTATTAATTAATTCCTGCTTTATTTTAATGATTATAAAGCACAGCATAATATTCTTCTGCCATTCTATCGCTGTTGAAGTATTCTTTTACATCTTTCATAGAATTATGCTGAATTTTTCTCCACTGGTCTGGCTGATCATAGTAAATAGGAAGAATTTCATTTTCCAGAATATCGTATAATGTATTCAGGTCATAATTATCCTGTTCATAAATACTCATATTCAGATAATCTGCTTTAGGAACAACAAAAGCATTTTCGCCATGTTTTGCAAATTCAGGAATCCAGCCATCGTCGGTAGATAAGTTCACCGATCCATTCATTGCAGCCGTCATTCCCGAAGTTCCCGAAGCCTCTCGCGGAACCCTCGGATTATTTAACCAAACATCTGAACCCTGTTTTAAAGATTTGCTTAAAGCAAGTTCGTAGCCGGTAAGAACAGCCATATTTTTATGATTATTACTTTCTTCAACTAAAGTATTAAATGTAGAAATTGAAGAATAATCCATCGGATATGGTTTTCCTGCCCAAATAATCTGCACCGGATATTTAGGGTTATTCAGCAATTTTCTGAATCTTTCTTTATCTTGCAACAGCAAATTTGCTCTTTTATAGCCTGCAAATCTTCTTGCCCAAACTATGGTAAAAATATTAGGGTTGAATAAATTCCCTGTCTGATCTGCCACAATCTTAAACAATCTTTTTTTGAGCAGTTTTTTACGATAATCAAAAATGGTATCGTTATTTTCATCTTTAGCAATGTAAAGCTCTTTATCTGCCCAATATTTAAATTCCTGAGCATTGGTAATAGACTTTATTTCGCAAATACCTTTATACTTGCTCCACATCGCTCTGGATACTTCTCCATGCAACTGAGAAACTCCGTTTGCAATTCTTGCCATTTTTAAAGCACAAAGAGAATGGTTGAACATTTCTCCATCCGATCCTTCAAGATTTTTAACTTCCTCCATACTGAATCCTGAGAAATAAGACATATCGTAACACAGTTTCAGATTATGTTTTTCATTTCCAGCTTCTTCTGGAGTATGTGTGGTAAAAACGAGCTTCTGCTTTACTTTTCTAAGATCACCTTCGTATTTTTTCAGGAGATAAAATGCTGCAGGAAGCCCATGAGCTTCATTAAGATGATAAACATCTCTTTCTATATTCATCTCGTCCAAAAGCTTTGCACCTCCTTTTCCCAGCAAAATATACTGTGCAAGCTTAGTAGATTCATTGGCATCATATAACCTGTGACAGATTGTTTTCGAAACATGGTCATTCTCCGGAACATCTGTAGAAAGAAAGAACATTGGTGCTGTATTGAAAATTTCAGGATCCAGATACCAAACCTTCACCCAAACCGGAGCACTGTGAATTTCTATCTGAAACTTTATCCCCGTATCTTCCAGAAAGCTGTACATTTTTTTTGTCCAGACCGGTTGCAAAGTCTGATCGTGGTTTCTTGCCTGATCGTAATATCCAAACTTCCACAAAATACCGATTCCTATAAGATCTTGGTTAAGATTATAAGCACTTCTCATGTGAGAACCTGCAAGAAAGCCCAATCCGCCAGAATAGATTTTCAGAACCTGCTCCAAAGCAAATTCCATAGAAAAATAAGCAACTTTTGTAGAAAATTTTGGGTTGATATGATAAGGTATTGTATAGTTTTTAAAATCCATAAATCATTTGTTTGTGCTAAAAAGAAACAAAGGTATTGAATAAGAAAATAAACTAAGTATTAATTATTTGATAAATTATTTTTAAAAAAATTAATGAATAATAATTTTTACTACCTTTAAATGTAAATTTTTGATAATCAAAAACTTCAAAACAATTTCAACATCGGGTAAGTATTCATTTCTTTAAATACAATATCATGAAAAGAGCATTTTCGGAGGAAGATTTGGTAAAAAATCTCAGTTTGTATTATCTCAACAGACATTTAAAAAAGAAACCTATAGAAAAATATCACCGTACGATAGACGAATCTCCTCTTCACCAACGCGAAAAGTATAAAAAGAAAACAGAAATTCTTCTGCTTAATTCTTTCATGCATCATTTCCCGGAAATCACTTTTGAAAATCTCACTTGCGAAAGTCCCGATTTTATCGCCAAATGCAATGGTAAAAAGATAGGAATAGAACTTACTGAAGTGATTAATCATCTTGAAATGAAAAAAATGGAAAGTAATCTGAATAAGATTTTCCGCCAGGCGGAAATATTACTGGAACAAGAAAACGCTGCGAAATATCGTGGCGTTTATTTTTTGGAATTTCACGAGCATATTGCTATTGATAATCTAGAAAAACAGCAGGAAATTATTCTTAACATCTATAAAAGCATTAAAAAAGAAAAACCTGTTGGAGTTGTGAAAAATTTGAGAAAATCTTCTCACCGCAGAAATGTTTTTATCACCCACGAATACAATATGAATCTTTTTGATGAGCTATGTTCCGAAAAAATTGTAGAACTTATTAAAAAGAAGAATGAAAAATTTCCTTTTTACGATAATTCTGTGGACGAATGTTGGCTAGTAATTGTTTCGGATATGAACTCTATTGCATCCAGATACACGTTTATCCAAGATCAGCAACATCTTGAATCGGTTAAAAGTCCGTTTCATAAAATTCTTCACCTCGAAAATCTTTATGGAAATATTACAAGTATTAAATAAAATCTAGATTATTATATAGAATAAGCAAATAATAGAATTATTCCTTATCATATTTGGATTATTATTTTAAATATAGTAATTTTTAAATAAATTTATTTAAATTTGATACACTTTAACCTTAATACCAATAAGATATGAGAAAAATTCTATTAGCTACTCTTTTCTGCATTTCATCTTTATTGTACTCTCAGGCAGACTGCTCTACCGCTTTGTCGGTATGTGGTAACTCCACCATTACATATAGCCCCACAGGTATAGGCAATGTGAACGAATCTTTGGGAGGATGTCTTAGCAGCGGAGAACACAATTCTATCTGGTATAAAATTACAATTGCAACCAGTGGAACTTTAACTTTTGATTTGGTACCTACCAACTCTGATGCGGATTATGATTGGGCAATCTACGGACCCAATTCAACATGCGGATCTCTTGGAACTCCCATTCGCTGTAATGCAGCAACTGTTGTGGGCGTGGGTGCTTCAACAGGTCTGAATATGACAAGCACCATAACGAGTGCTGCCGGAGGTTCATTAACTCCGTACTGTCAATACCTGAATGTAACGGCTGGCGAAACTTATTATTTATATATTGATAACTGGGTGGGAGCCGGTAGTTCTACCACAGCACCTTTTTCGCTTACTTGGGGCGGAACAGCTACTTTATCTTCACCATTTACCAATTCTAGCATTCAACCAAATCCTTTTGTTCCTCCAGGATCTCCGGCTGCGAACCCGAATGATCCTAGAGAAATTCTTATCTGTGTGAGCCCGGCAACATTTGATTTCAGCACACTTTCTGCGGGAATTCTGAATTCAAATCCTAATTTCACAGTATCTTATCACAATTCTCAAAATGATGCATTAACAGGATCAAACCCTCTTACAGGAAATCAAACCGTAAATACAACTACTACTTATTATTACAGTATTCATTATCAGGATCCTGCGAACCCAAATAATCCTTTGAATTCATGCCGACAAATTGGAGCTTTCAAGTTTAAGCAAGGAAATATTGTTGCCAATGATGTCACTATGTATGCATGTAACAATAATTACAGCGGACAGGGATTATACAACCTCACCACTGCAGGTGTATTTTCGGGAAGTAATGTGGTGATAAAATATTTTCCTACTATGAATGATCTGAATGCAGGTACTTCTCAGATTAGCAATCCTACACAGTATGTCTCTGGTCCCGGAACTGTGTATGCATTGGTTACCACTTCAGAAGGCTGTTCAGATTCTGCGGCAATAACTTTAAGTTTTTATTCTGGTTTTTCCGTTAAGGACGC
This sequence comes from Chryseobacterium oryzae, assembly GCF_022811665.1. Classification (NCBI taxonomy): domain Bacteria; kingdom Pseudomonadati; phylum Bacteroidota; class Flavobacteriia; order Flavobacteriales; family Weeksellaceae; genus Chryseobacterium; species Chryseobacterium oryzae. Next base: position 2,729,915 of record NZ_CP094529.1, read on the forward strand.
TACATTAAAGGTATGTACTTTTAATTCTGTTATAAAAACTGGAGTATTTGATCTTTCTACAGCGAATGTTTCCTCGCAATCAGGATTAACAAAAGAATATTACCCTTCTGTAACCGATGCTATTAACGAAACCAATAAAATTACTGCTTATCAGAATTATGTATCTCCCAACGGATATGTTTTTGTAAAAGTAACAGATGCAAATGCTTGTTATAAAATTGCTAAAATAAATTTGGAAGTAATTCCTCCAGTTTATTCTACTGTCTTGAAAGATAAAACAATTTGTTTTGAAGACAAAACAACTCTGGATGCCGGATCTGGATTCAGCGAGTACGAATGGAGCACCGGAGCCACTACACAAACCATTTCTAATGTAGGAGTAGGTACTTATTGGGTAAAACTTAAAACCGGAGACTGTATTGCTATTCAGAATGTAAGAGTTTATGCAGCCAAAAGCCCTGTAATTACCAGTGTGAACATCTCTAACACAACTGTTACCATCAATGTAAACGGAGGAACTGCACCATACAAATATTCTATGGACAATGTTTCTTGGCAAGATTCTAATGTTTTCTCTAATCTGAAAAGAGGAGATCATAAAATCTTTGTAAAAGACCAATACAATTGTAATCCTATTGAAATTTCGATTGTTGTTCCTAATATCATTAATGTAATTACTCCCAATGGTGACGGATATAATGATGCTATAGATTATTCTGCATTAGCCAATAAACAGAATCTTGTTTTTGATGTGTATGACAGATATGGAAATATGATCTTCCATGCCGACAAGTTCAATAATTACAAATGGGAAGGAACTTCCGGAAACAAAAAAGTTCCTACCGGAAATTACTGGTATTCTATTACTTGGAATGAAAATGACAAAAAAAATACCCAAATGAAATATTCCGGATGGGTAATGGTAAAAAACAGAGAATAATTGGAATATAAGATTATGAAAAACCGCCTGTGGGCGGTTTTTCTGTTTTAGAATGCTTTTTCGAGAAAAAAACACTATCCATTCAGCTCTGTTCCGCAAAACTACTTTACTAATGTCTTTAGCCCTGATTGCAGCGGCATCCTTTTTTGTGGCAGGCGAAGCGAAGTGGAGTCTGCCACAAAAAAGATACAGCGGAAAGCAGGAAACAGCTCCAAATAAAAACCATTAATAGAATATTTTTTCAATCTCTCAGAAAATAGAACAACTTCATCATTCAGTTAATTGTTATCTTTGTCAAAATTTAAAAAAACAAAAAATATGAGCATTCACATTAGTGCCAAAAAGGGTGAAATCTCCAAAGTAGTTTTGCAGCCCGGTGATCCTTTGAGAGCAAAATATATCGCTGAAAATTTTCTTGAAAACGCAAAATTGGTGAGCCAGACAAGAGGTATTTTTTATTACACAGGAACGTATAAAGGAAAAGAAATTACTGTTGGAGCAAGCGGAATGGGTTTCCCAAGCATCGGAATTTATTCGTTTGAACTGTTTACAGAATATGAAGTGGACACCATTATAAGAATCGGAACTTGCGGCGGATATTCTAATGACGTAAAACTTTTTGACCTTCTGAATGTGGAAAATGCGGCAAGTGAAAGCACGTACGCAAAATTTGCATGGGGATTTGAAGATGACATTCTCCCTCACCAAGGAAATATCTACCATGTTATTAACGAAACGGCTGAACAACTGGGTCTGAAAACAAGAGCGACCAACATCCACAGCAGTGATATTTTTTATAGAAAAGATCCTTCAATCCCGGAGATTGCAACAAAATACAGCTGTCCTGCCGTAGAAATGGAAGCGTTTGGATTATTTGCCAATGCAAAACAATTAGGAAAAAACGCGGCAACAATTCTTACCGTTTCCGATATTATTCCTACTCAGGAGCAAATTTCTTCTGATGAAAGAGAAAGAGCTTTAAAACCTATGATTGAACTGGCTTTAGAATCTGCTTTAAAGGTTATTTAATCTAAAAAAAAACATACAAAAAGCTCATTTTCAGTGAAAATGAGCTTTTTTTTAATTTATCGCAGAAATATTTCGGGATTTTATTTCAAATAAGTATCATAAAGATCTTTTCTACGGTCATTTAAAACCTGTACAGAACCGTTGTAATGAAGATCTTTCAGTAAATTTAAATCTACATCTACAATTAAAGTCATTTCTGTATTAGGTGTAGCTTCACCTTTAATCGCATTGGATGGAAAAGCAAAATCTGAAGGGGTAAAAACCGCAGCCTGACCAAACTGAATATCCATATTATTTACACCCGGCAAATTTCCCACACAACCAGCAATCGCTACATAACATTCGTTTTCGATAGCTCTTGCAGCGGCACAATGACGAACTCTGGTATATGCATTCTGCGTATCGGTAAGATAAGGTACAAAAAGTATTTTCATGCCCTGATCTGCAAGAATTCTTGGTAATTCGGGGAATTCAACATCATAGCAAATTACCAGTCCTATTTTTCCGCAATCGGTATCAAAAACTTTAATCTCGCTACCTCCTTTCATTCCGTAATATTTTCTTTCATTCGGGGTAATGTGTACTTTTCTGTATTCATCTATTCTTCCATCGCGATGCAAGAGATAACTGATGTTGTACAGATCATTATTTTCAAAAATCGGCATACTCCCCGAAATGATATTGACATTATAACTGATTGCCAGTTCGGAAATTTTATTTTTAATCTGTTCGGTGAGTTTTGCCAATTCAATCATACTGTCACGTTCCGAAAGCTTATTAAACGGTGCAAGCAAAGGAGTATTGAAAAGTTCAGGAAACAGTACAAAATCTGACTTGTAATCACCCATTACATTCACAAAAAATTCTACCTGCTCGTAAAATGCATTAATGTCTTTAAAATGCCTCATCTGCCATTGAACTAAACCCAGCCTAACCACACTGTCCTGCATTGTATTTGGTTTTTTGCTGTAATAGATATTATTCCATTGAAGCAAAACTGCATTTTCTCGGGAAGCTTCATCTTCAGGAAGATACTTTTTGAGCACTTTTATTGGCAAAAAATTGTTGGATAGCTGAAAAGAAAGTACAGGATCGTACATTTCCTTATCTCTTACTTTTCGGATGTATTCTCTGGGTGAAAGTTCGTGACTGTATTTATGGTAGTGAGGAATTCTGCCGCCAAGAATTATAGATTTAAGATTGAGCTGTTCGCAGAGCTCTTTTCTCGCGTCATACAATCTTCTTCCCAACCTCAACTCACGATATTGCGGATCTACAAATATTTCGATACCATACAGTACATTTCCGGTAGAAATATGGGTGTTGAATGTATAATTCCCAGTTATATCGCTGTAAGTGTGGTCATCCCCAAACTCATCATAATTTACAATAATTGAAAGTGCAACTGCTGCTATTTTATCGTCTACGGTAATACAGATTTGCCCTGCTTCAAAAATCTTATTTAGTTTTGCGATACTTTTTTTAGACCATACATATTCTGACATTTGGGGATAAGCCCTTCTCATTGTTTCTACCAATTCATCATAATCCTCAACCTTTAAGGTACGCGTTTCTATCTGCATATTTTATTTTTTCCTAAAGTTAAATAAAAACTTAGAAAATATCAAGTTTAAGAAGGCTGTAAGAAAGAATAGCAAGCTTGAAAAAATGAAAATTTCAAATATTTTATCTGAATCACGGTAATTTTGCGACCAAACTTTCCGGAAGGATTTTTAGAATAAAATAAATGATTTTCCACTTAAAATTGGGGACGATAGTAAACGTATTTCCGGCATTTACAATAAAATCTGCAACATAATCCGGCTGCATGATGAGGTTTTTATTCAACTCTAAACCAGCATTAATTTTGGTATCAATATATCCGATTACTAAAGCATTAACTTTAATTCTTCTGTGCGACAATTCTTGTCTTAAACCTGCTAAATAGGTTGTAAATGCGGCTTTAGTACTTCCATAGACGAAATTACTTTTTCTTCCACGTACTCCCGAAAGTGAAGACAACCCAATGATTCGTTCTAAATTTTTATTGCTTTCATCAGTGGCAATAATATTCAGAATTGAGACGGCTCCCATGTAATTAACCTGCATCATTTGTTGAGTTCCGCTAAAATCCTTTAAGGCTATTTCATTTTCCACCAAAAATCCTGCTGCATAAACAGCTATATGAGGTTTTACGGAAAGTGCGTCGTAAAATTTCTGGTGAGAACCAAAATCGGATGAGTCAAAATGTAAAATTGCAACTTTTGAATTTAGATTATTGGCATGAACGAATTCTTCTAAAGATTGTAAATTTCTAGATGCCGCAATTACAGAAAATCCTTTGGCAACATATTTTTTGATACATTCTTTTGCCACATCCGAATTAGCTCCTAAAATAAGTACTATTTTGTTTATATTTTGACTCATGAAAGAATATTTTTTATGTAAAAAAGTTTCGGCGGGGCGGCTTCGCCGCCCCGCCGAAACGAAGTATTTTAAAATTCCGAATTTATTTTTTTTCGGTTTCAATCTCTTTTTTATCTGCAGGTTTTTCAGCCGCAGCTTTTGTAGCTTTTTCACCAAAACGGTTTTCGGTGAACTCTCTTGAAATAGCCGCTTTTTCGAATTTCAGTTTACCAGAAAGAGTTTCAATAATTACTCCGTCTTCCAGAACCTGTGCAATTCTCCCATGAAGACCAGAAGTAAGAACTACTCTGCTTCCCACTTTTAGTTCTTCCTGAAATTTTTTCTCCATTTTCTGCTTTTTCATCTGAGGTCTAATCATTAGGAAATAAAACCCAACAAACATTACCCCCATCATAATAAGCATCATAGGAGAATTTCCTCCTGGTGCAGCCTGCAAAAATATTGTTTCTAAATTAATCATATTACTTTTCGATATTAGCTGTAAATGTTAATCTAATCGGCGACTTATCTACGTTAGCAAAAACATCTGCATATTTACTAACAGCACCATCGAAGTTAGTAGAATCGAAGCTTAAAGTAATTTTTCCTTTTTTACCCGGCATAATCGGATCTTTTGTAAAATCTGGAGCAGTACATCCACACCCAGGTTTAACTTCAGAAATAATTAAAGGATTTTTACCTGTATTAGTGATTTCGTACACATGGTCTACTTTTTTACCTTTTTTAATGTTTCCAAAATCAAAACTGTTTTCAGAAAGTGCAACAGTAGTAATAGGTTGGTTAGATTTAGCAGGTGCAGCTGCTTCTCCTGTTACAGCTGTATTAGCAGGAACCGGCACATTTTCTGGCACTACTTGTCCTGCAGAATTGCTATCTTTAGGTGCATTAGTAGAGTCTACATTAGTAATTTCTGTATTGGAAGTTTCTTTTTTCTCCTCTTTTTTACAAGAAACCAATCCGAATCCGATAACGGATAAAGCTATTATTGATAATGTCTTTTTCATTTTTTATTTTGTTTAAATTCTGTTTAAATCTTTACAATATTTGTCTAAAATACCATTGATGAAAATATTCGATCTGTCGGTTGCAAATACTTTAGCAATCTCGATATATTCATTAATAATTACTCTTGAAGGCGTAAAACTAAAATTATCCAACTCTGTAAAAGCAGTCGTTAAGATAACTTTATCCATAAGAGAAACTCTCTCCAAATCCCAGTTTTCCAGACGTTCTGAGAGTTTCTTTTCATTAGCTTCCCAATTATTGAGAGTATCTCTCAAAAGTTTGCTGGCGAAATTCTTATCCTCTTCGTCTTTCATCATTTTAATGAGCGTTCTGCTTTCTTCGTTTTCCTTCATAAAACCGATGGTTTTCTGTATCATCGAATTGGCAATGTGAATATCATCTGCCCAAGTAAGCTCTCTATCGCTGATGTAATCGTGGAAATCGTCGTTTTCTGCAATATACCTCAAGAAAAGCTTCCCGATAAACTTCTGATCTTCTTCAAAAGAATACCCTTCTTCTTTCATAAAATCCTGATACCTTTTTCCGGCAGTTATTCTCTGGAAAGTTTTCACCAGCATATCATCATGAAGATCCCATTTAAGATCTTTGTGCTGTCCGGTAAAAAAAAGTCTTTCAGGGTTTTCTTCAAGCTTTTTTAAAACCTGATTGTTGATGAATTTTTGGTTGGGATTTATATCAGAATCTGTTTTGAAGTATTTGTTTTTACCAATTTCCATCTGATTTTCTGCCAGCTCTTTCAAACCTACCAAAAAATTCAACTGAAAAATATAGAGATTATAGATTTTCTCTATTCCTGTAAACATATTTTTTTCTAATACATCTGTTTTAACAGGGTTTTGGTAGTACGAATAAACAGTTTCTACCACTTTCTCACGGATTTGTCTTCTTCCTAACATTCAAAGAGCTTTTTTATGCGGGCAAAGATATGAAATTTAAAATTTACTCGATTCTCGTTCTGCTCCAATTTTTGTAATTTTGTGAAAGTTTATGAAAGCACTGAAAACACTCAACCCTTATTTCTGGAAGCACAAAATACTATTGTTTTGGGGGTTATTATTCATCATCGCCAGTAATTTTTTCAATATATATAAAGTACAGTTTGTAGGTAAATCGGTAGATGAGCTTGCTAAAAACGGTAATTTGGGATTCAACCGGCAAGTTTTAATTTACGTTGCCATTATTGTAGGATGCTCTCTTCTTACCGGATTTTTCACCTTTATGATGAGGCAAACCATTATTGTTGCTTCAAGAAGAATAGAATACGAGCTGAAAAATAAAATCTACAGACATTATCAGGATTTATCGCTTACGGATTACAAACAAACCACCATCGGAGATTTAATGAACCGCCTGAGTGAAGATGTTGTAGCGGTAAGAATGTATCTCGGCCCTGGTGTAATGTATGTAATAAATTTATTGATTTTATTGCTGATTACCAGCGTTTACATGATTAAAACAGATGTTTCTATGACTTTATGGACATTGCTTCCACTTCCTGTTTTATCGTACATTATTTTCAAAGTAAGTTCCGTTATCAATAAAAAGTCTAAAATAATGCAGAAAAGCCAGTCTGCGATTTCAACATTTGTTCAGGACAGTTTTTCGGGAATACGGGTTGTGAAATATTTCGCCAAAGAAAAATACATCGAAAAAAATTATGGCATTAAAGTAAACGATTATCAAAACAAAGCTTTAGACTTAGCCAAAACAGAAGCATATTTTTTCACCATCATCCTTTTTGTAATCGGATTACTGAATGTAGCTGTAATATTTATTGGAGGTCAGAAATACATTTTAGGAGAATTATCTGTCGGAAAAATTGCAGATTTTTTCATGTATATTAATATTTTAATCTGGCCTTTTTCTATGGTTGGATGGGTAACTTCGATTAATCAAAGAGCAGAAGCTTCTATGCAGAGAATTAATGAATTTATGGATAAGCAATCTGAAATTTACAACAAAAATTTCGATGATTATCAAATAAAAGGTGATATAGAATTCCGCAATGTTTCTTACGTTTATCCCAATACAGGAATTAAAGCGCTTGATAATTTAAATTTCAAAATTGAAGCCGGAAAATCTTTAGCAATTATGGGCAAAACCGGAAGTGGCAAATCTACCATCGCCCTTTTGCTCTGTCGACTTATTGATCCTACAGAAGGTGAAATTTTAATAGACGGCAAAAATTTAAAAGATCACAACTTAACCAATTACCGAAAATTCATAGGATACATTCCACAGGAAAGCTACCTTTTTTCTGATACTATTGAACAGAATATTGGCTTCGCAATAGACAACCCAACCCACGAAAGAGTTATAGAATATGCGAAAATTGCAGATGTACATAAAAATATTATAGATTTTAAGGAACAGTATAAAACAATGGTAGGAGAACGAGGCGTAATGCTTTCCGGCGGACAAAAACAAAGAATCTGTATCGCGAGAGCTTTAATAAAAGACCCCCATATCATTATTTTTGATGATTCTCTATCCGCTTTAGATACTGAAACCGAACAGAATATTTTAGAAAACATCGACACCAAAATAAAATCTGCCACTTCAATAATCATCACACACAGAGAATCGAGCGCACAAAGAGCAGACAAAATACTTAATTTAAGCGATATTGTCGATTCTGCAACTGCTTAGGATTTTTTTTCTGAATTGTTAAATAAATCATAAAAAAAATTTTGTGATTAAAAGAAATATTTTATATTTGTTCTTAACAAGATTAAAAATTATCTAATAATGAGTGATTACAAGGAACGCCATGAAAATGAAATTTTCACGAAGGTGCTAAAAGCGGGAAGAAGAACTTATTTCTTTGATGTGCGCGAGACGAAAGCAGGAGATTATTATCTTACAATTACCGAAAGTAAAAAGAACTTCGGAGACAACGGAGAGGCAACATTCGAAAAGCACAAAATTTATCTTTATAAAGAAGATTTCAAGAGCTTTCAGGAGATGTTTAATGAATCTACAGATTTCATCATCAACGAAAAAGGTGAAGATGTAATATCCGAAAGACACGATAAAGATTTCAAAAGCAGATCTTACACCATAGATTCTGACGACGAAGTTTAAGACATAATATTAAAAAGCATCCAAATGGATGCTTTTTTTGTATTTAATTTTCGTAAATATCTCGTTAATCTAAAAATTTACCGCTTACGTAATACCAACGATTCTGAATCATTTTAAAAGTAGATAATTCGTGATGAATTTGTTCATTTCCCTCTTCATCTATAAAATAAGCCCTGAACTCCACTTTACTCATTGAAGGTTTTTCTAGAATTTCCAGTTTAATCCATTCATTAATTTCTCCCCATTCCTGCAAATCCTCTTTATTATGATATTTCCTTTTCTCGGGAAGTGTAGTATCCATTAAATATTCTCCATTAGGAATTGCAAATGCACAAAACCTAGATCTCATTAAAGCTTCAGCAGTGGGAGCAAATTTTTCCTTTAAATGATAGGGCTTACAGCATTCTCCGTAGCTTTTACCAGAACAGCATGGACAGTTCATATTTGAATTATTAAATTTTAAATGATTTACTTTTCACTTTTTAAATAAAAAAATTCCTCAAAATTATTTGAGGAATATATTTAAAGTTCTAGTTCAAAACGTAGGAAGTTCCATCTCTTCCATCTTTCAGTTCGATGCCTTCTGCAAGAAGTTTATCTCTAATTTGATCCGAAAGTTCAAAGTTTTTAGATTTTCTTGCCTGATTTCTTAATTCAATTAAAACCTTCAAAGTCTGATCCAGCTTTTCATTGTTATTTTCCTCAATAGTCTGAAGCCCCAAAACATCAAATACAAAAGCATTCAAGACCGATTTCAATTCCTCTAAATCTTTAGTTGAAACAGTTTCTTTACCATCTTTTAGAGCAAAAATGTATTTTACAGCTTCAAAAAGATGTGCAATTAAAACCGGAGAGTTAAAATCATCCGTTAAAGCATCGTAAGCTTTATTTTTCCATTCATCAAGACGGAAAGGAGATTGCTTTTCATCATTCGGAGTAATGTCATTCAAAACTTTAATGGCTTCCATTAATCGGATAAAGCCTTTTTCACTCGCAAGCATCGCATCATTGGAAATATCCAATACGCTACGGTAATGTGCCTGCAGAAAGCAAAAACGTACAATAGACGGATGGAAAGGTTTTTCAAAAAAGTCGTTTTCCCCCGTTACCAACTGCATCGGCAGAATATAATTTCCTGTAGATTTACTCATACGCTGAGAATTCATCGTCAACATATTGGCATGCATCCAATAATGTACAGGTTCAGCTCCGTTGCATGCTTTACCTTGTGCAATTTCGCATTCGTGATGAGGAAATTTAAGATCCATTCCTCCTCCGTGAATGTCAAAAGTTTCACCTAAATATTTAGTGCTCATTGCAGTACATTCAAGATGCCATCCTGGGAAACCTTCTCCCCAAGGCGAATTCCAACGCATAATATGTGCCGGAGAAGCTTTTTTCCAAAGTGCAAAATCCTGCGGATTTTTCTTTTCACCCTGTCCGTCTAAATCGCGGGTATTGGCAAAAAGTTCTTCGATGTTTCTTTTAGATAATTCCCCGTAATTAAGACCTCTTTTATTGTACTCCAAAACATCGAAATACACAGAACCATTACTTTCGTAAGCAAATCCTTTTTGAATTAACTTCTGAGTAAGTTCTATCTGCTCCACAATATGACCAGTCGCAGTAGGTTCAATATTAGGCGGTAAAAGATTGAAGAGTTGCAACACTTTATGAAAATCTACCGTATATTTCTGAACAATTTCCATTGGCTCCAGCTTTTCGAGACGGGTTTGCTTTACAAAACGGTCATTATTTACATCGCCATCATCAGTAAGATGCCCTGCATCGGTAATATTTCTTACATACCTTACCTTGTAGCCCAAATGCATTAAACTTCTGTAAATAAAATCGAAAGAAAGGAACGTTCTAACATTTCCCAAATGAACGTTGCTGTAAACGGTTGGTCCACAAACATACATTCCTACATTTCCTTCTAAAATAGGTTTAAAAATTTCTTTTTCGCCCGTAAGCGAGTTGTATATTTTTAGTTGCATTAATTATAATTGATGATTGATAAATGATTTTTTAAATTAAATTCAAAACAAATTAAGCACAACAGATAATTGTTGCAATAAAAATTCGGTTTGAAATTGTTTTAAATTTTATCATTTTAATACTCCAGTTTAGTATGGCTTCCTACATAATGAAGAAACTCTTGTCTTGTAATAGGATTGGTTCTGAAGATGCCACTTAATTCTGCTGTTGTAGTAGAACTTGCTGTATCTTTAATGCCTCTGCAGTTTACACAAAGGTGTTTTGCATCTATTATACAGGCGACATCTTTTGTTCCTAATGCTTCCTTTAAGGCATCTACAATCTGCATTGTTAATCTTTCCTGAACCTGCGGTCTTTTCGCATAATAATCTACAATTCTGTTGATTTTTGAAAGCCCAATTACTTCTCCATTCGAAATATAAGCAACATGTGCTCTTCCGATTATTGGTAAAAAGTGATGTTCGCAGAAAGAATATACGGTAATATCTTTTTCCACCAACATTTGGCGGTACTTATACTTGTTAGAAAATGTAGAAATGCCTGGTTTATTCTGAGGTAAAAGTCCTCCGAAAATTTCATTTACATACATTTTAGCAACTCTTTTGGGAGAATCTTTAAGAGAATCGTCTGTCATGTCGAGCCCCAACGTTTCCATAATTTCCCCAAAAAGTGAGGTAATTTTTTCTATCTTTTCTTCCGGTGATTTTTCAAAAGCATCTTCCCTGATAGGCGTATGTTCTTTTCCTGTGAAAATATCATCGTCGTTATCCGTAAAATCAACCATTTTTATTTAATTTGCAACAAAAATACGGATAAAATCTGTTCATCATATTTAATTTAGCCGAAAAACATTATCTTTAGGCTACACCATCATTTTATACCATGATTATTGCTGAAGAAGTACTGAACTACTCCCAGAAAAAAGAATTTTTAGAGTTTCCTGCAAGACTTTACCAAAGCGACAAAAATTACATAAGACCACGCAATATCGACATTGAGGACATCTTCAATCCGCAAAAAAATAAATTCTTTAAGGAAGGCGAATGTACACGCTTTCTATTCATCAATAAAAATAACGAAACAGTTGGCAAAGTTGCCGTTTTTATTAACAAAACTTATCTACAACAACAACCTACAGGCGGAATCGGATTCTTCGACTGCATCAACGATCAGGAGACAGCCGATTTTATCTTTGATTATTGTAAAAACTGGCTTCAGGAAAGAGGAATGGAAGCGATGGACGGACCTATTAATTTCGGTGAACGTGATAAATTCTGGGGATTGGTAATCGAAGGATTCGTTGAACCTCTTTATGGCATGAACTACAATTTCCCTTATTATAAAGATCTTTTCGAAAATTACGGATTCAAAATTTATTTTGAACAGCTTTGCTTTTCAAGACCTATCTTCGGGGATGTTTCCAGAGTTTTTACGGTAATGCATGCAAAACACAGTAAAAATCCAGATATTTCTGCAAAACCAATGACAAATAATAATCTGGAAAAATTTGCCGCGGATTTTACCGAAATCTACAATAAAGCCTGGGCTGCACACGGAGAAGGAAAACGCATGGAAACATCCAAAGTCCTGAAAATGTTTAAGACGATGAAACCCATCATCAACGAGCATATTTCTTGGTTTGTTTACGAAAATGAAAAACCTGTTGCCATGTGGATGAATCTTCCGGATACCAACCAATGGTTTAAATATCTTAACGGAAAATTTGGGATTTGGGAAAAGCTTAAATTCCTTTGGATAAAAAAATTCAGGAAAAACGAAAAAATGGTTGGTCTTGTTTTTGGTGTAATTCCGGAATGGCAGAAACGTGGTCTTGAGGGATATATGATTTGGGAGGGAACTCAGCATCTTAGAAAACATACCGATTTTAAAGTTACCGAAATGCAGTGGATTGGCGATTTTAATCCCAAAATGATAAAAATTGCTGAAAATCTCGATACGAAAGTAACTCGGAAGCTTGCAACCTATCGATATCTATTCAACAGAACCCAAGCCTTTGAAAGACATCCTGAATTATAATAACATGAGTTTGTGATAAGGATTAATAAAATGGAAAGCTAAACTTAGGTTACAATACTAAAATACAGTTTTATGGATCCAATAATTATTTTCATTATTTTTTTTGTTGTATTGCTGTTTTCTATTCCGGCAATTATTTTCTTAATTGCTTATTTGGCAGCAAAAAGTCGGAGAAAAAAGCAAAATCTCTTACTGAATGAAATTGGAAAGCCTGAGTTTTATGCATTTGTACGCTATAATCTTGGGAATGCTCAAAATGAGTTTTTTAAAATTAAAGCTTTTCAGGGAAGCGGAATGATTTTCATTAAAGACCAAAATATTTATTTCGTTGATACTCTACACCAACATCCTCATACTTTTTTATTGAAAGAAACCATCATAAAGTGGGAGGATATTAATATTGTTAACGGACTTCTGAAATGGTTTTCTATCTCTGATCAGGACAAAAAATATTATTTTAACATCGACAGCGGAATGCTTATTTTTAATTTAAATTCTTCCAAACCGACCACAAGAAGTGTTTTTGAAAGATTACTGAAATACCAAAATGAGATTTTGTAGCCTATAAATTAGATAGAATTTCGGCGGAGCCTTTGGCTCCGCCGAAATTCTTCGTTGACAATTAAAACATTATATTTTTCAAACGAAATTATTTAGGAAATATAAATCAGTTTTGTTTTTAAAACCTTTTTACCCAATTTTTCCAAAACACTTTTGTAGGTTTCAATTTGTTTTTCATTCTTTTCGTTTTCGGAACCTGTCTTAAAATCTAAAATAATATATCCTTCATTGTTTTTTAAAATCCGGTCGGGTCGGTAGATTTTAGCCATGCCATTTTCAGAAATCATAATATCTTTTTCGTTGATAACCTGCCATTTTTCGTCGAAAAACTCTGTATGAGCATCAATAATTTTCATTAAAACAGATTTTATTTCGGTTTTTTCTTCGAGAGTAATCTGCCCATCCAAAACATACGTTTCTAAAACTCTGTCGACATCTTTTGGTGTATTTATTCTTGAAAGCAGTTCGTGTACAAAAAGACCAACTCTTACTTTCTCGTTTCTTACCTGATAATTCTTAGAAGGAGTAGCAATTTGTATAGAACTTTTAGAATCGCTCTTATTTTTTAAATGTTCAATATTCTGGGTTTTGAATTCAGAATTTTGATGCAAAATCTGCTTTTTGAGCATTTCAGGATTGGTTTCATACAAATCAAACTCGTCAAGATTTTGAAGATTTTTAGATTCAACAAATTCGAGAATTTCCAGATTATTAGAAGTTTTATTTGCCTTTTGAAGATAAAAAAACAGCTGTTCTACCGGTCTTGTAGTTGCAACATATTGCAGACAAAGCCGATCTACAAGATTTTTATAAGAATTTTCCTGATTAAATTTTTCTATACCTTCATCATACGCTTCAAGATTTTTACTGAATTGATTGATATTGACCGATTTTAAAACATCTTCAGCCTCCGTTTCGAACCAATTACTGAATTCTGAATCTCTGTTTTTATTCATCATCGGAATAAAAACTACAGGAAATTCTAATCCTTTTGCCTTATGAATCGTCATAATCTGAATGGCATCAATATTCTCCGAAGCCTGAATGGTGTGTTTAGACGCTTCTTCGTCCCAATATTTCAGGAATTCTTTGGTACTTGCCCCTGCATTTTGAGTAAAATTAAACAGCATTTCGAGGAAATTCAACAGAAAATCTATTTCTTTATTTCCGGAAGAAAATTCGTTAATATAATATTCAATATAATTATACAGATTAAATTTCGGAAACTGATTTTGCTTGAGTTTTAAAGAATATTTTTCTTCTAAAAAACCGATAATATTTTCATACTCCTGTAGTTCGAGAATTTCCTTCATCTGTAAAGTGAAATCCTGCATTTCAATTTTCCCGAGACGGTTGAGATAAAACATCATCATGATAAGATGAGGTTTGTTTTTCGGATTGGTTTCCCATTTCAGAAACTCCACCACAGCTTTTATGGTATCGGATAATTCCAGCGTTAACCCTTTATCTGAAATGGTTCTAATATTGGTTTCCAAGCCTTTATAATTTACCTTTAGACTTCCTAGCTTTTGAGAATAAGAGAAAATATCGAAATTTCCACGACACAGAATAGTAATATCCGAAAATTTAAACCCATTATCGAGGCATTCCTGAATATCTTTCTGCATTTTTACCGATACATCGTCATAAAATTCTTCATTGGTGAGATTTTCGATAAGATTCACTTTCACACGACCTTCTATGGAAGATTTTGGATTTTGTTCGCCATCTGAACCAAAAATCTGGCGGTGCTCCTCTTGCAATTGATGAGAATGAAACTGATAAAGCTCATTATTAAACTGAACAATATTTTTTGCACTTCTCCAGTTATCTTTCAAAACCAACAAACTTGCCTGTTTGGGAGAAATTTCTTTATTGTTGATGATGTCGAGCATAAGTTTGCTTTCGCCTCCACGGAATCTGTAAATACTCTGTTTTGGATCTCCCACAAGCGTAAATGAAGTATTCTCTGTGGAAATACTGTGATCTCTCAACGGAACAAAATTCTGCCACTGCAAAGAGGAAGTATCCTGAAATTCGTCGAAGAAATAATGCTGGAACTGCGACCCAACTTTTTCGTAGATAAAAGCGGAAGGCTCATTTTTCAGGTTTTCGTTAATGAGAATATTAAATTTAGAAAGCAGAACCAAATCATTTTCTTCCTCAATTTTTTTCAGTTCATCCTGGATATCTTTATTTACTTTTAACGGCAGCAACGCAGAAAGAATTTTCTCTTTTTTCTGAGTTTCTATGTACAGCAAAATGAGTTTCATTCTGTTTTCTAAAAGAATTTCCAGAATATCAAAAACATCGGTTTCTTTATGTTTAGCTTTTGCAGAAGTACCTTTTCGGTATTTATCTACAACAGATTCTTCAGACGAACTCGGGAAAGGAAATCCAGGTCTTTTTTTCTCGTAAAATTCTATAACTTTTGGAAAAAACCCTCCAAGACCATTTTTTCCCTGAGCAAAATCTTCAATCTCAATATTTCTGGATTTAAATAATTCGATTGACTGTAAAGCTAATTCTAATGACTGCTTTTTGTTCGCTGTAATATCTTTTCTTAACGTATTTTTGATGTTGTCATAATTCTCATCATTAAATTCTTTATTAACTTTAAGATGTTCATAATGAATGTCTTTTACAAATTCTTTGGCAGAATCGTATAGATTTTTATTGAGATTAATTCTTTCATTATTATCAAGACTATAATCTACATAATCCATAAAAGAGTTGGAAATGTTATCGTTTTCCCCGATTTGATCCAACATTTTATCTACCGCTTCAATAAGAAAAGGCTCTGCATCTATTTCGAGATTAAAATTCTTCGCAAGACCAAGCTCATAAGAAAAACTACGTACCAAACGAGAATTGAAGCGATCTATGGTTCCAATATTTAAGGTAGAATAATTGTGAAGAATATAATCTAGCAGTTTTTTTGATCGGATATGAAGTTCATCAAGAGTTATTTTAAGTCCTTCCTCTTCAAAAGCTTTCTGAATATTCTTAAGATCATTATTATCTGCATAATTATCTTCTTTAAATTTCCCAAGCCATGAAAGAATTCTTTCCTTCATTTCATTAGCTGCTTTATTGGTAAATGTTAGGGCGAGAATATTCCGTATTACCTGTTGTTGATTAGGATAACGCAAACAGATCATTAAAAGCTTCTGCACCAAAGCATAAGTCTTTCCAGATCCCGCAGATGCATTGATGACAGTATAAGAATTTGACATTTTTTGATAAAAGATTTGATGCAATTTAATCAAAAAAAATCTGAAATTTTAACAATTCTAAACCAATACTTTAACAGTTTTACCCTCTGAAATCAAAAAATATCCTAAAAGCCGTTAAGTCTGGTTAAACTTCATTTCGGAACAGAAAATAATTTTAGTTTTGCTTAATAAAACAATATTCTGTGAAAATTAAACTACTTATTCTTTTTTCATTCATTGCGTTCATCAACATCCATGCTCAGGAATATATTTTCGGTAAGATTACTGATGAAGAAAAACATGAATTGGCAGACGTGAATGTTATTAACATCCGTACAGACGAAAGAGTTCTCAGCAACAGAGACGGGCATTTTATGATTTCCGGACGGGCTGGAGATATACTCCGGTTTGTAAAAACAGGTTTCGACAGATTTCAATGGAAAGTTGCTCCCGAAGACACTAAATCTTCTCTTAACATCAACATGGTACAATCTGCTATTCTGATAGAAGAAGTTGAAATTAAAAAAGGATTGACAGGAGATTTAAAACTCGATTCTAAAGCATTGGCACAATCGAAAAAAGTGGAGAAACTTAAGAGTGATCTTTCTCGTTACATCTCGCAAAAGTCTGATCCTAGAATTTTAGCTGCAAAACCCGGAGAATTTGTTCAGCCAAAAGGACAAGGCTTTTCTATCGGAAAAGTAAAAAACAAATGGGACGATTTGGATCTCGCCAATTATATTGTTTCAGCATTGGGAACTCAGTATTTCACAGATCTTCAGATTGAGCAGCCATTCATCAATCATTTTGTAAATTATATTCTGCAGACAGGTTTTGAGCGAAAAAACATCCTGAAATATGGTTATATGAGCGATGCTGATTTAATGAGATTTCAAAGAACTGTTTTAAATAGAATTACTACCTATAAAGCTCCACCAAAGCAAAAATAAAAGATGGTGAAGACAAAAGGATTTTCGCTTTTAATATGTTTTATCGCAAGCTGTTTATACGGACAAAAAATTTTGTCTGGCAGAACAATGAGCGAGAATAACAGGATTGTAACTTCTGTTCTGGTTATCAACATCAATAATAATGAGAAAACATCCAGTAATTCTAGCGGTGAATTTTCCATAAAAGCTTCATTGCAGGACGAAATCAGGTTTATAAAAAAAGGCTACGAAAGAACGATTAAAAAAATTGACAATCTAGACAACATTCCCGATATCATCATGACCCAGCTTCCTGTGGAAATAGAAGAAGTTAAAATAATTCCGCTTTCCGGAAATCTAGCCAAAGATTCTAAAATGCTTACAAAAGTAGATAAAAAAGAAGAACTTCGCAAAGCAATTGGTCTTCCGCGAGGTCCTGAAAAGCCCAGAGAAGTTCCTGCGGACACAAGAAATCTTCTAATGGCAATTCCATTAGGACTTTTGGATGTACAGGGTTTATACGATATTGTTAGCGGAAAAGCAAGAAGACAGAGAAGATGGTATCAGTACGAGGATATGCAGGACGACATTGCATGGGTAAAAACCCGTACAGGTGAAGAATATTTTGTAAAAGAAAGCATTCCCGCGGAGAGAATTCCGGAATTTTTGGAATTCAGCTTTATCTTAAAACCTGATATTCGGAGATATATTAAAGCCAAAAACATCTACAAAGTAATGTTTGAACTGGAAGAAACTCTTCCTGTTTATGTAGAAAGAATTAAAGAATCACAAAAAAAAGAAAAAGAGAAACGGTAGTTAATGATAAACAATATCGTAAATTTCATCTTTAACCTGAATTAAATTTTCTGGTGTATAATTTGCCAAAAGCCAAAGATTAAGACTGTTTTTTCCTTCTCCGTAGCTTGGCTGAACATAGAGTTCATCAATAAGACTGAAACCATTTCTTTGGTAAAACAAAAATCTGCGTTTAGCGTATTCGTTTAAAGTTTCAGGCTCTATTTCCAGAATAATTCTTGGGAAATTTTTAAACAGCCAATCGGTTATTTTAGAACCAAGATTTTGATTTCTGTATTCTGCAAAAACCTCAAAATGCTCTACAAAAAGAAAACTCGATAATTCCCATACAATAAGATACCCTACATTTTCAGACTGATTCAAAACCGAAATAACCTTTACATTAGGATGTTCAAATAATTTAACAAACTGAAACCACTCTCTTCTTTCATCCTCAGGAAAAGAAGAACAGTAAGATTTGAAAATTTTTTCCGTGCGGTAATCTTCTGCCGAAATAATTTGTAAAAACTCCATAATTTAAAGATCAAAGACACTAGGTCTTCTAGTAATAAAAATATCTTTTATCCAAAGTGTAAACGCAAGACCAAGATAAATTAAAAAGAAAAAACCTGCGGTAGCAAAAGTGGAATAAATAAAGAAAATTCTTAGTTTAGAAACAGGAATTCCCAGTTTGGCACCCATTCTGGTGAGTACACCAAACCATTCACATTCCATTTTATGACGGAGATTATCAAACATGACGAGGTTCTTTTAAAATTTTGAATCCGATACCGCAATTTAAGCATTTTTTTGTTTCGCAAAAATTTTTGTAATGGTAAATTAGGCTTTGGCTTTCTAAAGAATTTTCGCTTTTTACTCCAAGATTTTTCCAGCCATCAACCACTGTATTTTTCTCTGCGGCTAAAATCCTGTAATATTCCAGAATTTCATCTGTGATATATTCATTAGTATGTTTTTCGTATGCAAATTTAATGGGAAGCACTGCATTGAGGAGGATAATTTCAATAAAATTACTGCTAAGAGTTTTCTGAGTGTTAACAGACGAAATTTTACCAAAATTATAATGATCATTCCAATATTCAGAAGCTTTAATACTGGCAAAAACAGTCTTTAAAACCTCAGAATTCTTTGCCGAAATAACTTCTGAAAACAAGTGAGAATGCTGAAAATACAAATCTGCTAGTTGCGAAAGTCGTATCGTTGGAAAATTAGCTGGTCGAAGCCTCAGAAATTTTGGAGAAATAACAACATTGGGAAGCTGGTATTTAGCTTTTAAAAATTCAAATTTTCTTTTCCAGATTTTAGATTGATGATCTTCTGTATTTTCGAGCCATCCGGCAAGCCCAAAAAACAAAGCTTCCAACTGGGTTTTATCTTGTCTAATTTTGTTAATTACTGAAAAATCTACAGTTTCTGCCAACTGTTTAAAAACTGCCGCATTTATTTTTAATCCAAAAGCATAAGCAAGATAATGAAAGAGTATCGCTTCAAAATTATTTTTCTGAATTTTTAAATCTTTTTCTATTACCAAAGATTTTTCCTCCAGTTTTTTGATGAGATTTTCTTCATGAAAGCCTATTGGTATTTTATCTGGGCTAAAAACTTTTTCGCAGGGAATAAATCTGCTTTCATTCACAAAATGATGGTAATTACTGTAAATTTTCTCATCAATATAAATTCTAAGTTCCAGTGTAGGAATATTTTTATTTTTGAACTCCAAAATATCTGCATCATTTTGAAAAACCACATGTAAAATTACATTTTGATAATCTGAATTTTGTGAATGCTGGTGAAAAATCCAGTCCGAAGCTTTCACATGAATTTCTATATTTCCTGCTAAAATGAGATTACTAATTTTAATTTTTGCAAATAAAAAATCAGGACCAGAATCTGAGTTCCATTTTCCAAAATCTAAAATTTCAATTGAATTTCCTTCAGAATCTTTAAAATCAAAATGGGTAAACAATTTATAATTCCAGATATATTGCAATAATTTCTCGTTCATTTCAGTGTTTTTAATACTTAAAATTAGCAAAAAAATAATTACAACTTACAGAAACATCCTTTGCATAAAAAAAAGACACAGTAAACAAATAGAGATGTGAAGTTATGAAATCTGAATAGACAGTATAAAAATAAAAAAAGTACACTTTATAGTGTACTTTTTTGGGTGAATGATGGGTCTCGAACCCACGACCTTCGGAACCACAATCCGACGCTCTAACCAACTGAGCTACAATCACCGTTTTGTGAGTGCAAATATAGGCATATTTTTTAATCTACAAAACAATTCCGTCAAAATTTTTCATTGCTACTAATTTTTCTGAAGTAAAACCTTCTGCATAAGCCACTCCCGACAATCTTCCTAGATCCTGAGCACGATACGTTAAACTCTCAAAAAAATCTTTCGTTGCAATTGGAGTAACCGGTTCTTTTGAATCTGGATCGTAAAACTGGGTTTTATACGCCGCACACGCTTTAAGTTTTACATCCAAATATTCAGAAATATCTATCACAAATTCTGGAACTATATTTTTCCACTGAATGTAATGAAAAATCTGTTTAGGTCTCCAAACTTCCTGATTGATTCCGTCCATACTCGTTTCAATCTTTCTTAACCCTGCTAAAAAACAAGAATCTGACACCAGTTTTGCTGCTTTGGCGTGATCCGGGTGCCGATCATCAATTGCATTGGCCAAAACAATCTCTGGTCGGTATTTACGGATCATTCTCACAATTTCTAACTGATATTCTTCTGAGTTAACCAAAAAACCATCCTTAAGACCTAAATTCTCTCTTTCGGCTATACCTAAGATTTTGGCAGCATCTGTTGCCTCTTCCTTTCTAGTTTGATCTGTCCCACGAGTCCCCAATTCTCCTCTAGTAAGGTCTAGAATAGCACATGTTTTTCCTTCAGAAATTAATTTGGCTAAAGTTCCTCCACAACCTAGCTCTACATCATCCGGATGAGCTCCTATGGCAAGTATATCAAATTTCTTATTCATCTATCAAATTTAAAAAAACTTCCCATACAAAAATGAATGGGAAGTTAGTATATAATTATTATTTAAAATTATTTATTAAGCTCTGCGTTAAGATTAATAGCATCCTGATAACTAGGATCTAATTTAAGAGATTTTGCTACATAATCTTTTGCTTTTGCAACATCTTTGTCTTTTTCCAGAAAAGCAATTGCGAAGTAGGAATATGCTAAAGCTTGTTTGTTAGCCTCAATATCAGCTGGTTTTACAGTTGCAATAAATTTCTCATAAGAAATCATAGCAGCTTCATTATTTCCAGCTTGTTGATAAGAATATCCCTGACTGTAGTAAGCTGGTGCCCAATCTGGAAGTAAATTACTCATTTTCTGCCATGTTAAAACTGCCCCATTCCAGTTTTTAGCATCCTGATAAGCATTTGCCAATTTATAGATCGCATCAGAGTCTTTTGGATTTGCGGCAACTAATTTTTTAGCTGCTTCAATTTCTGGAGTAGAAGGACCTGCGTCCGCTGAAGCCTGAGATGCTCCGCCTCCATTAATTTTAGCTAATTCCATATCCCATTTTAAGGTTTCATCTTTAGCTACTTTTGCCAAAGCAATTTTTTGCTGAGCTTCAGCTTTCAAAGCAGTTTTCTTAGCTTCGTCTGTTTCAGTTTTTGCTAAACCGGCAGCAATTAATCCCATTAAACCTTGGTCTGCAGGTTGAACTCTCGATTTCTCTGCTTTAGAAACGAAATTATCAATATTTTGTTTCGCTTCAGCGTATTGTCCGTCTGCATAATTTACATACGCTCTTAATTTAAATTTGATAGGATCATCAATCTTATCAAAGATTTTATCTAAGACAACTTTAGAATTAGCATAATCTTCATTAGTAAAATAAAGTTTTGCAATTTCTAATTGTGTATATGGATCCTCATCCGCATACTTTGTATAGTTAAGAAGATCCTGTGTAGCTTTAGCATTTTCCTGATATTTTATATCATAAGCAGCTAAAGCTTTGTACGCAGGTGCATACGTTTGATCTGTAGCAATAGCTTTATCAATATTTTGTTTTGCCTGTTGCCATTGTTGAGCAGCCATCCATAAAGTACCCATTCTTGTATACACAGATGCTTTATTTTTAGCTAAAGGAAGTGCTTTATCATAAGCAGTCATTGCCTCACCAGGAATTCTTTTGAGTCTATACGCATCACCTAACGTATAATAGTAATACGCAGGAATGTCTTTTTTGGTTTTTTCAATAGCCTTATTTAAGTATTGAATTGCCAAATCTGGTGAATTATTTTTTTCGAATATCGTTAAAGCTTCTGCTGCTCTGAATAGTACTTCAGGATCTTTTTCTCTAGAATCTGTTACTATTTTCTGAATTTCTGCAATTGCAGATTTATCACCTTTTCCTAGTTTAACAGAAGCTAAACCTATTTTATTAAGATAGCTTTTAGAATCTGCCGTTAATCCTTTATTGAAATTTTCAGATGCTTTTGCATAATCGGGTTCACCTTGTTTCAGAAATGTATTTCCTAAGTAAAAATAATTTTCTGCTGAAGGCTCTTTAGCAATCATTTGCGTAAAATTATTTTTAGCAGCAGCATACTTATCACTGTCTAAACTGTTGATACCGTCCTGCAATGTCTGTGCAAAAGCAAAGTTGGTAAAAAATACTACTGATGCCCCAAAAGCAACCTTTCTTACATTCATAATCATTATATCTTTCATTTATATTTTAAACACTAATTTTAATTGGATGAAATAAATCACACAATTTTCAGACCAAAATAAGGGTTTTATTTTGGTTATAAAATAATATTAAGAATTTTTAACGCATCTGCACTTCACGTCTGTAAATATTATACGGCTGAAGCCCTTCTTTTTCCACTACCATTTGCCCAAGTTGTGTGCAGGAATATCTTATAAATCCGTTAGCAATATTAAAATTACCTTCATTTGTTAAGAAATATAGAACTCGGGTAAAAGGATATCTCATCTGTCTTAAGCCATCAACATCTGGCAAAAATGATTTATTATCTTTAACAATAGGCAGAATTTTCATCATTCCTCTTAGCTTCTCAGCTTCTTTATCATAAGGTCTACTTATGGTATTGAGACCGACAACACCAATTTTATCTGGGTATTTATTAAGTTCTTCAATTAAATTCACATTTCCGGAAATAATAGAAAATTTAAGGTCTCTAGGTTTTTTACCCACTTTTTGAGCCACAAAATTCAAATTACTAGAATTGGTTCCGTCAAAAATAAAATTTTTATCATCAGATTGAAGTCCTTTTTCAATTTCCTCAAATGTCAGACTATTTCTTTTTGAATTTTTAGGAACAAAGAAAACAACTGCATCTGCGGCAAACCTCGCAGGTGTAAATTTTAAATCTACTTGATTTTCATAAAGTTTAATTTCCTTTGGCGTTAAATCTCTAGACATTACCGCTATTCTAGCTTTATCATTGAGCATATCAACAAACCCTAAATCTTCTTTTTTTGCAATAACCTTAATTTTTGTATCTGGATAACTAATCATGTATCCTTCTGCCAATGCTTCTACAACACTTTTAAAAGATTCGTCTGTAAGAATGGTCATATCTCCTTTATGATAAGAAGGTGATGATTTTTCTTTTTTTGAGCAATTTAGAAAAGAAATACATATTAAAATATATATAAAAAATTTATTCATCATTTTTATTTTTTAATCTCATCACTGCTCTGGCGATTCTAAAAATACCGTAAATAATTAATACCGCTCCAAGTGGATAAGCCACTGTAGGTTCTAATGTAACCAAAAAAAATTTGAAAATTATAACTACAATTCCCAAAATTATATAGAAAAATCCCGTAACTAGAGACAACCAATTGAACATCATATAACAAAAATACAAAAAAAATAAAAAGAGAAGCATTTGCCTCTCTTTTTATTATAATTATTAAAAATTAATATTATTCGAAATTCATAGAAACAGGGAATCTGAATCTTGAACGTACTGGTTCACCATTTACTTTCCCTGGAGACCATTTAATTTTAATACTTTTTACTGCTCTTTCAGCTTCTCTGTTAAAATCAGCGTTAGAACCAGTAGCTTTTACCTGCGATAAAGTTCCGTCTCTCTCTACAACAAATGTAATCTGAGTTTTAAGAGAACCTTCACCTTCTACAGAAGTAGGATCGAAACTATTTTCAAATTTCTTTCTGAATCCTGCTAGACCTCCTCCTGTAAAGTCTGCAGACTGGTCTACAGATTCGTAAACATCATTAGTAACCTGTGGCTTCACTTCAGCAGTAGAAGCTTTTGTGCCTGTTGATGGAGGCGTTGGTGGTGGAGCATAAGCTGTCGGAACTTTTACACCTGCTTGATTCTCCAAGCCTGTTGTTGTTTCTAACTGTTTAGAAATTGGTGGCGGTGGTGTTTCAATTTTTGGTGCTTTTACCGGTTCAGGAACAACATTCTGAATAATCTCGATTTTCTCTTCCTCTTTAGGAGGTGGAGGTGGTGGAGGTGGTTCTTCTTCTTTAGGTTGTTCAATAATAGGATCGTCTTGCAATACATCTTTCAAATCTAGCTGAACCTCCTGCTTTTCTTCAGCATTCATTTTCTTAATAGTTAGATATATGAAAGGTGTAAGAGCTGCAATTAAGAATAAAGATGTTCCGATGATAAAAGATTTTGTCAATAATCTAGGATATTGATGTCTTATATCATATGCTCCGTATTCTTTATTTCTATTTTCAAATACAATCTCATCTAAAGTAGCATTTTGACTGTAAATATTTTCATCTGCCATTTTCTTTCGAATTTAATGGTTAAACTACTTTGTTGCAGAAGCGGCTCCTGCCGGATTTCCTACTCTCTTGTCGTAAATAGCTTTTTCCCAAGGCTTAAGGTCTGTAACCCCATATTGCTCACTTTTGGTAATAGCCATTTCATCAAGAATATCTACAAAGTTTTTATATACTGCATCGTCTGTCGGTTTGATAATTACTGTAAATTTAGTTTTATCTGCCGCTCTTGCTTTTGCTTGCTCAATTACTTTTCTAATTCCCTCTCTATCGTAGTTGGTTTCGTTCAGGTTTTGGTCATTAAGCGAACCACTGTCTTGCTGATGCCAAAAAATACGATTGTCTTTTCCTAACAATAAAGATATAGAGTTTGAAAGTTTAATTTCTGTTGGAGGTGGTTTTTTTGTTTCATCTTTCGGTTTTGCCGGAAGACCCAAATCCATAACATTCGGTTTAGAGAATGTAGTCGTGAACATAAAGAAGGTAATCAATAGAAAACCCAAGTCCACCATTGGAGTCATATCGACTCTGGTATTCTGTTTCTTGGAACGTACTTTGCCGCCTTTGCCGCCTTTTTCCTGTACTTGTACTTCTGCCATTTCTAAATGATTAAGGTTTACCTTCTTGAGATGTTATCAACCAAAATTTAAGAAAATCTATATCTCTTAAACCCTCAAATAAACTTTTAACTTTAGGATACTGCGTTGTAACATCACCCTTAATTGCTAATTTGTAATTAGGATTAACACTTAAGCTCTGTTCTACCCAATCTACCAATTGTTTATTTGTACTATCCATAGGAATTCCTGTTGGACTCTTATAATTCTTCTGCTCATCTTCAGGTAAGTCTAAATAACTCTTCAGCTGTGTCATTGGGACACCAATCGCCTGCACTCTTTGGAATGAAGCAATCTCTTTTGTTGAGAAATCTGGAAGATTATATTTCTTACCCATTTTTTTAAGAAGTTCTACTCTTTCTGAAGCATTATCTACAGGCTGGAAATAAAATTTTCCGTCTGCTGTAGCATTAATGGTCATTAAACTTGCATCAGGGAGTAATGTTTCTGATATTGAAGATGGCGGTTTAATCTGCTCCACATCAGGTTTCTTAAACTGAGTGGTCAAGATAAAGAACGTAAGTAATAGGAACGCAACGTCGCACATTGCCGTCATGTCCGTAATTACTCCGTGTCTTTTTGGTTTGACTCTCGCCATTATTATTGTATTTTATTAATTAAACTTCTCTCTAAATTATGCAAATATTTTGCTAATTCTTAGTTGAATTCTGCAAAAGACTGCTGGATGCTCATTGCGATTTCATCAATCTTATAAGTTAACCCATCAATTTTAGATGTAAAGAAGTTATAAAGGATAATTGCAATTGCAGATGTACCAATACCTAAAGCTGTATTAATTAGTGCTTCAGAAATACCTGTAGAAAGTGCAGCAGCATCTGGAGTACCACCACCAGAACCTAGTGCGAAGAATGCTTTAATCATCCCGATTACTGTTCCTAATAATGCAATTAAAGTTGCAACTGTTCCCAAAGTAGATAAAATCATCATGTTTTTCTCTAACATTGGCATTTCTAAAGTTGTAGCCTCTTCAATCGCTTTGTTTAGAGCAACCATTTTTTGTTCTTTGTTCAAAGTTGTATCATGAGATAAAGCTTTGTAAGTCGTAAGACCTTCTTTAACAACGTTACCTACAGAACCTTCTTGTCTGTCACACTCTTCTAATGCTTCGTCGATTTTGTTTTGGTTAAGTAAACCTCTTACTTTTACCACGAAGTTATCTAAGTTACCTTTACCTGCTGCTTTGCTCAAGATAAAATATCTTTCAAAAGAGAAAACGATAACAGTAATCATAAAAGTAATTAGAATAGGTACAATAACACCTCCTTTGTAGATAATTCCTAAAAACGATTCTGGATGAATGTCTTTACCTTCCACACTAGAAAAAGCTACCGAACCAGAACCCAATTTTTCAGCATCTTTAAAGTTACCTGGGTTACCTAATACGAATAAATAAATACAAATCCCTATAACTAATAGAATAGGAATAATTACAGCTGGATTAAGACCTCCTGCTTTTTTAGCAACTACTTGCTCATCATTTTTTGAAACATTCATTTCCATATTTAACTAAATTATATTGTTTTAAATTTTTAAGGTTGTAAAATAAAGGCAAAATTAATTAAAATCCAATACCATGGAATAAGATTTTCCCATTTTTCAATAAGAATAATTTACTCCGATTTCGATATTGTAATTATATTTAAAAATATTATTAATAATTTTCATTTTCAAAAATTACATTAGAAACTCAAAAAAAAATAGTATCTATTTTTTTCAAATTTGCAATGTTAATTTTTTTTTAAATTACGATATTAACAATTTTTTTAGGGACAATAATGACTTTCTTAGGTAAATTTCCTGCTAAAACTTCTATTGTTTTCTCATTAACCATCACCAAATCTTCAATTTCTTGAGCCGACAATGTTGCAGGAAGTGCTAATTTGAACTTCATTTTACCATTAAAACTTACCGGATATTCAATCTCATCTTCTACCAAGTATTCCTCGTTCAAGACAGGGAACTTTTCAAACTCGATGGAAGACTGATATCCCAACAAATTCCATACCTCTTCACATATATGCGGAGCATACGGAGAAATTACAACGGCTAAAGGCTCTAAAATATTACGTTTATTACATTTAATTTTTTGCAATTCGTTTACGGCTATCATAAAAGAAGAAACCGATGTATTGAAAGAGAAGTTTTCGATATCGTAAACTACTTTCTTTATTAAAGTATGCAAAACTTTATATTCAGCTTTTGTAGGTTCTTCATCGGAAACAGAGAATGTATCGCCATCGAAATAAAGATTCCAAAACTTTTTAAGGAAACCATAAACTCCGCTTAGACCTTGCGTGTTCCAAGGTTTGGATTGTTCTAACGGCCCAAGGAACATTTCATATAATCTCAAACCATCTGCTCCATATTCTTCACAAATATCATCCGGGTTTACCACATTGTATTTGGATTTGGACATTTTTTCTACTTCACGACCTGTGATGTATTTTTCGTCTTCCAAAATAAATTCAGCATCGGCATAGTCTGGTCTCCATTTTTTGAAAGCTTCGGTATCTAATTCGTCCGATGCACCTTTTAATAAAGATACATCAACATGTATTGCTTGAGTATTATAATCTTTAGCTAAATTTTTAGATACATACTGGTTCGTTCCATCTATTCTATAAACAAACGCACTCATCCCCAAAATCATCCCTTGGTTAATCAACTTTTGAAAAGGTTCATTTTGTTCAATATAACCTCTGTCTTTCAGGAACATATTCCAAAAACGGGAATATAATAAGTGGCCTGTCGCGTGCTCGCTTCCACCGATATACAAATCTACTTGTCCCCAATAATCTGAAAGGTTCTTTTTACAGAAAACCTCATCATCATGCGGATCCATATATCTTAAGAAATACCACGAACTTCCTGCCCAACCTGGCATTGTAGATAATTCTAACGGGAAAACAGTTTTGTCATCAATTAAATCTGTATCAACCACTTTTTGATTTGCTTCATCCCAAGCGAATGTTTTTGCATTCCCAAGTGGCGGATCTCCGTCTTCGGTTGGCAAATACTTTTCAACTTCGGGAAGCTCCAAAGGCAATGCAGAAACTGGCAAAGTATATGGCATTCCATCCTTATAGTATACGGGAACCGGTTCTCCCCAATACCTCTGTCTTGAGAAAATTGCATCGCGCTGTCTGTAATTGGTAGTTCCGTGACCGATTCCTTTATTTTCTATTTCGTAAATAATTTTGATTTTGGCTTCGTTATAATTCAAACCATTTAAAAAATCAGAATTTACACAAACAGAATCTTTAGAATCATAAGATGCTTCCTGAATATCTTCGTCCGTTTCTACAACTTTTTTAATTTCAAGATTAAATTTCTTTGCAAACCTATGGTCTCGTTCATCATGTGCAGGAACTGCCATTACCGCTCCCGTTCCGTATCCCATCAAAACATAATCTGAAATATAGATAGGCATTTTTTCTCCGCTAAAAGGATTTACAGCATAACTACCCGTAAAAGCCCCGGAAACATTTTTCACGTCTGCCATTCTGTCCCTTTCGGTCTTCTTCGAAGTTTCTTCAATATAAGAATCTACTTCAGATTTCTGTTCGGGCGTTGTAATATTTTCCACCAAAGGATTCTCTGGTGCTAAAACCATAAAAGTTGCCCCAAAAATGGTATCTGGTCTGGTAGTAAATACGGTAACCGCTTCATCATAACCTTCAACAGCAAATTCTACCTGTGCACCCTGAGATTTTCCGATCCAGTATTCCTGAGAATCTTTCAGCGGCTGTGGCCAGTCTAAAGTTTTCAAACCCTGCAATAATCTTTCAGAGTATGCAGAAATTCTCATGCTCCACTGCATCATTTTCTTTTGATAAACCGGAAAACCACCTCTTTCGGATTTCCCGTCTTTTACCTCATCATTGGCTAAAACGGTTCCTAAAGCCGGACACCAGTTTACAGTTGTTTCTGCTCTGAAAGCAAGTCGGTAATTAAGCAAAATATCTTCTTTATCTATCTCAGAAGCTTCTTTCCATTCTTCCGCAGTAAAATTTAGCTCATCATTTTGATTGGCATGAAGTCCTTCTGTACCTTTTTCTTCAAAATGCTGAATTAAAGTTTTAATGGATTCTGCTTTATCTGAGTCTTTATTATACCATGAATGAAATAACTCAATAAATATCCATTGCGTCCACTTATAATAAGAAGGATCGGAAGTTCTTACTTCTCTGCTCCAGTCGAAAGAAAAACCAATTTTCCGTAATTGCTCTTCATATCTTGTGATATTCTGTTCTGTAGTAATTGCAGGGTGAGTTCCTGTCTGAATTGCGTATTGTTCCGCAGGAAGACCAAAACTATCGTAGCCCACCGGGTGAAGAACATTAAATCCTTGATGCCTTTTGTATCTTGCATAAATATCCGAAGCAATATATCCTAGCGGATGTCCCACATGCAACCCCGCTCCAGACGGGTACGGAAACATATCGAGAACATAAAATTTAGGTTTATCTGTATTATCGGAAGTTTTATAGGTTTGATTGTCTTCCCAGTACTTCTGCCACTTTTTTTCTATCTGCTGATGATCGTAAAACACGCTTCGTAATTATTTTAAGTTAAATGATGGACGCAAAACAGATCTTTTTTACATCCTGAAACACAAAAATAATGAATTTAAAAGAAATTGATATGAATTTCAAATGAAATTAGCACAAAAAAATCCCGCCACACAAATGACAGGATTATTATAAAGGTAATTCAATACAGTACTTATTGAGTAACTCTTTTGAATGTATATGTTGTAGATTTATATACTGTTGGATCTGTTGTATCTTCAAATTTAAGATTCATCGTTTTATCATCCAGCAAAATGACTTTGCCTTTTTCTACCACTACTGTTCCCTGATATTTTATTTCTAAATTTTTCTCAGACGGGTTATAAACATAAGAAAAATTACGTTGAGAAATTGTGCTGCATGTAGGAGTAGAACCTGCTAAATCTCGGTTGGTTCTTTGCCCTGTAGAGTTTTCATTAAAAACCCATCTGGATTCTTTCTGGCAATCTGTGTATACTATTTCATCCGAAAACCCTGCACCGGTAGCAGAAACCTGAGTTTTCACTTCTTTAGTAGGGGACCATTTTCCTACGAGGGGAAATACCTGCTCCGGAGTTTCGTCATCTTTACAACCTGTAAACGCTAATAATGATAATCCTGCAAATATTAAGGCTAATTTCTTCATAGATCTAATTTTTCAAGGCTTAAAATTATGACTTTTTTTAAAAATCACACTATTTTTTTTAAATTTTGGAAGTATAATTTGCAATATCTGCAAATTTGTTATCTGAGAGTGCCGTTTCAAAGCCTTATATTTGTAAAAAAAACACATGCCGGAAGTTTCTATTATTACCCCGTGCTACAATTCGTCACCTTTTTTGGAAGAAACCATACAGTCTGTTATGAACCAAACATTCACCGATTGGGAATGGCTCATTACCGACGATCAGTCTACTGACAATTCTGTAAAAATCATCCAAAAAGTATCTGATGCGAGAATTGTTCTCACTATTTCTAA
Source organism: Chryseobacterium oryzae (assembly GCF_022811665.1). Lineage (NCBI taxonomy): Bacteria > Pseudomonadati > Bacteroidota > Flavobacteriia > Flavobacteriales > Weeksellaceae > Chryseobacterium > Chryseobacterium oryzae. The sequence continues at coordinate 2,760,929 of NZ_CP094529.1, forward strand.
AAAAAACGGAGGCGCCGGACATGCAAGAAACATTTCACTGCAGAAAGCGAAAGGAAGATACATCACATTTTTAGATGCAGATGATTTTTGGGAACCTCGTTTTCTTGAAGAAATGGTATCTTTTATGAAAAAAGAAAAAGCAGAAATCGCTTATTCTAATTATGCAAGATGCGATGAAAATTTAGTTCCTAAAATTGAAGATTTTAAGGCCGATACAGAAGTTACTTTTAATAATTTACTGAAAACCTGCCGACTTTCTCTTTTATCTTCTATGTACGATTCTAAAAGGGTAGGAAAAGAATTTTTTCCTGAAGGCAGCAAACGCGAAGATCATGTTATGTGGCTGAATCTTCTCAAAAAAATCCCAAAAGGAAAACCATTGCCTAAAACCATGGCAAAATACAGAATGCACCCTACAAGTATATCGAGAAAAAAACAGAACATTGTAAAAGACCAATATTTGGTGTATAAAGATTTTATGAAATTTTCCACTTTAAAATCCCTGTACTACACAGCGAATTGGGCAATGAACGGTTTTCTGAAATATTCAAAAATATTTAACTGATGGAATATTCTAAAGAATTTAAAAACGCATTAAGCGAGCTTTCTTCTATAGAAAAAGACAGGCTCATTTTCAGATTGCTTAAAAAGGATAAAATTTTATCTAAAAAACTTTATTTCGAACTGATTGAGGAAGAAACCACAGACCAGAAACGAAATGAAATAGAAGAAATTATCCGTAAAAAAGTAGATGATGCAGCAAAATACATCAGTAACCAAAAATATTTTGTTGTGCTGATAAGAAGCATCAGCGCGGAAATTACAGAGCATGTAAAGGTTACATCGGATAAATTCGGAGAGGTATCTCTCAATCTTATTTTAGTTACCCAAATCTTAGAATATAATGATAAATTGAGTCGGTTAAGATTTAATGATGTTTACAAACTCTATCTTTACCTCATCAATAAAGTCGTGAAAGCCTTAATCTCGACTAAAAAACTAGACGAAGATTATTGGTTTGAAATTAATGAATATTTGGATGAAGTTTACCAAAAAGTAACTTCAAACATTTATTTGGAAAAGCTTTTCATTAATAACGGAATAGAATTCGGATGGCTAAATGCGGAAAAAATACCGGATCATTTCGAACTCATTATAAAAGACATCAAAAACCAAGGGTTTTTAAAGTGAAAGAATTTTTTTGATAATTAATGCCGTAGAATTGGGTTGTTGTATTACAAAGTTCTCTGCATTCAAAGACATTTCAGCCAAAAGCTTTTCATCTTTTAACAGTTTTAAAACAAAATTTGCAGCAGATTTTTCTTCATCAAAAGATTTTGCCCCTTTTGCAGCAATTAAACCATCTGCTTCTGGATTTTTCTTATACTGATTTCCGAAAATTACAGGAACTCCGAATGTTGCCGCTTCTAAAATATTATGAAGTCCTGCATCATGAAAACCTCCGCCAACAACCGCAACATCAGCATAAGAATAAAGTTTTGAAAGAAGCCCAATGCAGTCGATGACAAGAATTTCAGCTTCATACAGATTGACATTCTCCGAGTTCTTTAATTCACTATACAATAGAGCTTCAGGAAAAATATTTTTAAGAAATTCGACTCTTTTTAAATCGTGTGGAGCAATAATTATTTTGGTTTTTGAATTATTTTCATGCACCATTTTAGCGATTTTCTCTTCCGCACTCCAAGAACTTCCAAAAACGACTGTTTTTTTGTCTCCAATAAATTCTTCAATATATTCTACATAATTATCTCTTTCTCTTAATTGTTTCACTCTATCGAAGCGAGTATCACCGCTCACCGAAGAATTTAGTAAACCGATGCTTTTCGCTAAAACATACGATGTATGGGTTTGATGAAAAAACCATGTAATATTTTTTTTCAACTGATTTACAAACCATTTGCCATACGTTTTAAAAAAAGCCTGATTTTCATAAAACAGTGCAGAAATCACAAAAACATTTACATTATTCGATCTAAGCTCAGCTAAAAGATGATACCAATAATCGTATTTTACAGTAAAAAAAATCTGACAGTTAAATTGGGAAGCAAACTCTTTTACTGTTTTTTTTCGATCGAATGGAAGATAACATATTGCATCTGCTGCATGTTTTTTCTTAATTACATTTTCGTATCCTGATGGAGAAAAAAAAGTAACCAAAACTTTATGTGACGGAAAATTTTCTTTTAATTTCTCTAAAACAGGAAGCCCCTGTTCGTATTCTCCCAAACTCGCTGCATGCATCCACAAAACTTTATCCGAAGGAGAAAATGCAGACTTTACAATATCTAAAGACTGTTTTCGCCCTTCAACTCCTTTTTTAGTTTTATCATGAAATAACGATAAAACCTTCATTCCGAAAGTGAGCAAATAGACAAATATGGTATATAAAAAAGACATTATAAATTCGTTAAAGCTTTAAAAAATGGATTGTATCTAGATTTTCAAACAAAATATTGCTGTTTTACTATTAGATTAATGCTCATTTCCAACAATTAAATAAATTATTTGTAAATATAAGAAAAGATGATTGCAGACATTATACTTACAAATATAAACGGTAAAAATAACAGAATATGAACTTTTGCTTTTGCTTGAGAATTTAAACTATATCTCAGCATATAATCCTGAATATTCAAAAACATCAATACAACCAAAAACAAAAGCCATTTCAACATAAGAATCATAATGAAAAACTGAATTTCATGATTCGCTTCCGTTAATTGAATCGGGAAATTACCATTCTCAGGATTTTGAGTAATGACAATAAAGGTAATGTAAAAAACTACTGATAAAACCGGCAAAAAGAACGCAAATCCTTTTTTACCAAAATGATCGGGCTTTCCTTCAAAATCGAAATGAGTAGGGATTTTCTCAGGAAGTTTTTTATACATTCTGATGGTGTAAACCCACAAAAGCAATACTATAAGCAGATTCAAAAAATCAAAAAGATAAAAAAAAATGACTCCCATAAAAGTTTTAAAGAACGTTTTTAATAACCCGAAGCTTGTGTGTATGTTTGTTCATTTCCTGATTAAAAATACCGCTGGAATCAAGCGTATCAATCCTTACTTTTCCGGATGCGTGAATAATTTTTTGATTTTCCAGCATAATTCCGACATGAATAATTTTCCCATCTGAATTTTCGAAAAATGCTAAATCTCCCGGCTGACTTTCTTCCACAAAACTCAACACCTCCCCTACTTCAGCCTGTTGATACGTATCTCTTGGCAATTTAATGTTATGAATTTTATACACCAACTGAACAAAACCAGAGCAGTCCACCGCAAAAAAACTTTTGCCTCCCCATAAATAAGGAATATTAAGAAATTCTTTGGCTGTTAAACTTATGCTTTGTCTCAAATCATGGCTTCTGCGAGAAGCTACGGCAGGATATTCTACTTCCGAACCCATGGAGAGAAGTGTTTTCCCGTCGTTCGTCATAATAGACGCAAAATCTTCTGTAATAATGGTAGTTTTTCTATTGATGAGATATTCATCAGAAACTGGTTTAATCTGTTTGGTATCCATCCAACCTTCATAACCGTCGTAATGCATTTTTATTTTAGTCCAGTTTTTATTCACTTCTAAAATATCTGCACTTTCACCATACAAAATTTCGGTAACAATTTCTGCTTTGTCCGAATTTTCTGCACGCACAGGTGCAACGGTAACAATACAAACTCCTTTATTCATTAGTATTTTATTAAAAGATTGAATGGTTTTGAAGATTAAAAAACTAGAAATACGTTAATTTTTTCATTGTTTTTACTTTCTTCTGAGGAAATTTACTCCATCTCGCAAAGGTAAAATAAGATTTTCAAAATCGTCGTCTTTTGCAATTAAATCATTAAGCTCTTTAATTACCTGAGTCGATTTTTGTTTAGGGTTTTCTTCCAGCACTTTTCCGTACCACAGAACATTATCAAAAAGTATGACTGAACCCGACTGCGTTTTAGGTTTTATCAATCTAAAATACTCTGCATAATTCTCTTTATCGGCGTCAATAAAAACAAGATCAAAAATCTCATCTGTATTTCTTAGAAATTCTTTCGCATCCTGAATTTTGAAATCTATCTGAGCAGAAAATTTACTTTCTCCGAAATATTTTCTTGGAAGATAGGCGAGATCTTCATTAACATCTAAAGTGGTAATTTTACCGTTATCCTTTAAACCTTCAGCAAGACACAGCGTTGCATATCCTGTAAAAGTGCCTATTTCCAACACATTTTTAGGATTCAGCATCTTAGAAATAATGGTTAATAGTCTTCCCTGTTGATACCCGGAAATCATGTGTGGCTGTGTAGTTTTCTGAAAAGTTTCTCTTCTCAGTTTTTTTAGAATTTCCGGTTCGGAAGAAGCGTGGTTCTCCAGATAGCGATCCATTTCTGGATTTTTTTCTTCAAAAAAGCTCATTATTTTATTTTCTTTTTCAAATTTACATTAATTATGAATATTTCTACTACGTAAAAATGCAATTAAATTCCGTAAAAATACGGATTGCCCCGATATATAAAAACCATCTACATTTGTTACGCTGCATTCATGGAAAATTGAAACACACCTGCGATGATGAAAAGAAATTTTTATCAAATCTAAAGCCCTCAATACATTCATACACAAATATCCAGAAAAGCAGTTACCTCTTTTTAATTTATTTTAATTGAGAAAAGAGAAAATCCCGGAAAAAATTCCGGGATTTTTATTGATATGTAAATGAAATTATTTCTTAGGAGTAATATCCATAAGTTTCATAAACTCATCTAATTTAGGCATGATAATAATTTCTGTTCTTCTGTTTTCCGCTCTTCCTGTAACGCTCATGTTCGTTGCTTTAGGATTGTATTCTGAACGACCACCAGCAGTAATTCTTGCCGGATCTACTCCAAACTGAGTCTGAAGCACTTTTGCAACAGCGGTACCTCTCAAAGCAGAAAGATCCCAATTATCTCTAGGAAGATTTGCAGAACTTAATGGCGAATTATCTGTATTTCCTTCAATTAATACCGAGTATTTATCGTAATCATTAATTACTTTTGCCACTTTACCCAAAACTTCCTGAGCTGCAGGCAAAACGTTGTAATCTCCTACTTTGTAAAGCATTTTGTCTGATAATGAAATCATCACCACTCCTTTAAGAACTTTTACCTGAACATCCTGATCTGTAACATTATCCAAAGATCTTTTCAGTTTGTTAGAAAGCGCCAGATTCAAGCTGTCATTCTTAGCATTTGCAGAGATAAGCTGCTTAATATATGAGTTTGAAGCATTAATTTCTCCAACCAACTTATCAATATTAGCCGAACTTTTCCCTGTATTAGAAAGACAAGCATCCAAAGATGATTTTAATGCATCATGCTGACTTTTCAATAGATTATTTTCACTTGCCAAAGCCGAATTCTGAGATTTCAAATCCTGAATTTCTCTTTGCCTTTCGCCGATATTTTCAATACACTGTTTGTAATTTCCGCTAAGTGCGTCATACTGTTTTTTACTTACACAAGATGTCATTCCCAACACCACTGCCGAAGCCGCTAAAATTTTAAAAATCTTCATAAATAAACTTTTTTAAACGATTCAAAGGTAACAAAATTCATTTTAATAATAAGGATTATCTTTGCTTAAAAGAAATCTTAAGCACTATGCTTACACAATTATCATTCCGAAATCATCTAAAAAATTCTTTAAAATCATCTGAAAAGAAAAAATATCTTTTGGCTGTAAGCGGAGGTGCAGATTCTATGGTTTTAGCATATCTTTTTGAGGGTATAAAAGATTTAGGATACCTCTTTCAGATTGCACATATTAATTATAAACTGAGAGGAGAAGATTCTGAGGCAGACCAAAAAGTAGTGGAAGATTTCTGTAAAATTCATAGTATTAAATTTCATTCATACAGTGTTTCCGAAAAAGATGAAAAACCGGAAGGTTCTATTCAACTTTGGGCGAGAATGCTTCGTTATCGCTTTTTTGATGAAATCTGCCAAAAAGAAAATTTAGATTATCTTGTTACAGCCCATCATCTCAACGATCAGTTGGAGACTTTCATCATTAATCTTTCCCGCGGTTCAGGAATTTCGGGATTAACAGGAATTCCTTCCAACGAAAACAATATTCTGAGACCGTTACTCAATTTTTCTAAAGAAGAAATTTATGAATTTGCCCGAGAAAACAGTATTGAATTTCGGGAAGATCTTTCCAACAAAAAAAATGATTACCTGAGAAATAAAATCCGCAACACTATTGTCCCCAATTTATGTACAATAGATGCCGATTTTCTCAATAGTTTTAAAAAATCGCTTACTTATCTTAACCAAACCAAAGAATTTGTACAGCAACAGATTAAAGAAATCGAAGAAAAGATAACCATTTCAGACAAGGAAAATATCATTTTAAATAAAGAAAAACTTAATCTTGAAAATGATTTTGTACAGTTTGAAATTTTAAAAAAATACGGTTTTACGAAAGTTGAAGAAATTAAAAAAATATTTACCGCCGAAACAGGAAGTACATTTTTCTCGAAAAACTATCAGCTCAACATTAACAGAAACGAAATTGTCCTGATTAAAATAGAAGAAAAGCAGAAAAACATCTCTGAAATCATTTTAACAATTCCCGAAAATGAAGATCAAAACAATCTAACAGTTAATATTTCAGATCAAATTTCTATTATTGACACATTCAATAAAGATTTTTATTGGGAGTTTAATGCCGATAAATTAACGTATCCGCTTAAACTGAGAAATAAAAAAGAGGGGGATTTTTTCTATCCTGTGCATTTTTCAGGGAAAAAGAAAGTTTCTAAGTTTTTTAAAGATGAAAAAATACCTAATTTAGCCAAGCAAAAAATTTGGCTTCTTACGGACGGAAATGATGAAATTCTTGGAGTAATACCGTTCAGACAAGATAGAAAATACGCAAAAGATGAGAAAACTAATACAATTCTCACCATTTTATATGAAAAGTAATATGAAATTCAAAAATTGGTTTTTATTAATCGTTCTGTTTTTTACAACAGCAATTAATGCCCAAATCAAGAACCCCGTAAAATTTAAATTTACCGTTAACGAACTTGGCAACAACGAGTACGAAGCTGTTCTGAATGCAACTTTAGAAAGTGGGTGGCATATTTATTCCAGAGATATTCCTGAAGATACAGGTATTCCTACAGAATATAAAGTATCCGGAAAAAACATCGAACTGATTGGCAAATTTCAAGAAGTAGGAAAAAAACACGAAGAATTTTCGGAAGCTTTCAATGGGAAAATCATTTATTATTCTAATTCGGCAGCTTTCAAGCAGAAATTCAAATTGAAAGATGTTTCAAAACCTGGAAATGTAGTTGCGGAAATTACATATCAAACCTGCGATGATCGAGTTTGTTTGGCACCGAATACTTTAGAATTCAACCAAAAAATTATTTCAAAAGAATCCAAAGAAGATGCTGCTCTACCCAATGAAGAAGCTAAAGATTCTGTAACCACTACTGAAACTGTTGCCGAGAACCCTTCGAAAGGTGAAATTACCGTTACCGAAACATCAAAACTAGACCCTAAACAGTTAAAAATAGCTTCTATAGATATTGCAAAGCCTTTAACGGATTGCGGAACCGGCTCATCCAAAATTACAGAAAATTACTGGACTTATCTCTTACTAGGTTTCATCGGTGGACTAATTGCACTGCTTACTCCATGCGTATTCCCAATGATTCCGCTTACGGTTTCTTTTTTTACGAAAGGAAATAAAAATCCGGCGAAAGGAAAAAGAGACGCTTTAATCTACGGGTTCTTTATTCTTTTAATTTTTGTTTTACTGAGTTTACCTTTCCATTTAATTGACGGAATTGCAGGAAATGTTTTCAATGAAATTTCTACCAATGTATGGCTGAATATTGCATTCTTCATCATCTTTATATTTTTTGCTGGAAGCTTTTTCGGATATTATGATATTACTCTTCCAAGTTCTATCGCCAACAAATCTTCTAAAGCTGAAGAAGCGGGCGGAATGATCGGGATTTTCTTCATGGCATTAACTTTAGTTATTGTATCCTTCTCTTGTACAGGACCAATCCTTGGAAGTTTATTAGGAAGTGCCATTACAGGTTCTGCAAATGTACCGATGCTGCTTACTTTTGCTTTGGCCGGTTTCGGACTGGCATGGGCAATTGTTTTCGGATTGTTGGCTTTATTTCCGCAAGCTTTGCAGAGTCTTCCAAAATCTGGAGGCTGGATGAATACTGTAAAAGTTGTTTTAGGTTTTGTTGAATTGGCTTTAGCTTTAAAATTCTTATCCAAAGCCGATCTTGTTTCTAAAACATTTCTCATTAAACGCGAACTGTTTATTGCAATCTGGATTATTGTTGCGATTGGTTTGGTTGTTTATCTTTTCGGACTTATCAGATTTCCTCACGATGATAAGAAGCCAAAAATATCTGTAACAAGAAAAATTATAGGGGTTTTAGGACTAGGCTTTATTGTTTATTTAGTTCAGGGACTTATCCCTTCCGAAAGACCTAAATTACAATTACTGAGCGGTATTTTACCTCCAATTAATGTTAGTTATTTTCATGATGAAAAAGACGGAATTCTTGGCATGAAACCTGAACATGATTTCTTTAATGCTATTGAACTGGCAAAAAAAGAAAACAAACCTGTTCTTATTGATTTCACAGGTTATGGTTGTGAAAACTGCCGTAAAATGGAAGAATTCGTATGGTCCGAACCTGACATCCTTCCCATTCTTCAAAACGATGTTGTTTTAGCTTCATTGTATGTGGATGACAAGGAAGAACTTCCGGAAGATCAGAAAACTAAAATTGATTTGGGTGATGGACAGGTAAAAAAAGTAAAAACAATTGGCGACCGATGGAGTTTGTTTCAAACGGCAAATTTCAATAATAATTCTCAGCCACACTACGTTCTGATTACTCCGGATGGAAAAGTAATTAATGATCCTGTTTCCGGTTATATGGAAAAGGAAAAATTTAAGAAATTTTTGGAATGTGGAGTTAATTACTTCAAGAAGAATAAATAGTTTCAGTATAAGAATATATTCTAATATTTTATTATTTTACAGAAGAAAGAATTTATATAAACGTATTTAAGTGATATGGCATGAAGCTTCTCAAAGCAATACAAAGTTTTGTATTGCTTTGAGAAGCTTCATGTTTTAGTTTATTTTAAATTAATTTATAAATCTTTTGTTTAGCTTTTTTAAATAAAATAGACTTATTTAACACAGTTTGTTACTTCATAGAATATGTAACTCACAACAATAAAAAAAGTGGGACATTACTGCCCCACTTCAAACAATTTATATCAATGAAAATTAATATCCGAAGATCTCTTCAAGAGTCACTTCTTTAAATTCTCCCATTTTATTAATTGATTCCATATTCAGGTTTTCTTTTTTCCCGATAATGGCTGTATTATATTTTAACGGTTTAATATCAGAATTGTAAAAATTAGTCAACTGAGGCAACGTTAAAGTTTGAATTTCCGCATAAACATCTTTTCGGATATCGTAATCTACACCCAGTTTTTTAAGTGCTAATTGATTGAAGAAAATATTGGTTCTGTTGATTCTGTTAGAAGCAATTTGCTTTAAGGCTGAGCCTTTAGAATTTTCGAACTGAGCAGGAATCTGTGGAAAATCTGCCATCAAATCATTCATCGCATTTACTGCTAAAGGTAATTTATTTGCCTGTGTTCCGATGTAATTGGTAACATAGTTGGGATGACCTTTTTCTGACGCATTTGCAAAAGAAACATACGCTGAATAAGCTAAAGATTTACTTTCTCTAATTTCCTGAAACACAATAGACGAAAGTCCTCTTCCAAAATACTCATTGAAAACATTTGCCTTACCAAAATCTGCAAGGTTAACATCTCCACCTCTAGCTACTTTAGACATTTCCATTTGTACCATATCGTAGTTGGTAAAATAAACTTTTCCTTGTGTTGCCGGCTCCGGATATACTTTGGCTACTGCAGGTTTTAATGATGCATTGCTGATAAAAGGCTTAACCGATTTTTCTAAATCTGACTGACTGTCTCCATATAAAAATACTTCATAAGGATAGTTATTCAGCGTTTTAATTTTAGACATTAAATCGTTTACATTAATGCTTTGTAAACGTTGTTTAGAAATAATATCTGTCATTCTAGACTCTTTTCCATATTTAGCATAATTGGAAAGAGCAGCCATAATTCTGTTTTTATCCTTTTTCGCAGCTTCTCTGGACTCCAGAATCGTTTTAACGGTTTGATCGTAGATGGCTTTATCTGCTTTCACATTCGTCATCCAATGATTTAAAAGCTGAACTCCTTTTTTCATATTGGCTTCAAGACCTGTTAAAGTAATAAAAGTTTGGTCATTTGAAGTTCTGAAACTATTTGAAATTCCAAGCTTGTAAAATTCTTCTTTCAATTGTTCCGGAGTATATTTATCTGTCCCAAGATACTGAAGAACACTTACGCCTAACGACAATTCTTTATCATTATCTGTTCCGAAAGGGAAAATATAAGTTACCTGAGCAACTTTATTATATTTATTTTTTACAAAACTTACTTTTTTATCTTTAATTTGACTTGTAGCGATAGCGGTTTTGTAATCTATAAACTGAGGCTTAATTTCTGCAGGTTTATTGGATAAAATATCTTTCAGGAAAGGCGACTGAGCATCTCTGTTAATTTTAATGGGTGTAATTCCAGGGTTTTCTACTCTAACCAATTTATCATTCACTCCTTTCTCCTTATAAACAACAACATAATTATCTTTAAAGAAATCGTTGGCAAACTTTACTATATCCGCTTTAGTAATTTTCTCGTATTGGTTAATTTCATCCAGTTCTTGTTCCCAGGTTCTTTCCCCAATGTAATTTCCGTACAGTTCTGTTGCTAATCCATCGGCAGTTTCCCAAGATTTCATACGCTGAACTTTCATATCATTTACAATCGCTTTCAAAATCCAGTCTGGGAATTCTCCTTTTTTCACAAGATTTATCTGTTCCAAAAGAAGTTTTTTAGCTTCATCAAAGCTTTGTCCGTCTTTAGGAGTTACCGATAAATTAATAGATCCATAGGTTTTCAGAGGATTTGCATACGCTCCTGCTCCAAGTGTTTTTTGTTTTTGGTTTACATTCAAATCAATTAAACCAGCATCTCCATTATTACTAAGAATTTCTGCAACCATATTGGCAAGTCTTGCCTGTTGAGTTCCGTAAGAATCTGTTCTCCACGCCATTGTCATTCTTGGTGTAGAAGGACTTTTTACTGTTCTCTCCACAACTTTAGTCATAGGTTCTTCAGAAACCATTTTCTTCATCGGCAATTCTTTGTACTTGAACGAGCCAAAATACTCATCCACCAGTTTTATGGTTTTGTCGAAGTCTAAATCTCCTACCAAAACTACCGCCATATTATTAGGCACATAATACGTATCAAAATACTTATGAATAGCCTTCATAGAAGGGCTTTTCAAATGTTCGGATGTTCCGATTGTTGTTTGCTGACCGTTGGGATGTTTTGGGAAAAGCGCATCCATCAAAGCATAATTAACCAATCTTCCGTCGTTATCCTGTGCTCTGTTATATTCTTCATAAACGGCTTCCAATTCTGTATGGAAAAGTCTTAGAACCAATTCAGAAAAACGTTCTTTTTCAACTTTAAGCCATTTTTCAAGCTCATTAGAAGGAATATTATTCTTGTAAACTGTTTCGTCTAACCAAGTATGAGCATTGGTTCCGGTTGCTCCCAAAGACGAAATAGCCTTATCGTATTCGTTGGCAATAGCATATTTTGAAGCTTCCTGAGATACTTCATCTATTTTTTTGTATAACGCTTTCTTTTTTTCAGGATCTTTTTCTGCCTTATGTTGCTCATAAAGATCTGAAATCTGTGCCAAAAGAGCATTTTCTTTTACCCAGTCTGAAGTACCAAGATGAGAAGTTCCCTTGAAAACCATGTGCTCCAAATAATGGGCAAGACCGGTATTATCACTCGGATCGTTATTAGAACCTGTTCTAACCGGAATATACGTCTGAATTCTTGGCGCATCGTCATTTTTTGCAAGATAGACTTTCAGACCGTTTTTCAAAGTGTAGATTCTTACTCCAGCCAAATCGTTTTTTACAGTTTCGTAAGAGTAGCCTTGTGCATCGGTCTGTTTTTGGGTTTCAAACTTTTGAGCCATTGCCATAATGGTGCAGAAAAGAGAAACGGATATAAAAAATTTCTTCATATAAAATAAGAATTAAAAAATATTGGTAGTAAAAATAAGCATAAAGTTACATTTAGAATAATTATTTCTCAAACCTATTTTTTTTGAAACATGCCTCTCCTCGTAATTAAATGATTATAAAAACCTTCCTGAAATTGATAAAATTAAACACTTTGTTAACATAATAAATGATTTACGATTCACAATAAACGAGCATTCCGGAAAACCCATTTAGAAGATGCTTAGAAAAAACCATGAATTTATGTCCTGCAATTTTACTACTTTAGCCATTTAATTGACCTTATTATCGAAATAGTTGTGAAAAAACAAGACATCCCACAGGACAAGGGCAGTTTAACCTCTGCTAATATGACGGAGGTTCTGTACGTTACAGACGAAAACAATAATTACGGCACCGCCAAAAGCAGTGGTTGGGATATCAAGAATGCGGTTTTGGACGAATCTATGGAGCTCATCTCAGAACGTGTGGATGAAGCCAAACGCAACGTTGCCAATAATATCGTTAGTCCGATTATCTATTTTATGGAACTCAACAAAATGGATTTCCAGGTTCTTGCAGCCTATGTTGATAAATGGCAATGGACCGTTAAAAGACACGCAAAACCATCAGTATTCAAAAAACTTAGCGATTCTACCCTGAAAAAATATGCCGACGCATTCGGAATTTCGGTGGATGAATTAAAAAACTTCGACGGTAAATAACAATGAAAATCAACTTTGAACACCATCAGACCGCTCACTGCGAAAACGGTGTTGCCTCCAACCTGTTACTCAACAAAGGCTTAAAACTCAGCGAACCAATGATTTTCGGAATCGGTTCCGGATTATTTTTTGTGTATTTACCTTTTTTAAAAGTAAATTTTGCACCTGGATTCAGTTATCGGCCAATGCCCGGCTCAATTTTCAGCAAAGCGGCAAAAAGACTGGGAATTAAAATCAAAAGACAAAAATTTTCCAATCCAAAAGAGGCACAAGCTGCCTTAGAAAAAAATTTAGAACAAAATATTCCGACCGGACTTCAGGTTGGGGTTTTCAACCTCACTTATTTCCCGGAAGAATATAAATTCCATTTCAATGCACATAATTTGGTGGTTTATGGCAAAGAAAACGGAAGATTTCTCATTAGCGACCCGGTTATGGATTTCGCAACATCTCTATCCGAAGCGGAGTTAGAAAAAGTACGTTACGCCAAAGGTGCACTTCCGCCAAAAGGCCACATGTATTTCCCAACCTATATTCCCGAAACCGTAAATCTTGAAGAAGCCATCAAAAAAGGAATTAAAGATACCTGCAAAAACATGTTGGCTCCCGTTCCTTTGATTGGCGTAAAAGCAATGCGTTGGGTGGCGAAAAGCATCCCCAAATGGGCAGAGAAAAAAGGAACGAAAGTGACCAATCATTATCTCGGGCAACTCATCAGAATGCAGGAAGAAATCGGAACCGGTGGCGGCGGATTTCGGTTTATTTATGGTGCGTTTTTACAGGAAGCCGCTGTGATTCTTAAAAATGACGAGCTAAAAGAATTATCCAAAGAAATTACGGCCATTGGAGACCTTTGGAGAGATTTTGCCGTGGATATTGCAAGAGTTTACAAAAACAGAAATTCGAAAAGTGATATTTACAATCAGCTTTCAAAATCGATGTTACATATCGCTGATTTGGAGGAAGCTTTTTATAAGAAACTGAGAAAAGCTATTTAGTTTTGGAACATACCATCGAAATAAAAAATCTTTACAAGAAATATAAAAATGCAGAAGACTTTTCTGTAAATGATATTTCTTTGAACATCAATAAAGACGAAATTTACGGCATTCTCGGCCCCAACGGAGCGGGAAAAACCACTTTGATTTCTATGCTTTCCGGCTTAATCAAACCGACCTCGGGAAGTTTTACCATCAACGGACTTTCGCCTCAGAAAAACAGCACGAAACTCAAACAGATTATTGGCGTTGTCCCCCAGGAATATGCACTTTATCCGACTTTAACTGCCAAAGAAAACCTGATGTTTTTCGGAAGTCTGTATGGTTTAAGCCACAAAAAGCTGAGAAATACCATTGATGAAGCATTGGAATTGATGGGTTTAACGAAATTTGCAGATAAAAAAGTAGAACAGTTTTCCGGAGGAATGAAACGCCGTTGCAACTTGATTGCGGGAACGCTTCACAACCCGAAAGTATTGTTTCTGGACGAACCGACTGTCGGAGTGGATGTTCAGTCTAAAAAAGCGATTATTGATTATCTTTTAGATTTGAATAAAAAAGGAACGTGCATTATTTACACTTCGCATCACCTTTCTGAAGCGGAAGAATTCTGTACAAAAATTGCCATTATCGACCACGGAAAAATCCACGCTACAGGAACGCCTCAAGAACTGGTGCAAAGAGTTACCAACGCAGAAAACCTGGAAGACGTTTTCATATCATTAACCGGAAAAGAACTGAGAGATGTTGTATAAACTGTGGAGAAGTTTTTTTAAGGAAATCCTTTTACTGAAGCGGGATATCGGAGGAATTGTCATTATATTCCTAATGCCTTTGCTGCTTATTATTACCATAACGTTGATTCAGGATTCTACGTTTAAAAATCTGGAAGGTTCAAAAATCCCGATTATTTTTATTGATAATGACCATTCTGAAATTTCAAAAAGAATAGAATCTGAACTAAAAGCCAGCAAAAGTTTTCAGCTTTTAAATAATTACAACGAAAATTCGGCTAAAGCTGCCGTATTTTCGGGTGAATATCAGATGGCAATTGTAATTCCACAGAATTTAACGAAAGATATCAATTCAAATATTGATTCCAAAGTTCAGACGATTGTGAGTTCTTTTGGTCTGGAAACCGATTCAGCTTCCGCAAAAGTTGTAGCCACAAAAGCGAAAGATATTCACCTGTATTTTGACCCTGCAACCAATGTAGGATTCAAGAATTCTGTGATGAATGCCATCAACAAAATGGTCTTCGAAATCGAGAACAAAAAAATCTACAAAGCATTCCAGGACCAGTTGGGAACCACGGAAAATTTGGATAACAAAAGCCTGATTACTTTCAAAGAAATCGTTCCAAAATCTGCTTTGGAAGCCAAACCCAACTCGGTACAGCATAACGTTCCGGCTTGGGCGCTGTTTGCCATTTTCTTTATTGTTGTGCCTTTGTCTATCAATTTGGTCAAAGAAAAAAGTCAGGGAACGAGCGTGAGAGTTCGCGTGAGCCCGACTCCCTATTACATTCATATTTTAGGAAAAACATTTACATATTTAATTATTTGTGTTATTCAGTTTTTGCTGATGGTTGCAGTGGGAATCTGGCTTTTCCCTTTAATGGATTTACCACAGTTCGATGTGACCGGAAAAATGTTTGACCTCATCATCGTCACTTTATTTGCAGGTTTGGCAGCCATAGGATTTGGCGTTTTACTGGGAACAGTGGCGAAAACTCAGGAACAATCTGCACCATTTGGAGCAACATCAGTGGTAGTATTGGCTGCCATTGGTGGCATCTGGGTTCCGGTTTTTCTGATGCCTGATTTTATGCAGAAAATCGCGGCATTTTCTCCAATGAACTGGGGTCTGAATGCCTATTACGACATCATTTTAAGAAACAGCGACATTGGTGATATTGCGAAAGAATTGATTTTCTTATTTTTATTTTATGTAGCGATGGTTGGTATTGCTTTATTTTATGAGAGGAGGCAGAATGCGGTTTAGTTTAATCACTAAGAACACAAACATTATTTTGTGAACCTTGTGGTTTATTAACCACGAGGAACACAAGGTTTTGCACAAAGAACACTATGATAAACTTATCGCTTGATTAATAAATGTATTTTATCTTAATTGCGTCCCTTGTGAAACCTTTGTGAACCTTATCAAAAAAATTATAAAACACAAATAATATGAATGAAAATGATATTTCAAAGATTATCTTTGATGCAGGATTAAGAGTTCATCGCCAACTTGGAGCAGGACTTTTAGAAAGTGCATATGAAGAATGTTTGTTCTATGAGTTAAATAAATCCGGATTATTGATAGAGAAACAGAAACCAATGCCATTAATTTATGATGACATAAAACTTGACATTGGCTATAGGATTGACTTATTAGTTGAAAGAAAAGTTGTTGTTGAAATAAAATCGGTAGAATCATTGAATGATATTCATATCGCTCAAGTTTTAACTTATTTAAAATTAAGCAATTGCAAATTGGGTTTACTGATTAATTTTAACTCAGTTTTATTTAAAAATGGTGTTAAAAGATTAATCAACGGAACGATATAATATTCAGAATAATCATTGTGAACCTTGTGAAAACCTTTGTGCCCTTTGTGCCCTTTGTGGTAAAAAAAGAAAACAGAATGCAGTCTAAAGATTTAACTTGTACAGAAGAAGTACGTGTACGCTTCAATGAAACAGACCCGCTAGGAATTGTGTGGCATGGGCATTACATCGTGTATTTTGAGGACGGAAGAGAAGCTTTCGGAAGACAGCACGGATTGACTTATCTTGATATTCAAAAAGCGGGATATGTAACGCCGATTGTAAAAACAACTACGGAGCATTTTCTGCCTTTGAAATATGGAGAAACATTCAAGATTGTAACGACCTTTGTTAATTCAAATTCAGCGAAACTGATTTACCAATACGAGCTTTTCAACGAAGACAATCAATTGGTCTGTTCTGGGGAAACGATTCAGGTTTTTCTGGATTCAGACAATAATTTATGTTTATATAATCCTGAATTTTTTCAGGCCTGGAAAGATAAAATGGGATTATAATGACCACAGAAATTTATATTACAGATTACAACTGCGTCACGCCTTTGGGTTTTGACGTTCCTTCTAATTGGAAAGCTCTCTTGGACGGGAAATCCGGCGTAGCTTTACATCAAATCATCAAAAATCAGGAGCCGTTTTACGCTTCAAAGATTGATTCTGAAAAATTGAAAGAAGAGTTTGAGAAAAACTTTGATAATCAGAATTTCACGAGATTAGAGAAAATGTTGCTGTTGAGCTTAAAACCTTTGGTAGAAAGACATAACATCACAGAAGAAACCGCATTTATTTTATCAACCACGAAAGGAAATATCTGCCTATTAAAAAATCAAGAAACTTTGCCGGAAGACGTTTTTCTTTCAAAAATGGCTCAGAAAATGGCTGATTTTTTCGGTTTTAAAACCAAACCAATTGTGGTTTCCAATGCCTGTGTTTCGGGAGTAATGGCGATTGCTGTGGCGAAAAATATGATTCAGTCGGGAAGATATAAAAATGCTTTTGTAGCAGCGGGAGATGAGATTTCTGAATTTGTGATTTCAGGATTCAATTCTTTTCAGGCAATCGGAACAGAAATCTGCAAACCATACGACAAAAACCGAAACGGAATCAACATTGGTGAAGCGGCGGCTGCGGTTTATATCACTTCAGAATTAAATAAAACCGAAAAACTTAGTTTTAAAATTTCAGGAGATTCAGCCATTAATGACGCCAATCATATTTCGGGACCTTCAAGAACTGGTGACGGATTGTTTGCAAGTATTCAAAATGCAATGAAAGAAGCGAGAGTTTCCGCCGAGCAAATCGATTTTATTTCTGCACACGGAACAGCGACTATTTACAACGACGAGATGGAAGCCATCGCTTTCAACAGAATGGATTTGCAAAACATCCCTTTGAACAGTATGAAAGCGTATTATGGTCATTGTCTGGGAGCTTCAGGATTATTGGAAAGTATTATTTCAATGGAAAGTGCTTTGAATAATACTTTAATCCCATCCAAAAATTTTGAGGAAACGGGAACGTCCCAACCACTAAATATTATTAAAGAAAACCAAACGGCAGAAATCAAATATATTTTGAAAACAGCTTCTGGTTTTGGAGGATGTAATGCGGCAATTGTTTTGGAGAAATCATAAAATAATTTTGTAATTTTATAATCACAAAAGTTTTGCCCAATGGAATCTACTGTAGACATCAGAAAAAGAATTCACGAATTCATCGACATTGCAGATGACAGAATTTTGCGCATCATCAACGGAATCATCGATGTGGAGGAACAGGAAGATAACTATCCTGCTGTTCCGGATTGGTTTTATGAAGAGTTAGATAAAAGAAAAGAGAAACATCTGAATGGGCAAAGCAAATCTTATACTTGGGAGGAAGTAAAAGAGAATGTAAAATCTGCTCTGAAATGATTTATGAATTAATCGTACAGGAAGAAGCAAATCTCGAAATTCTGGAGGCATATCTTTATTATGAAAATGCACAAAAAGGTTTGGGAGAAAAATTTATGAAGCAGCTGGATAAATACTTCAAGAGAATTAAAACCCACCCAAAAGATTTCCAAATTAAGAAAAAATACAGAGAAGCTTTCCTGCAAAAATTTCCCTATCTTATCATTTTTGATATTATTGATGATAAAATCATTGTTCTATCTGTTTTCAACACCCATCAAAATCCACAAAAGAAGCCCTAAACTTTTTTCGAAACCATCCATGAAGAAAACAGACATTTGCCTTATAGAAAACTCAAAAATCATTCTCAACAACGAGATTATTTTTGAATCTGAGACCCAGAATTTCTCAGATTTTGCGAAAGAAGCTTATAAAAGTTTAGCATTAAATTATCCAAAATTCCACAAAATGGATAATCTCAGCAAACTCGCATTTCTCGCCTCTGAAATGGTTTTAAAAAACGAAGACCACAGCAGAACAGCATTGGTTTTTGCCAACAAATCATCAAGTTTGGATACCGATTTTAAATATCAGGAAAGCATCAATTCTGAGGAAAATTACTTCCCCAGTCCAGCTGTTTTCGTCTATACTTTACCCAACATTTGCGTGGGAGAAATCAGCATCCGTCACAAAATGCAGACAGAAAATGCGTTTTTCGTATTGGATGATTTTGATGAAGAATTTTTAAACAATTACTCAGAACAGATTCTAAAATCCGGAAAAGCTGAAAAAGTGCTTTGCGGCTGGATAGAACTGTATAAGGAAAGTTACAAAGCTTTTGTATATTTGCTAACTGTGTAAAAATATAACAATGTAAAAATGTACCGGTTTACCAATTTTTAAATAATGCTAATAACTCATTGTTATATTGTTAAACTTATACATTGGTACATTATAAATGAAATTTATTTATGGAAAACTTAAAAGAAGAATTAAAACACAAAATCATCGAAGTCCTTAACCTTGAAGACGTTGCAGTAGATGAAATCAAAGATACAGACCCATTATTCGGAGGTGGACTTGGGTTGGATTCTATTGACGCTCTTGAGCTGATTGTCCTTTTGGATAAAGAATACGGCATAAAATTAGCCGACCCGAAAAAAGGAAAAGAAATCTTCTCATCAATAGATTCTATGGCAAAATACATAGAAGAAAACAGAACGAAATAGTTCATTTATTTTTTTAACTTTTTATAAAAGTCTTTTTTGAGATCAGAATATGCGCATTTTACTATTAGATAAAAATCACCCACTTATTACCGAACAGCTTTCGGCTAAAAATTTCTCTCTCGAAGAAGACTTTTATTCCAGTTACGAAGAAGTTCTGAAGAAAATTGAGCATTACGATGGCATTATCATCCGAAGCAGAATTCCTTTAGACCAAAATTTTTTAGAAAATGCAAAAAATCTAAAATTTATTGCAAGAGTAGGTGCAGGAATGGAAAATATCGACATTCCGACAGCCCAAAAACTCGGCATTCAACTCATCAATTCACCAGAAGGAAATCGAGATTCTGTTGCCGAACATGTTTTGGGAATGTTATTACTCATCATGAACCGTTTAATTATTGCTTCTAATGAAGTAAAAAACGGAATTTGGCTTCGCGAAGAAAATCGTGGTGATGAACTTTTAGGAAAAACAGTGGGTTTAATTGGTTATGGAAACATGGGAAAAGCCACAGCAAAAAGACTTTCCGGTTTTGGCTGCAATGTGATTTTTCATGATATTTTGCCTGATCTTTCGGATGAATTCGCTCAACAGGTCAGTTTAGAAGAGTTAAAAGAAAAAGCGGAAGTTCTCAGTCTTCATATTCCTCTCACTAAAGAAACTCAATATCTTATCAATCATCATTTTATTAACGATATGAAAAATGATTTTTATTTCGTTAATACCGCAAGAGGAAAAAATGTTGAAACTAAAAGTTTGGTTGAAGCCCTCAAAACAGGAAAAGTAAAAGGTGCCTGTCTTGATGTTTTAGAATACGAAAAATCTTCATTTGAAAATCTTGATACTTCTTCAGAAAAAAATAAAGAAAACGCAGATTTACAATACCTTTTGCACTCCGAAAAAGCAATTGTAACTCCACATATTGCAGGATGGACTCATCAAAGTAAAGAAAAATTGGCACAATATATTGTAGATAAAATCTGCAATTCTTTTTCTTAAATTTCTATAAGTGGATATTAAAAACATTCAACCTTATCTGTTCGGCAGTTAAGCGGAAATCTATTATGTTAAATTAATCTTAATTTACCGCCATTTTAAATCTTTTGTTTTGAGTTTTATTAAATTGCCAATCATTTTTTTGAAATTCATGAAGAAGTTTACTACTCTATTACTCTCAGGTATTTTTATTTTATTTATTTCTTGTAAAAAAAACAAAACAGAATCGGCTTCTGAAGAGCCTAAAACCAATCTTCCAAACTACGGAAATGTAGATTTGAACAAGGTTTTTGAAAATGAAAATATTCATATTTCCAATAAAAATTATTTAACAGGATATATAGATCAGTATTATAAAAAAATTTGGGAGCAAGGCAATCTGAGCGGCGGTATTTTGGTAGCCCAAGGAAACGAAATTCTTTATGAAAACTACAGAGGTTTTGCCAGAGAAAACGAGCAAAACCCTATTGATAAAAATACACCACTTCATGTAGCATCGGTTTCTAAAACGCTTACTGCAATGGCAACAATGAAACTTGTAGAAGCAGGAAAAATTAAACTTTCCGATCATATTACCCAGTTTTTTCCACAGTTTCCTTATCCTAATGTAACCGTACAAACTCTTCTCGACCAAAGAAGTGGTCTTCCGAAATACGAGTATTTTATTACTAAAATTCAGCCCGCTCCTGCTGAACTATCAAAAAGTTTTTTAACGAATCAGGATATCCTGAATATGATTATCAAATACAAACCCGATTTGGCAAGAGAAACAGATACCGGGTTTATGTACTGCAATACCAATTATGCTCTTTTAGCTTTAATTATTGAAAAAATTACATCGAAACCTTTCCCACAAGCAATGAAAGAAATGGTTTTCACTCCGCTTAAAATGAAAAACACGTATATTTTTCAGGAAAAAGACATTCCTACAGCGTCTCAGTCATTTTATTTTGGCGGAAATAAAATGTATCCTTTAGATCGTCTTGATTTAATTTACGGTGATAAAAATGTGTACACAACACCAAGAGATTTATTCAATTTTTCTAAAGCTATGTTTTCTAAGGATTTTCTGAAACCCGAACTCATGAATATGGTATTTACGCCTTACAGCAATGAGAAAGCCGGGCAAAATAATTACGGGCTTGGATTCAGAATGAAAATCTACGACAATGGCGAGAAACTCACCTATCATAACGGTTGGTGGCACGGAACCAACTCTGTTTTTGCCCATCTTCTGAAATCCAAAGTTACTATTGTAGCTATCGGCAACAAATATTCAGGAAAAGTTTATTCAGCATTGGCGCTCTCGGCTCTGTTTGAAGACTTTCCGGTTCAGAAAGATAAGCTTCACAGCATTATAAAAGATAATCAGGATACTTTAAAAACCGGAAATGAAGTTTTTGGAGAATAATGTTTATTTTTGCTCAAATATTTTCATGAAAAGATTTCTTCTTTTATTGCTGATTGGGCTGCTTCTACAGTCTTGTGCCAGAGTAGGTTCGCCAATTGGAGGTTCTAAAGATACACTGGCTCCTCAGGTTATTGGTTCGAATATAGATACTACGAGAGTAAATGTAAGAAGAGACATTAGAGAACTCAGAATCGATTTTAATGAGTATATCACACTGAAAGACATCAATAAAAATCTGAATATTTCTCCTACGATAGCCAATATCAAAAGAATACTTCCATCTAATATTGCCAATAAATTTTTGGTAATCCAGTGGACAGATACTCTAAAGGCGAATACCACATATAATTTCAACTTCGGAAATGCTATTGTAGATAATAGCGAAGGAAACCCGCTCAGATATTATAATTTCGCTTTTTCAACAGGTGAAAAATTAGATGATCTTTACATTAGCGGTGAAGTAAAAGATGCAATGGCAATTAAAAAACAGACCAATTCTCAAAACAAAATGGTTGTTGGTCTTTATCCGCTAAAAGATACGATAGATTATAAGAAAAAGCCGTATTACATTACAAAAGTAGATGATGACGGATATTATGAGCTGAATTATCTTGCACCCGGCAAATACAAAATCATTGCATTTGATGATGAAAATGAAAACTCAATCTTCAATCCAGGAAAGGAAAAAATTGCTTTCAGAAAAGATACTATTACGGTTGAAAAATCTATCTCAGGATTAAATCTTAAACTTTATCCTTCTAAAAAGCCTTTTAAAAAGCCCGAACTGAAAGAAATGCCCGGCGGAATACAAATGTTGTTTGAAGGAAATCCCGAAAATGTAAAAGTTTCTTCCCTAAACGAAAAACTGAAAGATATAAAAGTAACTCAGAATGCTAAGTCTGATACGGTAAAAATCTGGTTCGATGCTGTGAAAGCTGATGTTGGACAAGCAGCAAATGAAAAACTGCAGTTTGCTTACGAAATATCATCAAAAAAAGATACGGCTACCATTTTTTATCGATATAATAAAAAGAACGCAATGTCTTTAGACAGTGGTGGTGGAATTTTGGCTCCGAAATCAGATTTTACACTAAATTCTAACTACATCATCGACAAAATTAACACCGATAAATGGACTTTAAAAATTGACAGCTTAACAGTTCAGCCATTTACGGCAAAAATATCAGAAACCAATCCTTATCAGTTACTTATTCATTCGGATTTTGTTCAAGGAAAAAAATATCAGCTTACCGTTCCAAAAACAACAGTATCTTCTTTTTATGATAAAAATTCTGAGTCTAAACGATTCGATTTTGAAGCAGATAAAGTAGAAAACTATGGTGAACTTACATTTATTCTAACCAATCCGCCGAAAACGAAATATTGGATACAGCTGTTAGATTCATCCGAGAAACCTGTTTATCAGAAATATACCAGCGGCAACACTGTTGTTTTCGACATTGTAAAACCCGCAGAATATATCGCCAGAATTCTTGTAGACAATAACGAAAACAAGTTCTGGGACGAAGCAGATTTTGAACACGGAATCTTTGCCGAAGATTCTTATGTTTACTATAAAACGGTAATAGTACGACCGCTTTGGCAATCTAAAGAAGAATGGGATTTGAAAGACACCAGAGTTTTAGATGCCAGCAAACTGATCAACAGCAGCAATACCAGCAAACCAAATCAGGATAAAAACAATAAAAATCTGCAAAACAATACGCTACAGAATAATAACAGTTCTTTCCAAAATATGGGTACGGGAAATACAAACAGAGGACGGGATTTTCAAATAAACAGATAATGAAAAAATTTGCTAAAATAATTTTCTGGATTGCTATAGGTATAATTGTAATTCAGTTTATCCCTGTAAACAGAGACAATCTCCCGGTAAAAAAGAGTGAAAATTTTATTGATGTGCAGAAAACTCCGGAAAAGGTTTCTGCAATTCTTAAAAATGCTTGTTACGATTGTCATTCTAATGAAACAAAATACCCTTCTTATGCTTATATAGCTCCATTTTCCTGGTCTTTAAAAAGCCATGTAAACGAAGGAAGAGAGCACCTTAACTTTTCTGTATGGAATGCTTATAATAAGGATTTAAAAAAAGGAATGCTTGAGAAATCTATTCAAACAGTGGAAAATAAGGTCATGCCAATGCCTGCTTACATTATTTATCATAAAGAAGCCAATCTATCGGATGCTGAAAGAACGTTACTGAATAATTATTTTAAAGATTTATTAGTCAAAAATAGTTGGTAAAATTGTTTGTAACAATGATTATTACTGACGTTATAGAAAGTTTATTGAACTTTGTTTCAATAAACTTTTTTTATGGCTGAAAATTCAAAAAAAATCGTTGTTGGAGTTGTAAAAGTCTGGATGTAATTTCATGGGGGAAGCAAAATGGTAAGCGTCGTTTTAAATGTAAAAACTGTGGTCTTTATTTTACTTTAGGGAATAAATCGGTTAGCCTAAAAAACAAAGAAATTTGGTTTAAAAAATGGATAGTCGGGAAACAGACTTATGAGCAGATTTCAGCAGAATCGGGATATTCCGTAAGTACACTTCAGCGGTATTTTAACGTGATGCTTGGTAAAGCTCCAAAACTCAGTTACAGCCAGAACAAAGAAGTTTATTTACTCATCGACGGTACTTATTTTTCCAATGAGATATGCCTGATAGTTTACAGAGACAATGTTTTTAAGCAAACCCAACTTTACAGAATTACTGACGGAGAGCATTATGAAGAACTCAAAGAGGATTTGGAAAATATTCTGAATTTGGGAATAAAAATCGGTGGGATAACCTGCGATGGTGATAAATCTCTACTGAAAGCCATCCGGAAAGTTTGTCCTAAAGTTCCTGTTCAGAGATGTTTGGTTCATATTCAGAGGATGTGCAAAATATGGCTTTCCGCCTATCCAAAATCTGTAGCTGGTTTTGAGCTGCGTGAAATTGTCTGTAAAATTCATTTTATTGATAATGAAGTTAAAAAGCAGTATTGGATTAAAGAATTTTTGGATTGGTCTGAAAAGCATAAAGAATTTTTGAATGAAAAATCATACAGCCAGGAAACCGGAAGATACTGGTACACGCATAAAATGATGAGAAGATGTTTTTCGGTTATCAGAAAGGCTTTGCCAAATATGTTTTCGTTCCTGCAAAATCCTAAAATCCCGAAAACAACCAACGCCATAGAGTCTTTTTTCGGTCATCTGAAAGGTAATCTCAATATTCATCGGGGACTTACAAAAAGTCGGAGAAAAAGGTTTATCCAGTGGTATCTTTTTTATAAAAATCTAAAGTCGTAAAGGTTTTTTCAGCCATAGAGCTGTTCCAATAATTTGTAAAAAAAGGATGGCTTTTGCCATCCTTTAAACTATTGTTTACAGCATTGATTGTATTGCTGGTAAGTTGCTCCTCAGCATTGCTCACTTCCTCTTCCAATCAACCGCAAAATATTACGAATTATTTTTGACAAAAACACCAACTATTTTTGACCACATTACCATTTTAAAAGCCTTTTAAAAGAAGGAAATTATTAGGAAAAATTCTTTAAGTAATCTTGAAAAAAGTTTTTTTGAGAATCGAAAGCAATTTCATCCAGCTTAAGATCTTTTAAAGGAATCCAAACTACTTCTGAAATTTCAGAAAGCTCTAAATTAACCTCAAATTTACTGGAAACTTCATATTCGTAGAAAAGATCTATGGTATTATAATCAATTTCTTTATACTGATAAACATTGGGAAGACTGGTAAGATATTTTAGGTTGTGAGTATCAATCTGCAGTTTAAGCTCTTCAAAAAGTTCTCTTTTACAAGTATTTTCTGCACTTTCCTTAGGATCTACAAAACCTCCTGCTAAATCCAGCTTTCCTTTTTTTGGCTCTTGATTTCTTCGTGTAAGATAAATTTCATCTTTATATCGAATGACAACAGCAACTGCTCCTGCAACATTATTATATAGTGTGAAGCTACATTCTGGGCAGCTCCACTTTTTTTCCTGATCCCACAATAGGGTTTCATTTCCACAGTTTGGGCAATATTTTAAAACTTTCATTCTACAAAGTTATTATTTCGCGGATGAAAATTCAATATCACATCACGAAGTTCTTCGGTTTTTAAATGAGTATAAATTCCGGTAGTTGTAATACTAGAATGCCCCAACATTTCCTGAATAAAACGTAAATCTGCTCCATTTTGAAGTAAATGTGTAGCAAAAGAATGCCTGAAAGTGTGGGGTGATATTTTTTTGCTGATGCCTGCTTTATCGGTAATTTCTTTAATGATAATAAATACAATTACTCTGGACATAGAAGTCCCTCTGCTGTTGAGGAAAAGCGTATCTTCGTGTTTTTTATTGACTTTTACTTTTGATCTTACTTCATTAATATATTCCTTCAAAAGTTTAGCCGTGTACTGAGCAAGGGGAACAAACCTAGATTTATTACCTTTCCCGTTAATTTTTATATAACTTTCTTTGAAATTAATATTGGATATTTTTATATCTATAAGCTCGGAAACGCGTAAACCACATCCGTAAAGCACTTCAATAATACAATGATTACGCTTACCCAAATCTGTATTTTTGTCTACTGCAACAATTATCTTTTCGATATCAGCAAGGGTTAGAGTGTCGGGTAAGTAAAGCCCCAATTTAGGACCTTCGAGTAATGCTGAAGGATTATCTTCTCTTACTTCTTCCTCCAAAAGAAATTTAAAAAATGCTTTAATAGAAGAAATCCATCTTGCCTGAGACCTTTCGCTAAATTTTTGTTTTGAAAGTTGGAAAATATACTCCTGAATATTATCGTAAGTAATGGTTTGCGGAGAAACACCTTCAAGATCATTTAAAGCATAATCTCTGAGTTTTCTGATATCCCGAATATAAGCGTCTAGCGTATTTTCGGAAAAATCTCTCTCGAATCTCAAAAAAATTTCGAAATCTTTTATTTTTTCATCCCAAGTCATTGTGTTTTTGTTTTTAAAATTTATAATTCTTTTTCAGATACCTGTATTATTTCGATTTGATGGTTTTTTAAAAAATCTATGCCTTCATTATCCGAATAAGCATTAATGTAAACTACTTTCGATATTCCCGACTGTAGAATCAGTTTGCTACATTCTTTACACGGAGACAATGTTAAATACAGAGTAGCTCCCACTGCCGACTGTGTAGAACCGGCAAGTTTCAGTATCGCATTTGCTTCAGCATGAAGCACATACCAATGGGTTTTCCCATTTTCATCTTCGCAGCAGTTTTCGGATCCCGATGGTGTTCCGTTATACCCATCAGAAATAATCATCCTATCCTTTACGATTAATGCACCTACCTGTTTTCTTTTACAGTAGGAAAGTTTTGCCCATTCCTGAGCCATTTTTAGATAAGCTTTATCAAACTTACTATACATCAGCATTTATTTTTTCGAAATAATTTATAATTTACTAAAAATTAGGCTTTCTTTTCTCCAGGAAAGCAGAAACGCCCTCTTTTTTGTCGTCCATATCAAAAAGCTCCCCGAAAGAAACAATTTCTGTTTCGAAGCCTCTTTCTGTATCAGACAAATTGGTTGCTTTAATGGCTTTAGAAACTGCCATAGGCGAATTTCTTGCTATCGTTGAAGCCAATTCTTTGGTTTTTGCAAGAAGTTCTTCAATAGGAAAAACCTCATTTACCAAACCTATTTCTTTTGCTTTTTGTGCAGAAATCATTTTTGCAGAAAAAATCATTTCATTGGCAATACCTTTTCCAACAAGTTTAGGCAATCTTTGTGTTCCACCATATCCAGGAATAAGTCCTAAAGTAACTTCTGGCAAACCTAATTTAGCATTATCTGAAGCATATCTTATATGACAGGACATTGCCAGTTCCAGACCACCGCCTAGAGCAAATCCGTTTACGGCAGCAATAACGGGCTTATTCAGATTCTCAATTTTATTAAAAAGGTTATTCTGACCGGTTCTTGCCAATTCTTCTGCTTTTTCCTGATTAAAATCGCTAAATTCTTTAATATCTGCTCCGGCAACAAAAGATTTTTCTCCACTACCTGTTATAATAATGACTCTCGTTTCAGCATCATTCTGTAACTCATCAAGAGCTGAGCTTATTTCACTTATAGTTAAAGCATTAAGCGCATTAAGACTGTGAGGTCTATTGATGGTAATTACAGCTGTTTTTTCTTCGTTGCTGATAAGAATATTTTCGTATGCCATAATTTTTTTAATCTGTTATATCCTGCAAATTAAAAAAAAATAATAAAAAAAAGGAAAAAATATTTTTTCCTTTTTTTATCTGCATTAATAATGTATTTATTTTGAATGATTCATCATATTTGAATCTATGTTGACACTTAATCCTGAAGCCACTTTCATTCCCAGTTCAATATTGGCTCTAAAGAAGTGACACAGTTGTCGGTTGATGATTTCATCTTTCTTAGGACCATCTATCCCACTCATACTTCCAATAATATTATGAATTAGATTTTCTCTGTCTTCTTGGTTCATTGCCTTTGTGTAAAGCAATCCGGGTTGAGTATAATGATCATCATCATTTTCATTTCTGTTGAAATTAGCAACCTGATTACTATCTAATTCATACTCAAAATTTTTGTAAGCCGGATCCGGTTTAACCTCATCAAAACTGTTTGGATGATAATTCGGTTTATCCTGATAATGACTGGAATCTGCCATAAAACCATCTCTTTGATAATTATTTACCTGAAACGGACATCTATTTACTTCTAATTGATGAGCGTTGACTCCCACTCTGTAACGGTGAGCATCTGGATAAGAAAATAATCTTCCCTGAAGCATTTTATCCGGCGAAAAACTAATCCCGTTGATTAAATTACTTGGAGAGAAAGTAGACTGCTCTACATGTGCAAAATAGTTAACAGGAACTTCGTTCAGTTCCATTTCTCCTACCTCAATTAAAGGAAAATCGCTCTGAAACCACACTTTGGTAATATCAAAAGGATTCCATCTGAATTCTTTAGCCTGCTCCTCGGTCATTACCTGTATATACATTGTCCATTTTGGAAAATCTCCATTTTCTATTGCATTACACATATCTTCCTGTGCAAAATCTGGATTTTCTCCTGCCATTTTCAATGCTTCAGAATCTGTGAAATTTTTAATTCCCTGCTTGGTTTTAAAATGAAACTTCACCCAAACTCTTTCATTCTTATCATTTATCATGGAGAAAGTATGAGATCCGAAACCATGCATGTGTCTGTACCCATGAGGCGTTCCTCTATCAGACATTAAAATAAGAACCTGATGGAGAGATTCAGGATTCAGGCTCCAGAAATCCCACATCATAGTAGCACTTTTAAGATTGGTTTTCGGAACCCGCTTCTGAGTATGTATAAAGTCTGGAAATTTCTTAGCATCTTTAATAAAGAAAACTGGTGTATTATTACCCACGAGATCCCAGTTTCCGTCTTCTGTGTAGAATTTTAAAGCAAAACCTCTAGGATCTCTAGCTGTATCTGCACTTCCTTTTTCTCCACCCACAGTAGAGAAACGTGCAAACATACGGCACGAATTGCCAACTTTAGAAAAAAGCTTCGCCTTGGTATATTGTGAAATATCGTGCGTAACAGTAAAAGTACCATACGCTCCGGTTCCTTTAGCGTGAACTATTCTTTCAGGAATTCTCTCTCTCACAAAGTGAGCCAGATTTTCCTGCAAAATAAAATCCTGCAGCAAAACAGGTCCTCTTGCTCCAACGGTTTGTGAATCCTGATGCTCATAATATGGAGCACCACTACTGCTCGTAAGTTTTTTATTATCCATAAGTATAATAGGGTTTTGTTTCTATAATTATTGTTCAAATTTAGATGAATTTTTGATTGATTTTACCAAAAACATTATATCTTTGTAATAGATAATATTAATCAAATGAACATTCAGCAATTGGAATATCTTATCGCTGTAGATAAGTACAAACATTTCGGAAAAGCAGCTCAGGCTTGCTTCATCACTCAGCCCACCTTGAGCGCAATGATACAAAAGTTTGAAGATGAACTGGATGTTAAAGTTTTCGACAGAACCACCCACCCTATCAGAACGACGGATGTTGGAGTGCAAATAATAGACCAGGCTAAGGTTATTATAGAATCTGTAAACGAACTGAAAAATAAAGCCAATCTTCTAAATAATATTTTAGGAGGAACCATAAATTTGGGTATTATTCCTACAGTTTCTTCCTTTATTCTACCAACAGAAATTTTCCATTTTCTTCAGAATAATCCCAAAATTCAGATGAATGTAAAGGAAATGACGACAGACAACATCATAAAAGCACTTAAAAGCGGTGAATTAGATGCAGGAATTATTTCTACGCCTTATGATAATGCCAATGAGTTTTATCAGGATTTTCTTTTCAACGAAGAACTGATGATTTACAGCTCGGATACCGAAGCGAACAAAAAAAACACTTTTATTGTTCCGGATGAGCTCAATATGGAAAAAGTATGGCTTTTAGAGGAAGGAAACTGCTTACGAAATCAGTTTGAAAACATCTGTCATTTAAAAGAAAATACTCTAAAACCAAAAAACCTTGATTTCTTAGCATCGAATATTCAGACTTTGGTACACATGGTTGATAAAGTGGGAGGAATAAGCATTTTACCGGAACTGGCTCTTAACCAACTTTCAGAAGAGCAGAAAACGAAGGTTTTCAGATTCAAGAAACCTTTTCCTTATAGAGAAATAAGTATTATCTATTACAAACCTACTTTTAAGCAAAAAATCATTGATGAATTGGGAGCTTTCATTAAATCTTCTGTAGATTCCAAATTGAATTTCAACAAAAATCCGAAAGAATTTGTAAGCATCAAACCACAGTAGCTGAAATGATTTTCATCATCAATTTTGAATTAATTTAAATAATAAACTCTTAAAATTTTGAGTATTAGAAAATAGTCCCTAAATTTGCAGACGTTTATTAACGAGGAAAAATTTGACCTGATTGCAACCTCTCTAAAAAAATGCTAAAACAGTAATCCTTTTAGCTATTTACGGGCAGTTATTCACTTTTTTCTTCACATTTTCAATAAAATACAAAGAATAATATGTCTTATTTATTTACATCTGAATCTGTTTCAGAAGGGCATCCTGATAAAATTGCCGATCAGATTTCCGACGCATTAATTGATCATTTTTTAGCATACGACAAAAACTCCAAAGTTGCTTGTGAAACATTAGTTACTACAGGACAGGTTGTTTTGGCGGGTGAAGTAAAATCTGATGCATATCTTGACGTACAAACGATTGCCAGAGATGTCATCAACGGAATCGGTTACACAAAAGGAGAATATATGTTTAACGGAGACTCTTGTGGAGTTATTTCTGCTATTCATGAGCAATCTCCAGACATTAACCAAGGGGTAGACAGAACTGTAAACGATGAATCTTTCGAAGCAAAAGCTAACGCACAGGGAGCAGGAGACCAAGGAATGATGTTTGGTTATGCAACCAACGAAACAGCTAATTACATGCCTTTAGCTCTAGACTTGGCTCACACCATTCTTAAAGAACTTTCTGCAATCCGTAGAGAAAATTCAGATATTACTTATCTTCGTCCAGATGCGAAATCTCAGGTAACCATTGAGTATTCTGACGATCACAAACCCATTAGAATAGATTCTATTGTTGTTTCTACACAACATGACGATTTTGGGTCTGAAGAAGAAATGCTGAACAAAATTAGAGAGGATATTAAAAATATTTTAATACCAAGAGTTGTTGCACAACAATCTGAAGAGATTAAAGCTTTATTTAACGACCAAATTAAATACCACATTAACCCTACAGGTAAATTTGTAATCGGCGGACCTCACGGAGATACCGGTCTTACAGGAAGAAAAATTATCGTAGACACGTATGGTGGAAAAGGTGCTCACGGAGGAGGAGCATTCTCAGGAAAAGATCCGTCTAAAGTAGACAGAAGTGCAGCGTACGCAACACGTCACATTGCTAAAAATTTGGTTGCTGCGGGTGTTGCCGATGAAGTTTTGGTACAGGTTTCTTATGCAATTGGTGTTGCAGAACCTTGTGGATTGTATATTAATACTTTCGGAACCGCTAAAGTGGATATGCATGATGGTGAAATCGCTAAAAAAGTATCTACTATTTTCGATTTGAGACCTTATGCTATCGAACAAAATTTAAAATTGAGAAATCCTATTTATCAGGAAACAGCTTCTTACGGCCACATGGGTAGAGAACATTATGTTGCTGATAAAACTTTCAATAAAGGACAGAAAAACGAATTAACTCTGGAAGGTCTGGAATTCTTCACTTGGGAGAAATTAGACAAAGTAGAAGAAATTAAATCTTCTTTCGGAATTTAATCGAAATTTTCGGTACAGAAACTGCTTTATCATCTAAATGCTAAAGCAGTTTTTTTTATTTTTACATCCAAATTTAATACAGTAAACACCATTATATGAAACAGTTTCCATTATTACTACTGTTAATTTTGACAGGTTTAACAGCGAAAGCACAATATACTGTTCACAAAATGATAAATGTGGGATACGTTTATCAAAATCAGAGCTTTGGTGAGATTGGCGGAAAATTGCTTTTTCTAAAAAATGATGATGTAATATACAGACTTGGAGCATCTGCATTAATGGGATCTGCAAATTCAGATTTTGCAATTATGCCAAAAGTACAGGCGGATGTATTACTCAATTTTGAAAAAAATGTAGATTTTAATCATTCATACTATTTTTTGGCAGGTGTTGAAGGTACCAATAAATATGTGGCTCCAAAAATTGGCGTTACGCTTTTCGGACTTCTCGATCTTACAGGAGGCTATGCATTTCCAATTGGTGACAAAGGTTTAAATGGAAAACAAATGAAAGGACTGAATATTAATTTCACATTAAATATTCCTACCACATTCTTACATGACATGTTTAATTAACTTTTTTTATTAATTTTTTTAGAAAATTTAATATTTGTTTAATACTTATTAAAATTTTATTATATTTACAGCATAATTTGATGCTTATAGAATATACTCTACTCTAAAATCCGTCTTAAGACAAATTCTCTAATGAACTTGATATAAAAATCAGGAAAGAGTTTGTACTGTAATAAATTTTTGAGAAGAGTTATGAAACCAACAGACAGCCAACTGATATCCTTGTACCAAAAAGGAACCGAAGAAGCATTATCCTCTCTTATACACCGACACCAAAGAGAGCTTTTCACATTTATTTTCTATAAAATAAACGATCAGGATCTTGCCAATGATATCTTTCAGGATACGTTCATGAAAATTATCGTTATGCTGAAGGAAGGACGATATAATGAAGAAGGAAAATTTATCCTTTGGGCAAAAAGAATTGCGCAAAATTTAATCATCGATTATTTCCGTGCAAAATCTAAAAACACAAAAGTGTCCGAAACTACTTTTAATAATGAAGAGTTTTCTATTTTCGATCTTATTCGGGAACCATCAGAAAACATTGAAGATCAATTGGTAACCACTCAAATTCATGAAGATCTTTTAAAAATGCTTCATTTTCTTCCTCAAAACCAGCAGGAAGTAATAAAGCTGAGATATTATGATGGCTTAAGCTTCAAAGAAATTGCAGAACATACCGACATGAGCATTAATACCACTTTAGGAAGAGTGAGATATGCTCTTATCAATCTTCGAAAAATTATGGAGGAAAATAATATTATTCTTACAAGATAATAATTTGGTACAATTTTCGTTTTAAAGAAAATACAATTTTCGCCTATGAAAAATAACGATTCTTTAAAATTGAAAAATTTGAAACCCAAAAAGCAAACTGTAGATTTTCTCCTGAGCTTCTCCAAAAATCTGGAAGTTGTAAAAGTGAAAAACAAAAATTATCACTTTACAAAAAACTAAAAATATTTAAATTTGTGCTGTATGAAAATTCAGCACATTTTTTTTGACCTTGACAACACCCTTTGGGATCATCGCAAAAACGCCTATTTAACCATTAAAGATCTTTTCGAAAAAGAAGAAATTTCCCTAAAATTCAATATTGATTTTGAGGAGTTCCATTCTGCTTATCACGATATTAACGAAAGGCTTTGGGAACAGATTCGTGATGGAGAAATTGACAAGGAATATCTCAGAAAACACCGTTTTTATGACACATTTAATCGTTTCGGAGTAGACAACCTCCAATTATCCATGTATTTTGAGGAACATTTTTTAGATAAAATCCTCAATCACAATCATCTCGTAGAAGGAGCAGAATACATTTTGGAATATTTAAAGAATAAAAATTACAAACTTCATATTATTTCAAACGGATTTCAGGAAGTAACGGAAAGGAAATGCATACTTTCTGGAATAGATCATTATTTCCAAACCATTACCAGTGCAGATTCTGTTGGGGTAAGAAAACCTAATCCTGAAATTTTCGAATATTCATTTTCATTGGCAAATGCTTCTAAAAACGAAAGTATTTTAATTGGTGACGATTGGATTGCCGACATAACAGGAGCCCAAAACTTCGGAATAGACGTTATTTTTTTTGATGTTTTAAAGGAAAACAAATCTTCGGAAAATCTTAAGACAATACAACACCTTTTACAGATTAAAGAATACTTGTAAAATATTAAGTTGAGAAAACGGTAAATCTGTCAGCAAAAACAGAAATTATATATCGAAAGAAAATTTCAATTCATGTCTATACTTATTTATACATTTGAAGCATGTTAAATTTCATCAAGAAACAGGCAGCACTTCTCTGGGCGAAAAAAAGCGTCAGAAAAGCAGAAGAATTTAAAAATAATGCTGAAAAAAACCAAGAGCAACTTTTATTGTCGCTTATAAAACATGCTGAAAAAACATTGTTTGGAAGAACACATCAATTTGAGGAAATAAAATCTGTTGAGGATTTTCAGAATCGTGTTCCGGTTTCAGACTACGAAGATTTAAAACCATATATAGAAAAGGTAAAAAAAGGGCAACGCAATATATTGTGGACCGAAACTCCGGAATATTTTGCCAAAACTTCGGGAACTACTTCTGGAGCAAAATACATCCCAATTTCGAAAGAAGGAATGCCTTATCAGATTGCCGGTGCACAAAGTGCATTGTTTCATTATATCGCAAAAAAAGGCAATGCCGATTCTGTAAACGGAAAAATGATTTTCTTGCAGGGTAGTCCGGAACTTGAAGAGGTTTACGGCATCAAAACCGGAAGACTTTCAGGAATTGTAGCCCATCATATCCCTAATTACCTTCAGAAAAACCGTTTGCCAAGCTGGGAAACCAACATGATTGATGACTGGGAAACTAAAGTGGAAAAAATAGTTGAGGAAACCGAAAAAGAAAACATGACGCTCATTTCCGGAATTCCACCTTGGCTGATTATGTATTTTGAAAAATTAATTGAAAAGAACGGAAAAAAAATTAAGCAGATTTTCCCCAATCTTCAACTTATTGTAACCGGAGGCGTAAATTACGAACCTTACCGCGACAAAATGGAAGAACTTTTGGGCGGAAGCGTAGATATCATCCAGACATTTCCTGCTTCTGAAGGTTTTTTTGCATTTCAGGACGATTATACGAAGGAAGGCTTATTGCTTTTAACAAATCATGGAATTTTTTATGAATTTATCCCTTTAGAAGAGTACGGAAAACCCAACGCCAAAAGGCTAACTTTAAAAGATGTAGAACTCAATAAAGATTACGCCCTTATTTTAACCACCAATTCTGGTCTTTGGGCATATTCTATTGGCGATGTGGTAAGATTTATAGATAAAAATCCGCACCGAATTTTGGTGAGCGGAAGAACCAAACATTTTACGTCTGCATTTGGTGAACACGTTATTGCTTACGAGGTTGAAGAAGCCATGAAAGCAGCTTTAGAAAAATATCCTGCACAGATTACAGAATTTCATCTGGCTCCGCAAGTAAATCCTGAAGAAGGACTCCCTTATCATGAATGGTTTATAGAATTCGAAAAAGAACCAGAAAATATAGATTCGTTTAGAACAGAGCTCGATAATCAACTGAGAAAAAGAAATACGTATTATGATGATTTGATTTCGGGAAATATTCTTCAAAAACTCCATATTTCGAAACTCAAAAAAAATGCTTTTCAGGAATATGCAAAATCTGAAGGTAAACTGGGAGGTCAGAACAAAATACCTAGACTTGCAAATGACAGAAAAATTGCAGATTTATTGGAAATTTACAAATTTTAGCCATATTTTCTTCAATACAAAAAGATATATTCAAAAAAAATTATAAATTTGAAAAACTAAAATAATATAATGAAAGCATCTGTACTTTTAAAATCGTCTTTATTAACGTCTTTATTCGTAATTTCCTCATGTGCTACTACAAAGTATAGCGAAGATATTGCTCAGAATAATTACTCTAATCTCGAAGCGGGGAAAATCTACACGGTAACTCCAAGAGACGGATCTAAAAAGCAAACGATTTTATTCCGAAATGTTGCAGGTGATAATATTATCGGAACGAAAGGAAAAAAAGACAGCACACAAGTGGTAATCCCTAAATCTAATATTGCTTCGGTAAAAGACAGATCTAAAGCAAGAGTTACAACGGGTGCGGTAATAATTGGAGCCGCCGCAGCTGCAGCCATTGTAATTAGCTCATCTAAAGCAGATTAAAATTCCACATTTTAAAAAAATTACCATCCCGGTTTTTTAAAAAAATTTTGAAATTAAAAAAATCAATAGCCTTGAATGAAAATTTAAGGCTATTTTTGTAAGCATGATTCCTTCTTTACCGCTAAAAACATTGCAAAATGTTGAGTTCAGAAATCTTCTTACCGGAAGATTCGTTATTGTGATGGCATTTAGAATGTTGGCAACTTTATTGGGATGGTGGGTGTACCAACTTACCAAAGACCCATTTTCTATCGGATTAATCGGACTTTCTGAGGTAATACCCGCCGTAAGTTGTGCATTATATGCCGGCCACGTAATTGACATGAATGAGAAAAAGAAACTTCTTCTCATCTGCAATTATGCGTATGTATTTCTTATTGGTCTTTTGCTAATTCCTGCATTTCTGAATGTTGAACTTCATTTTTCGGGACATCAAATTACCTATTTTATTTATACTGTAATATTTTTTACAGGAATAGCGAGAGCATTTATCGGCCCGATTGTTCCTTCTATGATTCCTCAAATCGTGCAAAAAATTAATCTTCCTAATGCCATAACTTTAAATCAGGCAACATTTTTAATTTCTTCTGTATGCGGACATGCTGCGGGTGGTTTTTTAATTGAATTTTATGGAATTAAATGGACTTTAACCGTTATTATAGGATTAATTATTCTGGCATCATTTTTCTTCTGGAAACTTAAACCTCAGTTCTCAAGCCATAAAAAAGGCGAAGTAAAGGTTATGGAAAGTATTAAAGAAGGTGTTTCTTATATTTTCAAAACAAAAGAAATCTTGGGAGCTCTCTGTCTGGATATGTTTGCTGTACTTTTTGGAGGAGCTGTTGCTATGATTCCTGTTTTCGCAACCGATATTTTAAAATCCGGAGCAAATGGCTTAGGATTATTGAATGCAGCATCGGATATCGGCTCTATGATTATCATTACTACCCTTTCAATTGTACCATTACGAAAAAATCAGGGGAAAGTATTATTAGCTGTGGTTGCAGGGTTCGGGTTATGCATAATAGGTTTTGGATTATCTGAATATTATTGGCTTTCATTCATGTTTTTGGTTCTCAGCGGAATGCTGGATGGGATTTCGGTGGTCATCCGTGGAACAATTGTTCAGTTGAAAACACCAGATCATATTCGAGGCAGAGTTTTGAGTGCAAATTCTATCTTCATTATGTCGAGTAATGAAATGGGACAATTTGAAAGTGGTTTGGCTGCCAAACTTCTCGGCGTTGTAAAATCGGTAGTTGTCGGTGGTACATTAACAGTAATGATAGCCGCAAGCGTTGGAGTCTTTAATTCAAAATTACGCAAAATGCAATATTAAAGGTATTGCAGCGTTAACGTTATATATATACTAAAAATTACATCATTAAGTTATTATTTTTTTTATATTTGTATCAAAAATTTTTTTAAAATGAAAAAAACTTTACTCATTTTTTTACTAATTATATCTCAATTTTTTTCTGCACAGTCCGACTGTCCTACAGCGTTTACTGTTTGCGGAAATTCAGGTATATCCTACACACCATCTGGTCCGGGAGATATTCGTGAGATTTTGGGAGGATGTCTGAGCACTAATGAGCATTATTCTGTATGGTACACCTTTACAATTGCTACAGCGGGGACATTAACATTCACGATTAATCCTAATTATTTCCCAGATGATTATGATTTCGCAGTATATGGTCCCAACAAACAATGTGGCAGCTTGGGTGCACCATTACGTTGTAACTATTCTGGAGCAGACGGTCCTACCGGTTTAAATCTTGCTACCATACACCCTACTGTAAACGGACAATGGAGTGGCTTTATGAATGTTTTACCAGGAGAAGTATACTATTTAATTGTAGACAATTATTCTAAAAGTGCCAACGGATTCTCTTTATCATGGGGTGGTACTGCAACGTTAGCATCACCATTTAACGATCCTTCTCTAGCCAACAACCCATTTATTGCTCCTGGTCAGCCTAATGCAAACCCGGCTCTTCCCAACGAAGTTGTTATTTGTTCTAATCCTGCAACTTTTGATTTTAGTACATTGAATGCAGGAATTATCAACGGAAATGTTAACTTCTCTGTAAGTTATTATCTGAACAGTAATGATGTTCTTACTGGAAACGCTCCCATAACAACACCAATTTCTGTAAATACAAGTGATACATATTATTACAGCATTATGTACACTGATCCCACTAACCCAAATAGCCCTATTAATAAGTGTAAACAGACGGGTACTTTTAAATTTAAAAATGGAAGTTTTGTAGCAACAGATGCTACTCTCACCGAATGTAGCAATAACAACACAGGAGTAGGAGTTTTCAACCTCACAACTGCGAATATTTTCGGAGATCCTACATATACCAGAAAGTATTATGCTTCAATGTATGATCTTAATAATAATATCAATGAGATTACAAACCCTTATCAATACACATCTGCAGGAGGATCTGTTTTTGTTTTGGTAACTTCGCCTTTTGGATGTAAGGATGTGGCAGAAATAAAATTAAAATTCTACCCTGTCATTACCGTAACTGAGGCTACATTGAGAACTTGTTTTATCGAAGGAAATCCATCTACCGGTTCTTTTAATTTAACGACTGCTTTAATTAGCAACCCATCGGGAACTACAAAAAGATATTTCCCTTCGATGACTGATGCAGTGAACGCAACCAATGAAATTAATAACCCAACCAATTATATTGCTCCTACAGGAGTTGTGTATATTAGAGTAAGTGATGGAAACGGATGTTATACAGTTGCAAAAGTTAATCTTATTGTAATCCCACCTACGTACTCAACCGTACTTCAAGACAAAGTTATTTGCTTTGAAGACAAGACCACTTTGGATGCAGGACCAGGTTTCAGTGGTTATGTATGGAGCACGGGAGCAACTACTCAAACAATTACTAACGTTAGCGTAGGTACTTATTGGGTAAAACTGAAAACAGGAGACTGTACTGCTAAACAAATTGTAAAGGTATATGCTTCCGAACAGCCTGTAATTTCTAATGTTGATATCTCAACCAACAATATTACCGTGAATGTAATAGGAGGAAGCCCTGCTTATCAATACTCTATCGACAATGTAAACTGGCAAGAATCTAATGTATTTAAAGATATTACAAGAGGTGATCATACAGTATATGTTAAAGACTCTTATGACTGCGAACCAATCCAAGTGAGTGTAGTTGTTCCTAATCTTGTGAATGTTATAACTCCTAACGGAGATGGCGTAAACGATGTAATTGATTATTCTGCATTAGCCGGAAAAGAAAATTTAGTTCTTAGTATTTTCGACAGATACGGTGCTAAAGTCTTCCAGGCAGATAAGACCAATGGTTACAAGTGGAACGGTACAACCAATGGAAGCACCCGTGTTCCTACAGGTAATTACTGGTATTCTGTTACATGGAATGAAAATAACAAAACTAAAACGCCAATTAAATTTTCAGGTTGGCTAATGGTAAAGAACAGAGAATAAACAAGTTGAAAAACTTTTAAATAAAGCCGCTACATGCGGCTTTATTTATATTTAACTATAAATAATCTATTTTAAAATAAATTTTTAGCTAAATTTGTTACAAATATTTATAATATGAAAAAAATACTACTCTTTTTTGTGGTTATAATATCGCAGATATTTTATGCACAGTCAGACTGTATTTCAGCAATACCTGTCTGTGGAAATTCCGGAATTAGTTATAATCCAAACAGTAATGGAAATGTTATAGAACAAACTGCTGGAAGCTGCTTGGGACTAGAAAACTACTCTGTTTGGTACGTTTTTACCGCTGCAACAAGTGGTACGATCGAATTCACCATAACCCCTAATACGGTTCCTAACGTAAATCATTATGACTATGATTTTGCAGTTTATGGACCTAATATAGATTGCTCTACGTGGGATTTTGGAAATGCAATAAGATGTAATTACAGTGGACTTAGTGGTCCTACAGGATTAAGCTCTACAAATACAGGTGCTCAATGGGGACTTCCTCTTCCGGTTTTAGCTGGAGAAACCTATTATTTACTGATTGACAATTATATCCCGAGTAACCCGTACGGTTTTGCTTTAACTTGGGGTGGAACAGCAACTTTAACTTCCCCATTCACTAACCCTTCTTTAACACCTAACCCTTTTCTTCCACCAGGACCCGCCCATAACGGAATCTTATCAATATGTACAAACCCATCGCTTTTTAATTTTTCCACTCTTTCTACGGGAATCATCAATGGAAATCCAAATTTTTCGGTAACCTATCATACATCATCTAATGATGCATTAACTAATGCCAATCCTATTACCACTGCAATAAGTGTAAATACTACGGATACTTATTATTATGCTATTCATTATCTTGATCCTTCCAACCCTACCAATCCGTTAAATGACTGTACACAGACTGGTACTATAAAATTTGTTTTAGGTCCTATAGTAACCTCTAACGCAACCATAAAAGCATGTAACAATAACAACGCGGGTAGTGCAGTTTTCGATCTTTCATCGGGATCTGTATATGCTGATCCTGCTGCGGTTAAAAAATATTTTCCTTCATTAGCTGATTTAACTGCAGGTACTAATGAAATCACTACACCTTTATCCTATCAATCTACTGCACCTAAAAAAATATTTGTAAAAGTAACTACAACCGATGGATGTACAGGAAACGCAGAAATAGATTTAGAATATTATCCTTCTATTCCTGTAACACCCGCAACATTAGAATCTTGTTTTATTGAAAATGCAATTCTTACCGCTCAGTTTGATCTTACCCAAGCCGCTGTAACAACTGCGAATGGAACTACTAAAAAGTTTTACAGAACTAAAGCAGATGCACTTGCCGACATAAATGCGATTACCGACGCTACAAATTATATTTCTACCGCAGGAGAAGTTTATGTGAGAGTTATCAGCCCGAATGACTGCTATGAGATAACTAAAATTACTCTGAAAGTAACTGCACCAGTAAAATCTACCGTTCTGAAAGACAAAACAATCTGTATTGAAGACAGAACTACTTTAGATGCAGGTCCTGGTTTCTCTAGTTACGAATGGAGTACGGGAGCAACTACACAAACTATTCAAGGTGTTGCAGTAGGATCTTATTGGGTAAAACTACAGACCGGTAATTGCTTTACATTCCAACGAGTAACTGTTCATCCTGCTCCACAGCCAGTAATTGCAAGTGTGGATATTAACAATAATACTATTACAGTATATCCATCTGGAGGAACTGCTCCTTACGAATATTCTATAGATGGAATTACTTGGCAGAGCTCAAATGTATTTTCTAATCTTCCAAGAGGAGAAAACAAAATATTTTTAAGAGACAGCTACGATTGTACGCCTATTCAAATACAGCTTACAGTACCCAATCTTGTAAATGTAATTACACCGAATGGAGATAACGTAAACGATGAAATAGATTATTCTGATTTAGCTTATAAAAAGAACTTAGTATTCACCGTTTATAACAGATACGGAAACAAAGTTTACGAAGCAGACAAAGTAAGAAATTACAAATGGAACGGTACATCCGGAGGTAAAAAACTAAATACAGGAACTTATTGGTACACAATTACCTGGAATGAAAATGACAAGAACAGTACACCAACACAATACAAAGGTTGGGTTCTTCTCAAAAACAGACAATAATTTAAAATTGAAAAAATCACCTCGCGTTTGAGGTGATTTTTTTATCAACATTACCCAATCCTTGTATTTAAAGGATTTTTTAGACTTATCAACAAAGAATATTAATTACTCTTTTCAAATTATTTTTTAAATAAACTATCTTTGCAGTATGGCTCAGAAAGAAACACTCTCTTCACTTACTCAGGGTAATTTTGCTAGAGAATTGTCGATTGCAGACGGGAAAATGCCTCCCAATGCAGTAGATTTTGAAAGATTGGTTATAGGTACTTTTTTAATTGATAAAAAAGGACTCGATAATTCTATAGACCTTCTCACCTCCGAAGTTTTTTATGACCCAAGACATCAGGTTATATTTTCTGCATTGCTTAAGCTGTATGAAGGAAATCTTCCGGTGGATATAATGACAGTTATTCAGGAATTAAAAAAGACAGACAAGCTTAATACCGCAGGAGGAGATCATTACATTATCGAACTTACTATGGGAGTAAGTTCATCTGCACATATCGAATATCACGTAAGAGTTATTCTCGAAAAATACATTCTGAGAAGTTTAATTAATGTTTCTGCCAATGTGATAGATTCTTCTTACAAAGAATCTACAGATGTTTTTGAACTTTTAGATAAAGCGGAACAATCTTTCTTTGAAATTACAAACGGAACTATCAAAAAAGGATTCGATACCGCGAACTCTTTGGTTAAACAGGCAATTGACACCATAAAAGCTCTAAAAGACAAAGAGGGAATCTCCGGAGTTCCATCGGGCTTCAGAGATATAGATAAAGAAACCGGAGGATGGCAAAATTCCGACCTTATTATTATTGCTGCACGTCCCGCAATGGGAAAAACCGCCTTTCTTCTGTCTATGGCAAGAAATATTGCTGTTGGACACAAAATTCCAATGGCATTATTCTCGTTAGAGATGGCATCCGTACAGCTTATTACCAGAATGATTGCCTCAGAAACAAGAATTTCTTCAGAAAAGCTGAGAAAAGGAACTTTGGATGATGAAGAATGGCAAAGATTATTCTCCAATGTTTCGGAACTTGAAAATGCACCATTATATATTGATGAAACACCTTCACTATCCATTTTCGATTTCAGAGCAAAATGCAGAAGACTGGTGATGCAACACGGAGTTAGGTTGATAATGGTAGACTACCTTCAACTGATGACTGCCGGTGGTGGGGGTAAAGGAGCAGGTAACCGAGAGCAGGAAATATCCATGATTTCCCGTTCATTAAAAGCCATTGCAAAAGAACTGAATGTTCCGGTAATTGCACTGTCCCAGCTTTCCCGAAGTGTGGAAACACGCCCTGGTAAAAGACCACAGCTTTCAGACTTAAGAGAATCCGGAGCAATTGAGCAGGATGCGGATATTGTATCTTTTATCTTCAGACCAGAATATTATAAAATTGCCGTATGGGATAATGACGAAGAAGGTCAGGAAACTTCCACCGAAAATCAGGCAGAATTAATCATTGCAAAACACAGAAATGGAGCAACTGCAGATGTAAGACTTTCATTCTTAAAACATTTTGCCAAATTTGGAGATATTGAAGCCGCTTTTGATGGAGGAGCTGGTTCTATGGGATATAGTTCGAATTCTGGTTTAATGGGTGAACCAAGTGGGTTCGACAAAATAAAAACAACCATTCAGCCAGGAGCTGCCTTTGACTTGCCCGACAATTCAAAACTATCCGGATCATCCATGAATGATTTTGATGATGAAGATGATTTTCCATTTTAAATACTGAAAATATAGAGGTTACTTTAGAAGTAGTTTTTCAAAAATTAACTCTAAAATTACCTTAGATAATATATGAGAATTGAAATTTATACAGATGGAGCATGCAGCGGAAATCCCGGCAAAGGAGGATATGGAATTCTTATGCGTGTTCCTGAGAAGAATTACCAAAAAACTTTTTCAAAAGGCTTCAAAAAAACAACCAACAACAGAATGGAGCTTTTAGCAGTTATCACCGCATTAGAAAAATTGAAATCTGCAGAAAATGAAATTCATATATTCACCGACAGCAAATATGTTTCTGACGCCATCAACCAAAACTGGATTTCCGGATGGATAAAAAGAGGTTGGAAAAATGTGAAAAACCCAGATTTATGGAAAAGGTTTATCATACTTTACAATCTTTACCTCCCAAAAATACACTGGATAAAAGGCCACGCCGGACACTTCGAAAATGAACTTTGCGATAAACTTGCCGTAGCTGCAGCAGCTTCTGACCAACTTGAAACGGATGTTTATTTTGAAACCCAGAACGACAGTTCTTTATTTTGAAATTACAAATCAAAACCCAAAATAAATACCCTTTTCATTAGTTTGTCTTTATTTTATTATGAAATAAATATTAAATTCAATAAAATTAATACACAATATTCATTTGTTTTCGGATTATTTATATCTTTACATCTGTAAATCTAACGAAAGCTAATACATGAATAAAAAACTACACTTTTATTTACTTTTCCTATTTTTTTGTTTCGCCCAAAATT
Source organism: Chryseobacterium oryzae (assembly GCF_022811665.1). Lineage (NCBI taxonomy): Bacteria > Pseudomonadati > Bacteroidota > Flavobacteriia > Flavobacteriales > Weeksellaceae > Chryseobacterium > Chryseobacterium oryzae. Next base: position 2,805,819 of record NZ_CP094529.1, read on the forward strand.
TTAAGTCCCAAACCTTTCAATTAACAGGAAATCCCGTTAATACAACCGGTTGGGATGTAGTGCCTTCAGCAACGGTGAACACAGATTTCATACAGCTTACAGCCGATCAGATCTCTCAGGTTGGGGGTATTAAGCTAAATGCTCCTATTAATCTGAAATATTGCGATAAATGGCGGGTAGAATTCGATTTCAGAATAGATGGAAACGGCACAACTTCTTACGGAAAAGGTGACGGGCTTGCATTTTGGTATCTTGCAAATCCACCCGCTTCCTATACTGTAGGTGGAGGTCTTGGAATTCCTGCCAACGCAACAGGACTTATGGTTGGGTTTGATATTTTTAATAATGCTACCGAAGCTCAAATGAGCAAGGTGCATGTTTTATACGGCACCAATAACGGAACTGGTTCTAATATTGAATACAACAATACTCCGGGAAGTACTTATCACACAGCCGATCTCATCAGTACACAACCTTTTGTAGGACCTAACTTTAAACACGTTGAAGTAACCGGCGAAGTAGACAGCAACAATCTTAGCAATTGGATTATTAAAATAAAGATTGATAATGTTTTAGTGGTCAATCAAACATTTGCTCCATCGGGTGCAGCTGTAGGAATGACACAGGGATATTTTGGATTTTCGGCTTCCACTGGAGCTGCAAGTGCAAGACATTCAATTAAAAACGTGAAAGTTTTCACAGATAAAGTAAGCATTTTAAATTCTTCAATTACACAATCGGTTTGCCCAAATCCTTCTACCGGTTTTGGAACTATTAATCTAACGGCTCTTAACTCTCAATTTGTCGCCAATCCTTCTGGTTATACATTTACTTATTCTGTAGGAGGAACAGTTATTTCGAACCCTACAAGCTATCAATTTAATAGCAATACAACTGTAAATGTTATCATTAAAGATAATTCGGCATTACTTTGCGACAACCCTGATGGAACCATTAAACTTACGCTAGGAAATTTCAGTGCAAATAATGTTACGATTGCAGAATGCAACAATAATGGAGCTACAACTGCGGTTTTTAATCTTACATCCGCCTATGTATCTGCTGTTCCAGGGATTACTAAAAAATACTTCCGCACTTTAGCCGATTTAAATGCAGGTACAAATGAAATTACAAATCCTTCAGCATTTATTTCTGCTCCGGGAAAAGTATATGTGAAAGTAACCACACCAGAAGGATGTACAGGAAATGCAGAGGTAACCTTAACATTCCATCCATTACCGGTTGCCCAAGATGCCATGTTAGAATCTTGCTTTATAGAAGGACAAACATCTTGGGGAATGTTTAATCTTACCGCAGCCAACATTACTACCGAAACAGGAATAACAAAGAAATTCTACACTTCTTTTGACAATGCGATGAATGGAATTAATGAAATCTCCACTCCTATCGCATATATTTCTCCTAATGCAGATGTATATGTAAAAGTTACTGCAGTGAGCAATTGTTTTGTCATCAAAAAAATAAAACTAACCGTAACACAACCTGTAAAATCTAGTGTATTAAAAGATAAAATTATCTGCATAGATGCAAGAACTTCATTAGATGCCGGACCAGGATTTTCAGAATATTTATGGAGTACAGGTGCCACAACTCAATCTATTCAGGGAATTTCTGCAGGCGCATATTGGGTAAGACTTAAAACCGGAAACTGCTACACGTATCAAACCGTTAATGTAAAAATTGCGGTAAATCCGGTAATTTCTAATATAGACATTAAGAATAATACGGCAACGGTAAATATTCTTGGTGGTACTGCTCCATATAAGTTCTCGCTTAACGGTATTAATTGGCAAGATTCTAATGTGTTTACAGATTTACCAAGAGGCGAAAATACATTCTATGTAAAGGATATTTATAATTGTGCCCCAATACACGTACAAATTACAATTCCTAATCTGGTAAATGTTATCACTCCGAATGGCGACAATGTAAACGATGTAATAGACTACACAGCATTAGCTTATAAAAAGAATTTAACATTTACTGTATTCGACAGATATGGAAATATGAAATATGAAGCTGATAAAATAAGAAATTACAAATGGGACGGAACCTCAGGTGGCAAAAAATTAACTACCGGAACTTATTGGTACACGATTTCCTGGAACGAAAACGACAAAAACAGCACTCCAACAGTATACAACGGATGGGTTCTGCTGAAAAACAGAGAATAATTTTTTTCACACTTCATATATTAAAATTAAGATGGAACCACTTCAAACGAAGTGGTTTTTTTTATAATATTTGCAAAGTAATTTTTAAATAAGCTTTTATTCATATTCTATTATTAAATTTGTTTTATGAATTATTTGGAAGCACTAAGCAGAAGATATTCTGTAAAAAAATTTAATCCGGATCTTAAAGTTCCGGAAAGCAACCTTTTGAATATTCTGGAATCTGGCAAACTTGCGGCAAGTTCGCTAGGTTTGCAACCTTACAGAATTTTAGTGGTACAAAGCGCAGATATTATTCAGAAACTTATTCCTGCATTTTACAACCCTTCCCAGATTTCCACCTGTTCTCACCTTATTGTTATTGTATCCAAAAAGACGATTGAAGACTCTTATATTGAAGGCTACTTTAGACATATTTCTGAGGTAAGAAATCTTGAAATCGAAAAACTGGATCTTTTTAAAAACAGCATCAATCAGCATATTACGCAGCAAACTGAAAATCAGCTTTTTGGGTGGGCAGAAAAACAATCTTACATCGTTTTGGCCAACCTTATGTATGCAGCAGCCATGGAAAATATCGACAGTTGCCCAATGGAAGGATTCCGACAAAATTTAATTGAAGAAATTCTAGAGATTGATACAGATAGAGAAAGGGTTACTGTAACGCTTGCTTTAGGCTACCGCTCAGCAGAAGACCACTTTCAACACATGAAAAAAGTGAGAAAACCAAACGAAAAATTGTTTAAATTTATTTAATACAAAAACAAAAGAGGTTTAAATTTAAATATGATAAAAGCAGATGTACTGGTAATCGGCTCCGGAATTTCCGGTTTGTCTTATGCCATAAAAATATCCGAACAGCTTCCTGATGCAAAAATTATTATTGTCACTAAATCTGATGAAGATGAAAGCAATACAAAATATGCACAGGGAGGTCTTGCGGTTGTTACAGATTTTAAAAATGATAACTTCGAAAAGCATATTGAAGATACCATGCGTGCAGGAGACGGCGAAAATAAACGGGATGTTGTAGAAATGGTCGTGAGAGAAGCCCCTGCAAGATTTAATGAAATCGTAGAATGGGGAGCAAATTTCGACAAAAAAAACGGAGAGTTTACGCTGGGAAGAGAAGGCGGACATACAGAAAACAGAATCGTTCATCACAAAGATATCACAGGTTTTGAAATTGAGAGAGCACTCCTACAAACTGCAAAAAATAATCCCAATCTTGAGATTTTAGACCATCATTACGTTATAGATATCATCACGCAGCATCATGTTCCCGGAAAAAAACTCAATGAAGATGAAATAAATTGTTATGGTGCTTATATTTTAGATGAAAAATCAAAATCTATAAAAAAAATCACATCCAAAATAACTTTGGTTGCAACAGGAGGAGCAGGACATGTTTACAAAAACACAACCAATCCTACCATTGCCACAGGAGACGGAATTGCTTTTGTTGCCCGTGCAAAAGGAAAAGTAACCAATATGCAGTACTATCAGTTTCACCCCACCGCTTTATACAGCAAGATAGACGGAATGCTGTTTTTAATTTCGGAAGCGGTAAGAGGTGATGGAGCCAAACTTCGCACCAAAAAAGGTGAAAAGTTTATGCATAAATATGATGAAAGAGAAGAACTTGCATCCAGAGATATTGTTGCAAGAGCTATTGATGCTGAAATGAAAACTACCGGAGACGAATATGTAGGATTAGACTGTCGAGAAATGAATCATGAAAAATTTCTTGAACATTTCCCCAACATTTATAAAAAATGCAAAGACGAAGGTATCGATCCATTTACACAACTCATTCCGGTTGTTCCTGCATGCCATTATCTTATGGGAGGAATTGAAATTGATAAAGACGGACAATCTTCCATTAAAAACTTATTTGCAGTGGGCGAATGCACCAATTCCGGATTACATGGAGCCAACAGACTGGCTTCCAATTCACTTTTAGAAGGTTTGGTTTTCGGACATAATGCTGCCATGAAAACCGTTGAACTTTTAAAAGAGAACAATTTCAATTTTGAAGACCTTAAAGCAGTTCCGGAATGGAACGAAGAAGGAATGAAAATAATTGATGAAATGGTGATTGTTTCATACCTTAGAAAACAACTTCAGGAGATGATGAGCGATCTGGTAGGAATTGTTCGCAGCAACAAAAGACTAAAAATGGCATCACAAAAACACGCTGAAATTGAAGCAGCGGTAGACGAAATTTACCACTACTCTATTCTTTCCCCTCAACTTTCTGAACTTAGAAATCTTACAACTGTTGCAAACCTCATCATAACCCAATCTATGGAAATGACAAAAAATAAAGGGGCATTCTACAACAAAGATTTAGTTTAACAGTAACTGATTATATCAACAAAAATGAAAAGACCAAGCTACGCAACCAATAAAGTTTTAAAACAATTCATCAACAATGCATTAAAGGAAGACATTCAGGATGGAGATCACTCTACCCTTTCTACCATTCCTAAAGATTTGCAACAACAGGCAAAACTTTTGGTAAAGCAAGACTGTATTTTGGCTGGAGTAGAATTGGCAGAAATTATTTTTAAAACTTTTGATAAAAGCTTAAAAGTAAAAACATTTATAAAAGATGGTGAAACTGCTAAAGTTGGCGATGTAGCATTTATAGTTTCCGGAAGTGCGAGATCTATATTATCTACGGAAAGACTCGTTCTGAACTGCATGCAGAGAATGAGCGGCATTGCAACACTTACACACGATTGGGATTCCAGATTAATAGGATCTAAAACTAAACTTTTAGATACCCGAAAAACCACTCCCAATTTCAGAGTTTGCGAAAAGTGGGCAGTAGCTATCGGTGGTGGGACAAATCACAGATACGGACTTTATGATATGATAATGCTGAAAGATAACCATATTGATTACAACGGGAGCATTACCAATGCTGTAAAAATGGCAAAAGACTATATCAAAAAAAACAAGAAAAAACTTAAGATTGAAGTTGAAACCCGAAATCTAGAAGAAGTAAAAGAAGCCATCAAAGCAAAAGTTGACCGAATTATGTTGGATAACATGAATATTGATACCATGACTGAAGCTGTAAAACTAATTAATGGTTCTTGCGAAAGTGAAGCATCGGGAGGAATTACAAGAGAGCAACTGAAAGAAATTGCAGCTACAGGAGTCACTTTTGTTTCTGCCGGAGCATTAACGCACTCAGCAGAAAATATAGATTTAAGCCTAAAAGCTGTTAAGTAAAAACATTATATTTTTAATAAAATCTTATCACTTTTGTTAAAAAATAGATAATATGATTTTTTTCATACGAAAAATCATAAAAATCACAACATACTGAAAAACAGCGGAATAACACTTATCAAGACTGATTAAAAATTAACATACAGTTAATAATAGTTAAAAATTATTTGTCGAATTTTGCAGAAAAATTAATTCTAACTATTATTAAGATTATGAAATTAATCAACAAATCGATGCTTACTGCGATAATTGCATTATCTACAGCAAGCGTTTATTACGCACAAGAAGTAAAAGATACTGCTTCAAAATCGAAAGATATTGAGGAAGTAATCCTAAAAGGAGTTACCGATATCGCTAAAGATAGAAAAACTCCTGTAGCAGTTTCTACTATTAAAGCAGCACAAATTCTAGAAAGACAAGGTAACCAAGAGCTTGTTGAATTATTAAATACAACACCATCAATATATGCTACAAAAGGAGGTGGGGGTTTTGGAGACTCTCAGCTTTCAATTCGTGGTTTCGAAAGTAAGAATGTTGCTGTAATGGTAAACGGTATGCCGGTAAACGATATGGAAACTGGTGCTGTTTATTATTCTAACTGGACAGGTTTATCTGATGTTACTAGTTTCTTACAAGTACAAAGAGGTCTTGGTTCTTCTAAATTGGCTATTGCATCTGTAGGGGGTACTATGAACTTCATTACAAAATCTGCAGACATGAAGAAGGGCGGAGTTGTAAGATTAGGTGTCGGAAACAATGATTTTCTTAAAACTTCATTTGCTTACAATACAGGTAAATCTGAGAACGGTTGGTCTTCATCTTTCTTGATGGCTAGACAATCTGGTGCTACATATATAGAAAATACAAATTATGAAGCATATACTTATTTCTTTGCATTAGGTTACCAACCAAGTGCTAAGCATAATTTGCAGTTTATGATCACTTCATCTCCGCAATGGCACGATCAAAGATCATACGCACCTTCAATCGCTAACTATATTAAGTATAATCCTGATCATGATAATACTCCATACAGAAGATACAATTCTGACTTCGGATATTATACTGACGCTAGCGGAAACAGAGTAGCTCTTGCAAATGCAATGAACTATTATGCAAAACCAGTAATGATGTTGAACTGGGATTGGACTATCAGTGATAAATCTACATTAAGTACTGTAGCTTACATGTCTAACGGACGTGGTGGTGGAGCAAGAAACCTTGGAGGTATTGCCGGAAAAGGAATGAGTACGTTTTATGATAATGATGGCCATTATAATTATGACCAAATTTTCGCAGCAAACGCAGCTATAAATCCTAATACTGCGGCAGCTACAAGTACACTTGTTCGTACTTCAAGTATCAACTCTCATAACTGGTACGGTGTCTTAATGAATTTCCAACATAAGATTAATGACAACTGGAATTTCTCAGTAGGTACTGATGACAGATATTACTATGGTTACCATTACCAAGTATTATCTGATCTTTATGGCGCTTCAGGTTATAAAGATAACACTAACAAAAATGCACCTAACAGAGTTGTTAACAATATTTATGATTATAAAAAATTAAGCTGGAATCCTTTTGGTGGATCATTAGCTCCAATGGATCAAAGACTAGCTTTCAGTAACGATGGAGAAGTTCTTTGGTATAGTGGTTTCGGACAGGTAGAATATTCTAATGATAAACTATCTGCATTTTTACAAGGTTCAGTTTCAAACCAATCATATCAAAGAATTGATGATTTTGTTCTTCCTGGATCACCTCAACAAGGGCAAATAATTGATAGAAAAACTGGATTTAAAGATCTTTTAGGTTATAATATTAAAGGGGGTGCAAACTATAACTTAAACGAAAACAATAACGTATTTGCCAATATCGGTTATTACAGCAAACAACCTTTAATGAGTGCTGTTTACCCAAGTAATCAGCAGGTTGTAAATCCTAATTTGACAAATGAGAAAATATTTTCTGCTGAATTAGGTTACGGTTTCAAAACAAACAATTTCAACACTAAATTAAATTTGTATAGAACCGAATGGAAAGATAGATTCTACAGAAGAGGTAATATACCTAATATCGACGGAAACGGAAATACAGGATATTCAGAAGTAAGTGGAATTACTCAGCTTCACCAAGGTGTAGAATTAGAAGCAAACTACAGATTAAACAAATTTATTGAGTTTAATGGTATGTTTTCTTGGGGAGATTACCAGTATAAAGGTAATGCAACAGGTGCAAACTTCTTAGACGATAATACACCAGTTGCGATTAATGGTAACAACGCTTCTACTCTATATTTAGATAAAGTAAAAGTAGGTGGTAGTAACAATAACAGTATCCCTCAAACAACAGCCTCTTTAGGTACAACAATTAGCCCCTTAAAAGGATTAAAAGTGTACGGTGGATGGCAATATACAGGTAAAATCTATTCTACACTTAATGTTGCAGAATTCCTTAAGCCTGGAAACGAATCGCTTAAGTTACCAGATTTTAATTTATTTAATGTAGGTGCATCTTATAAGATCTCTTTAAACAATCCTAATCAGTATTTTACTTTAGGAGCTAACGTTTACAACTTACTAGATACTACCTTTATTCAGGATGGTGCAACAAACATCAAAACAACGGATACAATTACAGCTAATAATGATCCTGACAAAGGTAAAACTTATGAGCAAGCAGGTAGAACATACAAAGGTATTGCAGACGGAAACAGAGTTTTCTTCGGGTTTGGTAGAACATGGTCTGCTACTTTATCTTTCAACTTCTAGTACAAATAAATTAACTTTTATTACATACCAAAATCCCGGCTTTATCGCTGGGATTTTTTATATTTGCATCTAACAAAAATAAACATTATGGATTTCAACATCATGCTTCAGGCACACCGTGGTTTTGCTTATTTAATCTTACTTGCAACTGCAGTTTTTGTCATAGCTCTTTTTGCAACCATGTTCGGATATTCCGGAAAAATTTCAAAACTTTTAAGAAAATCTACTTTATTTACATTAATTTTCTTTCACACTCAGGTTTTAATTGGTTTAATCATGTTATTCTTCTTTTCTCCGGGATTTAAAGCAGCAAAAGAATCAGGAATGTTGATGAAAGATGCTGTTCTAAGAAAAACTTATGTTGAACATCCAACTGCGATGATTATTGCAGCAATTTTATTAACGATTGTCAACAAAAAATTCAAAACCAACGATAAACTTAATATGAGTTGGGTAATCATGTCTTTAGTTGCTGTTGCACTAATGCTTTGGGCATTTCAGTGGGGCAGATTATTCGGATAAAATTTAAATGTCTGATTTCTAAAATCGAGACAAAACATATCATTTAATTTTTAAATTTCAATAACAAAATGAAAGTAGCTGTAGTAGGATCTACCGGAATGGTAGGTCAGGTTATGCTTAAAGTTCTCGAAGAGAGAAACTTCCCTATCACCGAATTAATTCCGGTAGCATCGGAAAAATCTATTGGTAAGAAGGTGAAGTATAAACAGGATGAACTTACCATCGTAAGCATGAACGACGCTATTGCTGCCCAACCAGATATTGCTATTTTCTCTGCAGGAGGTTCTACTTCCTTAGAATTTGCACCAAAATTTGCAGAAGCAGGAACCACAGTAATAGATAATTCTTCAGCTTGGAGAATGGATCCTTCAAAAAAACTGGTAGTTCCGGAAATTAATGCAGATATTTTAACGAAAGAAGACAAAATTATTGCAAATCCCAATTGCTCAACCATTCAGTTGGTGATGGTTTTGGGACCCTTGAATAAAAAATACGATCTTAAGAGAGTTATTGTTTCTACTTACCAATCGGTTACAGGCACCGGAAAAGCTGCTGTAGATCAGTTGAACGGAGAAATTTCAGGAGATGAATCTGTTGAGAAAGTATATCCTTATCAAATCTTCAAGAATGCACTTCCACACTGCGATGTTTTTGCAGATGATGATTACACCAAAGAAGAGATTAAATTAATGAAAGAGCCTAAGAAAATTTTAGGGGACGACACATTTAATTTAACAGCTACCGCAGTAAGAGTTCCCGTACAAGGAGGGCATTCTGAAAGCGTTAATATTGAATTTGAAAACGAATTCGACTTGGATGAAGTAAGAAAAATTTTATCTGAAACTCCCGGAGTAGTGGTAATGGATAACGTTAAAAACAACAAATACCCAATGCCTTTGTATTCGGAAGGAAAAGATGAAGTTTTTGTAGGAAGAATAAGAAGAGATCTTTCTCAGCCAAAAACACTTAACCTTTGGATTGTAGCAGATAATCTGCGGAAAGGTGCAGCAACCAACGCTGTACAGATTGCAGAATACTTGGTTGAAAAAAACTTAGTTTAAACTAACAAAAATAAAAAGAGTCTCCAACGAGATTCTTTTTTTTTCGGATAATTATTTTAGATAATTAACAGACTGATAAACAATCATTGACTGAAAAATGATAAAAAATAAAATAAATAAAGAAAAAATAGGATTTCAGAAAATTATTGCAGTTTTTGGAATCATTCTTTTTGTCGGAAAAATAATTGCCTGGAAACTTACAGATTCAGATGCTGTTTTTTCGGATGCTATGGAAAGTATCGTAAATGTTATCAGTGCATTTATGGGTTTATATTCTCTTTATCTTGCAGCTAAACCTAAAGATGAAGATCATCCGTACGGACACGGAAAAGTAGAATTTGTAACTTCCGGTATTGAAGGTGCTCTCATCTCAATCGCCGGATTAATGATTATTTATGAAGGCATCAACAGTTTAATCGTTGGTAAAGTTCTCAATAAATTAGACTGGGGAATCGCCATTATTGCCGCAACAGCCATCATCAACTATTTTCTGGGATATATTTCTATTAAAAAAGGCGAGAAAGAAAACTCTTTGGTGCTTATTTCTTCGGGAAAACACCTTCAGTCTGATACTGTTACCACATTGGGCGTAGTGATAAGCTTAATTATTGTTTATTTTACTAAAATTTATTGGATAGACTCTTTAGTAGCTTTGTTTTTCGGGTTTTATATTATTTTTGTTGGATACAAAATCGTTCGAAAGTCGCTTAGTGGTATTATGGATGAGCAGGATCCTGAATTGTTGAACAAGATTATAAATCTTTTGGAAAATAACAGAAGAACAGAATGGATAGACATTCATAACATGAAAATTCAGCAATTTGGTTCTTCACTTCATATTGATGCACACATTACACTTCCTTATTACTACAGTCTTCGTGAAGCACATCAGGAAATGGAAAAAGTAATTATTCTTCTGGCAAATAATACCAACAGAACGGTGGAATTCAACTTTCACATGGATGATTGTAAGCCTATTTCCTGTTCAATATGTCAAATTATGGAATGCCCGGTAAGACAACATCCATTCATCAAACGTATAGAATGGACTCCCGAAAACGTAACCAGTGTAGAAAAACACACCACTTTTTGAATTGATTGAAATAATAAAGATTTAGGATAATGCCTAAAATTATGTCTGTAAATTGAAAATCAAAAATATATCAACCTAAGTTCGTGATAAGCATTTACAAAACGCAAAGCTAAACAAAAGATTAAAATATTGCTTATCCCTAACCGAACTCATATTATTTAAGGAATAACAACCTTATCTCCGCCAAACTTAGGTTCAACAGCAAAAAGTAAATCCCAATATACTTTTGCTTTTGCGAAATATTCTCGGAGATTAGTCTTTAAACCAGCGTATTTATTAACATTTTCAGCGTTATACCCATAAGCTTCAATATTATTTTTTCTTGCCAGAAAAACAGCTCTTTCATTGTGGAATTTCTGTGAAATAATGATAAGCTTTTGCTGACCAAAAATTTCTTTGGCTCTTAAAACAGAATCTAAGGTTCTAAAACCCACAAAATCGAGATATATCTTATCTTGAGGAACTCCCTGTTGCATTAAAGCCAATTGCATATCTTCGGGTTCATTATAGTCTTTCCGGCTGTTATCCCCGCTCACGATGATGTACTTAATCTTTCCGCTTTTGTACAAATCTGCGGCAGCTTTTATCCTATTGGTAAAATAAGCATTTGGAAAACCACTGCTCAGCGTTTTACTAGTTCCGAGAAGCATGGCTACTTTAGTTGTCGGAATTTTAGAGGCATCATCATACAGAAAACTGTCGCTGCTTTTTTTAATGCTGTAATTGGCAAATACAATAAAAATAATTCCTGCTCCGAAAAGAAGCAGGAAAGTTTTACTTATTTTTAAAAGATTTTTTTTCATATTGTGTATGTGGTTTTTAGAATTCCAAACCGTTAGGGAAAGCTTTTTTCCTGAAAATTAATAATAATGCTGCTCCTACAGTAATTGCAGAATCGGCAATATTAAAAATATATTTAAAAAATTCTATATGCTTCCCTCCTATTAACGGCCAATTGGAAGGTACATTCCAGTCTACAATAGGAAAATGTAACATATCTACGACACACCCTTTCATAAATGAAGAATAACCATGTCCGAAAGAAACAAATTTAGAAACTCCGCCATAGCCTATCCATCTTCCGGTACTTTCGTCGAAAACAGTTCCACTGTCGAAGATTAAACCGTAAAACATCCCATCAATCAGGTTACCAATTGCTCCTGCAAAAATCATCGCCATAGGAATAAGAAGATAGTTGGATTCTCCTCTTTTCAGCCATTTATTAAAAAGGTAAATCATACCGCCAATAAGGAACAGGCGAACAATTACAAGAAAATATTTACCGATAATTCCTCCAAAATGAAAACCATACGCCATTCCCGGATTTTCTACAAATGTTTTATTAAAGAAACCTTCAACTACCGGAATACTTTCATTAAGTTCAAAATGCGTTTTCACATAAATTTTAGACGCCTGATCTATCAACAAGATAAGTAAGGTTACTAAAGCAATCTTCTTCATTACAGTCCTTTTGGTTTAGAGGGTTTATTTATTTTCTCGTTTTTCTTTTCGATTACTTTTTTAATCGTTTTTTGGTTATGAAAAGTATTTTTGGTGTGAAATTTTTCATATTTAATTCCCATTTCCTTCAATACACTTTTCAGTGCATTCAGTTCCATAGAGTTTTTGGTGTGTACGATAATAGATTCCATTGTAGAGTTTTAAAATTTATTTTCGGGAAAGTTCGTCCAGCCTTTTGCGTTCTTTTGGAGAAAGATCGCCGAGTCCGTTTTTACCCATTTTACCGAGAAGTCTATCTATTTCCTTCTCTCTTTCGCGCTTGTCCGAATTAAATTTATCATCTATCGTATAATTTTTTTCCTTTTCCGGGAAAAACTTTTGCTTCAGTTTTTCTTTATTGAAAAAAAACAAAATCCCAATAACAATAAGTGCTAAAATTACATATTCGACCATAGCTATAACTAAAAATTAGGTTTATAAAATGCTATAAAACATCATATAAACCCAATTATTAATTTACAAAAATAAGATAAAATAATTATCTCTGCATGTTTTTCGCTTCTATACTTAAAGTTGCATGAGGAACGGCCAAAAGTCTTTCTTTAGGAATAAGCTTCCCCGTAACTCTACAAATACCGTAAGTTTTATTTTCTATTCTAATTAAGGCGTTTTTAAGATCTCTAACAAACTTTTCCTGTCTTCCTGCAAGAATGGAGTTTTGCTCTTTGCTCAATGTTTCCGCACCTTCTTCAAATGCTTTGAAAGTTGGTGAAGTATCATCTGTACCATTATTCTGGTCATTAATAAAACTCTCTCTTATCAGCTGAAGATCTTTTTCTGCCTTATCTATTTTATCTTTAATTATCTTCTTAAATTCCTGTAAATCAGCATCGCTGTATCGTACTCTTTCGTCTTGCATGGCCTTTTTCTTTTTAATAAATTTATGAATTGGATTTTGAAAAAACAACAGTTAAATATTAATTTTTTTCAACATTTATTTTAAAAATTTGTTCATCTATGTCGATTTCATTAAAATTTGATAGTGAAGATACAATTTCTATTTTGTTTGACAAGACTTCGGAAGAAATATAATCTTCGTTTTGTCTAATCTGTGCTAAATAAGGATTGTTTTCCTCCAAAGTAATATTAATCTTATCGGTTAATTCAAAATCTTTTTCTTTTCTGATGTTTTGAACTCTGTTGATAAATTCTCTGGCAATACCTTCAGATTTCAATTCCTCAGTCAGTGTCAAATCTAATGCCACAGTTGTTTTTCCGTCTGAAGTTACCGTCCATCCAGGGATGTCTTTTGTAGAAATTTCCACATCATCAACCGTAATTTCATAACCCTGAATTTCTATTTTTCCTTCTTTTTCTAATGAAGCAATTTGTTCCGAAGAAAGATTATTAATCTCACCTCCAACCACTTTCATATCTTTTCCAAGTCTGGATCCTAAAGTTTTGAAGTTGGGCTTTATCTGTTTTACAATTAGATGTGACGCTTCTTCAGCGTTAATCAACTGCAGTTCTTTTACATTTACTTCCTGTTTAATTAAATCTGCAACTGCCAGAATTTGTTCTTCAGTTTTCTTGTCGAGAACAGGAATTAAAACTTTTTGCAGTGGCTGACGCACTTTTACGTTTTCTTTCTTTCTTAATGAGAAAACCATACTGGTAATATTTTGTGCCAAATGGGTTTTTTCTACCAAATCCTGATCAATTAAACTTTCGTCTGCAACCGGGAAATTGGTTAAATGCACAGATTCTGCACCGTCCTTACCTGTTACAGCGTTCAGATCCTGATACAATTGATCCATAAAGAATGGTGCAATAGGAGCAGATAATCTGGCAACGGTTTCCAAACAAGTGTATAAAGTCTGGTAAGCAGAAATCTTGTCTTCAGAATAATCTCCTTTCCAGAAACGTCTTCTGCATAATCTTACATACCAGTTACTCAAATTATCATTTACAAAAGTGCTGATGGCTCTGGCAACTCTTGTAGGTTCATAATCTTCATAAAAAGCTTTTACTTCTTTAATTAAAAGATTGAGTTCAGACAAAATCCAACGGTCTATTTCCGGACGGTTTTGAACGTCTTTTTCCGCATAATTAAATCCGTCTACATTGGCATATAAAGCGAAGAATGAATAAGTGTTGTAAAGCGTTCCGAAGAATTTTCTTCTCACCTCATCAATTCCTTCAATATCAAATTTCAGGTTTTCCCAAGGATTGGCGTTAGAAATCATGTACCAACGTGTAGCATCCGGACCGTAAACAGCAAGTGTTTCAAATGGATCTACGGCATTACCCAAACGTTTAGACATTTTTTGTCCGTTCTTATCCAAAACAAGACCGTTACTCATTACATTTTTATAAGCCACGGAGTCGAAAACTGCAGTTCCTATTGCATGAAGAGTGTAAAACCATCCCCGCGTCTGGTCTACTCCTTCAGCAATAAAATCTGCCGGGAAAGCTTTATGATGGTCTATTAAATCTTTATTTTCGAAAGGATAATGCAGCTGTGCATAAGGCATAGAGCCGGAGTCGAACCAAACATCAATAAGATCGCTCTCACGCTTCATTTCTTTGCCAGAATCTGATGCCAGAATTACTTTATCAACCACATTTTTGTGTAAATCAATCAAAGAGTAGTTCTCTTCAGACATATTTCCGATTTCAAAGCCTTTGAACGGATTTTCTTTCATAAATCCTACCGCAACAGATTTTTCGATCTCATTGTATAATTTTTCTACCGAACCGATGATTTTTTCTTCTTTCAAATCTTCTGTTCTCCATATTGGCAACGGAATTCCCCAATATCTTGATCGGGAAAGATTCCAGTCGTTTACATTTTCCAGCCAGTTGGCAAAACGGCCTTCTCCGGTTGCTTTGGGCTTCCAGTTGATTTCTTTATTCAAATCTACCAATCTGTCTTTCACGGCGGTCATTTTCACAAACCATGAATCGAGCGGGTAATACAAAACAGGTTTATCTGTTCTCCAGCAATGCGGATAGCTGTGAACATATTTTTCTACTTTAAAAGCTTTGTTCTCTGTTTTCAGTAAAATAGCGAGTTCTACATCCCATGATTTTTCAGGAGCAGTACCGTCATCATAATATTCATTTTTGATGTATTTTCCTGAGAAAAGCTTTGGCACATGAGTTCCTCTGATAAATTTTCCCTGCAAATCTACCAATGGTACCAAATTATCATTTTCATCTTTTACCAACATTGGCGGAATTCCGTTTTCTTTGGCAACTCTTGCATCATCTGCACCGAAAGTTGGTGCAATGTGAACTATACCGGTTCCGTCTTCCGTAGTCACAAAATCTCCGATGATAACCCTAAATGCTTTTTCAGGATTTTCATCTGGCATAAACCAAGGAATTAACTGTTCATATTGAGTTCCTGCTAATTGAGTTCCTGTAAATTCTTTTACAATTCTGAAGGGAATGGTTTTGCTTTCTGAAGTATAGTTTGCAAAATCTTCATCTGTTCCTTCAGTATATTTTTTACCAAAATTCTTTTCAAGTAAAACTCTTGCCAAAACAACTGTTACCGGCTCGAAAGTATATTGATTGAACGTTTTAACAACTACATATTCAATATCTCTACCTACAGCCAAAGCGGTGTTGGAAGGTAAAGTCCATGGAGTTGTAGTCCAGGCTAAAATGTTTACTTCTCCATCAACATCGTTAAATAATTCCGAAGTTTCCTTTTTTACTTTAAACTGAGCAACAATTGTGGTATCGGAAACATCTCTGTAGGTTCCTGGTTGGTTCAGCTCGTGAGAAGAAAGTCCGGTTCCTGCTTTTGGAGAATAGGGTTGAATGGTATATCCTTTATACAGCAATTCTTTGCTGTACAACTGCTTTAGCAACCACCAAACGGTTTCCATATATTTTGGTTTGTACGTGATGTAAGGGTCTTCAAGATCTACCCAATACCCGATTTTTTCGGTGAGCTGATTCCAGACATCTGTATATCGCATTACCGCTTCACGGCAAGCTTTATTATAATCTTCAATGGTGATTTTCTTGCCAATATCTTCTTTGGTAATTCCGAGTTCCTTTTCTACTCCTAATTCCACAGGAAGTCCGTGCGTATCCCAACCCGCTTTACGGAAAACCTGCTTTCCGTTTTGCGTCTGGTAACGACAGAAAATATCTTTCAACGCTCTTGCCATAACGTGGTGAATTCCCGGCATTCCGTTCGCAGAAGGCGGACCTTCATAAAACACAAACTCAGGATTTCCTTCTCGTGTTTCCACACTTTTTGCAAAAGTGTCGTTTATTTTCCAGAATTCCGAAACATTCTCGGCTACATCTATAAGGTTGAGGTTTTTATATTCTTTAAATTGGCTCATTGTAATATCTCAATTTCGAAGATTAATTAAGTTGGCAAATTTAGTGAATTTTAACGGTTTATAATATATGTTTTATTTTGATGTCATCAGCCGAAAATTTTGAAATTTAATTTTTGAAAAATTACAGTAATTTCTCATTGTAATGGCTTAAACTTTAGATCTGTTAATTTTAAATTAAATAAATTTGTCTTTAAAAAGTAAGCCTTTGGAACTCTATCCGTCAATCGAAAAATCCGACATTCAGGAAATAAAAGCTTTTCAGGAAAAAAAACTGAAAGAAGTTTTACAGTATCTTGAAGCAAATTCACCTTTCTATCAAAAATTATTTAGAGAAAATAATATCAATATTTCTGAAATTCAAAAGCTGGAAGATTTAAAGAAAATTCCCACAACTTCAAAAAATGATATTCAGCAGAATAATCAGGATTTTTTTTGTATTCCGCTTTCACAAATTGTAGATTACAGTACGACTTCAGGAACGTTGGGAGATCCGGTGACTTTCGGTCTTTCTGATAAAGATCTGGAGAGAATTGCCTATAATGAAGCGATCTCTTTGGCTTGTGCAGGTATTCAAAAAGGTGATGTCGTACAAATGGTTACTACTATAGACAAGCGTTTTATGGCAGGTTTAGCATATTTCTTAGGTTTGAGGAAAATGGGAGCCAGCGTTGTGCGTATGGGACCGGGAATTCCTGAACTGCAATGGGATTCTGTTTTCAGGTACAAGCCGAAATATCTAATCACCGTTCCTTCTTTCCTTTTGAAAATGATAGATTATGCGGAGAAAAATAATTTAGATTATAAAAAATCGAGCATTTACGGAGCAATATGTATTGGTGAAAGTATCAAAAATCAGGATTTTACGGATAATATTCTTGCTACAAAGATTAAAGAAAAATGGAATATTCAGTTATATTCCACGTATGCTTCTACGGAAATGAGCACGGCTTTCACAGAATGTGAATTTCAGAAAGGAGGTCATCATCACCCGGAATTAATTATTACAGAAATTCTTGATGACAATGAAAATCCAGTGAAAGAAGGAGAAAGCGGCGAATTAACGGTCACGACTTTAGGGGTAGAAGCACTTCCTCTGTTGAGATTTAAAACAGGAGATCTGGTAAAAGCCCATTATGAACCTTGCGATTGTGGCAGAAATACCATGCGTTTGGGACCGGTGGTTGGCAGAAAACAACAGATGATTAAATATAAAGGAACTACACTTTATCCGCCTGCAATGAATGATATTCTGAATGATTTCAACGGGATTTCTTGCTATCAGATCGTCATTCAATCCAACGAAATTGGTTTGGACGAAATTATTATAAAACTGAGTACAGAAACCAATTCGGAAAATTTTGAGAATGAAGTGAGAGATCATTTCCGGGCAAAATTAAGGGTAAGTCCGAAAATTGAAATCGTAGATTTTGATGTTTTGTCTAAAATAGTTTTTCATCCTAACAGCAGAAAACCAATTACGTTTGTAGATTTAAGAAGTTAAAAAAATTACAATGCATAGATTGCTGCTTCTCCGAAAGAAAAGCCAATGTTTATGCTTTTTCCTTTTCAGCCTTAATAAATTCAGCCAGATTTTTAATGGCAGAATCGTGTATTCTCACAAACGTATTTTTCTTGTCCCAGACATAGCCAGCGAGAACCGCACAGATTTTTCTCTTGACATCGGGGTTCTCTGGCTGGTGGAAAAATAATTCCTGAAGATTTCCGGTGTACCATTCTTTTACATAAGTGGTAAAAACATCCACGCCGTACAAAATGTAATCTGCGTAGTCTTTTTGCCAGTCGATTTTTTCACCGTTCAATTGTCTTAAGGCCAATTTTGCAGCAAGCATTCCGGATTCTGTGGCAAAAGCCATTCCTGAAGAGAAAACAGGATCCAGAAACTCAGAAGCATTCCCGGTTAGCGCAAAACCGTCTCCGTATAATTTTTTTACCGAACACGAGTAATCTTTTAGATGCTTAGGCTCAAACAAAAATTCTACATCACCAAAACGTTTCACGTAATAATCGGACAAAGAGATTGCCTTTCTCAAAGCTTCTGCAGGATCTCCGTTTTCGGAAAGTTTATCAATATACTCAGTTGGACCAACAATTCCTACACTGGTATTTCCGTTCGAAAATGGGATTACCCAAAGCCAGACTTCAGTTTCTATAATATCGAAAGAAATAAGTGTTCCCTCTGTTCCTTCTTCTCTGTTAATGTCTTTTATATGAGAAAAAATAGCAGAATGAGGGGATAATTTTGATGGCTTTTCCAAATCTAAAAGTTTGGGCAACACTCGTCCGTAACCACTGGAATCTATGACGAATTTGGCATGAATTTCTTTAGTGTCACCGTTTTTATCTCTAACAGTGGTGATAGAATCTGTTCCGCTGAACTCAATTCCTATAACTTCCGTCTCAAACTCAAGATCTATCCCTTTGTTAATGACTTCCTGTGCAAGTGTATTATCAAAATCTGCCCTCGGAACCTGCCAAGTCCAATCCCAGCCTTCTCCAAATTTATTACTGAAATCAAAAATGCAAACCTCTTTGCCACGCAGAAAACGGGCTCCGAGTTTTTTTTCGAAACCCATCTTATCCAATGCGGGGAAGAGCCCGGCTTCATCAAAATGATCCATCACACGAGGAATAAGGCTTTCACCTACTACAAGCCTTGGGAATTTTGTCTTTTCAACAACTTTTACATTGATGTTGTTCTTCTTTAGAAATGCAGAAGATACGCATCCCGAAGGACCGGCTCCAATCACAAGAACGTCAACAAATTCTTTGTTCATCTTCAATTTTTTATTTTGATAATTACTTATATCTTTGTCAAAATATAGAGTAGAGATTTTAAATTTCTACAAAATTAGCCATTATTAGTTTTTAATTAATGAAAATAAACGATTTTTTAAAGCTGAAAGATTTTCAGGAAGTTATATTCAACGATAAAGAAATTGATCTTGATGAATCTCTCATTGCAAGAGTAGAGGCAAGTTTTCAGTTTTTGAAAGAGTTTTCAAAAGATAAAATAATTTATGGAGTCAATACTGGTTTTGGTCCTATGGCACAGTTCAAGATCAGCGATGAAGACAAAAATCAGCTCCAGTACAATCTTATAAGAAGCCATTCTTCGGGTATAGGAAATCCACTGCCTGAAGATGAAGTGAAAGCTGCCATGTTAGCAAGACTAAACACACTTTCCAGAGGAAATTCGGGTGTTCATACGTCGGTTGTCTTTTTGCTTAAAGATTTGATAAACAGAGATATTACGCCACTTATTTTTGAGCATGGCGGTGTTGGGGCAAGCGGAGATTTGGTACAGCTTGCTCATTTGGCTCTGGTATTGATTGGGGAAGGTGAAGTATTCTATAAAGGTGAAAGAAAATCAACGAAAGAAGTTTTTGGGATTGAAAATTTACAGCCTATCAAAGTAGAAATACGTGAAGGTCTTGGCTTGATGAACGGAACTTCTGTAATGTCGGGAATAGGGATTGTAAATGCACACAAAGCAAGAAAACTTACCGAAATTTCTCTGCAGTTTTCGTGTGCAATTAATGAGCTTGTTCAGGCGTATGACGATCATCTTTCTGAATCTCTCAATAACACTAAAAGACATATCGGGCAGCAAAAAATTGCTGAGAAAATGAGAAATCATCTTGCAGACAGTAAGCTGATCAGGAAAAGAGCAGACCACCTCTACACCCGTTTTGATGAACAAGAGAAAATTTTTAAAGACAAAGTTCAGGAATATTATTCAATACGGTGTGTTCCGCAGATTTTAGGCCCTGTTTTAGATACTTTAGAATTTACAGAACAGATTTTGGAAGACGAAATCAATTCTGCGAATGATAATCCTATTATTAATGTAGAAGAGCAGCATGTTTACCATGGCGGAAATTTCCATGGCGATTATATTTCTCTGGAAATGGATAAACTGAAAATTGTGGTTACAAAACTGACAATGTTGGCAGAAAGGCAGCTTAATTATCTTCTAAATGCAAAAATTAACGAAATTTTCCCTCCATTCGTAAATCTGGGTAAGCTGGGTTTCAATTTTGGAATGC
Organism: Chryseobacterium oryzae; assembly: GCF_022811665.1. Classification (NCBI taxonomy): domain Bacteria; kingdom Pseudomonadati; phylum Bacteroidota; class Flavobacteriia; order Flavobacteriales; family Weeksellaceae; genus Chryseobacterium; species Chryseobacterium oryzae. The sequence continues at coordinate 2,826,605 of NZ_CP094529.1, forward strand.
AGGGCGTTCAGTTTACAGCAACTTCCACAACGGCAGAAAGCCAGATGTTGTCAAATCCTATGTACGTTCACAGTATCCCGAATAACAATGATAATCAGGATATTGTAAGCATGGGAACCAACGCTGCGGTGATCTGCAGAAAAGTAATTGAGAACGCATTCGAAGTACTTTCCATTGAGGCAATTACCATTGTGCAGGCAATAGAATATCTTGGTTTCCAGGATAAAATTTCTTCAAAAACAAAAGAACTGTATGATGAGATAAGAAACATTATTCCTGCTTTTTCGGATGATATGGTCATGTATCCTTATCTGCAAAAAGTAAAAGATTACCTTAAAAAGTAATAGGTTTAAAGTTTTGAAAACCAATTAAATAAAACTAAAACAAAACACATGAAATGTGCAATCATAACCGGCGGTTCCAGAGGGATAGGAAGAGCAATTTGCCTTAAGCTAGCGGAAGAAAAAAATTACCATATTTTAATTAATTATACTTCCAATGAAGCTGCCGCAAGTGAAACTTTAGAAAAGGTTAAAGCTCTAGGTTCTACAGGAGAAATCTTGAAATTTGATGTTGGGAATGCCGAAGAAACCAAAAATATTTTAACAGAATGGCAGGAAACTCATCCCAATGCCATCGTGGAGGTCATTGTAAATAATGCCGGGATTACCAGAGATGGCTTGTTTATGTGGATGAGTACTGAAGACTGGAACTCTGTGATTAATACAAGCCTGAACGGTTTTTACAACGTCACCAATTTCTTTATCCAAAAATTATTACGAAATAAATACGGAAGAGTCATCAATATGGTTTCCGTTTCCGGCGTGAAAGGTACGGCTGGGCAAACGAATTATTCTGCTGCAAAAGGAGCTTTGGTAGCCGCTACAAAAGCTTTGGCACAGGAGGTTGCCAAAAGGAATATTACCGTAAACGCTGTTGCTCCGGGCTTCATAAAAACAGATATGACGCAGGATTTTAACGAAGATGAGTTGAAGGCAATGATTCCCGCCAACCGTTTTGGTGAAGCGGAAGAGGTGGCAGATCTGGTTGCATTTTTAGCATCAAAGAAGTCATCTTATATTACAGGAGAAATCATCAATATCAACGGAGGAATTTATTCGTAATTAATGTATATTATTGCAATATAACAATGTACCAAATTAATGTAAAAGGATAGCAATATAACAATTTACCAATCTGATTCGGCTTTGTAAAATTGATGCATCGGTACATTATTAAATTGTTAAATTTAAAAAGATGGAAAACAGGGTTGTGATTACCGGAATGGGAATTTATTCCTGCATAGGAACTTCTTTGGAAGAGGTGAAAGAATCTCTCTATCAGGGCAAATCCGGTATTGTTTTAGACGAAAACAGAAAAGAATTTGGCTTCCGCTCGGGTCTTACCGGCGTGGTTCCGAAGCCTGATCTCAAAAACCTTCTCGGCAGAAGACAGCGCATCAGTATGGGTGAAGAAAGCGAGTATGCTTACATCGCTACGCTCGATGCATTGAAACAGGCTAATATCACGCAGGAATTTTTAGATGAGAATGAGGTGGGTATTTTATATGGAAATGACAGTGTTTCTCAGGCAGTTGTAGAGTCTATCGACATTGCAAGAGAAAAAAAAGACACAACACTCATGGGCTCGGGAGCAATTTTCAAGTCGATGAATTCTACTGTTACGATGAATCTTTCAACCATTTTTAAATTAAGAGGGATTAATCTTACCATCAGTGCAGCTTGTGCAAGCGGTTCTCACTCGTTAGGTCTTGCTTTTATGATGATTAAAAATGGCTTTCAGGATATGATTATCTGTGGCGGAGCACAGGAAACCAACAAATATTCGATGGCGAGCTTTGATGGGCTGGGCGTTTTTTCTGTTCGTGAAAATGAGCCTACAAAAGCATCAAGACCTTTCGATTCTGGAAGAGATGGTTTAATTCCCAGCGGTGGTGCTGCAACTTTAATTGTTGAAAGTTTAGAATCTGCTCAAAAAAGAGGAGCCAATATTATTGCAGAAATTGTCGGCTACGGATTTTCTTCCAACGGCGGTCATATCTCTACTCCTAATGTAGATGGTCCTGCTTTGGCCATGAACAGAGCATTGCAACAATCTGGTTTGCAGGTGAAAGATATTGATTATATTAATGCTCACGCTACGTCTACCCCAATTGGGGATGCTAATGAAGCAAAAGCAATCTACGAAATTTTCGGTGATGAAGTTCCCGTAAGTTCTACAAAATCAATGACGGGGCACGAGTGTTGGATGGCTGGAGCAAGCGAGGTGATTTATTCTATCCTAATGATGGAGAACGATTTTGTGGCGCCGAATATCAATTTGGAAAATCCTGATGAAGAAGCACAAAAGATAAATTTAATCTCCGAAACCAAAAATCAAAAAATTGACGTATTTTTGTCGAATTCTTTTGGATTTGGCGGAACCAATTCCGCTTTAATCGTTAAAAAATTTGAATAAAAACATGGAAAAAGAAAAAATTGTTGCCATTGCAAATGATTTTTTAATCAATGAATTTGAGGTAGATGGAGACGAAATAAATAACGAGGCACACTTCAAAAAAACTTTGGGATTAGACAGTTTAGACTATATAGATTTGGTAGTGGTTATCGAATCTAATTTTGGCGTAAAACTGGGCGAAGCAGATTTTAAAGACATCATCACTTTCGACGATTTCTATTCGACGATTGAGAAAAAAATTGCAGAAAAAAACGCTTAACTATTGATTAAAATTTTACTCAAAAATGTAATAATATAACATCTGACAGTAATGCAATATTTAAAGAGATTGCTGTTTTGTCAGATTGATACATTATTAAACTAATGCTATGAACAAATGGAAAGGTAAATCTAAAGGTACTATTTTAGGGTACCGGATTTTTGTTTGGTGCATTAGGAATTTAGGCATCCGCAGTTCATATTTTGTACTTTATTTTGTTGCATTTTATTACTTTTTATTCGAAAAGAAAAGCAACAGATATTACAGGTATTATTTTCAGAAACGCCTTAAGTATGGTTTTTGGAAAACAAAGCGTTCTCAATTTAAAAATTACTTCACATTCGGGACCATTTTAATCGATAAAACTGCTATTTCAGCTGGTTTGCGCAACAAATACACCTATGAATTTGACGGAATTGAAAATTTAAAAAACCTTTTATCAGAAAAAAAAGGCGGCGTCCTCATCAGTGCACACATCGGAAATTTCGAAGTGGCAGAACATTTTTTCGCAGAGATAGATTTCGATTGTCAGATTAATTTAATCACAACAGATCAGGAAGTTACCATTATAAAAGAATACTTGGAAAGCGTTTCTGTGAAGAAAAGCAATATGAAGTTCATTTACATCAAAGAAGATATGTCGCATATTTTCGAGATTAACGAAGCACTTTCAAAGAATGAACTCATCTGCTTCACAGGCGACCGTTATTTCGAAGGTTCAAAATTTTTGGAAGCTGATCTCTTGGGAAAAACTGCCAAATTTCCTGCCGGTCCATTTCTTATAGCTTCCAGGCTGGGCGTTCCGGTGGTTTATGTGTATGTGATGAAAGAAAAAAATCTACATTATCATCTTTATGCAAGAGTTGCCCAAAATATCAAAAAGAGAGATTCTCAGGGACTTTTAAACTCCTACGTTCAGAATCTTGAATCTATGGTGAAAAAATATCCGCTTCAATGGTTTAATTACTTCGATTTTTGGGACGATGTAGATTAAAATTTAATATTTTTAGGGTACTTTTTCATCCACAAAAGGATTTGCGATTAGGATATAAACAACTCCACACATAAAAATTCCCCTCCCTTGGAGGGGTTCGGGGTGGTTTTATACATATTTAAAATAAAAACGGAAGTCAAAATATCTTAAAATTGAAAAAACATTACGACATATTAGTCATCGGGAGCGGTATCGGAGGGCTTGTTTCCGCATTGATCCTTGCAAAAGAAGGCTTGAAAGTCTGTGTTTTAGAAAAAAATAATCAATACGGCGGTAATCTTCAGACATTTTCCCGTGATAAGCATATTTTTGATACCGGAGTTCATTATCTTGGCGGACTTTCCGAAGGGCAAAATCTTCATCAGTTTTTTTCTTATCTGGAAATCATAGACGACCTTGAACTTCATAAAATGGATGAAGATGCTTATGATAAAATCACTTTCGGCGATGATAAAACCGAATATCCTCATGCACAAGGTTATGAAAATTTCGTAAAACAACTTTCTTTACATTTTCCTGATGAAAAAGAAAATCTGGAGAATTATTGTGAAGAAATCCAGCGGGTTTGCAGTAATTTTCCCAGATATAATGTAGTGGGACAAAACAGGTATAATGAAGAAGTTCTTCATCTGAATACCAAGAGATTTATCGAGTCCATTACCGCAGATAAAAAATTGCAGGCGATTTTGTTGGGTTCCAATTTTCTCTATGCTGGTGATTCTGAAAATATCCCTTTTTACGTACATGCTTTAACGGTAAATTCTTATATCCAAAGTGCTTATAAATGTTCAAAAGGCGGAAGCCAGATTTCAAAATTACTCATCAGAAAATTGAGGGAATATGATGCTGATATTTTTAAACATGCTGAAGTTTCTGAAATGATCTTTGACGAAAAAGATATTCTTAGAGGAGTAAAAATACGTTCGGGGAAACAGGTTTATTCAAACCTGTTTATCTCAAATATTGAAATTCGTTCCATCATCAAATTGATCGGAGAACATCGACTGAAAAAATCATTTGTCAATAGAATTAGCAGTTGGGAACCGGTTTCTTCGTGCTTCAGTGTTTATTTTGTTTTAAATCCGAACACCATTTCAAACTTTAATTATAATGTTTATCATTTTTCGTCTAAAGATTTAGTTTGGAAAGCTTTTCAATATAAAAAAGAAAACTGGCCGGAAACCTACATGCTTTCATCAACGCCATCTAAGAAAAATCAAGAATTTGCAGAGAGTTTAACGGCAATTTCCTATATGAGCTTTGAGGAGGTGAAAGAATGGGAAAAGACTTTCAACACGATTGCTGATGAACGTGAAAGAGGAGAATGGTACGAAAAATTTAAAAATGAAAAAGCCGAAAAAATGCTTCAGGCTTTGGAAAAAAAGATGCCTCATCTTAGAGAATCCATAAAAAGCATTTATACCTCATCACCACTGTCATATCGGGATTATATCGGAAGTTTTGAAGGAAATATGTACGGTTATTCAAAAACCTCAGAAAACCCTTTAAAAACCATGGTTTCACCACGTACCAAGATTCCTAACTTATTTCTCACCGGTCAGTCAGTGAATATGCACGGGATTTTGGGTTGTACTATTGGTGCTTTCAACACTTGTGCAGAGATTTTAGGTAAAGAATTGATTGATGAACGTCTGTCAAAATTGTAAAGTTTAACCGATGAAAATTAAAACAATAATTTTTTTCATTCTGATTCTGCATCTTACTGGTTGCGGAACAAGAAACTCGGTGAAGCACCTTCCGGATATAAAGCAATATTCTTTAGAAATTCCGAAAGTTCAGAAAATCAACGATTCTACCTTCAGTTTTAATCAAAATTATTTAACCAAAAACAAACAGCAGCTTTGGGAGCTTTATATCAAAGGAAATTCTTTACAGCTGGGTTATAACAACGGAGCTCTAACACAGAATTTAATGCAGAGACAGGAGGAAATTTTCTTTTCTAAGGTAGAAAATTTTGTTCCATCAAAATTTAAGCAGAATCTTCTGAGAGGTTTTCTCAAATGGTACAACCGAAAAATGTACCTGAATGTACGCAACGATTTTCAGGCAGAATTGTTCGGTTTATCTCGATATTCATCGGATCAATATGATTTTATTGCACCCAAATTCAGAAGAGCTATGTATTTGCATGGTGCACATGATATTGGACATGCTATGCAGGATTTGGCAATGGTAGGATGCTCGTCTTTAGCCGTCTGGGGTGATAAATCGGAAGACGGCAATCTGCTGATCGGAAGAAATTTTGATTTTTATGTGGGCGATGATTTTGCCAAAAATAAACTGATAGAATTTGTAGAACCGGAAGAAGGAATTCCGTACATGTCTGTAAGCTGGCCCGGAATGATTGGAGTGGTTTCTGGGATGAATAAAGAAGGTATAACAGTCACAATTAATGCCGGGAAATCTAAAATTCCGTTGGTAGCTAAAACACCTGTTTCGTTCGTTACAAGAGAGATTTTACAGTTTGCCAAAACTATTGACGAAGCCATTGCCATCGCAAAAAAACGAAAGGTCTTTGTGTCCGAATCTATTTTGGTAGGAAGTGCCAACGACAAAAAAGCACTTACTATTGAGGTTTCTCCAGATAATTTTGGCGTTTATGAGGTTGAAAATTCCAATACATTGGTTTGTACCAATCATTTTCAGTCTGCGGCTTACAAAAACGACAAGCGGAATCAAAAGCAGATTGCAGAAAGCCATTCCGAATATCGTTATGAAAAATTACAGGAGTTTTTAAATGAAAATAAAAAGTTGAATCCTGAAAAAATTGCTAAAATTCTTCGAGATAAATCTGGTTTGAAAGGAGAAAAAATCGGATATGGAAATGAGAAGGCTTTGAACCAACTTTTGGCGCACCACGCAGTGATTTTTTCGCCGGAGAAAAGGCTGGTCTGGGTTTCTTCTAATCCGTATCAGTTGGGAGAATTTATCTGTTATGATTTGAATGAAATCTTCTCTGATAAGCAATTGAAAAATGGAAAATTTGCCAAATCGGAATTGAATATTGCCAAAGATCCTTTTGTTGATTCTCAGGAATATAAAAATTATGAAGAATTTAAAACTCTTAGCACTCAGTTTGACGGTAAAAAATTGCTCTCAGATGAGTTTATCAATCATTATCAATCTTTGAATCCGGATTTTTGGTTCGTGTATAATCAGTCTGGAAAATATTATTATGATCAGAAACATTATTCTAAAGCAAAATCAGAATTTGAAAAAGCTTTGACTAAAGAAATCACCACCATTCCGGATAAAAAGAATGTTGAGAAATATTTGAACAAAACATTAAGAAAACTCAATTATATTAAAACAAAAAAAGCTCAGATAAACTGAGCTTTAAAATTTATATAATCGGAGATTATTTGTTGAACAATTCTTCAACTTTATCCCAGTTAACTACATCAAAAAATGCAGAAACGTAATCTGGTCTTCTGTTTTGATAGTTTAAATAATAAGCGTGTTCCCAAACATCCAATCCTAAAACCGGAGTACCTTTCACATCTGCAACCGGCATTAATGGGTTATCCTGATTTGGAGTAGAAGTTACCGAAACAGACCCGTCTTCATTTTTTACAAGCCAAGCCCATCCAGAACCAAATCTTGTTTTAGCAGCATCAGAAAAATCATTTTTGAATTTCTCGAAACCGCCATAATTTTCAATGGCAGCTTTTACGCTTCCTACTGGTTCTTTACTTCCTCCTGGAGTTAAAATTTCCCAGAACAATGTATGGTTAAAATGTCCCCCTCCATTATTTCTTACTGCCGGCTTTTCTACAGCAGTTTTGCAAATTTCTTCAATAGATAATGCGTCTAAATCTGTACCTTCAATTGCTTTATTTAGATTGTCTACATAAGCCTGATGATGTTTTGTATGGTGAATCTCCATTGTTTTTGCATCAATAGTCGGCTCTAATGCATCATAAGCATATCCTAATTTTGGTAATTCGAATGACATAAGTTTTGTTTTTAATGTTAATATGTAAATTTAGCCAATATTCAAGCCAAGTTCAAAAAAACAGTATTATTTTAATAAATCTTTAACATTGATATTTTAATTCGTGAATAAGATTCCAGGAAAATAAAAAAGCACGGAATTAATCCGTGCTTAATAAATGAAAACTAAATTTCGTTTATTTATTCATAGACATTAGGAATTCTTCATTATTCAGAGTTCCTTTAATGTTTTTATTTACAAATTCCATAGCTTCCACCGGATTCATTTCAGAAAGGTATTTTCTAAGAATCCACATTCTTTGCGAAGTTACTTCATCCAAAAGTAAATCGTCTCGACGCGTACTGGATGAAACCAAATCTATGGCAGGATAAATTCTTCTGTTGGCAATTTTTCTGTCTAACTGAAGTTCCATATTTCCTGTACCTTTAAATTCTTCAAAGATAACTTCATCCATTTTAGATCCTGTATCTATTAAAGCAGTTGCAATAATCGTTAAAGATCCGCCACCTTCAATTTTTCTTGCCGCTCCGAAAAATCTTTTCGGTTTATGAAGTGCATTGGCATCAACACCACCAGAAAGCACCTTTCCGGAAGCAGGAGTTACGGTATTATAAGCTCTTGCCAATCTTGTAATAGAATCTAAAAGAATTACTACATCATGGCCACATTCTACCATTCTTTGTGCTTTAGCCAAAACAAGATTGGCAACTTTTACGTGTTTATCCGCAGCTTCATCAAATGTAGATGCAATTACTTCGGCATTCACGCTTCTTTCCATATCGGTTACCTCTTCAGGTCGCTCGTCTATCAAAAGAACCATCATGTAAACTTCAGGATGATTGGATGCAATAGAATTAGCAATATCTTTCAGTAACATGGTTTTACCGGTTTTAGGCTGAGCGACAATCATTGCTCTCTGACCTTTTCCTATCGGTGCAAAAAGATCTACAATTCTTGTGGATATGGTAGAATTATTTCCTGCAAGATTAAATTTTTCTTCGGGGAAAAGCGGCGTAAGATATTCAAAAGCCACTCTGTCTTTAATGAAAGCCAAATCTCTACCGTTTACTTCGGTAGGTTTCAGAAGAGAAAAATATTTTTCTCCTTCTTTTGGCAAACGTACAATTCCCGTTACAGTATCTCCGGTTTTTAAACCATAATTTCTTATCTGAGCCGTAGAAACATATACATCATCCGGCGAAGAAATATAACTGAAATCGGATGATCTTAGAAACCCGTAATTATCCGGTAAAATTTCTAAAACTCCTTCTATACTTACCATTCCATCAAAACTGAATTCCTTTTTAGGCTCAGATTCTTCATGTTTTTCTGAATTCCTGTTAGGATTTTGGTTAGGATTATGATTAGGGTGATTGTTCTGATTTCTATTTTGAGAATTTCCGTTATTTTGATTCGGATGATTCTGACCTTTTTGATTTTGAGACTGACCTTGTCCTTGTGGTCTTTTAGGCCTTTCTTCTTTAGCCTGAACTGGCTGAGAATCTGCATTTACAGGAGTTTCGGAAGTTTCCTCGACTGTTGTTTCTGTTTTTGGAGTAACAGAAACTCTTTTTCTTTTTTGCTTTGGAGCGTTTTGCGGTTTTTCTTCAGAAGTTTCTTGAGCTTCTTTGTTTTCGGGAACTTCAGGCAAAACAATTTCTTCTGGTTTTATATCATCCTGTGTTGCAATCTGCGTTTCCTCTTCTTTTGCTTCGGGCTCTGCAACTGGCTTTCTGGTAGTCTTCTTAGGAGCAGGTGTTTTTCTGGAAGTGTTTTTTACAGGTTTTTCTGCAGTTTCTTCTACTTTGTTTTCAGAAACTTCTGTAGAACTGAAATATTCTTTTGTTACCTTAGGGTTAGAAGCCTGAAAATCTAAAATCGCAAAGATTTTATCATTTTCATTGCTTGTTCTTGCAACCTTCACGCCCAAATCCTTTAAGATTTTAGTCAACTCCGTAACGGATTTTGACCTCAACGTTTCTATGTTAAACATATATTATGTAAAAATGTAATTAATTGTGAGTAAGAAAAGTAAGTCGGGTGACTTTTGTTTTCAAGTACATTGTATAATGCAAATCTACACTTATTTTTGAATTTTGCAAAATTTATATTATTTTTGCTGAGAATTTTAAATTCTATGCTACAAAGAATACAGACAATTTGGATGTTACTTGCCGTTTTGGGTGCAGTATTTCTATTTATAACAGGAAAGGATGTAGATATTTTCGGAGCATTTCCGGTAATTGATGTTGCATCTGTTATTCTTGTTTTACTGGGTGCATTCAGTCTGTTCAGCTTTAAAAACAGAAAGAGACAATTAATGCTGAATACCATCTGCATTATTATAAACGCTTTGTTGATTGGCATATTGGCGTACTGGTTGCAAAATTTATCCGGAGGAATGAATTTTCCTGAGAAGGGTATTGAGCCAATTTTCCCGTCTATCGCTGTAATTTGTTTGCTTATCGCAAATATTTTTATCCGAAAAGATGAGAGGCTCGTAAAATCTGTAGACAGGCTCCGATAACCTAACAACGATTTTTTGAGTGAGAACAGCTTCTTTATAAGGAGCTGTTTTTTATTTACCTAAACACTCCATTCAATCTGAAATAAAAATGCTCTGCTTGAAACATTTTTCAAAAAAAAGTTACTTATATAAAGTAAATAATTTGTTTACAACGTCAATCAATATAACCGATTTTTGAAAACAGGAAATTTAATCCCGAATAAAAAGTTATTAATAGTATACTAAAAATGTTTCATCATTATATTTTTAAGTATTTTTGCTAATCCAATTATAATTAATGAACGAATATAAAAAAATACTCAAGTTCGCAAGACCGCACCGTAAATATATCTACGGAAGTTTATTTTTCAACTTACTATACTCCGCATTTCAGATTGCTTCTTTGGGAACAATTTTACCCGTTTTGGGAATGCTTTTTGGCACTATTAAACGTGAAAAGTTCGAGGCTGTACCAGTATATTCCGGGAATCTAGTCGATTTATTTAAATATCTAAAATCATACGCCAATTATTATATACAAACTTTAGTGGATGATTATGGTACTTTAAATGTTTTGGCTTGGCTTTGTTTCATCACTGCATTTATGTTTTTTCTAAGAAACTTATTCAGATATTTAGGTTCTTATCTTTTGATTAATTATCGTGTAGGCGTTACTAAAGACCTTCGAGGTGAAATGTACCGTAAAGTATTATCTCTACCTGTATCATTTTTTACAGACAGTAGAAAAGGCGATATGATGTCGCGTATGTCTAATGACGTTGGCGAAGTAGAAGGAAATATTTTAGGTAGTTTGGTGGAATTAATCAATGCTCCGTTTATGCTAATTAGCACATTACTTAGCTTGTTTTGGTTAAGTCCAGAAATGACACTGTTCTCCCTTCTCGTTTTACCCGTAATGGGAACTCTTATTGCTTTGATTGGCAAAAGCCTAAAAAAAGATTCTCATGAAGCCCAACATGAAATGGGAACTATTTTTTCTATCGTAGATGAGACCTTAAAATCTTCTAAAGTAATTAAGATTTTCAGTGCTGAAAAGATTATGAACAACCGATTTATGGGTTCTATGAACAAATGGATCAACAGTTCCATAAGATTGGGAAGAAAAAAAGAACTTGCTTCGCCCATAAGCGAATTTTTAGGGTCTGTTACTTTCTTAATTATTGCGTGGTATGGCGGTAAACAGATTGTAGTAGAACATAGCATTGCTCCGCAAGAATTTCTTGTATTTTTAGGAATGTTCTTTCAAATCTTACCTCCGGTAAAGAGTTTATCTTCTTCTATTTCTAACATTCAAAAAGGTGAAGCTTCATTGCATAGGGTTCTGGAAATTCTTGAAGCAGATGTAAAAATAGAAGAAATTGCAGAGCCTGTTTCAATTTCTACTCTTGATAATCAAATTGAATTTAAAGACATCGGATTTTATTATGATAAATCTAATTTAATTCTAAAAAATTTCAATCTCACAATTCCTAAAGGAAAAACCGTCGCATTGGTTGGACAAAGCGGAAGCGGAAAAACTACAATCGCTAATCTTCTGGCTCGTTTTTATGATGTTTCGGAAGGCGAAATTTTAATTGATGGTGCCGACATCAAACATTTAAAACTTACAGAATATCGTAAGCTTTTAGGGATGGTTACTCAAGAATCTGTCCTATTTAATGATACTGTATATAATAATATTTTAATGGGCAAACCGGATGCAACAAGAGATGAAGTTATTGCCGCCGCAAAGATTGCCAACGCAGATACATTTATTTCTCAGCTTCCTAATGGTTATGAAACCAATATTGGTGATGATGGTGGTAAACTTTCGGGCGGACAAAAGCAAAGAGTTTCCATTGCAAGAGCTGTTCTCAAAAACCCTCCTATTATGATTTTGGACGAAGCAACCTCTGCTTTGGATACAGAATCTGAAAAATTTGTACAGGATGCACTAGAAAAAATGATGGAAAACCGTACTTCACTGGTAATAGCCCACAGACTTTCTACCATTCAGAAAGCAGATTGGATTGTTGTGATGGAAAAAGGCGACATCATAGAACAGGGAAGCCACCAAGAACTTATGGCAAAAAATGGAGTTTATCATAAATTGGTAGAGCTTCAAAATTTCGATTAATTCGTTGCACAACTTTTAAAATGAACCCTATACAAGAATACTTCTACAAAATCTGTGAACCAGAAAGAAGTATTCTTTTGTTTTTAAGAAAAAAAATACTGGAATCTGATATGGAAAATATTACCGAAACGCTGAGTTTCGGTGTTCCTTTTTTCAAGTATAAAAAGAAAATGCTCTGCTATTTTTACTTCAGCAAAAAGCATAAGCAATATTACATCAGTTTTTATCACGGCGACCGATTAAACCATCCTTTGCTTATTAGTGAAGGCAGAAAGAAATTTAAAATCTTATTAATTGATGCAGATTCAGATTTGCCTATTAAGTCGATTTTGAATATCCTTAATGACGTTAAAATGTACATTAAATGAAAAAGAGAAACTTCGATAGTTTCTCTTTTTCATTTATAGAATTTATTTTCTGATAACTTTATGTTTAAACTGAGTTCCACCTTCTAATGTAATATCCAAAAGATATGTTCCTGCGATATAGGATGTGAGATCTATTTTTGAATCTTTAACTTCATTAAGTTTTTTTCCTTCAATAGAATAAATGGCAATATTTTTAACTTTTTTATCTGATTTTATATTGACGAAGTCGGATGTTGGATTGGGATAAACCGCCACATCAACTATTGAAAGATCTTTAACCGATAAAAGATCATTATTGCTCTGCATATACATTGAAAGTACAATACGCCCATCCTGATTATAGAAAACTGCACTTGGAACTTCATATTTCAAAACATGATTTCCCGCTGCAAGAGATGTTGCCGTAAAACTTCTGATCGGAATGGAATTACCGGGACACCAGTTATTCCAAGAAGTCCACCAGTTGATATTTTGCGGGTAGCTTCCGTAAATCCCATTCCCTTGAGTATTATATTGTCTATATGGCTCGCAAGATATTCCACCAGGAGTAAATGTTAAAACCTGAGCATTATCCAGAGATACAAAATTTTGTCTTCTTACATATTCTTCACCATTAGGACCGGCACCATGTGGCGATGTAACAATAAAAAATTTAGCATTATTCGTATTTTGAGACAAATTAAAATTTACCAATCTCACCGTTTCTCCTGGCTGATCTGTATTATTATAATTATTTAATTCGTTTGAATCTAATAAAGGAAGTAAATTATTATACGTACTCGTAATTGAAGGATCGTTATAGGTAACAAAATCAAGCGTTCCGGCAAATACATCATTTCTTCCTGAACAACCTGCTACTTCTGTATTTGCAGCGTAAGGAACACCAAAAACATCCAGTTCTACCCAGATATCATAAGTATTTCTTAATGTAGTATTACTGAAAACCGAATAAAGATTGTCTACCTGAAAAGTATAAGGAACTTCTGTTGGCGAAACATTTTTATTCATGAATGGTGTAATGTATCTTCCAATTTCGATTCTCTTAACTAATGGATCATTAATTGTGTAAGAAATTTTATTTTTAGGCACTAAAGCGATATGCACTCCTCCAATTCTGTCATAATTGTCACAAAGTGCACCAATGGTAACATTCATTTCAATTTTATTTTTGAAAGAGTTCAGTTCTGCATTCGTGAGTTTTTTAGTATATCTGGAATTTGTCAATCGTAATGTATTAGACGGAACAGGAGCAGAAACATTAGCTGCATACCCATCGTAAAAAACGATCTGAGAAAATACATTGATATTTGTTTGTTGCGCATTACTGCAAACTCCAATAAAGTAAAGTAAAAGTGGTAAAAGTTTTTTCATGGACTTAAATATAATTTTCAGACATCAAAATTAAATTTTAATTTTAAACTCGACAATACAATTACTAAAAATTATAAATTATTTTCACGAATAAGATGAAATAAATACCGATTCACTAATAAAAATTAATTTTCAATTAAATACCGAAATTTAAAATCATAAAAAAAACCATTCCGATTTGAAATGGTTTTTCTTATAATTAAATTTTACTTTTAATTTTTCATTTTCGCTATAACATCAATTCCGCCTTTTGTTTTATCACCAATTTTACAGATAATTTCTGTATCTAAAGGTAAAAACACATCCATTCGGGAACCGAATTTAATAAATCCGAACTCATGCCCGGCTTTTGCGGAATCTCCTTCATTACAGTAAAAAACAATTCTTCTGGCAACATATCCTGCAATTTGTCTGAAAACAACTTTATGGTTGGTTAAACTTTCCACAGCCATTGTAGTTCTTTCGTTTTCTGTAGAAGATTTTTCGTGCCATGCAACCAAATATTTTCCGGGATGGTATTTTTTGTAAATTACTTTTCCCGAAACTGGAAATCTACAGATATGAACATTAAGAGGAGACATAAAAATAGAAACCTGAATTGCTTTTTCCTTCAAAAATTCGGATTCTTCTACTTCTTTAATCATTACTACTTTCCCATCAACAGGAGCAATTACACTTTCCACATGATCCAGAATCTCGCGGTTGGGTACTCTGAAAAACCAAAAAACAAGGCAGTATATTACCAATAAAGGCACAATAATCAATAAGGAAAACATTTCCAAATAATAAATAGAAACTGCCGAAATAATGGTAAAAATTATGGTGGCTACCGCAATTGTTCCTTTCGATTCTTTATGTAATTTCATAATGATGCTAATTGTTGTTCTTTACCCATTTCTCATTACTGAGGATAAGTAATAATATAATTTTTAAATAAACTTTTCTAAAATAAAGTACAAATATACTACAGGCACACAAATGATGAAGCTATCCAGCCTATCCAATACTCCTCCATGTCCCGGAATGATATTTCCGCTGTCTTTCACCCCGAAATTTCTCTTCAGCTGGCTCTCTACCAAATCTCCCAATGGTGCAAATGCTGCAATCAGAAAACCTACTACCATCCAGTTTCCATGAAGCTGTGGTTGGTAATGCTCTACAAAATAAGAAAGAACAAGTGTTAAAACGACTCCTCCAGCATAGCCTTCCCAGGTTTTCTTTGGTGAAATCTTTGGAGCCATTTTATGCTTTCCGAAAAATTTCCCTACCAAATACGCAAAGGTATCACTGCTCCAAATCAAAAGAAAAAGAAAGAATACCTCCAAAGTAAAAGTATTATCAAAACTTGAGAATTTAGGCAGACCTAAAGCTAATGAAAAGGGTAACCCAACATATATAACGGTAAAAATAAGCTTTCCGCTATCGTAATACAGTTCACTGGAAAATTTAAATAATGTTACTACCGCTATCACGATTAATGATAACGCTAGAATTTCGTAAAGCCTGAAATCGAAATAAAAGTCGTGATGAAAAAACCTTTTGGAAAATGTGTAAAAGATAAATAATACAACGGGGAAAACTATCCATTTTTCGTATCCCTTTCCAAACTGCATAATTTTGATACACTCCCAAGTTCCGACCAGCATAAAAAAACTGATTAAACCATAAAACAGATATTGCTGCTTAATAAGTCCCGGCGAAACCAAATCCAGAAGCTGTGCTCCAAAAGGAGTTGTACAAAGAAAAATTACCGCTACATAAACCAGTCCTGAAAGTGTTCTCTGAATAAGATTCTTGTCCAAAATTTAAAATTTAATCGCTATTTTAGTCCTCCAAAAGAAGTAAAAAAAGCTTTGTATTATTATTGGCAGCCGCATCCAGTTTAGAATGACCTCCGCTGATTGATGTAAGATTTTTGATGTTTCCCGTTCTTTTTATTTTCCCCATAGCATCATTCAGATTATTTACAATCTGCGATACATTTGCCATAATAATTATTTTACCGGGAAGCCTTGATGAATGATAATGAAGAATATTATTGTGAGACAGCATAATTCTTCCGTCATAGGCAATTAAATACTCACAAGTAATAAATGCCGCATCGTTGTAAGACTGAAGTTCCGGATTATGATCTACCTTTAAGACATTCAAAAATCCCTGAAGATCCTTATCACAACAGAACAAAGAGTTTACTCCTTCAATTTTAATGATCTGGTTAAGCGTCTGCAAAGCTTCAGCTTCATCTGCACAATAGTTGAAAAACCCACCGGAATGCGTAAACAACTGGGCAAACTTGTAATCGAGATCTGCATTTTTCAGCGAATCTCCAAGTTTTTCCAGACTTTGTTTTTCGTCATCCTCGGGCTGATTGGTAAGTTTGCTTACAATTCTTTTAAAAAAACTCAAGTCAGTATAATTTAGTCAACTTAGTACAAAAATAGAAAATATAATCTTATTGGCTCTAAAAATATAGTGTAAAAACAAAAAAAATCCCGATAAATAAAAATTTATCAGGATTTTTTAAATATTAGCTAAAATATTAGATCTGTGCAGAACTTTCTGGTGCCTGAATTTCTCCTTCAGAAATCTTTCCCTCATCATCTTTAGGCTCCTGACCGTTTTCAGGAATGGTATTGGTCACCGGTTTTTCGGTTAATTCCGGATCCCAAGCTCTTTTACCAAAAATTTCTTCTAAATCTTCACGGAAAATAACTTCTTTTTCTAATAATTTTCCTGCTAAAGCATCTAGTTTATCTTTATTATCCGTAAGAATCTGAACAGCTCTTACATATTGATTTTCGATAATTGATTTAATTTCAGCATCAATTTTAGTAGCCGTTTCTTCCGAATATGGTTTACCAAAATTATATTCTGACTGGCCTGAACTGTCGTAGTAAGAAATATTACCGATATTAGGACTTAACCCATAAATGGTAACCATCGCCTGAGCTCTTTTGGTAACAGTTTCTAGATCTGAAAGTGCTCCCGTAGAAATATTATTGAAAATTACCTGCTCTGCGGCTCTTCCGCCTAACGTTGCACACATTTCATCTAACAATTGCTCTGTAGTGGTAAGCTGTCTTTCTTCCGGAAGATACCAAGCTGCACCTAAAGAACGCCCTCTCGGAACAATAGTAACCTTCAAAAGTGGTGAAGCGTGCTCTACAAGCCAGGAAATAGTTGCGTGACCTGCTTCATGATATGCTACTCTTCGCTTTTCAGATGGTTTTATAGCTTTATTTTTCTTCTCAAGACCACCAATAATTCTGTCTACTGCATCCAAGAAATCCTGTTTAGTTACAACTTCATGATTATTTCTTGCTGCAATAAGTGCAGCTTCATTACATACATTGGCAATATCTGCACCACTGAAACCAGGAGTTTGTTTTGCCAAAAATTCTCTGTCTACATTTTCATCCAGTTTAATTTTGTTCAGGTGAACATCAAAAATCTGTCTTCTTTCATGCAGTTCCGGAAGATCCACATAAATTGAACGGTCAAAACGACCAGCTCTCATTAATGCTTTATCTAAAATATCGGCTCTGTTTGTTGCCGCCATTACGATTACATTAGTATCTGTTCCAAAACCATCCATCTCTGTTAAAAGCTGGTTAAGGGTATTTTCTCTTTCATCGTTACCACCAGAGAAATTATTTTTACCTCTTGCTCTACCAATCGCATCGATCTCATCAATGAAAATAATTGCGGGAGATTTTGCTTTTGCCTGAGCAAAAAGATCTCTTACTCTTGAAGCTCCTACTCCAACGAACATTTCCACAAAATCTGAACCCGAAAGAGAGAAGAAAGGAACTTTTGCTTCCCCTGCAACAGCTTTGGCAAGTAAAGTTTTACCAGTTCCCGGAGGCCCTACCAAAAGAACACCTTTAGGAATTTTACCTCCCAGTTTTGTATATTTTTCTGAGTTTTTCAAGAAATCTACCACTTCCTGAACCTCTTCTTTAGCCCCTTCTAGTCCTGCTACATCTTTGAATGTTACTTGAATTCTTTCTTTTTCGTCGAAAAGTTTAGCTTTAGACTTACCAATAGAGAAAATCTGACCTCCAGGACCGCCTCCGCTTCCCATTTTTCTGAAAAGAATAAAATAGAAAAGCCCTAGAATAGCAATCCATACCAAAGCCTGAATTAAGAAGCCAACAAGTGGACTTTCGCCTTCAGCATAATCTTTTGTGGTTTTAATCGCTGGATTTTCTGCCTTTAGGGTTTCGAATTTTGCTAAGAAAAGCTGAAGATCTCCATATTTCACAGAAAAGTCTGCTTTTGGAGACATCCCGAGTGATGAAAACGGATTAGGTGTTTTATCCTGAGCTTTAACAGACTCTACTTTAGCATCTTTTGTTAAATATACTTCTGCTTTCTGTGCCTGTTTATCTATTAAAACTTTCTGAATTTTCCCTGTCTGCATGGTCTTGAAAAAAGTATCTTCATCCATAGACTTTGCTCCGCTGTCGCCAAGTGAATTGGCTACAACAAACCCCAAAAGTGCTATAATCATGATTGGGAAAAACCAGTTAAATCCTTTATTATTCATTTATTTTTTTTAAAATTTATATTGTATTTTCAATTCTTGTGATTTTAGCATCACCCCAAAGTTCTTCAATATCATAATATTCTCTGGTTTGCTTCTGAAAAATATGTACTACTACCGAAACATAATCTACCAAAACCCACATAGAGTTTTCTGTACCTTCTACATGCCAAGGTCTGTCGTGAAGTTCGTTTCTCACTTTCTTCTCAACACTTCCTGCTAAAGCCGAAACCTGTGTATTGGAGTTACCGCTGCAAATGATAAATGTTTCTGCAACTGAATTTTCGATGTTGGAAAGATCAAAAATCATGATATCTTCACCTTTCACATCCTGGATAGCCTCTATAATTTTATCTATTAGTGCTTGCTTTTCTGCCGTTTTATTCATTAAAATATACTATAATCTGCAAATTTATTGTTTTTCTTTTACTTTAGCTTTATTTTTAGCGCTTTAATGTCTTAAAGTTTTCTTAAATGAACGACCTTTTTTATGTAAATGAGTGTTCTTCTACTAATGACGAAATAACCCATTTTTTACTTTATAATTCTTCAGATTTTACAGGTCTCTATACATTTTCCCAAACAAACGGAAGAGGACAATATGGAAATCGATGGATTTTTACATCAGAAAAAAATCTGGCGTACACATTAGCGGTACGAAGTTCGGTCTTTCATTATTCCGATTTTTTGTTCAATTATTATACCGCAATCTGTACCCGACAATATATTGCCAATCTGACACATCACAAGGTAGAGATTAAATGGCCAAACGATATTATTTTAAACAGAAAAAAAATTGCCGGAATTTTAATTGAGAAAAAAAACATTCACAGCCAACCTTATTTTATTATCGGTATAGGAATCAATATTTTACAGGAAACCTTTGATGAAATATCTAATGCAGGATCTATTTTAACCCAGACTGGAGAGAGGTTCAATTTAAAATCTTTTGCTGAAAATTTTCATCAATTTTTGATAGAAAAACTTGAAAATATTCCTTCGGAAGGAGATATTTTGAATCAGCTGAATTCCAGTTTGTTCCGAAAAAACATCATTTCTGTTTTTGAACTGAACAACACAAGACAAAATGGCATTATACGCAACGCTGATGAAAATGGAAAAATATGGATTGATCTTGAATCCGGATTACAGTCTTTTTCTTTAAAAGAAATAAAACTTCTTTACTGATTGGCTCGCTTCAAATATAAAAATAAAGTAACCGGGAAGAAAATAATATTCGGAATCCACATTGCCAATGCAGGTGGAATGCTTTTATTTTCCGATACCACTTTGAGTGCCTCAAATGAAAACACAAAGATGAATGCAAGAGAAATCCCGATAGCAAGATTTATCCCAAGTCCTCCTCTTTTCTTCTGAGAAGAAAGTGAGAGTGCCAAAAATGTAAGAATAATAATAGATACAGGCATCGAAGTACGCTGATGAAACTCGTTTAGGTGAGAATTAAGATTGCTGTTTCCTTTAGAACGCTCTCTTTCAATAAACTTCATCAGTTCAGGTGTTGTTTTATTTTGCCCCAACAATTCATTAGGAAACAATTCCTGCGGATCCTGACCAAAATTTTTCTTCAGCTCAAAACCCTGCCCAAGTACTTCAGAATCATCTTTATTAATCGTTTTCTCGAGGTAACTGTTCAGAATAAAACTTTTTTTATCTTTATTCCACAAAACATCAGATGACTTCAGTTCGTAAGTAAGTTTTCGGTTTTTATCAAATTTCTGATAGAGAAAACCATAACCTCTTTTTTCTCTTTTATTCCACGAATTAATAAATATAAACTCATTTTTGCTGAGCTGTGCAGAAACGGGTGCCGTTCCAAGGATTTTTTCTTTGTTGGCGGTATTATAAGTATAGGCTTCTAACTCGTTTTTCTTAATATTTGCCCAAGGCAAAACAAAATGATTTACCACCAAAGAAATAAGAGCTATAAATAAAGACGTTAGCAAATAAGGTCTGGCGAATCTGTGAAAACTTGCACCACTGCTTATAATAGCAACAATCTCCGTATTATTTGCCATTCTTGAGGTAAAATAAATTACCGAAATAAAAACAAGAATGGAAAGGAACGTAACAACAAGATTAACAATCCAATAGGGATAAAAATGAACCAAAAAATAGCTTACCGTAAGTTTAGGATCCAACGCTGTTGCATTTTCTATACGTGGGATTTTCTGCTGAACATCTATAACCAATACCACAATAGAAAGCAATACCAACATAAACCCGAAAGTTCCGAGGTATTTCTTTACGATATATCCGTCTACAATTTTAAGCATAAATAGTTTCTAAAGCCTTTGTCTGAGTACAGGTACTACAGAATCTTTCCACTGATAAAAATCTCCCGCCAAAATATGCTCTCTTGCAACTTTTACCAAATCCAAATAAAAAGCAAGGTTGTGAATTGATGCAATCTGCTTTGCAAGATATTCTTTAGATACAAATAAATGCCTTACGTATGCCTTAGAATATTCCTGATCTACAAAGCTTGTCCCAAACTCATCCAACGGAGAAAAATCTTTCTTCCATTTTTCGTTTTTCATGTTCATAACACCTTGCCAAGTAAACAGCATTGCATTTCTTGCATTTCTGGTAGGCATTACACAATCCATCATATCAATTCCCAAACCAATAGATTCCAGAATATTCCAAGGAGTTCCTACTCCCATTAAATATCTAGGTTTCTCTTTTGGTAAAATATCGGTAACCTCATCGGTAATTCTGTACATTTCTTCTTCTGGTTCTCCCACAGAAAGTCCTCCAATTGCATTTCCTTCTGCTCCTGCTTCGGCAATTACTTCAGCAGAAATTTTTCTTAAATCTGAAAATGTGGAACCTTGTACAATTGGAAAAAATCTTTGTTTATGACCATAAAGTTCAGGATTTTTCTCATTCCAGTCTATGCATCTCTTCAACCAACGGTGCGTCATTTCCATAGAAAGTTTCACTTGGTTGTAATCGCACGGATATGCAACACACTCATCGAATGCCATAAAAATATCGGCTCCAATCTGTCTTTGGATTTCCATTGATTTTTCTGGCGTGAATAAATGATAACTTCCGTCTATATGCGACTTGAATTTAACCCCTTCTTCAGACATTTTTCTACTTCCAGAAAGTGAAAACACCTGAAAACCTCCTGAATCGGTAAGAATAGGAAGATCCCAGTTCATAAATTTATGTAAACCTCCCGCTTCCTGCATTACTTCCATTCCTGGACGAAGGTAGAGATGATAGGTATTTCCTAAAATAATCTGCGCCTTTA
The DNA here is from genome assembly GCF_022811665.1 of Chryseobacterium oryzae. Lineage (NCBI taxonomy): Bacteria > Pseudomonadati > Bacteroidota > Flavobacteriia > Flavobacteriales > Weeksellaceae > Chryseobacterium > Chryseobacterium oryzae. Next base: position 2,848,520 of record NZ_CP094529.1, read on the forward strand.
CATCATCCTTTATTTCTCTCTGATGAACCGTTTTTACACTCGCAACAGTACCAACAGGCATAAAAATAGGCGTTTGAATACTTCCGTGATCGGTAGATAAAACTCCCGCTCTCGCTTTTCCTTCTGAGGTTTTCTCTATATTAAAAAAATTCATTTTATTACTTTTATCATTGTTTACCGGATTTTACAACTCGGCAAAACATCAATTACCTACGTTCTAAAGTAGGCAGCTCTTTATTAATAATCTGTTCAGATTCTTTTTCAATTTTCTCTGCAGCTTTTGGATCTTTATCCTTAAGAATTTCCTGGGCATCTTCTACAATACCTCTCATTTCCTGTTTAATAACGTAATATTTGTAGCTTTCGACAAAATCTGCAGTTTTAATGTTATGGGATTTCAGAATAAAACGGGTTTCGCTTTCCAAACTTTTCCCCGGATACAAAAACATAATTTGATCGTTGATTGCCATTTCAGCAATAATTTCTGCCATTGTACTTTTACTGACAAGATTTTTAGGCTTATCAACATATTCCGTGCAGGATAAAACAAACAAAAAGATAAAAAAACCTATAAACTTCTTCATCAACTTCCTTTTTTTGTTTTTAAAATTATGTACAGACAGATCATTTTTGTTGATTTTAAATATTTGAAGAACTTAGTACAAATATAAATCTTGCTATTTTATATTGGAATTATTTTTTCAGCTTGAAATCGTAGTTAGGAAATCTATCCTGAATTTTACAATCTGTTGATTAAAGATTTCCATTTTAAATTTAAGACTCCAAATACAGCTTCGTGGATGATACCTCCGTTCATTTTACTTTCGCCCAAAATTCTGTTGGTAAAGATAATGGGAACTTCAACAATTTTAAACCCTTTTTTGAAAGCTCTGAATTTCATTTCAATTTGAAACCCATATCCTTTCAACCTAACATTATTCAGCCCTATTTCTTCAAGTACTTTTCTTGAAAAACATACAAATCCTGCAGTCGTGTCGTGTATGGGCAATCCTAAAATAAATCTCACATATTTTGAAGCAAAATATGAAAGCAGTACTCTTCCCATAGGCCAGTTAACCACATTTACTCCTTTAGAATACCTAGAACCCACTGCCATGTCTGCATTTTTACAAGCTTCAAAAAGTCTTGGAAGATCTTTAGGATCATGAGAAAAATCGGCGTCCATCTCAAAAATATAATCGAACTGATTTTCTATAGCCCATGTAAAACCATGAATATAAGCCTTGCCCAAACCATCTTTTACTTTTCTTACAGACAAATGAAGATAATGCGGAAAATCTTTCTGCAAAGCTCTCACCAAATCTGCGGTTCCGTCGGGAGAAGTATCGTCTACCACCAAAATATGAAAATCATCTTCCAATGCAAAAACTGCAGAAATTATAGATTCTATATTTTCCTTTTCGTTGTAAGTTGGAATTATGACAAGTTTTTTCATTTCAGTTTGCAAAGATAGTTTATTTAAGTTTTTTATTTTATACAAAATAATCTATAATTTTGCAAAAAATTTCTTTTGCCATCAACCCAGAATTTTGTAAACCAAGTAAGAATACCCGAAAATAACGATTGGGTTGTTCTTATTATAGTTGTGTGCCTGTTTCTTTATATTTTTATGATGAATGTGGTAGAACGTGAAGCGAATTTAAAAGATTTTCTGCTTCAGAAATATTACGATGCAAGCAACAATTTCCCGAGTTGGATTATCACATCGGTAATAACAGTATCTTGCTTTAGTGTATTGGTTTCACAGTACATTCCTTTTGTTCCGAAATACGTTGCAGAAATTCAGCCTTTTGGTTATCAGCTTAATAAAATAGGATATACTTTAATTGTAGTTTCTTTATTCTATCTAGTTAGATCCTGTTTAGGTTATTTACTTTATCAGTCTATAGGCGATGGCAAAAAATGGAGTATTTTCTATTTTACAGCGACCAAGTTTTACTTCATTTTTTCTATCTTGATGATAATTCTCTGTGTTGCACATTATTATTTCCCTATCGACAGAAATAGAGCATTTGTTTACTATCTCTGTTTCTTTGGTTTCGTATTCATTTTCAAACTGTTTTTCTATTTGTTTCACAGAAACAACATATTACCTCAAAAATGGTATTATAAATTTTTGTATATTTGCACGCTCCAAATGGCACCAATTCTGATGCTATGGAAGTTATTATTTATTTAATAGAGTACAGATGAGAATAAAATCAATATTGGTTTCTCAACCAGCGCCGAGTGAGTCTTCTCCATATATGGAAATTGCGAAGAAGGAAAAAATAAAGATTGACTTCCGCCCGTTTATCCACGTAGAAGGTGTAGACAATAAAGAACTCAGAACACAAAAAATAGATCTTACGCAGTATACCGGTATTATTTTTACCAGTAAAAATGCGATAGACCATTACTTTAGACTTGCTGAAGAATTACGCTTTGCAGTTCCCGATACGATGCGGTATATCTGCCAATCGGAAGCCATTGCCAATTATCTTCAAAAGCATATTGTATACAGAAAAAGAAAGATTAGCTTTGGTGAGAAGAATTTCTCAGATCTATTGCCTCTTTTCAAAAAATTTCCTGCCGAAAAATATTTACTGCCATCTTCAGACGTTTTAAGTCCGGATATTGTAAAAACAATGGAGGCATCCAATGTAGAATGGACGAGAGCAATTATGTACAGAACCGTTTGCAGCGACCTTACCGACATCAACATAAAGGAATACGATATGTTGATTTTTTTCAGTCCGCAAGGAATTAAATCTTTACAGCAAAACTTTCCAGATTTCAAACAAGAAGATACCAAAATTGGAGTTTTTGGACCAACCACTTCTGCTGCGGCTGAAGAAGCAGGATTAAAAGTAGATTTAATGGCTCCTACAAAAGAAACACCTTCCATGACTATGGCATTGGAAAAATATATTAAAGCTTTACATAAATAAAGCTAAAAATTTCACACAATTAAGCCGTCTTGCTCCCAAAAGGTAAGATGGTTTTTTTTTAATTACATTTGAACAAGAATTTACATAGATGAAACCTCCAAAGGCAAAAAAAATAGAAAAAATACTGGAAATGCATGATGATAAAAGAAACGATGCTTATTTCTGGATGAATGAAAGAGAAAACCCCGATGTAATTAAATATCTGGAAGAAGAAAATGCATACGCAGATTTTGTCATGAAAGATACAGAGCAGTTGCAGGAAGAACTTTACGAAGAAATGAAAGCTCGCTACAAAAAGGATGATGAATCTCTTCCCTATTTTTTTAATGGCTACTGGTATATTGTACGATACGAGGAAGGAAAAGAATATCCTATTTTCTGCAGAAAACATCAATCTCTCGATCATGAAGAGGAAATAATTATTGATGTAAATATTCTTGCCGATGGACAGGATTTCTTCGAAGTAGCTAATGTTGCCGTAAGTCCAGATAATAATCTTGCGTCTTTTTCCTCCGACAATGTGGGAAGAAGAATTTACAATCTTAATTTTAAAGATTTAAAAACCGGCGAAATACTTCCTGACACGATAGAAAATACTACCGGAAAAGCAGTTTGGGCAAACGATAATGTGCATGTTTTTTACATTAGAAAAGATGAAAGTCTTCGTGCATATAAAGTTTACAGACACAGATTGGGAACCGATTCTTCTGAAGATGTACTCATTTTTCATGAAGAGGATGAAACTTTTGATGTAAATGTTTTCAAAACGAAATCCATGAAATATATCTTCATGGCGAGTTCAAGCACAATTTCAGATGAACATCATTTTATTCCGGCAGATAATGTTTTTGCAGACTGGAAAGTAATTCAGCCCAGAATAGACGATCTTGAATATTCTGTGGAACACTACGAAGATGAATTTTATATTATTACAAATGCCGATGATGCTACCAATTTCAAACTTGTAAAAACAAAAATAGACCATTGCGGAATGGAAAACTGGGTAGATGTTATTCCGCACCGACCGGAAATTTTATTGGAAGGTTTTGAAATTTTCAGAAATTATCTGGTTCTTGAAGAAAGAGAAGAAGGTTTGCTTCAGATAAAAATTATTGACGAAAAAAATCAGGAATCTCATTATTTGAATTTTTCCGATCCTACTTATACCGCTTATATCGGAATTAACTTGGAATTTGACACAGAAATCCTTCGCTACGGGTACACTTCTCTTACAAAACCAAGTACTACCTACGAGTACAATATGAAAGACAAAACAACCAAAATGCTGAAACAGCAGGAAGTTTTGGGAGGAAAATTCGATCCGGAAAACTATATTTCCGAAAGAATTTGGGCAAATTCTCGGGATGGAGAAACTAAAATACCAACTTCTCTTGTCTATCATAAAGACACCAAAAAATCTGCAGAAACACCACTTCTTTTATACGGCTACGGAAGCTATGGTCATACTGTGGATGCCAGTTTTTCGAATGTGAGATTATCTATTCTCGACCGAGGTTTCATATATGCCATTGCTCATATACGAGGAGGAGAATATTTGGGAAGAGAATGGTATGAAGACGGTAAAATGTTATTCAAGAAAAATACTTTTTTTGATTTTATTGATGCCGGAAAATTTTTAATTGAGGAAAACTACACTTCACCGAAACATTTGTATGCGATGGGCGGAAGCGCAGGCGGACTTTTGGTAGGTGCAGTAATGAATTACGAACCCACTCTATTCAACGGGGTTGTTGCACAAGTTCCTTTTGTGGATGTTGTTACCACCATGTTAGACGAAACTATTCCTTTAACCACCGGAGAATACGATGAATGGGGAAATCCCAACGATGAGGAATATTACCATTACATGAAAGAATATTCGCCTTACGACAATGTGGAAACAAAACATTACCCGAATATTCTCATAACAACCGGCTTCCACGATTCTCAGGTTCAATATTGGGAACCCGCAAAATGGACAGCCAAACTGAGAGAATTGAAAACCGATGACAACATCCTTATTTTCAAAACAGATATGAGTTCGGGGCACGGAGGAGCAAGCGGAAGATTCGAATCTTTAAAGGAAGACGCACTAGAATATGCATTTTTATTAATGATTGATAAAAGGCAATAATTAAAAAATTAAATTTTTAAAATTATTATTAAGAACTTTCATCAATCATCATTTATCAAATACCAATTATGATTAACGAAGCAGAATACTGGCAAAAAATAGAACACTTTTTCAGCGAAAATTTCGAAACTGAAAAAAATGCACCTATAGAAACATATCTTTTTCTAATCGGAGTGCAGGAATTAGGAAGCGGACAGCAGAAATATACCAAAGATGATAAAGTAAACCTCCTTCATATCGCAGTTTGCCGTTTGTTGGAGCCTTTCGGATATTTTAAATTTTCACATTACGATGATGATGGCTATCCTCATTTTGAAGAAGTCGAAAAACTTCCGGAATTGAAGCCCAACGAACAGCAGCTTTTAATGAAAAAAGCTATTATTCAGTATTTTCAGGATGAAGAACTGATTTAAAAAAAATTCCATTAAAGCTATTTATGCAATATCTTTAATGGAATTTTTTTACATTATCTTACAGCAGATCTGTTGGTAAACGAAATAATCACTCCACCAAACAATCCTACAGTTTTCATGTAAGAAAAGCTGGAATCTAATGGTAAAAATGCTCCGATAATACATAACGTAGCGGCTGCATACATCGGATATTTAAATTTAGTATTAATCAGCAATGGTGCCTGCAAGATAAAACTCAACCCTATCAGAATATAAAATAACCTACCGGATATAAGTGAGTTAACACTCTCAGAAAATAGATTTAACCAACCTATAGCAATACAGATGATCGCTAAGATAGAAAGTATTCCTTGTGCTGCCTGTAAATTATTTCTCATTAATAGCTTTCGTTTTTATTAGGAAAATCTGAAGTTTTCACATCCTTTACAAACTGCGAAACCGCTCCGGTAATTTCTGTATACAAATCTAAATATCTTCTTAAAAATTTAGGAGAAAAACCTTTGTTCATCCCAACCATATCGTGATATACCAAAACCTGTCCGTCACAATCGGAACCCGCTCCGATTCCGATGGTTGGTATTGAAATACTTTCGGTAACCTTTTTAGCCAAATCTGCGGGTATTTTTTCTAAAACCACCGCAAAACAACCAAGCTCTTCGAGTAATTTCGCGTCGCTAATCAGTTTTTCAGCTTCAGCTTCTTCCTTAGCTCTTACTTTATAAGTTCCGAACTGATAAATAGACTGTGGCGTTAATCCCAAATGCCCCATAATAGGAATTCCGGCATTAATAATTTTTTTAATAGATTTTGAAATTTCTTTTCCGCCTTCTATTTTTACAGCGTGAGCTCCACCTTCTTTCATCATTCTTACAGCAGACTCCAATGCTTTATCCGGATTACTCTGGTAGGTACCAAAAGGAAGGTCTGCAACAACCAAAGCTCTATCTATACCCCTTACAACACTTTGTGTATGATAAATCATCTGATCCAAAGTTATAGGAAGTGTAGTTTCGAAACCTGCCATTACATTTGCTGCGGAATCTCCAATTAAAACAGCATCAATTCCTCCGGCATCGACCATTTTCGCCGTGGTAAAATCGTAAGCGGTAAGCATGGTAATTTTTTCCTTATCGAACTTCATTTTTCGTAAGGTTTCAGTCGTAACTTTTTTAATTTCAGAATGTACAGACATAATATAATAAATGAGTAATAAGTATGATAAATGAACTTTCCTGTTCTGCCAGATTTTGTGTATAAAAAAATAATGATTGATTTAACCAATCAACCATCATTTGTTATCTACAAAACTACGTGCCCCAGTTTCATTAGTTTTTCGTGATTCAGAATTTTAATATTTCTTCCATCAACCTCAATCAGATGATCTCCTTTAAATTCAGAAATCAACCGTATAGCACTTTCTGTGGCAGTACCAATAATATTTGCTATTTCTTCTCTCGTTAACGAAATTTTTATAAAACCTTCAGGATCGGTTCCTAATTTCTGTTCCAAAAGCAATAAAATCTCTGCAAGTCGTTCTCTAACAGTTTTTTGCGCCAAAAATGTAATCGTATTAGAAGATTCTCCAAGTTCGTAAGAAATTTTCTGAAGCATTACAAAAGAAAGCTGAGAATCTACTTCAAGAAGGTACATAAATACATCTGCAGGTAAAAAAGTAGCTTCAATATCCGTCATTGCTTCTGCTTTTGCCTGAAAATTTTCTCCGCAAAGCAAAGACCGGTAACCGATAATATCTCCCTCTTTTATAAACCTAAGAATTTGATCTTTACCAAATGCACCCGATTTTGAGAGTTTCGCCGCACCTTTCTCCAAAACAAAAACACCTTTTGGCGTTTCACCATCTTCGAAAATAACGTCATGCTTTCCAAAACTGAATTTTTTCTTAGCATTAATATATTTTTCAAAATCTTCGGTATTCAGCCTTTCTCGGAATGATTCATCATTAAATATTTTAGCAAATCTTTCTTCAATGGCTATCTGTTGTTCTTGCGGCATTTTTATGACATTTATCACAAAAATAGAACATTTTAACCCGATAAACAAAAAAAAATGTTATAATTTTGTAAGTCAATAATTTATGAAGGTGAGCGAGAACTGTTTTCATTGCGGACAAGAGATAGAAAAGGAAAGAATTTCTTTCGATGAAAAAATTTTCTGTTGTACAGGCTGCAAATCTGTTTATGAAATTCTGAATACCAATAATCTTAGTAATTTTTACGAACTGAACAAAAAGGCAGGAATTCGTCCTTCTGATGATGATGCTTCTCAATTTGATTATCTCGACACACCTGAAATTTTTGAAAGACTGACCGATTTTTCTGAAGGTAATACGAGTCTTGTAACATTTAAAATACCGGTAATCCACTGTTCTTCTTGTATTTGGCTGTTAGAAAGCCTACACACTTTGCACCCGGACATCAATTATTCTCAGGTTAATTTTACAAGAAAAACACTTCAGATTTCTTTCAACCATAACCAACTCAAGCTGAGTGATGTTGCAAAATTTCTCACCAATTTAGGTTATAAACCTGCAATAAGCCTTGAAACCGCAGATAAAGGTGAAGAAAATTTAGACAAATCTCTTTTGGTAAAACTTGCAATTGCAGGATTTGCTTTCGGAAACGGAATGTTTCTCGCTTTTCCAGAATATATTGGTGGCGAAGATGTTTGGATGCAGCATTACAAAGGTCTTTTCAGAATATTAATGTTTATTCTTTCCATTCCTGTAGTATTCTATTCTGCATCAGATTATTACAAATCTGCGTGGTATGGTTTGAAAAATAAAATAGTGAATATTGACGTCCCTATTGTTCTGGGAATTTTTGTATTATTCAGTAGAAGCGTGTACGAAATTGCCACAGATTACGGACCTGGATATTTTGATACTTTGTGCGGACTTTTATTTTTCATGCTTTTAGGAAAAATGTTTCAAAAAAGAACCTACAGCTCGCTTTCCTACGACAGAGATTACAAATCTTTTTATCCAATTGCTGTTACAAAGGTCGATTTTAACGGAAAACAAGACAACATCCTTCTTTCCGAAATAAAAATTGGAGACAGAATTTTGGTTAGAAACCAGGAAATTATTCCCGTAGATGCTATTTTGATTAACGGAAAAGGAAATATCGACAACAGCTTTATTACCGGCGAAAGTGCAAGTATCTCTAAAAATCCGGGAGACAAGATTTTTGCAGGCGGAAAGCAAATAGGATCCTCTTTAGAACTGGAAGTAATTAAAAACGTAGACCAGAGTTACCTCACCCAGCTATGGAATAAAGAAGCGTTCAAGAAACATGAAACAGGGCTGGATACGCTCATCAATAACATCAGTAAATATTTCACATTTATTATCTTAGGAATTGCCATTATTTCCGGAACTTATTGGTATTTTATTGATTTGGAAACGATGTTTCAAGTTATTTCTGCTGTACTGATTATTGCGTGTCCGTGCGCTTTAGCATTATCTTCTCCGTTTACTTTCGGGCATATAATGAGGATTTTGGGCAGAAATAAATTTTATGTAAAAGATACTTTAACAATAGAAAAAATAGCAAAAGTAGACACGCTGGTTTTTGATAAGACAGGAACAATCACCCATAGAAAGAAATCCAATATAGAATACGAAGGTTCTGAAATTCAGGAGTTTGACTTGTTAAACATTAAAACTTTAGTTAAAAACTCCAACCATCCACTTTCTAAATCACTTTACGAATTTCTCAATGTTCAGGATGAATATTTCCCGGTTGATCATTTTGAAGAAATTTCAGGCAAAGGCTATTCTGCTAATGTAAGAGAAAATATTTACAAGATTGGTTCTGCAAAATACAACGATCAGGAATCTAAAAATCTTGAAACCGCCGTCTATGTAAGTAAAAACAATCAGTTTTTAGGAAAGTTTATTTTCAAGAATGAATATCGAGAAAATCTTAAAAAGCTGTTTACAAAACTTACCCATTACAAAATATTTATTTTAAGCGGAGACAATTCTTCCGAAGAAGATCAGCTTAAAAAAATCATTCCGAACTGCAGCGCAATGGCATTTAACCAGAGCCCAGAAAACAAACTGGATTACATCCAAAACCTTCAGAATGACGGATCGAAAGTAATGATGTTAGGTGACGGACTTAATGATGCAGGCGCTCTAAAACAAAGCAATGTTGGTGTTGCCATTTCTGACGACAGCAACAGCTTCACCCCATCGTCAGACGTTATTATAAATGGCGAAAAAGTAACACAACTAAATGATTATCTGAGTGTTTGCAAAGGATCTATCAACATTGTAAAATCTACATTCGTAATCAGTTTTCTTTATAATATTATTGGTTTGAGCTTTGCAGTAACCGGAAATATGAGTCCTTTATTTGCCGCGATTATCATGCCGATAAGTTCTATATCTGTAATAACATTTACTACAGTCTCAACATGGATTTTGGGTAAAAAACACTTTAAAAAGTCTGCTTAACATCGCTTATTTAGATTAATTTTAAATTATTCAAAACCCTTAATTTGTGATGAAAGTCATTATTTTTCACTAAATTTGAACCCCGTAAATAGGTTAATTTTGTTGCCAGATGGATATTCTATATTTAATGATCTTATGCAGCGTTTCATTAGCTGCCGTTTTTTTGGTCGTTTTTATAGTGTATGCCCGAAAAGGACAGTTTGAGGACGACGAATCTCCGGCTGTAAGAATCCTCTTTGACTCTGATGAAATCAAAGAAGAAAATCCCGTTTCGAGCAACGAAAACGATAAAAAAGGAGATAATAATAAATTTGAAGAAAAAAGTGAATAGTTAATATGGAGACACAAAAGTTTAGTTATGACAACAGTATTGTTCGTGCATTCCTATACGCAACCATAGTCTTTGGGATCATTGGTTTTGTATTCGGACTTACGGCAGCATTGATGCTTTTCTATCCTGAGCTTCCTGAATTTTTGTTCGGGACTGATGACGAAACAATCAAAAGTCTGGCGTCAGGAAACATACAAGGTTTAATTAATACGAATGGTGCATTAGGCTTCGGAAGAATCAGAATGCTACATACCAACACGGTAATTTTCGCATTCGTATGTAACATCGTTTACGTAGGAGTTTATTACTCTTTACAAAGATTACTGAAAACAAGAATGTATAGTGATACACTTTCTTGGATTCATTTCTGGACGTGGCAAATTATGATTGTTGCTACTTTCATTACATTCTTTATGGGGATAAACACTTCTAAAGAATATGCAGAACATGAGTGGCCAATCGATATACTTATTGCTATATCATGGGTTATTTTCGGGGTAAATATGCTCCTTACGATAAAGAAAAGAAGAGTTAGGCACCTTTATGTTGCAATTTGGTTCTATCTGGGAACTTGGGTAGCTGTTGCAATGCTTCATATCTTCAATAATTTAGAAGTTCCTTTGTCTTTCACAGGTTGGAAATCTTATTCTGCATACGCTGGTGTAAAAGATGCCATTGTACAATGGTGGTACGGACACAATGCAGTTGCTTTCGTTTTAACAACTCCGGTACTTGGTCTAATGTATTACTTTTTACCAAAAGCGGCAGACAGACCGGTTTTCTCGTATAAACTATCAATTATTCACTTCTGGTCTTTAATTTTCGTATATATTTGGGCGGGACCTCACCACCTTCAATATACTGCTTTACCAGCTTGGGCACAGGCAGTAGGAACCGGGTTCTCTATCATGCTTATTGCACCGTCTTGGGGAGGAATGCTGAACGGATTATTAACTCTAAGAGGAGCTTGGGACAAAGTAAGAGATAATCCTATTCTAAAATTCTTTGTAGTAGCTGTTACTTGCTACGGTATGGCAACATTTGAAGGTCCATTATTAGCAACAAAAAACATTAATAAAATCGGACACTTTACGGATTGGGTAATTGGTCACGTTCACTTAGGAGCTTTAGGATGGAATGGTTTCATGGCTTTTGGAGTTATTTACTACTTGGTACCTGTTATGTGGAGAACGAAACTATGGTCTGTAAAATTGGCTAACTGGCATTTCTGGTTGGGAACTTTAGGAATTATTTTCTATGCTGTCCCAATGTATATTTCAGGATTTACACAAGGTTTGATGTGGAAGCAGTTTAATCCGGACGGAACTTTATTGTGGAAAAACTGGCTTGATACTGTAACAGCAATCATTCCTTACTTTAAAATGAGATTTGTTGGAGGATTGTTCTATCTTACTGGAGGATTATTAATGGTTGTTAACGTATATAAGACCATTAGAAAAGGATCATTCCAAAAAGAAGTTCCTGCCGAAGCTCCTGCATTGGCAAATATTGGAAATAAGAGAAAAGAAGGAGAAGGATTCCACCTTTGGTTGGAAAGAATGCCAACTTTATTAACCATATTATCATTGCTTACTATTTCTGTAGGAAGTATGGTAGAAATCATCCCTACTCTATCACTAAAGAAAAGTGTACCTACCATTTCTGCTGTAAAACCTTATTCACCACTTGAGTTAGAAGGTAGAGATTTATATATCCGTGAGGGTTGTAATGCTTGTCACTCTCAAATGGTAAGACCTTTTAGAGATGAAATCGTAAGATTTAACGGTAAAAACGGACAGTATTCTAAAGCTGGAGAATTTGTATATGACAGACCTTTCCTTTGGGGATCTAAAAGAACAGGACCAGATTTGCACAGAGAAGGAGGGAAAAACCCAAGTTCTTGGCATTATAAGCACATGTTTAATCCAAGATCTACATCTGCCGGTTCTATCATGCCTCGTTACCCTTGGTTAATTGCTAATAATTTAGACAGATCTAAAATGGTTGACAAAATTGTTTTCATGAAGCAGGTTTATGACGTACCTTATACAAAAGCTGAAATTGACACCGCAAATCAGTGGGCAGATAATCAGGCAGCAAAAATTGTAAAAGACATATTTGTACAAGCAGCAGATTTGAAGAGTGCATATGCGAAAAGACCACAAGGTGAACTTGAGAAGAAAGAAATAGTTGCTTTAATTGCGTATCTACAAAGATTAGGTACAGATATTAAAACAACTGAAATTAAAACAGCAAGTACTAACTAAATTTTAAAAAGTTACTGATGATTCCGCAAAACTTTAAAGACATATTATCCAATACAGACAACGCTGGTTTTTACCAAACATTGGCTCTGATATTCTTTATGCTGTTTTTCGTTGGTCTTATAATTTATGTTTTTAGCCGACCTAAAAAATATTATAAGGAAGAAGAACATGCTCCGCTTGGAGATGATGAGGATGATTTCAATTTAAAAAATTAAACTATTTTATTATGAAACAAAGAACACCAGTTTTTGTAAACATTTTAATAATAACGGGACTTTTAATTGTTTTCTATTATTTATTTGTACAAGACTATTCGTTTTTTTCCTCACTTTATTTCTGGGGTACTGTTATAATTGGTGCAATTTTGGCCTACATTCACAGTGCAATTGGAGATTTAATCGAAAACAAAAATTTCGGGAAGTTATCAGACGGTGAAAAAGCAGCTTATCTTGCTGAGAAGAAAATACCTTTCTTAAAAAGACAGTACATGGCTGCCTTCAAAAAGCAATCTGAAACTGAAGAAAAAGATATTCTTATCGACCACGGGTTCGATGGGATTATGGAATTAGATAATCAGCTTCCAAAATGGTGGATCGGTTTATTCTGGTTTGGAACTGTTTTCTGTGTAGTATACATTTTTGCATTCTCTTTTACAGACTTTGCACATCCACTTAAAGAATATGATGCAGAATACAAAGAACAGGAAGCCAGCGTTAAAAAGTACATGGAAGAACAGCCACCTGTAACTATTGAAACTGCAGAGTTTTCTGAAGATAATATTGCTGCCGGTGAAGAAGTTTTCAAAACCAACTGTGTATCTTGTCACTCAGACGGAGGTAAAGGAGGAATTGGTCCTAACCTTACTGATAATTATTGGCACAATCAACCTGAAAAAACTTTATTCAAAAATGTATTTCATGTAGTGGAAAACGGTGTTACCGGAACAGCCATGCAGGCTTGGGGGAAAAACGGTGTACTTACAGGAAACGACATTCAGAATGTTGCAGCTTATGTATACTCAATTAATCAGCTTAAAAAACCAATTACGCCTGCTGAAGGAGGAGCTCCTCCATACGGTACAGAAGCTCATTGGGAAAAAAAGTAATTAAAATTTAGAAAATATATGAAAAAACATAATTTGTTATTAGATAAAAATAGTAACGAATTATGTTTTTTCGTTTTAAAACTAGTTTGAAATGTCAAAAACAGAGAATGAAGCCGCACGCGGTGGACAAGGCCAGGTTTTAGATCCTGAGACTTATAGAGATTCTATAGGCACAATGGAACAGTCCGGTAAAAGAAAATGGATTTTTCCTAAAAAACCAAAAGGTAAATATACCAATTACAGAAATATTGTAAGTTTTGTATTATTGCTGGTATATTTTACAATACCTTTTATAAAAATTAATGGCAACCCATTTTTTATGTTCAATGTCATCGACAGAGAATTTTTTATCGTTGGACAACCATTTTATCCTCAAGATTTCTTTATACTTACACTGGGTGCCATTGCATCTCTTATATTCATCATCTTGTTTACGATTGCTTTCGGAAGAATTTTCTGCGGATGGATTTGTCCTCAGACAATTTTTTTAGAATCTATATTTCGTAAAATAGAGTTTGCAATAGAAGGAGACCGCAATAAGCAAATGAAACTCGACAGGCAGGAATGGAACAGCGAAAAGATATGGAAACGAAGCCTTAAATGGTCTATCTACATCATTATATCTCTCATTATAACCCATTTTATGTTTATGTACATTGTGGGATATGAAGAGGTTTTAAAAATCATTTCCGAAGGACCTTTTGCAAACCCAACAAACTTTATGGTAATGATTTTGTTCACGGCTGCTTTCTACTTTGTATTTGCATGGTTCAGGGAGCAGGTTTGTACTTTGGTTTGCCCTTACGGAAGACTACAGGGAGTTTTGATAGATAAAGATACCATCAACGTTTTTTACGATTTTAAAAGAGGAGAAAATCGTTCTAAATGGAGAAAAGGCGAAGACAGAAAAGCTGCAGGAAAAGGAGATTGTATAGATTGTCTGCAATGCGTAGTGGTTTGCCCTACCGGGATTGATATCCGTGACGGACAACAGCTGGAATGCGTAAACTGTACTGCCTGTATTGATGCTTGTGATGAAGTAATGGATAAAGTAGGATTGCCAAAAGGTCTTATCCGATATGCTTCTGAAAATGAAATTGAAAAAGAAATACCTTTTAAATTTACAGGAAGAATGAAAGGTTTTGCCATAGTATTGGCACTATTGGTAGGATTTTTAGGATTTCTTCTGTACAACAGAGGAGATATGGAAGCAAAATTCATTAAACCGGCAGGAAGTACATTCTTCGTACGAGATGGTAAAATTACCAATACCTACAATTACACATTCTTAAATAAAACCAACGATAAAAAAATTGTTACCGTAAAAGTAATTGATCCTTCCCACGCAGAAATTAATTTCAGTGGTTCGAGTACCATTACCGTTGAAAGAGATAAAATTGCTAAGGGAACCATAAGCATCAGCTTTCCAGAAGCTGAAATGAATTTGTCGAAACAAAACATCACAATCGGGGTTTATGATATGAAAGGAAAATTAGTAGACTCTTACCAAACTTACTTCGAAGGACCTTTTAAATTACAGTTTTAAAGAAAAAATTATGAAAAATTTCACTTGGGGACATGGTATTGTTGTAGCCTTAGCCTCTTTTATTATATTTATTTTAGCCATGTTATTTTTATTTCCTAACGGACAAAAAAATTCTGAAATGGTTACAGAACATTACTATGAAGAAGAGCTTCAGTATCAATCTGTAATTGATGCTAAAAACCGTGCAGATAAATTGCAGGAAAAACCTAAATATTCTCAAGCTCAAAACGGAATAACATTAACCTTCCCTAAAGACATCAAAAATTCGGATACTAAGGTGAGTTTTGTTCTAAACAGATCTGATGACCAAAATTTAGACATCAAAAAATCTGTTCAATTAGATGCCAATAACGCTTTTACGATACCTGCTTCAGTTTTAAAACCAGGAAACTATACCCTAAGACTAAGTTGGGTAAAAGATAAAACCGATTATAGACTCGACTATGATGTGATATGGAAATAGCATTGATTATCTCTGCAATTGGTTTAGGCTTCGCATCCGGATTTCACTGTATCGGAATGTGCGGTCCCATTGCATTATCAATGGGTTTAACCAAAAAGCAAGCGACCAATTACTATCTACAGAATCTTACCTATCAATTGGGAAGGATTTTCACGTATGCATTTTTAGGTGCAATTCTGGGAATTGTGGGAGAAGGATTTGAAATGGCGGGATTTCAGCGGTACTTAACCATTACTGTTGGAGTTTTGCTTATAATCATGGCTTTATTTTCGTTTGGCGGTAAAGACTTCGCCTCGAAGATTCCATTCATATCTCAATTTCTTTTTAAGGTTAAATTAAACCTAGGAAAACTGCTTCAGAAATCAGATTACCGTTCAAGATTCACTACCGGAATACTTAACGGGTTTTTACCATGCGGAATGGTGTATATGGCACTTACTGCAAGTTTGGCAAGTGGCGGAGTTTGGCAGGGAGCTTTATATATGACTTTATTTGGATTGGGAACTCTTCCTTTTATGTTTACGGTAGTTTTGGTGGGAAACCTGATGAGCCAGGCATTCAGACAGAAAATTTTAAAGTTTATTCCTATTGTGATGATTATTTTGGGCGGACTTTTTATTATTCGAGGCTTAGAACTGGGTATTCCTTACGTTTCTCCCAAAAAAGCAGCTATGAAGGTTTCTCCTGAGCATGACATCAACTGTACCAATACAGATCCTAACCACAAACATAATCCTGAAACCTGCCACTGAAAAATCATCCGAAAAAAAGGGGAAATTAGTCGAAAACCAAACTAATATAAATTTCCGATAAGGAAAATCTTCAATATTTGATTTTCAAAACATAATCATTTTATCCCAAAGAGGAATAAAGAAATATTTTGGTATCGGAAAAGATTCAAGCAGAAGAATCTCACTATTTTCATCAAAAACAAAATCATTTCTTAAACTCAGATTATTAAATAATCAAAAAAAAATTTAATTAAACTATTTCTCCGCAATCAGCAATAAATTATTTTCTGCATTATCATTGTCGTTCTGTAGGAATAAAAACGTTATATTTCATAATATCAACATTCTTCCAGAATGACAAAAGCCTGTTGATTTTTGAGTATTATGATTAAAAAGGACATCCATCTAATTAATACCACAAACATGCAAAAATCTGTTATTTTGACAATAAAAAAAGACGAACATTGCTGTTCGTCTTTTTAGTATTTATTCAGTAAAATATTACTGTCCTTTGATTTTAAAATCATCAATCTCCCAAGTTGCTGCCGCAGAAGTTGTAGAGGTATATTTGAATGCAATTCTTACATTCTTTCCTAGAAAAGCAGACAAGTCTACATTCCCAGAACTTACCCAATCACCAAAAGCAGCATTATTGGTATCTAAAGTGGCAGGAAGCTGTACCCAAGTTGTAGTAGCAACATTTCCTGTAAAATTGTCTGTTGCATAAACCTGTAATGCATTACCATTATATCTTACATCACTTGTAAAACTTACCGCTGCTTTAGTTTTACCAACTAAACTGACAGACTTAGAAATAAGCCAGTCTTCATTTGCATTATTTCCTCCTGCAAAACCATTCATCATTGCATAATAATTAGACTGGTTTCCTTGGTTAGAAGTTGTCCACACCTGCGCACCTAAAACATTTACAGTTGTCCAATCTGCATTAAATCCTCCAGCTGCAAAACTTTCGCTGTACAAAACAGGAAGTGGTACATATACAGAACCATCACATCTTGGATCGTCTAAATCTGCTCCCAAAACATCTGTAATCAAAAGTTGGTAAGTCCCATTAAATACACTTAGAACACCATATACATCACCCTTACCGGCTTCTATAACCTGTCCGGCAAAATCTGCATTATTATTGGTTCTCAACAAAATTTTATTCCCAGAACAGTCTTCCAAAGTTCTATTGGTTGGAGATCCTGATGCATATACTTTTTCTAAATCTCCTTCAATAAACTGAAGATTTTTAATTTTAACCCATCTTCCAACATCTGCCATACCAATTTGGTTAATTGTTCTCTCTGTTGGTACAACAGCAGTAGTTGCTTTTTTAGAATCGAAAAAGTATTTATATACATCCGTCTCAGCAATTCTTCCTACTACAGCTCCAAATGGAGATCCTAATTGAATTTCTCCTGAAACAGCACCTACGTAAAGACCATTCAATTTAATGTAAACTTCTTTTCCAACAACAAATCTAGGATCGTTGTATAAATTTGTTTTATCAATATTAATTCTGATACCTCCAGTTGCATCTTCAACATAAATATATTTGAAAAGGTTGGAAGATTTATCGTTAGCAATAACTTTAGCTTTTAAAACAAAATCATTAGTAATAGGCGTTAATGCACTAGACGCTAATTGCTTTACTTCAGCAACCGTTTTCTGTGTTAAACCATTATCGCTGTATTGGCAAGGATCAGCTGTAATTCCATCAATTCTTGGGAATTTTGTCATCTCAAGATCTGTAACCTTATTAATGTACAACTGATAAGTGCTGTTATATTTGCTGTAAATTCCTACAAACTTACCGTTACCTGAAGGAAGTGTCTGATTGGCAAATGAAGCATAACCACTGTTTCTTACAATTCTTGCAGTACCTGAAGTATTATCTCTAATAGCTCTGTCTACAGTAACACCGCTTGGTGCAAAATTGGTACACAAAATTTTATTATCGAATTCTGCATTATCCATTTGAATTAAACAGCCAATCATATTATCGTTTACAGAAATCATCTGAGAAGAAGTCATAATTTTAGGAACAATTTGTCCTCTTATATTACAAGATCTGAAAATAGTTTGTGGAATCATTTTTTCCGGAATACGAGATACAGCACTGTTTTGGTTTTCTGCACCTGTTTTTACTCCTAACTGAACTACTCCACCATAAACACCAACAGCAAGACCATTAATTTTCACATAGATCTTAGAACCTTGAGGAAACTTGGTATAAGTACTTACTGCATCTACACTTATGGTAAAACCATGGGTAGGATCCTTTAAAGCATCCTGAATATAAATGGTTTTATAGATGTTTCCTGTTTCATCTGTTGAACTTACATATCCCTGAATATACAAATCGTCTGAAGGATCGTTGGGTGTATTATCCGCTGGAAATACATAAGCATTGTTATTCGGGTTATTGAGAGTATATTTTTCTCTCAATTCTTTCAAAGAAGTATTTGCAGTAAAATCCTGAATACACTGTACTCCTGCAAGATTGGGATCATCATACTTATCATCGTGTACACAGCCCGATATAATTAGAGCCGCAATCATCACGAAAATATATTTTAAAATGGAATTATATTTTTTCATTTTTATAATATTAGAATCTAAAATAAACATTTGTGAAGAATGTTCTTCCTCTGTCATACCAAAGTTTTGGTCCGAATGCAGGGTATTCTTTTGCAGAATCTGCAAGAGCTGCCGGGAAAGAAACATTTCTTCCTTGCTCAAAACCTCCGGTTACATAATTTCTGTTGTTCAAGATATTGTTAACAGAAACGCTTATTCCCATTCTGAATTTTCCAAAAAGGAAAGACTTACCAGCGTTGGCATTCAACATAAACTGATCATCGAATTTCTTCTGTGCAGTTAATTGCTGAATAAGTTCTGGTGTAACATTCTGATAAGGATCATTCGTATTAGGATCTATATACATATATGGAGTCTTGTTTAAGGCAGAAAAATCCAGATACTGATCCATTAAATAATTGGCAGAAGCACCAACCCACCAATATTTAGGCGAGTTATATTTTAATCCAAAAGAAAATGCTTTCTGAGGTGTTCCGGCTACCTTATAATTTTTAATATTAGCCTGTCCTTTCCAAAATTCTTCACCTCGGAAACCGTTAAGGTCATCAAAAGAAGATACATTAGCATTAGAAGTAAATTTGTATTCTCCAATACTTGCAGCACCGATCGCATTAATGGTTGGCGTAATTTTAACATCATAACCAACTTCTACACCCATATATCTCTTGTTTACACCAGTCATGGCTTCATTTACAAGCGTATTTAAAGATGTTCCTACTGCATCTGTTACATCTGCATAGTATCTTGCAATTTCGGTAGAATTACTAATGGTGGTATAGAAACCTGTAACTCTCAATTTCAAAATCTGTCCTCTGGTAATGTAACTCAAATCATTAGAATTAATAATTTGATTTTTAACTCCCGGAGTTACATAATCTACCATTCTTGGGTTAATGTAAATCTCGTTAAGAGTTGGAGCTAAGCTGAAAAACGCACCGTTGTAAACAATAAAGTTTTTACCGTTTATTTTATACGTAATTTTCGCTTTCAAACCTGCATCTAAAGCGTCATAAACGGCACTTTTTCCTTTAGAGTTATCAGCAAATCTGGCAATACCACTTCTGTAGTCTCCATTTCTCTGAGATTCTGAATATGAACTGAAAATAGACGCAACAACATTAAACTTATTGAAATCTACTTCAGAAGAAACATTTAATGAATAATGATTTCTTGTAAACATGTAAGAATACTGTGTTCTGTCTCCTACTCTTCTTTCTACATTATCATCATCGGCATTATATTTTGCATCGTTATTGAAAGCATTAAGATTATAGGCGAAATTAGCTCCCAGCAAATCTTTGATTCTTCTGAAATTATCCGATTTTAAATTTTGATAATTAAAGTTGATATTCAATTTCCAGTTATCCTTCAAATGAGTATCGAAGTGAGAAGAGAAGTTGAATGTTTTATCCTTATTTACATCTTCAACCAAACTGTAAACAGCACCTCTCGGTTTACCGTTCATATCGTTAAGATTCAGATAATTTGCCATGTAAAGGCTGTTCCAGTCGATTTGTGACTGTGCTTTGAATTCATCCGCAGTTAAAAGACCATAGCTAGGCATTTTACGGTAATAAGTCGGGTTAGGATCAGCTGCGTGGAACCAGTCTAATCTGCTTCTTGCATCACTTCCTATCTGGTAAGAAACTGTATTGATTAAATTAGAGGATTTCCCTAACTTCAAATAATCTGTAAGCATAAACATTGGTTCAAAAACCTTTCTGATTCTTGAATTTCTCTGTTCACCATCTTGCCATCCCCAGAATGAATTATAGTTTTTCCCCATAAGGTCGTAAACTTCCTGAGTGTTAGGAGCATTAGAGGCTCTGTAAGTAGGAGAACCAAATCCTGTTAAATTGATGGAGTGTCTATCACTGAATTTCTTCTCAATTGCCCCGAAATAAGCATAAGAATCTTGGTAAACACCATCAATAATTGCTTTATCTCCCCATCTTCGGCTTGCGGAAAGCGTAAATGCCCATCCATTTTTAGTAAGACCAGAAGAATACGTTGCCATCGCTCTGTGAAGGTAGCTTCTGTTCGTAAATGAATACGCAAGTGAAGTCTGCTTTCTGAATGATGATGCTCTTGTATTATAATATACAACTCCACCAAGGTTACCAAAAGCGTATTCTGATGGTGTAATATTATCTACATTCTCATAAGGATATCTTGTAACATCGTTAAGACCACCCCAGTTGCTGAAGTCTATTTTCCCATCGTCGCTTTTAGACATAGAAACTCCGTTGAAAATAACGTCTTCAAATCTCAAATCTACCCCTCTCGGTCTGAACCAATAAGCTCCCAATTCAAAAGCAGAAACATTCTGAAATGCATCTCTTCCAGAGCTTAAAAGACCAACCGTTGGCTGCATGGAGCTTCCTCCGTCTTCGGTATCACCCGCAGAATCGTCTATAACAACTACGCCCGCATCGGTTGCTGCACTGTTGTTCAAAACAATTACACCTAAGTCTTTTCTTTTTTCATCTGCAGTTACATCAAACTCAACTGTTTTAGATTCGAAGTTTGGCTTATTAATGGTAATAAGATAATGCCCAGGCATTAAATCTACAAACTGAAAATAACCAATTTTGTCTGCGGTAACGTCATTTACAGATTGTTCAAGATCAACCTCTGCTCTCTCAACCGGCTTACCGTCCTGACCTTTAACATACGCATACACAGTAGTTTGAGCGTAGTAATACGATGCAGGGAGCAAAGTAAACAAAGAGATTAGGGATAGTTTTTTAATCATAATAAACTTATTTTTAAAACCTTATTTTATTAAGGGGCAACAAATTTAGTATTATTTTCATTAAGTAAAACATTTTTAGCATTTTATTCTATTAATTATTCTTAACACTTCGCAATTATCACAACAATCCTCCCTTTTTATGGATTAAATGAAAAAATCATTTATTAAAATAATTTAATCTATTATTTATTTTAAAAAAGTGTAATTTTAAGCCCTCAATTTTTTGAATTTAATAATATCATGAAAAAATTATTGTCAGTTTTTGCCATATTGTGGTTTCTTGTGGGTTATTCTCAGCAGAAACAGGTAAAAAGAGCAGCTGTTGCTTTTCTGAATGTTGAAAACTTATGGGATACTATTGTATCTGCAGATTACATAGACGGAACAGTACCATTTTCTAACCCAAAATTTCACAGAAGTGTACCTGTAGATTCATTGAAGTATCTTGAAACAACAGAAGAATACACCGGTGAATGGAGCAACGAAAACTTGGTTGGAAAAAAAGTAATAAGAAAACAGATTCTTGCAGATGATTTTACTGCAAAAAGCCCAAAAAGATGGGGTTCTAAATACTATAATCAAAAACTTGCCAATGAGGCAAAAGTAATCTCCGAATTAGGAAGACAATATACCAACGATAACCCAGTAATCTGCGGACTGATAGAAGTAGAAAACCGACAGGTAATTCAGGACCTCATCAAACAGCCTGCTTTGGCAAAGAGCAATTATGGCATAGTACATTACAATTCTTATGATTCGAGAGGAATAGATATCGCCATTATTTATCAGAAAAGCAGATTTACTTTAGAAAACTCTTATACTAAGGAAATAAAAATCTTCAATGAAGAAGGCAGAAGAGAATACACCAGAGATGTCCTCGTAGCTATCGGCTATTTAGACGGTGAAAAAATTGCTGTTTTTATGAATCACTGGCCTTCTCGTAGAGGAGGAGAAGCTGTTTCTCAGGCAAAAAGAAATGCAGCCGCTACGGTTTTGAAAAACGAAATGGATAAAATTTCCGCAGAAAACCCGGGAATTAAATTATTTGCCATGGGAGATTTTAACGACGATCCGGTAAGTCCGAGTTTAAAGAAATATCTAGGTGCTGTTGGAAGCCCTTCAGAATTATCAGAAAAAACACCGTATTATAATCTAATGTACAAACTGTTTAAAGCTGGTGTTGCCTCTTTGGCTTATAGAGATTCTGGTAACTTATTCGATCAGATCATTGTTTCTCAGAATTTATATTCAACCGAAAAAATAACCCCTACTTACAGTATTTTTAAGGCTGAAATCTACGCTCCTTCTTATTTAATAAACAAAGAAGGACAGTTTAAAGGCTATCCTTTCAGATCTTGGGATGGCGATAGATTCACAGGAGGTTATAGCGATCACTTTCCTGCTGTTTCGGTTATTCAGAAAGAATACATAAAAAAATAAAAAGCAAAAGCACTCCACAGAGAGTGCTTTTTTTATGTGTTTAAATTTTTAGCTTCAAGAAAATTATAACCGTTCATTATCCGGACTTACCTTATTCAAAAAAAGAAAAGTAGCAACTCCAGAAATTAAAGACATGGTAACAGCTAAAATTAAACTTCCAATAATATATTGCAGAACATTATTTTTTACCAGATCAAAATTCCATTCCTTGTTGAAAATGTCGCTATCATTGGCAACGAAAGGCGAGCCAAGAAATAATGAGGCTACGATAATAAAAGGAAGAAAAATAGGCAAACTTACATTGGATGCAACAAAAGCAAGAATTTTATTGAGCTTGAATACCACCGAAAGCGAAATCACTAATAAAGTATGGTAACCTCCAAACGGTAAAAACCCAACAAAAACCCCAAGAGCAATAGAAAATGCTTTAATTCGATTAGATCCTTCACTTTCTAAAATATCTTCTTTAATGAATTGTTTAAAACTTTTTTTCCTTAAATCAATAATGAAGTTTCGTGGCTTAATATAGACTAAAGTAATCAAGACCAAAATCGTATTCAAAATGCTGATTCTGGTAAAATCTTTGAAAGGCCTGAAATGAGAAACCCGTTCCGCCGGATCATACAAGACTTTTACAGGGACATTCTTTACAGGAATGTGTCGCCAAGCCGTTCTTACGATGATTTCAATTTCAAATTCAAATTTCGGAGTGAAATACTTTTTGGGGATTTTATTTAATGGATAAAGCCTGTAACCGGATTGTGTGTCCTGAAGTTTAATGCCGGTCTCGAACCAAAACCAAAAGTTGGAAAAACGGTTTCCGAAACTGCTTTTTTTAGGAATTCCGTCCTGAGACATATTTCGGTTTCCGATGAGCAGAACTTCCTCATCTTCTTCCAGCAAAGCCTGAACAAAAACAGGAATATCATCGGGATAATGCTGCCCGTCCGAATCTATGGTAATTGCAAAATCATAACCCTCTGAAATGGCTTTACGGAAGCCGGTTTTTAAAGCGTTTCCTTTCCCTTTGTTTTGGGGAAGATGAACTGCCGAAATATTGTGATAGCTGCTTAAAATTTTTGAGGTGGAATCTGTAGAACCGTCATTAATGACGATGATATTTCGGGTGTATTCTAAGATACCATCCAAAACCCTCCGCAAAGTTTTGTGATTGTTGTACGTAGGAACAAGAACGCAGATTTTCTTTTCCGTGATTGCATTCTGAACTTCCGTGAGTGTCATTATTTTAAAGAATTTTTTTCTGCAGCCGTCATGGTTTTAGACTGCATTGCGAATTTTCTTATGTAGGTTTTTAAACCCGCATTTTGCTTGGAATAATTGTTTAGGATAAATATTTTGTCTTCTTTCACGTTTTTAGAATAGCCTACAATTTTTGGGATATTTTCCTGCACACTCATTCTTATGACACGCAATTCTGTATTGCTCTCATTGTTCTTTATCAAACTTTCAAGGGCAGAAGCACCACTTTTTACAAAAGTTTTTCTTTTATTTTTTTCAGTAGTTACTTTGGCTTCCAAAATTTGAGCTGCCGCTCTGTAACCCGATATTACTGGATCTGAAGAGGTGGTTTTATCGGCAACAGCAATAAAGTTTTTTGCGCCTTCATTAGAAAGATTGGCTTTAGAATAAGAATTTCTCAAAGCTTCCAGATCTCCACCCTGAAACACCAAAAATAAAGTTGCGACGATTGAAAATAAAAACTTCATAGCTTACAATTTACGATAGTTAACAGACATTTTAAGTGCAATAGTCTCGCCAAACGAGGTCGTGCTTTTTACTTTAACTTCCTCGTCATTTTCAGAAATTTGAAGTTGTACCAGCAAATCCGGCGTTTCAAAAGGATTGATGATTGCCATAAATTTCACATTGGAAGCCGATTTTAAAAACAAAGATTTTCCGGTGAATTCTTCCGTCAGTTCCTTTACAATCTGCATCATGCAAACCCCCGGCGTTACAGGATTTCCAGGAAAGTGTCCCTTGAAAATATCGTGGTCTTTATTCAATGAAATTTTAGCAGAAAACAGACCGTTTTCGTCTTTTTCAAACGAATCTAAAGTGTAAAATTGGTTGAGAATGCTTTGCATATTTATTCCGTTTCTGTGATTTGAAATAGTTTGATACTGATTTTAAAATCTTTATGCTGAATTTCTATTTTCTCTGCAAAAGTAGGTGTTTTAGCCTCAAAATTAAAATCAATTTTTTCTTTCTTATTTTTCGTAACTACAATCTGGCTAAGAAGTTTATTGTTTGAGTTTTTCCTTAAATAATAGATTTTATTACCCATTTTTGACGTGAAAATGTAAGAAAGATTATCTTGGAAACTTTCATTTACACTGTAATTTTTCCTCAACAGTTCCTGAAAATCATTTTTAAGGAAATTAATGATCATTTTTTTGTCCAAATCGGGAAGAACGTAATTGAGTTTGAAATCGTTTTCTGAAATCTCAAAATCAATCATTTTATTACCGAAATCTGTAGTCATCACGATACGATGCGTTGAGTCAGAAATTTTTTTAATAATGAGAATTCCGCTGATATCATTTCCGTAAACCTCCATCTGACATTTGTAAACATAGTCTTTATTGGAAGAAAAGAACAGATTTTCAACAGTTTTTTCAGAATTGGGAATGGGTTTTACATCCGTAAGCTGATAGGTTTTACAGGAAACAAACAGCAGAAAAATTAGACTATAAAGAAAATTCTGAAGCAGAAATCGGCGCATTGATTTTTGTATTTTTAAAAACAATATTCGTAGTGTCACCCGAAGCTTCCGTCATATTAACCTGAGAAACTGTTGATTCATTTTTCGGAAATTGTAATTCGATTTGTTTGATATACTTTAACAGCTGAGCAGATTTCGGGGTGAATTTGGCAATGTTAAAATTTCCATTTTTGAAATAGCTTACAGAAAATTCCGGGTCATTGAACATCTGTCCGTTGGAGCTTCCTACAATCAGTTTATTGATTTTTTCAAAAGTTTTGCTTTTTGCATCTACCGAAGATTTTTTTCCCTGGTCGTTGATGTAGATTTTATTCTCCTTGAAAACAATGCTGTATTGATAAGGCTTCGTGTATTTCCAGCTTAATGTATTGGGGGTTTTCAGGGACATTTTGCCTTGGGTAACTATGTTTTTATCCAAAAAATCCATTTTTTTGGTTTGGACAAAGTCACTTTGCAGGGTTTTTATCCCTTTGGTTTCAGAGGAAACTTTGGCAACAAACGCTTTTGCTTCCGCTCCAGACATTGCAGTATTTTGCCCCAAAAAGAGCCCGGAAACCAATAAAAATGTGCCTAAAGCAATATTTTTAATCATTATTTTTAGAATTAATCATTGAATCCATTGTGAAAGTCGAATACTTTTCACGCTCCAAAAATAACAATAATTCAACCAAAACATTATACGTTTTCTCGGAAGTGTCGTGAAGTAGAATAATACTTCCTTTATTGAGATTTTTTGTGATTCTGTTATAGATTTTGTTTTCGTTGTCAATTACTGTATCAAGCGAACGTACATTCCAACCAATACTTTTTTTCTGAATTTTTTTAATGGCTTTTGCAATATTCGGATTGGTTACACCGAAAGGCGGACGATATAAATTTGTTCTAATATTCCCAAATTTTAACATCACTTCATCGCATTTTTCAATTTCATCAATCATTTTTGAAGTCGATAAAAATCCAGTCTTATTCGAATGTGAAAAAGTGTGATTTCCCACAGAATGCCCTTCCGCAATAATTCTTTGGAAAATTTCAGGATATTTTTCAATCTGTTTTCCGATGCAGAAAAAGGTTGCTTTGATATGATTTTCCTTCAATAAATCTAAAAACTCAGGTGTAAATTCGGTCGGTCCATCATCGAAAGTTAATGCTACTTCCTTGATTTTGGTTCTTTTTTGAGTAATCGAATTCAGAAAATATTGCAACTGAATATCGAAAGAACCCCAAACAACCACCGCAGAAAACATCAGAAAACAAAACAGATACACCCAAAAACTCCCCTGAAATGCATAAATAAACACATTGCAGAAAACATAAAACAGGATGAATAGGTAATGTTTCATTATGTATGCTATTCTTTTAATGTAAATTATTCAATTTTTCTGGTGGCGACCAGTAATTTTTCACCTTGCTTATCAAGAACATATTTTTTTGTCCACAAACAGTCTTTGTTGTACTCGTATCGATATTTAATAATGTTTTTGTTCGAGCTATCAAAGGTTCGGGCTTGGTCGATTTTTTTTAATCTTTCAAAATTTCGTTTTTCTTCGGTGATGTTATTGCATTGATCATAAGAATAGTTAACGATTTCTTCTTCGAGATAGCCCGTAGAACCATTAAATTTTCTTTGATACTTTTCTGAAACCAACCCTTTTTTATTACGCTTAATCTCTATTTTGTAATCAAGATTAATGTTAGGTGTAAAACCATCCGAAAGAGAGTCTTTTTCTAATTTTTCTGGGATAGGATTAATTTTAGAAACCGAAACAAGCGAATCATTTTTATATAATTTCGCTAAATTGGGTTTCCCATTCTCAAGTTCATAAACTACCATTTCATCCGACTTGCCATATCGTATGCTTACCTTAGAATATTTTGCCCAATTTTCGTTTTGCTCCAATATATCTTGTGCATAAAACAAATTAGGTATTATAATTAACAAAAGATATGTTAGAGTTCGACTATTCATTTTTTAAACATTTTTTAATAAAACCAAACTATGGTCTTTTCCTCCCAAATGATTGTAGAGAAGAATGTTTTTAATTTCTGGTTTGTTTACGAAATTAATCATCATCACTTCCGGGATTTCCTGATTTTTGAGAATCTGACAAGCCATAAATGTTGAAAAACCACTTGCGGTATTGAATTCTCCGCTCAAATGTTTAAAATACAATAAAGATGAATTTTGAAATAATTCTGAAGCCTTTTTATAATAAATATCTGATTCTGAGTCGCCACTAAAACCAAGAATCACGGCATCAATTTCATTATTTTTCAAATTGTTTTTAGCTAAAAAATCTTGAATGAATGATTGGGTTTCTTCTAAATTTAATTCGTTAATAATCTGAATATCTTCAAGTTTCGCATAAGAAGTTTCAGTTTTTTCTTTCCCGACTACAAAAAAACTAGCACCTTCTCCCCAAATTACCCCTTCTGTTTGTGAATTGAGAAAATCTGCGGGAAGATTTCCCTCTTTTTTTATGGTATTATTGAGTTTGTACAACTCCATAGTTCGGTCGGTTTGTTCGTCGCAAGAACCTACCAAAACTTGTTCTGCTTCGCCGTCATTAATCTGAAGTTTCGCATCTAGAAACGAAAATTCCAGAGACGAAGATGTGTTCACATAGGTGAAATTGTAAGCGTGGCACTGCAAACCTAAAGCAATTTGTCCCGCAACCGTATTATGCGTAGATTGTATGAAATAAGTTGGAGTTAAAAACTCTTCATTGTTCTCAATTACGTTTTTCAGAAACTTTTCCGAGTCCTGCGAACAGCCCATTCCGGTTCCCACGATAATGGCATCAGGATTTTCTATTCCTGCTTCTTTCAAAGCATATTGCGAAGCTACGGAACTCATTTTTACCGTTTTAGACATTCTTCTGCTTGCTGCAGGCGGAATGAATTCTTTGTAATTCGGTTCAATGGCTTTTAAAATCTGTACTGTATTTTCTGGCTTGAGATTTTTGAAAAAATCGTCTTTTAATGTATCCTGAACCGAGATGCAGGCTGCACTGTTGATGTAAACTGCACTCATTATTTAGAAAAAATTAAGGTTGAACAATTTCCTCCAAAACCAAATGAGTTGGAAAGAACGTGATTGATATTTCTCTCTTTGAGTTCCGTTACAGGTGTCAAATCGAATTCTTCCATTTTTGTTTTAAAATTCAGATTCGGGAAAATCAAATTATTCTGAATCGCCAACAGAGAATATACCGCTTCAATTCCCGCTGCCGCCGCTAGAGTATGACCTGTAAAGGCTTTCGTAGAACTGAATTCCGGGACTTTGTTTTCTCCAAAAATCCGAATCATTGCAATACCTTCCGACAAATCATTATTCGGAGTTGCGGTGCCGTGAACGTTGATATAATTGATATTTTCTTTGTCCAAACCCGAAACTTTCAATGCTTTTTCCATCGCCAGAAAAGCGCCTTGTCCGTTTTCCGAAGAAGCGGTTTGGTGATGGGCATCGTTGGCATTTCCGTATCCCGAAAGATAACCGAGAACTTTTTTATTTTCTTTTTTCACGATTTCATCAGATTCCAAAATGATGAAAGCGGCTGCTTCACCTAGATTCAGACCTTTTCTGTCGTTATCAAAAGGCGTGTTATAAGAATCTGTAAGAATCATCAGTGTATTGAAACCATTTAGCGTAAACTTTGAAAGCGAATCTGTTCCGCCCACAATCACACGGTCTAAAACGCCATTTTTAATGAGTTTCGCACCCATCATAATGGCATTGGCAGCAGACGAACAGGCTGTACTGATGGTAGAAACCATTCCTTTCAAACCCAGATAATCTGCAATCAGTAAGGATGAATTTCCCGCATCGTGAGAGTCAATATATTTTTGCTTTTCAGGGAAGTCTTCGTACGTGTAGAAATATTTTTCGGTGATATCCATTCCGCCAACGCTTGTTGAGGAAATAAGTCCGGTTTTATATTCATTAATATCAGAAATTCCGGCACTTTCAACAGCTTCTTTTGCCGCAACCATTCCCAGTAAGGACGTTCTGGTTGCATTGTTATCTGTGTTTAAATGCAGTTTTTCTGCTAATTCTTCATTAGACAATTTGATTTCGCCCGTTTTAATAGTTCCGGCGTGGCGGGTTTCAAACAAACTAATATCCGAAATACCGTGTTGTCCTGATTTCAGCGACCTCAAATTTTCCTCCACATTGTTTCCAATTGCGGAGATTATGCCCATCCCTGTTATGGCAATTTTTTGATTCATATAATATTGGAAGTAATGCTTGGTGATTGTTTTTTATTAAGATTCCTGAAAAAGTTTCTTCAACTCCACAGAATCTGCCGGTTTCATTCTTCCGGAAAGAATTAAGGAAAGCTCTTTTCTTCTTAAAGCTGCAGCATATCTTTCTTTCTCCAAATCTGTTTCTGGCTCCATTTCAGGAATGGGTATAGGTCTGTTAAATTCATCAACCGCAACAAAAGTATAAATTCCTTTATTGGTATGAATTTTTTTTCTGTTGATAGGATCATCCAACCAAACATCTACATAAATCTCCATAGAGGTAGAAAATGCTCTTGAAACTTTAGACTCCATCACAACAATACCACCTTCGGGAATGGGATAATCGAAAGAAACGTGATTCACAGATGCGGTAACCACTCTTCTCTCGCAATGTCTTGTCGCAGAGATAGAAGCACATCTATCCATTCTTGCCAAAAGCTCGCCTCCGAAAAGATTTCTGAGCTGGTTGGTATCGTTGGGAAGAACGATATTCGTCATTACTGTAAGAGATTCTGATGCCTTTTTTACTTTTGCCATTTAGATTTTCTTTTATGAGAAGTTGGTTTCCAACTTTTTGCTGATTGTTTTTTGATAGAATCCTGTTTTAAAGAATCTGCTTTGAAAGCCTTTACAGAATCCTGAAATTTTATTTTTGCCGAATCTATTTTTACCGGAGCTTTTTTCTCGATTCTCTGAGTTTTTGTTTTTACCGAAAGATCATCAAAAGATTTTTTACCAAAAATAAGTTCCTGCTGCGTATATGCAAAATACAAAATTCCCAAAACCGGAACAATGAAAAGAAATATCCAAAGTATCGATTTATTGAGTTTGTAATCTTTTTCGGAGTTTTCCTCTGAAACGGTTGGATGCTGATCGTTAATCTCTGAAAATCGGATTTCTTCTAACCCATAAAAATCGGGATCGTCCGACTGTAAGCGGTTTCCTTTAAATACAAATTGGTCATTTTCCAAAGAAAGTGTTCCGAGACCATTGATATCTAAAGTTTTTTCCGACTGCAATCTTTTTTTCCAAAAATCTACCTGAAGATAGAGCTCTCTTTCTGCAGATGCTTCAGAAATTTGTTTCTGCTGACTTAAAAAAACAGTGAAATTTCTATCCTGAATATGATAATCCTGTTGAAAATTAATTTGGCTGGACGGCGGAAGAATACTTCCGTTTTCAGAATTAATAACTGCTTTGGAGTTTTCCAGAGAGAATGCACCAAACTGCGGAACTACAACAGTTCCGAATTGCTTCAGATATTCTAAAATGTATGCTGAAATATTCATTTGGCGACAAATTTATGATTTTTTAATGAGTTTTTGAGAGATTTATTTTCAGGTTGAAATATAAAAAACTTCAATTTCTTACTATTTGTAAAAATATACAGAATTGTTCATTTTCAAATCGGTTTACTTATTATTTATCATTCAAAGACAATAAAAAAGACTGCCGAAACAGTCTCAAAAAAATTAATTCTAAATTGCTTAGAAAAATATGATTAAGGATTGGTTTTTTATTGAATTTTCCAACTGATTCCAAACATAAAGTTGGTTCCTGCCTGAGAAAAATATACCGGGCCGTCGTAAACGTATCCGTTATTTACGTATTTCTGATCGAAAATATTATTTACCAAAAGTTTTAATGACACCTCTTGTCTTTTGATTTTGAACTGATATTGTGCATTAAAATCTGTAAGGAAATAATCTTTTAGCTGTAAGGCAGCTGTTTCTGTATTATCCAAATACTGTTTTCCTACATATTGGTTCGTTAAAGCAAACTGGAAATTTTTAACAGGATTGAATTTCAGACTTAAATTGGCAATTAAATTCGGCGAAAAAGAAATTTCTGTATTTCCTAAATGATCTACACCATTATTATTTTCAACAATAAAATCTAGGTTTCTGTTTTGGCTCACACTTACATTTCCAGACACCTCCCATTGTTTTGAGAGTTTTGCCAAAGCTCCGATTTCTACACCTCTTCGGTAACTTTTCCCTGAATTGGTTCTGATAAATTCTCCGATATTACTAATCTGCCCATTAAGCACCAACTGATTGATGTAGTACATATAATAAAGATTGGCAGTAAATTCCAATACGCCAAAGCGCTTTTCTATTCCAGCTTCAAAATCATGAAGTTTTTCTGCTTTTACGTCATTATTGGCAAAAAGGTCATCCCGATTAGGCTCTCGCTGAGCCAGTGCATAAGAGAAAAACACCTTACCATTGCTCAATCTGTAATTAACTCCCGCTTTTGGATTAAAAAACAGCCAGTTTCTTTTAAGATTTGCTCCTTCACCATCACCTTGCATTAAAATTCTAGTATCATAATCGATATTTCTTAACTGCAAGTCGCCAAAAAGTTCAAAATTATCTATTCTTACCAAAGCTTTTGCAAAACCGGCAACTTCATTCTTCACCGAACGATTTCGGTAATATTCGTATTCGTTAATCTGCGGAAAGAAAACTCCCGTTACATTTCCGTAATGTCTTCCGTAATATTGGTTAGCAACGGCTCCGAAATTCAAATCTACATTTTCAAATTTTCCGTACAAAGTAGAAACTACACCATAAAAATCATTATTCAGCCATTTCTTTCTAATGAAATCCGAACGATCTCTAAGAGTACTTCCATCCAACATATTAGGCAGGTTATATCGGGAAAATTTGTTATTCTGTCTGTAATTTTCATAATAACCACTCCCTTTGGTGTAATGAAATGTGGTTTCAAGGTTCCAACGGTCATTAATTCCCTGTTCCCAAAGCAACTGATAATGATTTTGTCTGTAATTATCGGTTTCGTTGTCGTAAAATCCCGATATATCTCCATTTTTATCATAAATTGCTCCTGAAGGATTAAATCTTGGATTGGTTTCCCAGGTTTGTCTATCAATTCCATTCCAGGCTTGATACGTTTTTTCTTTTCCTCCGAATGCCATGAAACGAAGTTTTGTTTTTCCTTCTTCAAATAATGCCGTAAAATTATACGAATTCAGATCCGAAAAAGCTCTGTCGATATACCCATCAGAATGAATATGAGAGTAACGCCCCATTACAGAAAGACGGTTTTTCCAGAATTTACCAGAACCCACTTCAGCAGAATATTTGTAGGTATTAAAAGATCCGTAGCTGTCGTCTGTTTTCAAGTAAAACTTTTCTTCGGGTTCTTTAGAAATAACATTAATACTTGCTCCGAAAGCAGAAACACCATTATTGGAAGTCCCTACACCACGCTGAATTAAAATTTGCGATGCAGAACTTGTTAAATCTGGCACATTCACAAAAAATGTTCCCTGACTTTCGGAATCATTGTAAGGAACGCCGTTCATCATCACATTAATACCTCTTCCTGCAACACCTCGAATTCTAAAACCGGTGTATCCTACTCCATTTCCAGCGTCTGAAGTGGAAATGATAGAAGTTTGATTCTTTAGCAAAATAGGTAAATCCTGACCGAGATTTTTACTTTCCAGATCTTTCTGAACGTTAATGATTTCTTTTGCTACGGGAAGTCTTCGTGTGAAATTAACGGTTTCTATTTCTCTTATCTTAAGAGAATCCTGATTTTGAGTTTGTGCAAAACCCAGAGAACTTGCGGTAAGTCCTAAAAAAAATAATCCTTTCATTCTTATAAATTTTAAAATTTAATGGAATAAAAGGGGCGATTAAAATAATGTAACAATTAACTGATTTAACAGTCTAGCAATAATTGGTACATTGTTATACTGCTATATTGGTACATTTTCAAATTTCCCTAAACAGCATTACCTGTTCCAGGTTCATTGGGTATAATCTCAGCTCCGATTGGGGCACCCCTTTATTTCTGCGGCAAAAATACAATTTATTTTTGATTAAATTAAAATTTATCAGTACGATCTGTTGTAAGAATCGATAAGATAATAATTTGCATCATCTTTAGTCACTTCAAACATCTTTCCCAATTTCCAGCTGTAATTTCTTTTAATATCAGAATATTCGAAAGGAATAACAATTTTATTATTCACATCAATTACTCCAAACTTATCATTATACGTAGCAATAATCATAGGATTGGCAACATCATCCCCTTCCAGCACATAGAGAAACTGATACTTTGGGTAAATAGCAAACTGCGACTGATCGTCGGGATTTTTAAACTTAGAATCTTCAATAATTCCGTATTTTCCTTTTAAAATATAGGCATGAAATAAAGCTTTCTGCATTTGTGCATTACATCTTCCTAAATCTTCTTTTTTGTATTGATAAACTTTTTTCCCGTTTTTATTAATTCGATACGTGATGCCTTTATTATCAACAGTTGCAAAATCACTGCTACCAAAAATTTTAACTTTTTCGTTAGGAGAGTTAAGCAGATTACAGTCTTCACCAAAGAACATAACCAAATCATATTCAGCGGGAATAACCATTTTTCCTTTCTGATTAACAAATCCGGATTTTCCTTTGATTTTTTTGGGAATCAGTAGCGGTATATTCTCATTCACTACCGGAAGATTAACTGTATTGCCCTGCGAAGATTTTCCGATTTTATAATCTGAAGGTTTTTTTTTGAATGTCTTAGACTGACCGAAAGCCAATACACAACAAAACCCTAATAAAAGAATATTGATTTTTTTCGTCATTTTAGTTTTCATTCGGCGGCAAAAATAGAAAATATAAAATTTATATTTATAAAGAATCTAAATAAATTCAATCTGAAAAAATTCTATTTTTTTGTATTTTTGGGGACATTTTTTAAATGTTTGACAATTATTTGGTTTTGAAAGAAGCTCATTCGCTTTAAAACTGAAAGAAAAATTAGCAAATTACAAGAGTTCAACCATTTAAGAATGCTAACTGTGAGTATTACAAATGAGAATTTCAATCTGAAATTTCTCTCAACGTAAAACATCGGTTAATAATTTTAAGTTATAAAAAAGAAAAGACTATATGGGAATTTATCAGGATTACCTCCAAGAAATCGAAGAAAGAAAAAACCAAGGACTTCACCCTAAACCTATTGATAGCGCAGATTTATTAAGCGAAATCATCTCACAAATCAAAGATACAGCCAACGAATACAGGGCAGATTCTCTTAAATTTTTTATTTACAACACTTTGCCTGGTACCACTAGTGCTGCAGGAGTAAAGGCTAAATTTTTGAAAGAAATTATCCTTGGCGAATCGGTGGTTGAAGAAATCACACCTGCTTACGCTTTCGAATTGCTGTCTCATATGAAAGGCGGTCCTTCTATCGAGGTTTTGCTGGATTTGGCTTTAGGTAATAATGAAAACATTGCAAAACAGGCTGCAGAAGTTCTTAAAACTCAGGTGTATTTGTATGATGCCGATACAGCCCGTTTGAAAGAAGCTTACGAAGCTGGCAATGCCATCGCTAAAGATATTTTGGAAAGTTATGCCAAAGCAGAATTTTTCACAAAATTACCGGAAGTTCCGGAAGAAATTAAAGTCGTGACTTTCATCGCTGGTGAAGGTGATATTTCTACCGATTTATTGTCTCCTGGAAATCAGGCACACTCTCGTTCAGACAGAGAACTGCACGGAAAATGTATGATTACACCAGAAGCTCAGGACGAAATCAGAATGCTTCAGGCTCAACATCCTGATGCAAGCGTAATGCTGATTGCAGAAAAAGGAACAATGGGGGTTGGCTCATCCCGTATGTCGGGTGTAAACAACGTTGCTCTTTGGACTGGTAAACAGGCAAGTCCTTACGTTCCTTTTGTTAATATTGCTCCGATTGTAGCAGGAACCAACGGAATTTCACCGATTTTCTTAACAACAGTTGATGTAACCGGAGGTATCGGAATCGACCTTCAGAACTGGGTTAAGAAAACAGACGAAAACGGAAATCCAATCCGTAACGAAAACGGCGATATTGTTTTGGAAGAAAAATATTCTGTTGCTACAGGAACTGTTTTAACCATCAATACCAAAGAAAAGAAATTATACAACGGAGATAAAGAACTGAAAGATATTTCTAAATCTTTCACGCCTCAAAAATTAGAATTCATCAGAGCTGGTGGTTCTTATGCTATCGTTTTCGGTAAAAAAATCCAGACTTTTGCGGCAAAAACTTTAGGAATTACAGCTCCGACGGTTTTCGCGCCATCAAAAGAAATTTCTATTGAAGGACAAGGTTTGACTGCTGTTGAAAAAATCTTTAACAGAAATGCAGTGGGTGTAACAGAAGGTAAATTATTACACGCAGGTTCAGACGTTAGAG
Source organism: Chryseobacterium oryzae (assembly GCF_022811665.1). Classification (NCBI taxonomy): domain Bacteria; kingdom Pseudomonadati; phylum Bacteroidota; class Flavobacteriia; order Flavobacteriales; family Weeksellaceae; genus Chryseobacterium; species Chryseobacterium oryzae. Next base: position 2,884,956 of record NZ_CP094529.1, read on the forward strand.
TTGAAGTAAATATTGTAGGTTCTCAGGATACGACAGGTCTGATGACGTCTCAGGAACTGGAATCTATGGCTGCAACCGTAATTTCTCCAATTGTTGATGGTGCTTATCAGTCAGGTTGTCATACCGCTTCGGTTTGGGATAAAAAAGCTCAGGCTAATATTCCTAAATTAATGAAATTTATGAATGATTTCGGAGTAATCACAGCCCGTGACCCGAAAGGCGAATACCACGCAATGACAGACGTTATCCATAAAGTTCTTAATGATATTACGGTGGACGAATGGGCCATCATCATCGGTGGTGACTCACACACGAGAATGTCTAAAGGGGTTGCTTTCGGAGCTGACTCCGGAACGGTAGCTTTGGCTTTGGCAACAGGTGAAGCTTCAATGCCGATTCCTGAATCTGTGAAAGTTACTTTCAAAGGAGAAATGAAGGAGCATATGGATTTCCGTGACGTCGTTCACGCAACTCAGGCTCAGATGTTGAAGCAGTTTGACGGAGAAAATGTTTTCCAGGGAAGAATTATCGAGGTTCACATCGGAACTCTTCCAGCTGACCAAGCGTTTACATTCACAGACTGGACTGCAGAAATGAAAGCAAAAGCTTCTATCTGTATTTCTGAAGACGATACTTTGATTCAGTCTTTGGAAATTGCAAAAAGCAGAATCCAGATTATGATTGATAAAGGAATGGATAATCACAATCATGTTCTTCAAGGTTTAATTAACAAAGCAAACAAGAGAATCGAAGAAATCAGAACGGGTGACAAACCTGCTTTGACTCCAGATGCTAACGCCAAATATTATGCTGAAGTTGTGGTAGATTTGGATGCTATTGTAGAACCAATGATTGCTGACCCGGATGTAAACAACGACGATGTTTCTAAAAGATATACGCACGATACCATCAGAGACCTTACTTATTACGGAGGCGAGAAAAAAGTTGACCTTGGTTTCGTAGGTTCTTGTATGGTTCACAAGGGTGACCTCAAAATTGTTTCTCAGATGTTGAGAAATCTTGAAAAACAAAATGGTAAAGTAGAATTTCAGGCTCCTCTTGTTGTTGCAGCTCCTACTTATAATATCATAGATGAATTAAAGGCCGAAGGTGACTGGGAATTGCTTGAAAAATATTCAGGATTTGAATTCAACGATGCAGCTCCAAAAGGCGAAGCCCGTACACAATATGAAAATATGATGTATCTTGAGCGTCCAGGTTGTAACCTTTGTATGGGTAACCAGGAAAAAGCGGAGAAAGGAGATACCGTTTTGGCAACTTCTACAAGACTTTTCCAAGGAAGAGTAGTTGAAGATTCTGAACGTAAAAAAGGTGAATCTTTGTTAGCTTCAACGCCGGTTGTTGTACTTTCTGCAATTATGGGAAGAATTCCAAGCATTGACGAATACAAAACAGCCGTCGAAGGAATTGATTTAACTACTTTTGTACCTTCTATCAAAGAATTGGTAACGGTTGGTCATTAATTTTTAGACTAAACTTTAAATATAAAAGGAAGATTTCGTGAGAAGTCTTCCTTTTTTTGTTTAGAATCTTTCTATTTAACGCCACAAAAATTTATTTTACCTTATATCAACATACCCAATTTTATTTTTTTCTTAACTTCATCATTGTAAATAATCACTTTCATTTATTATATGAATTATCTTATGGTAGCATAGGAATGAAATTTGATGAACACTGATCAAAATTTCTCTTTTAAGTTAACTTGAAGCAGAAAAGAAAATAAAAAGAAAATAAAAAAATATGACTTTCGACATTGACATGATCAAAAAAGTGTACGAACGTTATCCTGAAAGAATTGCCGCAGCAAGACAGATTACGGGAAAACCTTTAACACTCGCAGAAAAAATTCTTTACACCCATCTTTGGGAAGGCAATGCTACACAGGAATATGAAAGAGGAAACTCTTATGTAGACTTCGCTCCCGACAGAGTTGCGATGCAGGATGCCACGGCACAGATGGCTCTTTTACAATTTATGCAGGCTGGTAAAACAAAAGTAGCCGTTCCTTCAACAGCACATGCGGATCACCTCATTCAGGCAAGAGTAGGTGCGGAGCAGGATTTGCAGGAGGGTATCAACAAAAACTCCGAAGTATTCAACTTTTTAAGTTCGGTTTGTGACAAATACGGAATTGGCTTTTGGAAACCCGGAGCAGGTATTATTCATCAGGTTGTTCTTGAAAATTATGCATTTCCTGGTGGAATGATGATCGGAACCGACTCTCACACCGTAAACGCAGGAGGTTTAGGAATGGTTGCCATAGGAGTTGGTGGAGCCGATGCAGTTGATGTAATGGCGGGAATGGCTTGGGAACTGAAAATGCCAAAACTCATCGGTGTAAAATTAACAGGAAAAATGTCTGGCTGGACTTCAGCTAAAGATGTCATCTTAAAAGTTGCCGGAATTCTTACCGTGAAAGGTGGTACCGGTTGTATTGTAGAATATTTTGGAGAAGGAGCTGAATCTCTTTCTGCAACAGGAAAAGGAACGATCTGTAATATGGGTGCTGAAATTGGGGCAACCACATCAACTTTCGGATACGATGACTCGATGAGAAGGTATCTTTCTGCAACAGGAAGACAGGATGTAGTAGATGCGGCTGATAAAATTGCTGAACATTTAACAGGAGATGCTGAAGTGTATGCAAACCCTGAACAATATTTCGATCAGTTAATTGAAATTGATCTTTCAACACTTTCCCCTCATCTGAACGGGCCTTTCACTCCGGATTTAGCAACGCCGGTTGCAGAATTCAGAGCTAAGGCGGAAGCAAATGGCTGGCCTTTGGAAGTAGAATGGGCATTAATAGGTTCCTGTACCAACTCGTCTTACGAAGATTTGTCAAGAGCAGCTTCTATTGTAGAAGATGCCGTTGCAAAAGGTGTAAAGCCAAAAGCGATTTTAGGAATCAACCCTGGTTCTGAACAGGTAAAATTTACCGCAGAAAGAGACGGGTTTTTAGATTCCTTCAGAAAATTTGAAAATGCAAGAATCTTTACCAATGCTTGCGGACCTTGTATCGGGCAATGGGACAGAGAGGGAGCAGATAAAGGTGAGAAAAACTCTATTATTCACTCTTTCAACAGAAACTTTGCCAAAAGAGCAGATGGCAACCCAAATACCCATGCATTTGTAGCTTCACCAGAAATGGTAGCGGCAGTTGCTATTTCAGGAAGATTAGATTTTAATCCTATTACCGATACGCTTACTGCTGTAAATGGGGAACAGGTAAAACTGGATGAGCCAAAAGGTTCTGAATTGCCATCAAAAGGGTTTGCGGTGGATGACAATGGCTATCAGGCTCCATCAGAAGACGGTTCTGGTGTTGAGGTAAAAGTGAGTCCCACTTCAGACAGGCTTCAGTTGCTGGAAGAATTCCCGGCTTGGGATGGACTGAATATTACAGGAGCTTTTGTTTTAATTAAAGCTTTCGGAAAATGTACTACTGACCATATTTCTATGGCAGGACCTTGGTTAAAGTACAGAGGCCATTTAGATAATATTTCCAATAACATGTTGATAGGAGCTGTAAATGCTTACAACATGGAAACCAATAAAGTTAAAAACCTCCTGACTGGAGAATATGGTGAAGTTCCTGCAGTACAGAGAGCTTATAAAGCGGCACACGTTCCCACCATTGTGGTGGGAGACGAAAATTATGGTGAAGGCTCGTCAAGAGAACATGCGGCTATGGAACCGAGACATTTGGGTGTAAAAGCTGTTTTAGTAAAATCTTTTGCAAGAATCCATGAAACGAATCTGAAAAAACAGGGAATGTTGGCTTTAACCTTCAATGATAAATCAGATTACGACAAAATTCAGGAAGATGATGTTTTGGACTTCTTAGATTTAGATCAATTCAGTATAGGAAAACCTTTAACCATCGTTTTTCACCACAAAGACGGTTCTAAAGATACGGTAGTAACCAATCATACTTACAATCAGGCTCAGATTGATTGGTTTAAAGCAGGTTCTGCTCTGAATCTGATAAAAAAAATGGAAAAAGAAAGTTAATTTCTTGTCTGAAATACTAGATAAACCGCTCAAAATTGGGCGGTTTTTTATTTGGATATAAGATATGTTTCATAAAAGAATTTTTAAAATTATTTAAATTAATCTTCCATTAGCTTTGATTTTTTGAATAACGTGAGTTCGGGATAAGAAATATTTTAAATTTTAAATAGTTCTGATATTCAGATATTAATTATTTTATCGCAAAGAAAAACAAAGAGAAGTTAACTTTTTGAAATGCTCTTAAGCTATACAAAGGCACCTTGTTTAGCAGAAAAACACAAATCTTTGTGTTGCTTTGCTAAGTTTACATTGCATTTTATAATCCTTATCCCAAACTCAGGTTAATTAATCTCATCATTTGTTCAGAAGTGTAACAAATTCGATTTTAAGTTGTCTAATAAAGAGAAATAAATTTCTAGATGAAGAAAACTATACTTACACTTTCTATTGTTTCCTCTACATTACTTTTAGCACAGGAAAAAAAAGAAAATACCAATACTCAGGAAAAACAAATTGAAGGGGTAACCATTACCAAAACTAAAAAAGCCGTTGAACAGAAAGCGGACCGTACTATTTTTGATTTTTCTGAACAGGCTCATCTCAACAACGGTTCTGTAATGGAAGGAGTGAAAAAACTTCCTGGTCTTGTAGCTTCTGAAATGGTGGGAATGATGTATCAGGGAAAACCTCTTGATGTTTATATGGACGGCAGACCTCTGAATATTTCCAGTAACGAGCTTACCGCTTTTCTTGAAGGAATGCCTGCAAGCTCTATAGACCGAATAGAAATCATCACCCAGCCCGGTGCAGAGTTTCCTGCAACTTCTGGCGGTGCCATCATGAATATCATTACCAGTAAATCTGCTAAAAATTATCTTACAGCTGTTTACAACGGTGGTTATCGTTTTTCTAATTATGACCGATACAGAAGACGTTTCAATAACTCAATTGCTTTAAATTCCAGAAATAAATGGTTTGGATGGCAGGTAAATCTGGGGCAATATTATCGTGAAAGCCTTTCGGATTCTCAGTTTGATCTTTTAACTAAAAACCATTCAAATTCGGTAGGGAGAACATATTATATGAATTCTGCGTTTACTTTTGAACTCGGTAAAGACAGATTGTTACTCAATTATGATGTAAGCAACAATAATAATAATTCTGATATTAATACAGATATATTTTTAAACGGAGTAACTTCCTCGAACTTTCTAAGTGATTCTAAAGGTACCAGACAGGAAGTATCTGCAATCTATCAGAAAAAATTTAATGATAAAAACAAGAAATTAGACTTCAAAGCAACCTACAACAACAGTACTTCTGATTTTAACCAGAGAAATGCCAACAATTTGCAGTATTTTGATCTCGAAAATTCATCAAAATTTAATCTTTATAATTTTAAAGTAGATTACTCTCAGCCATTAAAAATTCTGGATGAAGGAAAAATGAGCTTGGGAGCACTTTATGATCAGCAGGATTTCCAGGCACTCAACAGAAGCATTGTGAATCTTGATTATTCGAGAAAAACACTTGCCGGATATTTGGAATTTCAGGCTACTTTGAAGAAATTCGACTTCATTGCAGGAGCTAGAGCCGAAAATTATGATATCGCAGGAATTACAAAATCTTTTGATAATCAGGGAAATCTTGTTCAGAATGATTTAATTCCATTTAAAAAATTCAAGGTTTTCCCCAATGCAAGTATTCAGTATAATCTGATGAAGCAGCTTTTCGCCAATTTGAATTATAATAAAAAAATTACGCTCCCAAGCGTTTCGGTATTAAACCCTAACAATACCACTTTGGGAACCAGTGTAATAACATCGAACGGTAACCCGAATCTACAGCCTACGATTTACGACAATGCAGAGTTCAAAATCAGTGCTTTCGATTATGCTTTTATCAGCTATAATACAAGTTGGGTGAATAATCAGATTGTACAGAGAATTACCCGTAACAATAACCTTATCAGTAACCAGCAGGTACAGATTGATCGTTTGAGAACGCATAATTTCAACTTTGGGATGCCTATTCCGTTTATGCTTTTCACTACTCCTTTCAGCGAATTGATGAAATTTAATGTAAATCCTGATAAAATGAATCTTTTATACCTATATGCAGGATATCAGCTTCAGGAAATGCCGGATATAAAAACGAAAGGTTTTTGGGTGTACAATGTTATGGGACAGTTTATTTTACCTAAAGACATTAGGCTACAAGCCAACTACAACATTCTTACTTCTAAAGGGAATTACTATTATTTTGAAATAGATAAACCGTTAAACAATTCTTTCGACCTCACTATTTCAAAGAAATTTATGAGTGACAGGCTTAATCTTTCTCTTTATGCCAGAGATATTTTTAACCAGAATAAAACCGTACTTCTTGCTCGCTCACTTGGCGGGACAGTTTTTAATTCCAACAAAACCGACACCCGCAGCTTCGGAATTACTGTAAACTATAAAATCCCAACCAAAAATAAATTGGCAAAAGAAGATCCGAATATGATTAAAAATTCTAACCAAGGCGACAGCAACGGCGGAATTTTGCAGCAGGGACAGTAAAATTTCATCAATGCTGATTGATAAAGTATAATTGATTATTGCAACTAAAAACGGCTTCGAGTTTCGAAGCCGTTTTTGCAGTTTTATAATGATAAAATATTATTTTTTGATAAGCTTTATAGATTGTTTGCTTCCATCTTTCATATCAAGAATTAAAATATACATTCCCTGTGCAATATCATTTAATTTTAATTCAGATTCAAGCTTTATACTGCTTCTTAGAAGTTTTCCTGAAACATCTGTAATTGTAATCGAATTAATAAGTTCCGGTCTGTCAATTTTCACCACCTCTGTAAAAGGGTTTGGATATACTTTAATGTTATTTTTTTTATTTGATTCGGCTGTTGAAAGACAAGCTACAGCATCAACCGTTGCTGTAACCATAGTTCTTGGTGATTCGCAACCTGTTGAAATTTTCCAATTATAAAAGAAATAATAATAGGGTGTGGATAAACTTCCACCCGTTATATCTACTACACCCGTTGTCGAATATGGAAATGCTAAATTAATAGAATCTCTATACATATTTGTAATTCCAGTCCATGCACTAACTCCTAAACGATAAGAAACCCCACCTGTAATAGGAAAATTAACCGTAACAGTTTGTGGTACTGATAAAGCTACAGAGCTTTGTCCGATAACATTTACTGTTGTTGAAATAATGGGTGTTCCAGAGGAAGTAAATAATGTGATAGTAACCGTTCCGGGAGTACCCGCAACACTAGAATAAGGAAACAAATCCACAGTATTCAAAGTAAAGTCTGAGTTTGCAGTAAATACCAAATAAGAAGATAAAGACCCACCAGTTATAGCATTTGATTCGAGGTTTACCTTACCCACATTAGAAACCGTTCCTGTGCTTGCAGAAACATAATAATTAGTTGTAGTATTTAAAACAGGAGTAGTAAACGATGGTCCACTACCAACAAGATTGTTACCAGTAGCAGAATCATACCATTTCAATGTTGCTCCAGAAGATGTGGTAGCACTTAAAGTTGCACTAGTACCGGGACAAACAAGATTTCCTGTTGTAGAAATAACCGAAGTAGGTTGACATTGAGTAGCAAAACTAACAGGCTGATTAGACCAGCTACTATATGATCCAGACCCACAGCTTGATCTTACCCATACATAATAAATTTTTGAAGAAAGTAAGGATTGTAAGGTAACGGAGCTAGTAGACAAACCTGTAATCTGTGGAATTGAAGAACTTGTAGGAAGCGTATTATTTGTACTGTAATAAACTTCGTAGCCATTAGAAGGAGCTGAAGAAATTGCATTCCATGTTATATTTGCAGTATTTGCAGTAGAACTTATTGTAGATAATCCTGTGGGAGAATAACATGTTGGAGGAGTCCAGGTATAAGTTAAGCCCGCAGAAGGCATTCCTGGTATCATGTCTATTGTACTAAAACTTTGCACACTAGTATTAGCAGTCCCTACAGTAGAATTGGTAAATTCAAGAGTATTTGAATTTAAGCGATTATTAAAATCTAAATTCGTACTCCCCCTCAAACCGACCTGTGCTGTCGACGCATAAACTGTATTTCCAACCAAATAAGATCCACTACCATACACGATATCAATAACATTTGAAGTTTCCTTTAATCTTATTTGAAATGAAAAAGTATAAGCTGCATTAGTAGTTGTAACATTTGTAGGTCTGAAATCTCTCCACTGAATGACAATTTCTCTGTTGGGAGCTGTTCCTATAACATCCCAACTAATTTTCCCGGTTGCTCCACTTATATCATATAAGCTTGTAATATCTCTCCCAAATGCAGAAATAGCACCTGCATAAGCTACTGTTGCGGATATGGGTGTAGTCGTAGTTGTTAATGGTGGAGTTGTTCCAAATGTAATAAATCCGTTGGAGGAAACATTTAACGAAGTATAAGATACATCATTAAAAGCAAAGCCAAAAGGTAAAGTTATATTATAAACTTCACTATTGAGGTTTGTTGCAGAAGTATTCCCTGTAGCAACTCCAAGAACATTTCCACTTATAGGTACGAAAGTTCCTGCTGATTGTGCGAAATTATAAGCACTAACTTGTGCTAATGTAAAATTGAAATTCAATAACAATAATAATATTGCATAGACTTTCAAATTACTTTTTTTTAACCAAGAATACAATTGATAAAATTTACTCATATATTAATTTTTGAATAAATATATGAATTTAACAACAATAAATGAAATAAAATAACGATAATACATTAATAAGCCAATAAAACCAATACCTTAACAATGCACTGTTAAGAAATTAAATATTATGAAACCAATTGCGTAATAAATTTTACTTCTAAGAAATTTAAAAATAAATGCCGGTCTTTAATATGCCAGCCACAGACTATCCCAATAAATGGTTAATAAAAACTTCAATTTTGGATTTTAGAATCATAGCCTCTCTTCCAAATCTGGGATAAACAAAATTAACCAAGCAAATTAAAAAGAAGATGTTTGGTAATCGCTAATTATTTCTAAAGTTTATATAGCCCGACATTTTTTGTTTTCTATTTCAGGACTATACAATATAAACATAATAAAAGTCATCAAAAAAATGAGATTATATCTCATTTTTTTGATGACTTTTTTCAGTAGTATAAAAACTATACTAAAGTAGATTATCAAAGTAAGTTTGGTCTATAACTTCTGTAGGTGGCATTTCTACACCAGAACGCCACATTTGCCATTGTCCGGCAACCGCTATACTGCTGTCTCCTCCCCCAAAAACCCACATAAATTTTTTAGTTGGCTTTGTTGAAGGAAATACCGCATTCTCAATCTCAGAAAATCCAAAGGTTCCTATGTAAGGACTTTTAACAAATTTATTTGGCGGCTCAGTTGTAGTTCCTAACTGAGGAAGAACAAGCGTTTTGGTATTATCTTCTAATACAAGAACACCTTGTTGTGTGGTTGCATTATCGCCAATCACCATGCCGTAAGTAGCAGTAGTTTCGGCAGAAGTATTTGCAGTAGGTAAATTTACTGTTGATGGTAAACTAGGGGTAAGTGCTAATAATCCCGATGTATTTACCGGTGAAGTAGTCATATATACTTTTACTTGTTTATCTTTCCGGCTTACAAAAATGGTTCCTGGCACTTTAATAATATTTCCGGTGCTCGCATCCTCAACTGACGCATTAATTATTGGAGGGATGATGCCCATATTCTGTGAAGTAAAAGACAATATAGCCTTGCTATTCGACTGTATATTCCCCGAATTATCACCAATCACTACTTGTGCATTAGCATAGGAAACTATGCTAATGAATATCATTGATATAAATATTTTTTTCATCCTTTTATTTTTTTTTATAATCTTATTTATATTAATACAAAAAAAATTAAACTGTTGTACTAAGGTTTTGACTTAATGCTCTGTAAAACGTCATAAATTGATTTATCGCAACCTTTTGCAATACAATCCCATTTTTCACCATCAAAAAGCATAAGGCATTTTTTTTGTGTATCGTAAGCAATTGCACCTTTTAGCTGAGAATTTGTTCCCAACGTTTTCGTAGGATTGGCAACTCTAGTAACTACAAACGGTTTTGAATTTGAGGACAAAACCATAATCCCGTTATTAATATCATTACCATCTAAATCTTTTTGTGGCCAATTAGAATTTTGTGATGAAAATGTTGATACCCCAATTCTAGAAGTTTTGCTAACAGCAGCACTACTTTCATCTATTTTGTAGCAACCAACACTTCCTGTATAGCAATCGATAATATAATCATCTGGCTTCAGATTTTCTATACTGGCACTAGTTGTGCCAAATGTGTTTCCTGTGCCGGCCGCAATTTTAGAATAAGCCTCAGTATTACCAATATAATTAGCAGCACTCGCCAACTGAAACTTATTATTATCTATAACACCCGCAAAATTGGAGGCACTATTTCCTCTTATTTCAGCAAATGGGTCAGCGGTACCACCACTATTTTGGTTACCATAAAAAATATTATTTCTTATATTGCCTATATTATCAGCTCTTGTTTGTATTGCAGCTTGTTTACCTTGCAGGGCAGTATTATATGCAAAAACATTTCCATCTATATCATATGAAGCATTTATTGCAGCTGGAGAGGCTGCTAACGAAATGGCACTTCCTGCTCCTCCACTACCATTAATTTTATTTCCAAAAAAGAAATTATTTTTTATGTAATTTGAATTTATGATGCTACCTGTCTGAACGCTACCTTCAATAGATATTGCGCCTCCATACCCATCAGTTGAATTTTTAACATAATTCTGAATAAAATAGTTACTTTCTATTTGCAATCCACGTTGAGCTGTAGCAAATATTGCACCTCCGAAGTTAGCACCGCTTACCCCTAAGAAAACATTATTTTTTACAACAGTATTACCCGCAGTGGTGAGATAAACCCCTCCTGTTGTAGAAGTAGCTGTGCCACAAGAGAATATATTACCTATGATATAAAAACGTGCTTGACTACTAGTTGTATTCCCCGCAGTGGTAGCGTAAAAACCAGTTCCATCTGTTGAATTACCTTGTCCAAAAAGATTTCCACTTAATAATACTTTAACATCTCCATTAACTGTAGAAAACACAATTGGACCCGTGGCTCCCATTTGGTTTCTATAAAACTTATTATTATTAAACCAAAATGTCTTCTTGCCGGTATACGCACTAAACAAACTAAACAAGCCAGTAGCACCTTTAGAATCATGAATCTGACAATCTTCAAGTTTAAACTGATAGTTACCATTACTATTAGAATCATAAAAAATACTTCCATCTGTAGCAGTAGAACCCGTACTTTTAAAATACAAGCCTTTTAAAGTAAATTTATTAGTATTAAATGCATTTGATGTTGAATTAATCCTAACAAAACGAAAATTAGAATCTTTCACAATTCTAGATACATTTGCTTCTGGATTATATCCAGATAAATCTGTACCTGTCGCATTTGCAGGAAATCCTCCTTGAATTAACACATCATTGCCTGTATATGAGTATGCGCTAGTAGAAGCAAAATTATAATCTCCCTCTGCAACGTAAATATGTACATTGTTAATTGCGCCTCCTGAAATAGTTGGTAAATTACCCAGGGCATCATCCCAAGAACTACCACTTCCTGTCGCTCCGCTTTTTACATAATAATTGGTTTGGGAATACACTTTTGCAGAAAAAAGACATAGCAAAAGAAACACCAATAAGTGCTTCGATAAGTTCAAATTTTTTATCATTGTGTGTTTAGTAATATTAAAACTTAATTTTATTTTTGTTTATTATTAAGTTAAACATTATTTTTATAAATAATTCTAATAATGCTTTAACTTTTTAGCTGCACAAGACAAACATTTATTATCACAAAATTTTAATTTGTATACTATAAGTGTCCAAAAAAACTATGCTTATTTTTGATTTTTTTCCAATGCCTATCTGTGCAGTATTTACTTCGAAATAATGTTCAAATATAGGAATTATTTTACTATTACAGAATTTTCAGATTGATAAATTTAAAGATTAAAATGCATAATCACTGTTTAAACAATTCTTTCGACATGAGCGACAGCTTATACCCGCAGTTTCGGAATTACTGTAAACTATAAAATCTCAACCAAAAATAAATTGGCAAAATAAGATCCGAATATGATTAAAAATTCTAACCAAGGGACAGCAACGGCGGAATTTTGCAGCAGGGACAGTAAATATAAAGTCAGTAAATTATCAAAGAAAAGTGCCGGTCATTTTAGACCAGCACTTTTTTATTTTAATCTTTAGAACCTAAATCATCCATTCTCCTATCCATTCCTTTACTGTTGGGAGTATAAACCCTGTTAGGATTTAAGAAATAAACGTTGTGACGTGCTTTTGCAATAATACCATTGTAAACATCTTCTGGAAGACCTGCTGTGTCACTTTCTTTCACTTGGTTTTCTTCTCTTTTTTTGTAAACTTCTATGGCTCCGTTATCATTTAAAAGTTTTTTAGCATTCTGAGCCTGTTCGTAGTCATCTGCATAAACAACAATATTTACATTACCTACACTTTTAGTTTTGTAAGCGTATAAAAGCTCATCATCATTTACAAAAAGATGATCCCAAAAACTTTTGGTTTTTTCATCGTCTTCGTAATGGTTTGCAGAATCTTCGTCTGTTACATTTGATTTTGATATGATGATGTCTTCATCTTTAACACCCAAATCATTTAGTTTAGTTCTGATTTCCTCTGAATTAACAGTTTGAGGAAATAATGAAATTACTGTATAAGCCATAATATTTTGTTTTTTGATTATGACTTACACTACAAAAGCTGTGCAATTTATAGAATTCTAATCGTATTTTAATCTAAGAAACGCTCCAAAATATCAACAGCACATTTAGGAAGATTGGTTCCCGGCCCGAAGATAAAATCTGCACCGTTAGCGAATAAATAATCATAATCCTGTTGCGGGATAACTCCACCTACAACGATAGTAATATCATCAGCTCCCAGTTTTTTCAGTTCTTCTACAACCTGAGGTACCAATGTTTTATGTCCTGCCGCCAACGAAGAAACTCCCAAAATATGAATATCATTCTCTACCGCCTGTTTTGCCACTTCTTCCGGCGTCTGAAATAGCGGAGCAACATCCACATCAAAGCCCATATCTGCAAATGCTGTAGCCACCACTTTGGCTCCCCGATCATGACCGTCCTGCCCCATTTTAGCAACCATAATTCTGGGTCTTCTTCCTTCTTCTTCCTCAAATTTCTGAGTGAGCTCTAAGGCTTTACCAAAATATTCGTTTTTACCTGCATTCATCGCATAAACTCCTGATATTGTTCTGATATTCGCTTTATAACGTCCGAAACTTTCTTCCATGGCATCGCTCATTTCCCCTAGTGTTACTCTTCTTCTGGCAGCTTCAATACAAAGTTCCAAAAGATTGCCTTTTCCGGATTTTGCGGTTTCACGAATTGTATTGAGAATTTCCTCAACTTTTGAAGAATCTCTTTCGTTTTTAATTTTTAATAATCTTTCGATTTGTTTTCTTCTAACCTCAGTATTGTCGATGTCTAAAATTTCAATAGGCGTTTGTTTTAATGTGGATTTAAAAGAATTTACTCCAATAATAAACTCTTCACCACTGTCTATTTTCGCCTGTTTTCTTGCTGCAGCTTCTTCAATTCTCATTTTCGGAATTCCGGCTTCGATAGCTTTAGTCATACCCCCTTCTTTTTCTACCTCATCGATGTATTTCATTGCTTCATCAATCATTTGCTGCGTGAGAGATTCCACCAAATAACTACCGCCCATAGGATCTACAACATCGCAGATTCCCGATTCTTGCTGAAGAATAATTTGCGTATTTCTTGCAATTTTCGCCGAATAATCTGTTGGAAGAGCAATTGCCTCATCCAATGCGTTGGTATGCAAAGACTGTGTTCCGCCTAAAGCTGAAGATAATGCTTCTATTGCTGTTCTAGTAATATTATTGAAAGGTTCTTGCTCGGTTAAAGACCACCCGGAAGTTTGTGAGTGAGTTCTTAATGCTAAAGATTTTTGGTTTTGAGGATTAAACTGGGTAAGAAGATTTGCCCAGATATAACGTGCTGCACGCATTTTGGCAATTTCCATAAAATGATTCATCCCAATTGCCCAGAAAAAAGATAATCTTGGGGCAAAATCATCAACATTCATTCCTGCTTTAATACCGGTTCTTACATATTCTAAACCGTCTGCTAATGTGTAAGCCATTTCGAGAACCGGTGTAGCTCCCGCTTCCTGCATATGGTAACCCGAAATTGATATTGAATTGAATTTCGGAATATTTTTAGAAGTATATTCAAAAATATCAGCAATGATTTTCATTGATGGCGTTGGTGGATAGATGTAGGTATTTCTCACCATAAATTCCTTCAAAATATCATTCTGAATCGTTCCGGACAGCTTATCCTGAGAAACTCCCTGCTCTTCTGCAGCTACTATGTAAAAAGATAAAATCGGTAACACAGCACCGTTCATCGTCATCGAAACCGAAATTTCATCCAAAGGAATCTGGTCAAAAAGGATTTTCATGTCCTCCACAGAATCTATAGCAACACCGGCTTTCCCAACATCTCCCACCACTCTTGGATGGTCTGAATCGTAACCTCTGTGCGTAGCCAAATCAAATGCTACAGAAAGACCTTTTTGTCCCGCCGCTAAGTTTCTTCTGTAAAAAGCGTTAGATTCTTCTGCTGTGGAAAACCCTGCGTACTGACGTATCGTCCAAGGTTTTTGAACATACATTGTGGAATAAGGACCTCGAAGGAAAGGTGCAATCCCCGGAGAACTATCAGCAATGGTATTATCTTTTACATCTTCGGTAATGTATTTAGATTTTAATTCTAGTCCATCTTTTTCAAACGAGTAGATTTTCTGCTGACTTTCAGGTATATTAAAGTGAGGAACTTTATTTTTGATTTCCCTTCTCATTTACTTTTATTTAAGACCTTAAAAATAAACAATTTTGAAAAAATACAGCATACTGATTATCAGCAATTCATAAAATTCATCAACACAAAAAAAACAATTAAAACAACCAACAAATTCTACCAAACAATTTTGTTCTGTATCTGAAGTAATTTATCTAAAAATTAAATTGAAAACCTGCTTTAATACCAAATTTAGAAACATCGGGTCTGTCGAGATAATTCCCTCTCCAGTTGAAATCTACTCTCAAAATTCTGATATTTCCAAAACCTATATTTTCGATTCCGAATCCGTATTCATAATAAATCTGTTGATCGGGAGCAGAATATCTGAAACCTTCAACATTAATATTCTTCGAGGCATCGCTTAACGATCCGTAAGCAGCACGAATAAAAGCCACTTCTCTCAATTTCAGCTTTTTAATCAACGGAAGATAAGAAAGAATTTTCCCATTGAAATGATGCTCAACATGCAGTGTAGTATAGGTATCGGCAACAAATTCGTAGTAATTTAACTGTGCGAATGTATTGTGTACAATTCCGTAAGACTGGTTCCCCGGAATAACATTCTGCAATGCTAACGGAACAGTATCGAATGTTTTTCCAGCTTCAAAGTTCAAGAACGTTTTTCCTAAATTGCCCAAAATAATGGGCTTATAAAACATAAACTGCAGTTTATTATAGTTAAAATCCGCATTAAACAATCCTTCTATTCCGCGCGTATATTTTAAGACAATCGTGGGTGCTAAAGTACCATGTTCATAACGATCTACCCCTGTTTGGGAAAATCTCGCACCCGGTCTTGCAATTAAACTTAATGTAACTCTGGAATCATTGGTTGTTTTTCTGAGATTTCCATCTTGATAATACATCAAATTGAACCCAGAAGGATTGGCAGACTTTATACTTTGAAGAGTTCCATCTATTCTCACTTGAAAATTTTTCCATGGTTCGATAGACGTAAAAAAACTGGTCTGATTAATGGAACTTAAAGACGCATTTTCTCCTCTGGCAAAAACTGTTGATGATGCAAATGAACGGGATAATATACCATCTTCTGTAGTAAGCTGAACTCCAAGCTGAGTAATATCTCTTTTGGTACCCGCTCCAATCATAAAACGATTAACCCTATTGAACATGTATCTTCCTTCAACTCCATATTTAAACTGTTTATCCTTAAATCCGTAAGCATTATAAAATTCAATTCTCCAAGGATCATTTTGTCCGAAATAAGTTCTAGCACCCAATCTAATTCTGTCGCCCTCCACTTCATTTTTACCATAAATAGATGTTATAGGTCCCAAATCTATTCCTTTCGTCACATTATAATATCTTGATGCTAATGTTTCATAGACTTTTACAATTCTGTTGAATTTTGGAGTCTGCTGTAATTTATTCAGCATTTCGTACACTCCTTTTTCCTCTTTAGACAAAGAATCTGGTCTTGCCTGGCTCCAATAAGCTTCGTCTTTATCTACAAAATCGGCATCATATTCCACTTTTCTCCTAGTGAATACAGAATCTGCCAAAGGTTTATTAAAATTGTATTCGTAGTAATCTACAGACCTTTTTGCCAAAATGCTTTTTGCAGATTTCTTCTTAGAAAAAGGAGTCATTTCTATTTCTGTAACCAGTTTTTTTGGAAGAAAAGTTCCTTCATCAGGATTATCATATTCCAATTCGGTAGAAATAGCATTAATGAAATTTACATTGATTTTATTGGTAGATTTTAAAGTAGCTTCTAAAATTGCATAAGAATCTGTATCAATATACAAATACCCTTGAAATGCCAATACATCTGTTCTTCTTGGCTGATAATGAATTTTATACGCATTTTCTCCCCTTACAGAAACGGTGTCTATCAAATTGTAATCGTATGTACTAAAACCATCTGTTCCTACCGGACTCGGAAAGCCAATATCAAAATAATTCAGCGTATTATCGTAAATATTGATGTCTCTATAAAGATTTTTCGCCGTAATGCTAATTACCTGGTTATCCTGAAAACCGGATGTTTTCTGAGCAACAAGCAATTTTTTATTTCGTTTAGACGGTCTGTTTTCGCCAAAATTCTCATAAATAGATTCGTTCAGAAATATTGGCAAAGCCATTTTTCCATTAGCGGTAGAATCTGCATAATCAAAAATAAAATCAAGTTTATTGAAAACCTTCCGCTTCATAAAAGTGCTGTCCAGATTATTGGCATCAAACTGAATTTTCTCGTATTCTTTAAAAGTATAAGAATCGAATTTTTCTAAACCATTGTTGCGTTTTCGTTTCCAAACTTCCTGCATAATTCTGTATGCGGGATTCTCCTTTTTATTTTTGAATTTTGTTTTTTTATTGTTAATAACAACTTCATCAATATTACTTACTTTTTCCTGTGACAGTTTAATGAGAAGATTATTTGTATTCGCAGAAGTTATATTGGTGGTTTGCAAAGCAAAATTTTTCTTAGAAAAACGCAGTTTATAAACTGTAGAATCTAATTTTATTAAAAAATTGCCCGTTGTAGTGGTAAGAAATGATGTAGGATTATCATTAATGAAAATTTCAACTCCTGAAATTTCCTTGCTGGTTCTTTCGTCGACAATTCTGCCAGACAATGTATTTTGTGCATGTAAAAATCCTGTAAATGTGAGGATTAAAATTAAAACAGAGTATTTAAAGTAATGGTTAAGCATCATTCGTTTCTTCGGACAATTAGCATAAACAAAAAGTGTGCTGCATTTTACAGTTTTTATGGTACCATTTTTCAATTTGGAAAAACAATCATTAAAACAAAAAAGCCTGACAATCATTAGATTATCAGGCTTTTAATGTACCCCAGACGGGACTTGAACCCGTACGTCCTTGCGGACACAGGATTTTAAGTCCTGCGTGTCTACCAATTCCACCACCAGGGCATGGAGTGGAGCGAAAAACGGGATTCGAACCCGCGACCCCAACCTTGGCAAGGTTGTGCTCTACCAGCTGAGCTATTTTCGCAAACGTGTGCGGATGAAGGGACTCGAACCCCCACGCCTCACGGCACCAGATCCTAAGTCTGGCGTGGCTACCAATTACACCACATCCGCATTGTTACTGAAATATTTTAAAGAACTTCTTTCGTTTTTGTGAGTGCAAATATAGGGCAATTATTTGTATTTGCAAGAATTATTTCAAAAAAAAATAAATTTTTCTAAAATTTGTTCGAAATCATAATTTTTAAATTTCATTTTATTACTTTTACGGAGTTAATATTTACGATATGGAATTACAAGGAACGATAAAGAAAATATCTGAAACTCAAACATTTGCAAGTGGGTTTCAGAAAAAAGAAATGGTTATTCTTACACAAGAACAGTACCCACAACCAATTAACATTGAATTTTTACAGGATAAAATAAATTTGTTGGATTCTTTAAAAGAAGGCGAAAATGTAAAAGTAGGAATTAACATTAGAGGTAGAGAATGGGTATCTCCTCAAGGAGAAACGAAATATTTTAATTCTATTACAGGATGGAGAGTTGAAAAAGTTTTTGATAACGCAGCCGAACCTACGCAAGCAACACCATCTCATTCTGCAGCACCGGTTTCTAATGAAAACCCATTTGCAAATGACGACGATGACGATTTGCCTTTCTAATTAATATTTAAACATCAGATAACAATCCTGCTTTTTCAGAAAAGTAGGATTTTTTTTACCATGGTAAAATTAAACAAAAACGAAATTTCATTCCCAGACCCGCTTCAGTATGACGGGCATGAAGGTATTATAGCTTTCGGAGGAGATTTGTCGGTAGAAAGAATTTGGTTTGCTTATCAACATGGTATTTTTCCTTGGTTTAATCCCGATGAAGAAATACTTTGGTGGTGTCCAGATCCAAGATTTGTTTTATTTCCAGAAGAGCTGAAAGTTTCTAAATCTATGCAGAAAATTTTAGACAGAAAAACATTTACAATTACTGAAAATCAAAATTTTGAGGAGGTTATTTATAATTGCGGTACCGTTGGAAGAAAAGGACAGGACGGAACATGGCTTTCACAAGATTTAATGAACGCATTCATTAAGCTTTACCATTACGGTTTGGCTAAAAGTGTAGAAGTATGGCTAGAAAACCAACTTGTGGGCGGACTCTACGGTTTGCAGGTAGGAAATGTTTTTTGTGGAGAAAGCATGTTTTCAAAAGTGAGCAACGCTTCAAAAGCGGGGTTTATTCATTTTGTTCAAAATCATATTAACGATTTCAGCTTAATCGATTGCCAGTCTCACACTGAACATTTAGAAAGTTTAGGGGCAAAAATGATTTCAAAAAAAGATTTTTTAAATATTTTACACCAAGATTTATAAAAAAATACTTTGCCTGCTGCTATTACATAAAATTTTTAAATTTTATTTATTTCAAATAATGATAATCTTCATAGATTAAAAAAATATTAAACGAATAACGGTAAATATTTATTTAATAATTTTGTAACATAAAAAATTGAAAAGAAATGGGGGTTATTTTAAAACCTATTGACATAGTAGATGATATTTCGAAAGAAGATTTTTTTGAAAAGTATCTAAAACCGAGAAAACCGGTAGTCATAAAAAATATGGCAAGAAAATGGCCGGCTTACCAAAAGTGGACCATGGAGTACATGAAAGAAGTTGTAGGAGATGTTACTGTTCCTTTATACGACAGCTCCAAAGCAGATCCTGCGGCTCCTATTAATGCTCCTACTACAGAAATGAAATTTGCAGATTACATAGACCTCATCCAAAGAGAGCCTACCGATTTGAGAATTTTCTTCTTCGATCCTATTAAAAAAGCCAATAAACTTTTAGATGACTATATTTCTCCAAAAGAACTTATGGGAGGATTTTTGGATAAATATCCGTCTATGTTCTTCGGAGGAAAAGGATCAGTAACTTTTCTGCACTACGATATAGATTTAGCACACATATTCCACACTCATTTCAACGGAAGAAAACATATTTTGCTTTTCGACTATAAGTGGAAAGAAAGACTCTACAAATTACCGTACGCTACGTATGCATTGGAAGATTTTGATATTTCTAATCCTGATTTTAAAAAATTCCCTGCCTTAGACGGAATTGAAGGCATAGAATGCTTCTTGGAGCATGGTGATACTCTATTTATGCCTACAGGATGGTGGCATTGGATGAAATATTTAGACGGAAGTTTTTCTATTTCACTCAGAGCTTGGGATAAATCTTGGGCGGTAAAAGCAAAATCTTTGTACAATCTTACTATACAGAGAAATCTTGATAACTTCATGAAGGCAAGATTTAAAAAGAAATACATGGACTGGAAAGAGAAGAAAGCAGTAGAAAGAGCCAATTATGCCTTAAAAAGAGGATTGCCAAAGAAATAAATTTTCAAGAATATTATAAACCCGAATTTTTTTTTCGGGTTTTTTATTGGGAAAAAATGAAAAGAAAGTATCCATAACATTAATATTCCTTCTGAATTTATCACGTTTATTATTTTTACTAACAGTGCCGATAGTTATTATAAATTAATATATACCATCTAAAATTTGTAAATTTGCAATAAATAAATTCATAAAAAATGTATCCAACAGACTTAGTAATGCCGATGAAGGCTGAACTTACAGATAAAGGTTTTGAAGATTTGGCAACACCTTCACAGGTAGAAGAGGCTTTAAAAAAATCTGGAACAACTCTTTTAGTAATTAACTCTGTATGTGGTTGTGCAGCAGGAGCAGCAAGACCAGGAGTTGTATATTCTTTAACAGGAGATAAAAAACCTGATCATTTAACAACTGTTTTCGCTGGTTATGATACCGATGCTGTAGCAGAAGCCAGAAAACATTTAGCACCATTCCCTCCAAGTTCACCATGTGTAGCACTTTTCAAAGACGGAGAATTGGTTCACATGTTAGAAAGACATCACATTGAAGGAAATCCTGCAGGAGCAATCGCAGCCAATCTTCAGGCAGCGTATGACGAATACTGCTAAAATCCATCAAACCTCTAAAAATAAAACCGTTACAAATTTTGTAGCGGTTTTTTGTTGAAATCGTGCGTAGGGAAATTCAATTATTATTATATTTGTCGTAATGGCAACCAAAGCACTTTTTAACACCGTGGTTAACTGGTTTATTCGTCAGAGGATAGATCAGATTCAGAATTTCATGAAGTATCCTGTGGAAACCCAAAAAGGAATACTTTTTTCTCAGTTATTTCATGCAGAAGATACGGAGTATGGGAAGAAATATGGTTTTAATTCCATTTCCAGCTATCAGGATTTTAAGAATAAAATTCCGGTAGTATGCTACGAAGATATTGAGCCTTATATTGAAAAAGCAAGACAGGGACAAAAAGATGTAAGCTGGCCCGGATATATTAAGCATTTTGCAAAATCTTCTGGAACGACCAATGCAAAAAGCAAATACATCCCCATTTCTTCCGAAAGTCTGGAATACTGTCATCTGAAAGCAGGGAAAGATATGGTTTCCATCTACGCAAACAATCATCCAGAAAATCAGCTTTTTACCAATAAAAATTTACGTTTAGGCGGAAGCTCAGAATTATATGCAGATTTCAATACAAAATTTGGAGATCTCTCTGCAATCTTAATAGACAATCTTCCGTTTTGGGTAGAAATTACCACCACTCCGAGTAAAAAAGTTTCTTTAATGGGAGAATGGGAAAGCAAACTGAAAGCTATTGTTGCGGAAGTAAAAAATGAGGATGTTGGAAGTATTTTAGGTGTTCCCAGTTGGATGATGGTGCTTTTACAAAGAGTTTTAAAGGAAACCAACGTTAAAAGTGTATCTGAACTTTGGCCCAATCTTGAAGTATTTTTTCATGGTGGAATTAGCTTCAAACCCTACAAAGAACAGTACAAACCGATTATCGGGAAAAATATTAATTATTACGAAATTTATAATGCCTCTGAAGGCTTTTTTGGAATTCAGGACCGATCGAACAGTGACGAAATGCTTCTGATGCTTGATTATGGAATTTTCTATGAATTTATTCCGATGGATCAGTTCAGTCATTCCAATCCAAAAGTTGTTTCTCTGGAAGATGTAGAAATAGGGAAAAACTACGCAATGGTGATTACCACCAATGGCGGACTTTGGCGATATTTAATTGGAGATACGGTAATTTTTACGTCTTTAGATCCTTTCAGAATAAAAATTACAGGCAGAACCAAGCATTATATTAATGCTTTTGGGGAGGAACTCATGATTACCAATGTGGAATCTGCACTTACAAAAGCATGTAAAGAAACAGATTCTTCGGTAACCGATTTTACAGGAGCTCCCATTTTTATGAAAGAAAATGAAAGCGGTGCTCACGAATGGATTTTCGAATTCAGCAAAGCACCGGAAAATCTTGAACATTTTACCGATATTTTCGACCGCCATTTAAAATCGATCAATTCCGATTACGAAGCTAAAAGATACAATAATATTACCCTTAGAAAACCGGTTGTACACGTAGCAAAACCCAATTTATTCTATTCCTGGCTAGAATCTAAAGGAAAACTGGGCGGACAAAACAAGGTTCCCAGACTCAGCAACGACAGAGAATATATTGATCCTCTTTTAGAATTGAATCAGCTGTAAAACTAAATTTCTTTCAGGAAATTAAAATAAGCTTTCTGCGTATCTGCATTGGTTTTTCCCTGTGTATTTACCTCTAATATTTTAGGCTGGGTATCGGGTTTAAAAAAGTTAGCCAAAACACGATCTAGTGTACCGTCATCCTCCACTCTCACATAAGAAAACCCAAAATGTTTCGCTAAAAACTCGGCATTTTTATGATGTTTTGTCGATATAAATTCGTCAACCGTATTAGAATTGGCATTTCCCGGTCCAGGAATAATTTTAAAAATATTTCCTTCCCCGTTATTAAATATGATAATTCTTGTAAATGGCGGAATATATTGGTTCCAAAGCCCGTTAATATCATAAAAGAAACTCAAATCTCCGGTAACCAATAAGGTAGGATTCTGGTTTTTAATAGCAAAACCCATTGCGGTAGAAGAAGAACCATCTATCCCACTTGTACCTCTGTTGCAATAAATTTTCCTTTTTCCGAAATCGAACAGCTGAGCATAACGAATCGCTGAACTGTTACTGAAATGAATATTATAATTTTCAGGAATACTCTCCGAAACTCTCGAGAAAAAGTAAAAATCTGAAAACTCTATTAAATTAAGAAAATCCTGATGTTTTTTATCTTTTTTATCTCTTAAAACATCCCAGAGATTGTAATAAGGACGAGGTTCGAGCGTAATAAAATTCAACAGTTTCGAAAAGAAAAGTTCGGGTTTCACTTCAATTTTATGGGTTAAACAGAAATAGGTATCCGGTTGCCAAATTTCGTCCAAATGCCAATGCTGTTTTGGTTTTGCAGCTCTCAAAAACTGTTTAACTTTTTTCGAAACCACATTTTGTCCTACTGTAATCAACAAATCCGGAGCATAAGTCTTAAAATCCTGTTCTGTAAAGCCAAAGATATAACGGTCGATATGTCTAAAGAATTTCTCATGATAAAGATTAGAATTGGCTTCCGACAAAACCACCACCGAATGGTTTTTTACTAATTGAGTTAACAAATTTTCCAGTTCCGGACTGTAATCTTTTGTTCCCACTAAAATCATGATGCGCTGCGAGGTATTCCATTCTGCAATAAGGCTGGAAGGAACTTCGTATTCTTTCTGTTTAATCGTTTTTTCTACCACCGGAAAAGTAGGAAGTTCCGAAACCAATTCATACAAAGGTTCTTCTAAAGGAATATTAATATGAACCGGACCTTTCTTTTCGAAGCACAGTTCTATCGCTTTTTTTATAATTTCTGAATTAATATCTTCCGCATTGTCTTTAGAATCTTCCAAAAGCTGAAAATCCCCATAAGAATGCTGCTGAAAAAGATGATTTTGGCGAATAGTCTGCCCATCAAACAAATCAACATAATCTGTTGGTCTGTCTGCCGTTAAAACAAGCAAAGGAATATTAGAATAAAAAGCTTCCGTAATTGCTGGATAATAATTTGCTGCCGCAGAACCGCTTGTACAAGTAATTGCTACGGGTTTTTTCTCACTCATCGCCATCCCAAGAGCTACAAAAGCTGCACTTCTTTCATCTACAATACTGTAACAGTTAAAATCATCCATTTCAGAAAAATGAATTGCCAAAGGAGCATTTCTGGATCCCGGGGAAATAACAACGTCTAGAATATTATACTGTTGCAGAAGATTGGCAAGCACCTGAATACTTCTCTTGGAAGAATATTTTTTCATAAGGCAAATTTACTTCATAAATACTTAATTATAAAAAGAATTAATTTAAAAAAGATGTATTTTAGCACCACGTAAAATTTCTATAAAATGGATAAAATACCTAGTGTAGACCTGCGTGATTTCCTTTCGGACAACCCGGAACGCAAACAGAAATTTGTAAATGAAATCGGAAAAGCTTACGAAGAAATTGGTTTTGTTGCCTTAAAAGGACATTTCCTAGACGAAAAACTCGTAGACAACCTTTATGGAGAAGTTAAAAACTTCTTCGAACTCCCAACAGAAACAAAACAAAAGTACGAGATCCCCGGAATTGGAGGACAAAGAGGCTATGTTGGTTTCGGAAAAGAAACGGCAAAGGGCTTTAAAAAAGGAGATTTGAAAGAATTTTGGCATTTCGGACAGTATGTTTCGGATGATTCCAAATACAAAAGCGAATATCCAGACAATGTTATAGTTGATGAGCTTCCAAAATTCAACGAAGTAGGTAAAGAAACTTACCAAATGCTTGAAAAAACAGGAAAATATGTTTTGAGAGCTTTAGCTTTATATCTTGGTCTTGATGAGTTTTATTTTGATGATAAGATTGCGGAAGGAAATTCTATTCTAAGACCTATTCATTACCCGCCAATTACCCAAGAACCAGATGATGCAGTAAGAGCTGCAGCTCATGGAGATATTAACCTTATCACTCTTTTAATGGGTTCTCAAGGAAAAGGACTTCAGGTTCAAAACCATAAAGGCGAATGGATTGATGCAATTGCAGAACCAGACGAATTAATGATTAATGTTGGGGATATGTTATCTAGACACACCAACAACAAGCTGAAATCTACCATCCACAGAGTGGTAAATCCGCCACGAGAATTGTGGGGAACTTCTAGATACTCTATTCCTTTCTTTATGCATCCTGTAAGTGAAATGTCTCTAAATGCTTTAGAAAACTGCGTAGATGAAAACAATCCTAAATTGTATGAAGATACCACCGCAGGAGAATTTTTACATGAAAGATTAATCGAATTGGGATTAATAAAAAAATAACAAAAAAACCGGATTTAATGTCCGGTTTTTATTTTTCCATTGGAAAAATATTTTCTAAAGTGATAAAAATACCGCCCGCATCTTCGATGCGGGCGGTATTCTTTATTAACAAAATTAAATTACTTCAATTTCTTTTTCACAGCAACTTCTTCGTAAACTTCAAGAATATCGCCTTGTTCAATATCATTATAACCTTTAAGGTTCAATCCACATTCGTAGCCCTTCGTTACTTCTTTAACATCGTCTTTGAAACGTTTTAAACTTTCAAGTTCTCCGTCGAATTTCACGATACCGTCTCTTAGTAAGCGTACTTTTGAGTTTCTTGTAACTTTTCCGGTAAGAACCATACAACCTGCAATGGTTCCAACTTTAGAAATTTTGAAGACTTCACGGATTTCAACATTACCGATAACCTGCTCCTGAATTTCAGGTGAAAGCATTCCTTCCATTGCTTCTTTAACCTCATCAATCGCTTTATAGATTACAGAATATGTTCTGATTTCAATTTCTTCACGATCTGCAAGGTCTTTTGCATTCGCTCCAGCTCTTACGTTAAATCCTATAATAATAGCATCCGATGCAGCTGCTAAGTTGATATCAGACTCTGTAATCTGTCCTACTCCAGAGTGAAGGATATTTACGCTGATTTCCTCTGTGGAAAGTCTCTGCAACTGATCAGAAAGTGCTTCTACCGAACCATCTACGTCACCTTTAAGGATAATGTTCAATTCTTTAAATTCACCTAAAGCAATACGTCTGCCTAATTCTTCAAGCGTTGTATGTTTTTTGGTTCTGATAGACAATTCTCTCTGAAGCTGCTCTCTTTTGTTAGCAATAGCTTTACCTTCACTTTCATCGGCATAAACTCGGAATTTATCTCCAGCAGTAGGGGCTCCGTCTAAACCTAAAATGGTTGCCGGAATCGATGGTCCTGCTTCTTCAAGGTTTTTACCTCTTTCGTCCAGTAAAGCTTTTACTTTACCGTGGTTTTTACCCGCTACAACATAGTCTCCAACTCTTAAAGTTCCTGTCTGAACCAACATTGTTGCAACATAACCTCTTCCTTTATCTAGGGAAGCTTCTATCACTACTCCATTAGCAGAACGTTCAGGATTAGCTTTTAATTCCAGCATTTCTGCCTGTAATAAAACTTTCTCCAGCAATACATCTACATTATTACCAAATTTAGCGGAAATTTCCTGTGCCTGAACATTTCCGCCCCATTCTTCAACCAGAATATTCATTCCGGAAAGTTGTTGACGGATATTATCCGGATTTGCATTTGGCTTATCTACTTTATTGATTGCGATAATCATTGGAACCCCTGCCGCCTGTGCGTGAGAAATGGCTTCTTTGGTTTGAGGCATCACATCGTCATCGGCAGCGATTACGATAATTGCAATATCCGTAACCTGCGCTCCTCTCGCTCTCATTGCTGTAAAAGCTTCGTGACCTGGAGTATCTAAGAATGTAATTCTCTGACCATTTTCCAGCTTCACATTATAAGCACCGATATGCTGAGTAATTCCTCCAGATTCTCCTGCAATTACGTTTGTTTTTCTAATGTAATCGAGCAATGAAGTCTTACCGTGGTCAACGTGTCCCATTACAGTTACAATAGGTGCTCTTGGCAACAAACTTTCTTCTGTATCGATATCTTCTTCTGAATCTGTATCTTCTAAATCAGCATCAGAAAATTCAATTTTATATCCGAATTCATCTGCAACTAATAATAAAGTATCGGCTTCAAGTCTTTGGTTCATGGTAACCATAACTCCAAGAGAGAAACAAGCTGAAATTACTTCGGTAGGAGAAACATTCATCAAACTTGCCAACTCACCAACGGTGATGAATTCGGTTACTTTTAATGTTCTGTCTGCAGCATCAATTTCCTGCTGACGTTCGTCCTGCTCTCTACGGAAACTTCTTTTATCTTTTCTATGTTTAGAAGATTTAGATTTACCTCCTTTGTTGGTTAATTTTTCAAGGGTTTCCTTAATCTGATTTTTAACTTGTTCGTCAGTTAATTCAACAGGCATACTTCTTTGCCCAGGTCTGTTATTACCAAAACGGTTTCCTCCTTGACCTTGAGGACGGTTTTGCCCGCCTTGTCCTTGAGGACGATTCCCTTGATTATTCCCGAAGCGGTTTCCTCCACCTTGACCTTGAGGACGGTTTTGACCACCTTGTCCTTGAGGGCGATTTTGCCCGCCTTGACCTTGAGGACGGTTTCCTTGGTTATTATTTCCGCCTTGTTGGTTATTCCCGGTATTTTGGTTTGTGCCTCCAGGCTTTTCTATTCTCTTTCTTTTCTTTTTAGCTCCCGAATTTGGTTTTGGTGCAAACTGTGTTAAATCAATCTTTTCACCAACAATCTTAGGACCATCCAGTTTTTGGTAAACTGTTTCTATTTTTTGAGGCTCCTGAGATTCTTCAGAAGGAGTTTCTACTTTAGGCTCCTCGGTCTTTTGCACTGGTTTTTCAGGTGCTTTAGGAGTTTCTTTTACTGGTTCCTCCGTTTTTTTCTCTGCTTTAGGTTCTTCAGCTTTTGGCTTTTCCTTTTTTGCAGGTCTGTTTCTATTGCGTTCGATTTGAGACAAATCTATTTTATCTAAAACCTTAAATTCCTGCTTTTCAACAACAGGCTTAACTTCAGCAACAGGTTCAGTTTTTGGGGTTTCCTTTACCTCTTCTTTCTTTTCCTCCACTGGTGGTGCAGGTGCAGGAGTAGGCTCGGACGCAACCGTTTCCGTTTTTTTAGGCTCAAGATCTATTTTGCCTAAAATTCTGGTTTCTGGTTTTATATTAGCTTTAGCTCTTATTACTTCAGGGGTTTTCTTTTCTTCGATTTCCAGTTTTTCTTCCGGAACTTTAGAAATCACCACCTCTTGGGAAGCCTTACGTTGCTCGCCATCTTTGGCAAACTCAGCTTCCAATGCAGAATATGCCGCTTCTTCTAATTGAGCGTTAGGATTGGTTTCAACCTCGAACCCTTTAGACTGTAAAAACTCTACCAATCTGGACATCGAAATATTGAATTCCTTAACCGCTTTATTTAATCTTATTTTTGGCATCTATATTTTTTACTGTTTTTTAATTCTTAAAAATTAAAGTTTCTTTTTACTTATTATTAAAATTTATTTCTAAATATTAATCTTCAAATTCTTCTCTCAGAATACGTTTTACATCTTCAATGGTTTCCTCTTCAAGATCTACCATATTCAGCAAACTTTCTGTATCCTTATCCAACACCGATTTTGCCGTAGTAAGACCTACTTTATTAAATTCATCCAAAATCCACTGTTCGATATCATCATTAAACTCTCTCAAGTCTACGTCATCATCTTCACTGGCTTCTCTGTATACATCAATTTCGTAGCCAGACAGCCACGAAGCCAGTCTGATGTTTTGCCCCTGCTTACCGATAACTTTGGAAATCTCTTCAACTGGAGTATATACTAAAGCATAATTAGTATCCTCGTTGATGTCAATTTTATTGATGGTAACATTTCCTAAAGCTCTCTTCACCATGATTTCAGGGTTTTTAGACCACTGAATAACATCTATATTTTCGTTTCTCAATTCTCTTACAACACCGTGAATTCTTGATCCTTTTACTCCGACACACGCTCCTACCGGATCTATTCTGTCGTCATAAGCATCTACAGCAATTTTCGCTTTTTCACCAGGAATTCTTACTGCTTTCTTAAGAATAATTGTTCCGTCCTGAATTTCAGGAATCTCCAATTCTAATAATTTCTCCAAAAATTTCGGAGCTGTTCTTGAGATAATAATCTGCGGTTTAGAACCTTTAAAATCTACACTTTCTACAATTGCTCGGATATTTTCGCCTTTTTTGAAGAAATCTGAAGGAATCTGATTTTCTTTTGGTAGAATAAATTCATTTCCTTCATCATCAAGTAAAATTACATGCTTGTGTCGGATGTGGTGAATTTCTCCAATAACGATTTCGCCGATTCTGTCTCTGAACTGCTCATACAACATTGCATTATTATGCTCCTGCAATTTTGTTGCTAAAATCTGTTTCAGCGTTAAAATATTTCTTCTTCCTAACTGTGCAACCGGAATTTCCATGGTAAAATCTTCCCCAACTTCAAAAGTAGGATCTATTTTTTTGGCTGCGGATATTTCAATTTCAAGATCATCATCTTCAGACATTTCGTCTTCAACGATTGTTTTATTTAAAAATATCTGAAAATCTCCTTTATCAGGATTTACAATTACATCAAAATGATCGTCAGAATCGTATCTTTTTCTAAGCAATGTTTTAAGGGAATCTTCAATGATTGCCATTAAATCTATTTTACTGATCCCTTTTTCGTCTTTAAAATCACCAAAGGATTCAATCAACGCTATATTATCCATTTATCTTTTTTTCTTTTATTAAAATTTAATTACTACCAATGCCTTTTTAATCTCCGTGTAAGAGATTTCTTTTTCTTCCACCACATCTACTTTGCCTTTGCCGATATCTTTAGGTTTTCTGTAACGAAGTATCAAGGTAATTTTTTCTTCGTCCACCTTAGCAAGCTCTCCTTCAATTTCAGAAGAATCATTCAAAAGAACTTCAATCTCTCGCCCAATATTTTTCTGATACTGCCTAGGAATAGAAAGCGGCTCACTTAGTCCCGCAGACATTACCTGCAAACTGAAATCATGCTCTTCCCTATCCATATTAAACTCTATTGCACGGCTTGCATCCAGACAGTCCTGCACAGAAACTCCATTATCTCCATCTAAAATTACGGTAATATCGTCCGATGCAGAAAACTTCAAATCAATAAGAAACAAATCCTTTCTTGTTTCCAGGAAATCATTTAATAATGTTTCAATATTTTTTCTAAACTCCATATTTTAAAATAGCTGATTTACCAGTACGAAAAAAGGCTTTCTCGTAGAAGCCTTTCCATTTTTTCCGTAAATCTACGGCAAAGATAAAACATTTTTACAAAATACACAAACTCTATTCATAATCAGCAAAATACCGCAACATACCCCTAGTTCATATAAAATTAATACACTATGGAAATTTATGTTCATATCTTTCGCTTTAGATATACTATTTAAAATAGATTGAAAGTATTTTAGTATTTTTGTTGCGAATTTTAAAAACATACATTTTGAATATTACAATAGTAGGAACGGGCTATGTAGGATTGGTTACAGGAACCACTCTTGCAGAACTTGGAAATTCTGTATACTGTGTTGATATAGATGAAAAAAAAGTTGAAGGAATGAAAAACGGCATAGTTCCCATCTATGAGCCGAATCTTGAAGAAATGTTCCTCAGAAATATACAGTCTGAAAGATTGTTTTTCACCACCGATTTAAAAGAAGCTTTAGATAAAAGCGAAGTTATTTACTTAGCACTCCCTACTCCACCCGGAGAAGACGGATCTGCCGATCTTTCTTATGTGTTGAAGGTAGCACATGATATTGGAGAAATGATGACCGAATACAAGGTTGTTGTAAATAAAAGCACTGTTCCTGTAGGAACCGCAGATAAAGTTAGAGAAATGATCTCTTCTAAAACAAATTTAGCATTTGATGTGGTTTCGAATCCCGAATTTTTACGCGAAGGATTTGCCGTAGAAGACTCTATGAACCCTGCGAGAGTGGTTGTAGGATCTAGCTCTGAAAAGGCAAAAGAAATAATGGCTAAAATTTATCAGCCATTTACCAATACAGGAACTCCTATTATTTTCATGGACGAGAAATCTTCCGAACTTACTAAATATGCCGCAAATTCTTTTCTGGCAGTAAAAATCACGTTTATGAACGAGATTGCCAATTATTGCGAAAAAGTTGGAGCCGATGTTGACAAAGTAAGATTGGGAATGGGAAGCGACGACAGAATTGGCCACAGGTTCTTGTTTCCGGGCATTGGTTACGGAGGAAGCTGTTTTCCTAAAGATGTAAAAGCTTTAATAAAATCTGGCAAAGACGACAATTTCGATTTTGAAATATTACAGGCAACCGAAAAAGTAAACATTGCACAAAAAGTTATTCTTTCTTCTGAAATTGAAAAATATTTTGGAGGAAATTTAAAAGGGAAAAGAATTGCGATGTGGGGACTTGCTTTTAAAGCCAATACAGACGACATTAGAGAAGCTTCTTCTTTGGATAATATTGCTATTCTTTTAGAAAAAGGTGCAGAAATTGTCGCTTACGACCTTATTGCTGAAGAGAATGTAAAAAAACTTTTAGGTGACAGAATATCTTACGCCAACACGATGTATGACGCACTTGAAGGTGCAGATGCTTTATTCATTGCTACAGAATGGCCCGAGTTTAAAAATCCGAATTTCTCTCTTATGGCAAAAAAAATGAACAACAAGGCAATATTCGACGGTAGAAATATGTTTCCTTTGGAGCTTCCACAGCAAAACGGCTTCTATTATAAATCTATCGGAAGAAAAACAATTCAACAATAACAATAAAATACAATTGTAAAGGCATTTGCATTTTTATTATGAAAAATATAATCATTACAGGTGGTGCAGGATTCATTGGTTCTCACGTTGTCAGAGAATTTGTAAAGAATAATCCAGATACCAAAATTATCAATCTGGATGCGTTAACATATGCGGGTAATCTTGAAAATCTAAAAGATATTGAAAATGAACCCAATTACATTTTCGAAAAAGCAGATATTACCAAACCGGAAGAACTAAGAAAAGTATTTGAAAAATACAACCCCGATGCAATAGTGCATTTGGCAGCAGAAAGCCATGTAGACCGAAGTATTACAGATCCAATGGCATTTATTAATACCAATGTAAACGGAACCGCCAATCTTCTTAATCTTTGTAAAGAATTTTGGACTTTAAATCCGGAACACACACACGGTAGATTTCCTAATGAAAAAAGAACGAATCTCTTTTATCACGTTTCCACAGATGAAGTTTATGGAAGCTTGGGAGAAACAGGCTTCTTTCTAGAAACAACTCCTTACGATCCACAATCGCCATATTCTGCAAGTAAAGCCGCATCCGACCATTTGGTAAGAGCATACGGAAATACGTATGGTATGCCTTTTATAGTTTCCAATTGTTCAAACAATTACGGACCAAACCATTTTCCGGAAAAGCTAATTCCGCTTTGTATTTCTAATATACTTAATGAAAAAGATTTACCTATCTATGGTGATGGAAAATATACAAGAGATTGGTTATTTGTAATCGATCACGCAAGAGCAATTCATCAAATCTTCAACGAGGCAAAAACAGGAGAAACGTACAACATCGGAGGATTTAACGAATGGCAGAACATTGATTTGGTGAAAGAATTAATTAAACAACTCGACGCCAAATTAGGAAAACCGGAAGGTTATTCTGAAAAACTAATCACCTACGTTAAAGACAGACCAGGACATGATAAACGTTACGCAATAGATGCCAATAAACTTAATAAAGATCTAGGTTGGAAACCCTCTGTAACTTTCGAAGAAGGCTTATCAAAAACGATTGACTGGTTTTTGGAAAACAAAGAATGGCTGGATAATGTAACTTCCGGAGATTATCAGAAATACTACGACAAGCAATATTCTTAATACTTAAAGTTATGAAAGGAATTATTCTAGCTGGAGGTTCAGGAACCAGATTATATCCATTAACCATTGCAGTAAGCAAGCAACTGATGCCTGTTTATGACAAACCCATGATCTATTATCCACTTTCTACGCTTTTATTGGCAGGGATTAAAGATATTTTAATTATCACAACACCACACGATCAGGCAGGTTTTATTAAACTTTTGGGTGACGGATCACAAATTGGATGCAATATTCAATACAAAATACAGCCAAGTCCGGACGGATTGGCACAGGCATTTATTTTAGGAGATGAATTTATCGGAAATGATGCAGCAGCATTAGTGTTAGGCGATAATATTTTCTACGGCTCTGAAATGGGAACACTTCTCAAACACAAAACCAATCCAGACGGCGGAGTAGTCTTCGCATACCATGTTACAGACCCCGAACGTTATGGAGTGGTAGAATTTGATGATGATTTTAAAGCAATATCCATTCAAGAAAAGCCTTTGAAACCAAAGTCGAATTATGCCGTACCCGGATTATATTTCTACGACAACGATGTCGTGGAAATTTCAAAAAACATTAAACCATCACCAAGAGGCGAACTGGAAATTACAGATGTAAATAATGTCTATCTGAGCAAAAACAAATTGGAAGTAGGCGTTCTAGACAGAGGTACCGCTTGGCTGGATACAGGAACTTTCGATTCTCTTCATGATGCATCGGAGTTTGTAAGTGTAATCGAAAAACGACAGGGCTTTAAAATCGGCTGCATCGAAGAAATTGCATGGAGAAATAAATTCATTAATGACGAAAAGCTTTTAGAAACTGCAACAAAATACGGAAAAAGCGGATATGGGAACTACCTTAAAAATTTAATAAAATAATCCGAATAACATCCAATAAACAAAAGCTACTGATATTTATCTGTAGCTTTTTTGCTAAAGGCATAAATATCAATACCTTTACATTAAGAATTGCTTATACATCTACAGTAGCAGTATACAAGAATTCTGTAAATCAATAATTTATTATAAATTTGCAAAAAAATCCCACAAATGAATGAACCACAGCAAAAGTGGACACAAACCATTGAAGCCCATCACTCTTTATTCAAACTTAATTTAAAAGAAGTTTGGCAATACCGCGATCTTGTGTTCATGTTTGTAAAAAGAGACTTTATTGCATCTTTTAAGCAAACTATTTTGGGACCACTTTGGTTTTTCATTAATCCTATTTTAACGACTATTGTTTTCACTTTAGTTTTTGGGGGCATAGCCAATCTTCCAACAGACGGCATCCCTCCTATTCTCTTCTATCTTGCGGGTAATACACTTTGGGGATATTTCAGTACCACAATGCTGAGCGTTTCTAATGTATTTACCGGAAATGCAGGAATTTTCGGCAAAGTATATTTCCCAAGATTAGTTACTCCAATCTCTACCATCATTTCCAGCTTTATGCGGTTGGGAATACAATTGGTTTTATTTTGGATTGTATTAGGATATTATTTTTACAAAGGCGAAGTACATCCCAATTCCTGGGCGTTTTTCTTCCCTGTGTTAATTATATTTCTGGCTTTATTTTCTTTAGGATTAGGAATGATTTTCTCTTCTCTTACAACAAAATACAGAGATTTATCGTTGCTTTTAGGATTTGGAGTAAGTTTATTCATGTGGTTTACACCGGTAATTTTACCCACTTCTTTGGTGAAGCAGAAACTTGGAAGCTATGGATTCTTAGCAGATCTTAATCCTTTAACGCCGATTTTTGAATGTTTTAAATACGGTTTTATAGGTTCCGGAGACTTTGATGTTTCAAGACTTTTGATGAGTTTTGCATTCATCATTGTGGTTTTACTTCTTGGAATCGTTATCTTTAATAAATCTGAAAAATCTTTTATAGATACTGTTTAACCGAAAATTAGATGATCTATCCAGATGGATACATTGCTTTAGTTTTATCCTTTTAATTTTAACATCAAACAAAAACACATGCTTGCATTAAAAGCTGAAAATATATCAAAACAATACCGACTCGGACAGGTTGGTACAGGAACTCTTACGCATGACCTTAATCGGTTTTGGCACAAGGTAAGAGGTAAAGAAGACCCTTATCTTAAAATTGGAGAAGCCAACGATCGTTCTTCCAAAGGGAGTTCTGACTATGTGTGGTCTCTTCGTGATATTAATTTTGAAATTGAACAAGGTGATGCCGTTGGTATTATAGGTAGAAACGGAGCAGGAAAATCTACACTTCTTAAAATCTTAAGTAAAGTTACCAAACCTACAACAGGAAAAGTCTACACCAACGGAAGAATTGCATCTTTATTAGAAGTAGGAACAGGCTTTCACCCAGAAATGACTGGCCGTGAAAATATTTTTCTAAATGGCGCCATCTTAGGAATGACCCGCAAAGAGATTACGCGAAAATTTGATGAAATTGTAGAATTTTCTGGTGTAGAACGCTACATAGACACTCCTGTAAAAAGATATTCTTCCGGGATGTATGTTCGTTTGGCTTTTGCGGTGGCCGCACACTTAGAATCAGAAATCCTGATTGTGGATGAGGTTTTGGCAGTAGGTGATGCCGAGTTTCAGAAAAAATGTTTGGGAAAAATGGGCGATGTTACAAAGAGTGAGGGAAGAACTATTTTGTTTGTGAGCCATAATATGGCAGCGATATCTGCACTTTGTAATAAAGGAATTTATATAAAAAATGGTTTAATAGCATCTCAAGGAAACATTTCTCAAATTACTAGTGATTATTTGTTGAGCGATGATGGGTTTATAACTTTCATAAATGATTTTAGTAAATACAAAATTGATAACTCTATTTTTAAACCATTAGAGTTTTCTTTGTTAGATGAAAATAGAAATGTTATAGAAAACTATGCACGTAATGATAGTAATATTTTTGTCAATTTCAAATTTGAGATAAATCAGATTCATGATGATTTTAATTTTGGAATTGCTGTTTACGATTTACACGATCAAATTTTGTTTTGGTCTTTCAATACTGATGTAGAACAAGAAAAAAGAGTTTCTTTAAAAACTGGCGAGAATAAAATTGAATTACAAATACCAAAACATCTTTTAAATGAGGGAGAATATGTAATTCATCTAATGGCAAGTATACATTACAAATATTGGATAATTGAGCCCAATGTGAACTCTCCTAAAATAAATTTAAAAATTCAAGGTGGATTAAGTAACTCTGAAAAATGGCTTGAGAGAAGAAATGGAATTTTAGCACCAATAATAGAATATCACAATGTTAAAGATTAGCATCATACTTCCAAATTTCAATGGAGGGAAATACTTAGAACAGGCTATTGAAAGCTTTCTTGGACAAGATTATCTAAAAAAACAATAATAATTGTTGATGGTAAATCTACCGACGAATCCCATAATATAATAGGAAAGTGTCCCGAATTAGAAATTAACATAGAAAATCTTTTGTCCTACGGAACCATTGTCGGCTGGCAGAATATTTATTTTATGAAAAAAATATATGATAAGTATAAGATTGATGAAAGTAATAAAACATGTATGGATTATGAATTTTATCTACGTATTTGTGCATCAGAAAATATTCTTTTTGTAAAGTCTGAAAACATAGCAACCATTAACATTTTTGATGGTAATATATCTTCAGATATAAGTGGTAAACAAATTCAAGAAGCAAGAATTGTTGCTAAAAGATATGCAGACAAAATATCTTATAGTGGAAAGTTGTTTGGTACGACAAAAGTTGATATCTCTCAAAAATCAACATTATTTCAAAGATTGAAAGATATTGTAAAAAAATGAATAAATCCTCAAAAATATACATTACAGGACATCGCGGAATGTTGGGAAGCACTACTTTAAATTTATTTAAAGAAGCGGGTTATACCAATATTATTACGGCAACTCATTCCGAATTGGATCTAACTAATCAACAAGCTGTTGAAGATTTTTTCCAAAAAGAAAAACCTGAATATGTCATTCATATCGCTGCAAAAGTGGGCGGTATAAAAGCCAATATAGACAATCCTGCGATATTTCTGTATGATAATCTTATCATGCAGGCAAATGTAATCCAGTCTTCCTACAAAAACGGAGTAAAAAAGTTTGTTTTTTTAGGCAGTTCATGCATTTATCCCAAAGAATCTCCGCAACCAATGAAAGAGGAATATCTTCTCACCGGCAAACTAGAGCCAACAAATGAAGGTTACGCCATTGGTAAAATTGCAGGAATTAAGTTATTAGAAACCTATTATCAGCAATATGGTTTCAAGAGCATTAGTTTGATGCCGAGTAATCTTTACGGTCCCAATGACAGCTTTGATTTGGCACACGCTCATGTTTTGTCTTCACTTGTCAAAAGATTTGTAGATGCTAAAGAAGAAAACGCAACATCTGTTACACTTTGGGGAACCGGTATCGCAAGAAGAGAATTTTTACACGTAAGTGACTGTGCAAGAGCAATTTTATTTATGTTTGAAAACTATAATTCGCCAGAATTCATCAACATTGGTCCTGGTGATGATATCGGAATCCGACAATTGGCAGAAACCATCGCTGATAAAGTAGATTATAAAGGTGAACTGATTTGGGATGATACAAAACCAAACGGAATGCTGAGAAAATGTATGGATGTCAGCAAAATGCGAGAAACTGCATTCCAACCAAAAACAACCTTGGACCAGGGAATTGATGAGGTAATCAAAAGGTACAAAGAATTAAAAAAAAACAACACTAATGTCTAACCTAGACATAGAAAAAAAATAATGCAAAAGAGATGAAAATACCATTAATGCGCAAAGCCTTCTTAAATGAAGTCGAAACTAAAAAAGCCTTAGCAGAATTTATACTCAATGCAGACCGTTTAAGTATGGATGTGGAATGCGGGAAATTTGAAAAAAAATTCGCAGAATATCAACAATGTAAACACGCCGTTTTATTTAACAGCGGAGGAAGCGCAAATCTAGCAATGCTCCAAGCTCTGAAGAATATGGGTAAGCTGAAAGATGGGGATAAGGTCGGTTTTTCTGCGCTCACGTGGTCTACCAACACCATGCCGATTATTCAGATGAATATGGTTCCCGTGGTAATCGATGTAACTCCGGAAGTTATCAATACAACTTCGCAAAATCTATTAGAAAGATTAGAAACAACAGATCTTCAGGCACTTTTTATTACCAATATTTTAGGTTTCACAGGAGATATTGATACAATCAGACAGATCTGTGCAGAAAGAAATATTATTTTAATTGAAGACAACTGCGAATCTTTAGGCACAGAATTGCCAGAAGGAAGAACAGGAAACTTCGGAATTGGCGCCAGTTTTTCATTCTTTGTCGCACATCATATGAGTACAATAGAGGGCGGCATGGTTTGCACAAGTGATGATGATTTTGCAGAAATGCTTCGCATTGTACGAGCAAACGGATGGGACAGAAACCTGAATCCTGAACAGCAAAAAAAGTGGAGAAATCAATTTGGGATAGAAACCGAATTCGAATCCAAATATACATTCTACGATCTGGGATATAACTTCAGACCTACAGAAATTACCGGCTTTTTGGGACAATACCAAATGCAGTTTTTAGATAAAAACATCAGCTCAAGAGAGCAAAACTATCTGAGAATAGAAAAAGTAGTTCTGGAAAATCCTGATTTCCTTCAGTTGAAACATGATCATATTAATGTTCTATCCACTTTTGCATTTCCTTTTGTCTGTAAAACAGCCGCATTGAGAACACATTATTTGCAGAAATTTATGGATGCAGGAGTAGAAATACGCCCTATGATTGCAGGAAACATGCAACGCCAGCCATTTTATCAAAAATATGTAAAAGAAGTTTACAACATGCCTGGTGCAGATATGATGCACAACAATGGTTTCTACTGTGGAAATTATCCAGAACTTTTGGAAGAAGATCTCACGATTTTTGAGAGGTTAGTTTGTAAGAATTAATTTTTTTTGCCGTTTATATAACAATCTTAAATTAAGTGATTGTTCATAAATAAATTAACTAGGGAACAATTTTTAAACATGCAAAATTGCTAAATAAGACAACATGAAAGTAGCATTAATAACAGGCGTAACCGGACAAGACGGATCATATTTAGCCGAATTTCTTCTTGAAAAAGGATATGAAGTACACGGGATCAAAAGGAGAGCATCATCATTTAATACCCAAAGAATAGACCACATCTTTCGCGATTTACACGAAAAAAATGTGAAATTTAAATTACACTACGGTGATCTTACAGATTCAACGAATTTGATAAGAATCATACAAGAAATTCAGCCGGACGAAATTTATAACCTTGGTGCGATGAGCCATGTAAAGGTAAGTTTTGATTCTCCGGAATATGTTGCTAATACCGACGGAATTGGAACTTTGAGAATCCTAGAAGCCATTAGAATTTTAGGCCTTACAAAAAAAACGCGTATTTATCAGGCTTCTACTTCTGAACTCTATGGTGGATTAGAAAAGAATAAAAATGAAAAAGGTTTCTATGATGAAAACTCACCATTCTACCCTAGATCACCATACGGTGTTGCCAAAATTTATGGCTATTGGATTACCGTGAACTACCGGGAGGCTTACGGTATGTTTGCCTGCAATGGCATTTTATTCAACCATGAGTCACCAAGAAGAGGCGAAACCTTCGTTACCAGAAAAATAACCATGGCTGCAGCAAAGATAGCCCTAGGATTGCAAGATGTGTTGTACCTAGGAAATCTAAATTCACAACGAGACTGGGGCCACGCCAAAGATTATGTAGAAGCAATGTGGCTAATATTACAGCAGGAGAAACCAGAAGACTACGTCATTGCAACCGGTAAAACCACATACATTAGAGATTTTGTGCGTATGGCATTTTTGGAATTGGGTATAGAATTAGACTTCGTGGGCGAGGCAGAAAATGAAGTAGCAAAAGTAAAATCATGTTCCAATGCAGAATATCAACTTCCTATAGGCAAAGAAGTAGTGAAAATTGATCCTGCATATTACCGTCCAACAGAGGTTGATCTTTTAATTGGAGATCCTACAAAAGCCAATACAAAACTGAGCTGGATTCCTAAGTATGATGTGAAAATGTTGTGTAAAGAAATGATCAATAGTGATATAGAACTTTTTCTAAGAAAATAAAAATTCTAACTTATATTAAATAAATACATGAAGATATCAATCATAACCATTAATTACAATAATATAGAAGGTCTCCAAAAGACTTTTTCATCAATATTTTCTCAAATTTTGGAAGATTTTGAGTACATTGTTATTGACGGAGGCTCTTCTGACGGCAGTAAAGAAATTATTGAAAAAAATTCTGAAAAAATATCATATTACGTTAGTGAACCAGATGGAGGTATCTATAATGCAATGAATAAAGGCATTAAAGCCGCAAATGGCGAGTATCTGCTATTCATAAATAGTGGCGATGAGCTTTATAGCGAACAAAGTTTAGAGCTAGCAAAACCTCACCTTCACACTGACGATATAATTTCTGGCAATTTAATTTTTTCATCCGACAACCAAGATAACTTAGGAATTTCAAAACCTGAAGTAACATTTCTACAATTCTACAACGATACTATTTGGCATCCCTGTACATTCATAAAAAAATCTGCATTTGCAGAAACAGATTATTATGATGAAAATTTTAAAATTTGTTCAGACTGGAAATGGTTTCTATTAGCAGTATACAAGTATGGCAAAACTTACCGGAAAATAGATATTACAATCTCAAGGTTTTATCTTGACGGCGTCAGTTCAAATACTCAAAATCAGGACACTATAAAGAAAGAGAGAAGAGAAACTCTTGAAAAATACTTTTTTTTTAAAGAACAAGACTTCAATACTTTTAATAAATTACTAGGAGATCAGTCAAAGTTAAGAGATTACTCAAACAAAATCTCCTTGATAAAAAGATCTAGAATTCTTAAATTACTATCTCACTTTGGCCTTTTCAAATTATACAAATATTTGTAATGAATAATACTCCTCTTATATCCACCATAGTCCCTTGCTACAACCAGGCACAGTATTTAGATGAATGCCTACAGTCTGTCCTAGACCAAACCTATGAAAATTGGGAATGCATCATTGTGAATGACGGCAGCCCAGATAATACAGAGGAAGTAGCCAAACGTTGGATTGAAAGAGACTCCCGTTTCAAATATCTTAAAAAAGAAAATGGAGGTTTGTCTTCTGCCAGAAATGCGGGTATTGAAATTGCTCAGGGTGAATGGTTTCAATTTTTAGATTGTGATGATAAAATAGATGCTGACAAATTTAACCTGTCAAGTCTTTATTTTAATCACTATGATGTCGTAATTACCAATTATCAACTTTTCAGTGAAAATAATTTACACCCAGATTATTGTTCGTTTATTGATGAAAATTTATCCTTTGAAGATATTTTATTAAAATGGGATAGTAATTTTTCAATACCTATACATTGCGCTTTATTCAAAAAATTAAAAGATAAATTCCATTTTCAAGAAGTTTTGAAAGCTAAAGAAGACTTTGTCTTTTGGTTGCACTTTTTTGAAAATAATCCAAAATATATTATAATAAATAAACGTCACGCTTTTTATAGAATACATCAGGAAAGTATGACCAAAAATTATGCGCTTATGTTGGAAAATGAAACTCTTGCACAAAAATATATTATTAGGAGTTTTGACACTCCAAATATAAATGTCTACATTTTTCAAATTATTGAGAGAACAAAACAATCATTACTTAATTTAAAAGAACAAAATCAAAGATTATCTATTGAGAATACAAAACTAAAAAATTCTAGATACTTTATATACAAAACTAAGGTATTCAATCTATTAAAAAGTTTTAGATAAATATGCCAAAAGTCTCAGTCATCATCCCCAATTACAATCATGCGCCCTATCTAGTAGAGCGTATAGAAAGTGTACTCAATCAGACTTATCAGGATTTTGAAGTCATAATTCTAGATGATTGTTCTACTGACAATAGCAGAGAAGTAATTGAATCTTACAAAAACCACCCAAAAATATCTCATATCATTTTCAACGAGCAAAACTCGGGTTCTACCTTTAAGCAATGGAAGAAAGGCATTGATCTAGCTAAAGGAGAATGGATCTGGATCGCAGAGAGCGATGATTTTTGCGAAGCTAATTTTTTAGAAACTCTTATACCTACTTTACTTAATGATCCAAGTATTTCTATTGCATATAGCCAAAGCTACACTTTAGTAGATGAAGATAATATTCTAATAAAAGGGCAAAGAGCACCTATGGTAAGTAGAATTGCGAAAGAAGATTTTCTAAACCAATACCTTATTAATGGAAATTCGATTTACAATGCGAGTATGGCAATCTTTAATAAGAAATTATTTTATGACATCAAAAATGAAGATTATATGCATTATAAATTTTGTG
The DNA here is from genome assembly GCF_022811665.1 of Chryseobacterium oryzae. Taxonomy (NCBI): domain Bacteria; kingdom Pseudomonadati; phylum Bacteroidota; class Flavobacteriia; order Flavobacteriales; family Weeksellaceae; genus Chryseobacterium; species Chryseobacterium oryzae. The sequence continues at coordinate 2,927,276 of NZ_CP094529.1, forward strand.
GAGATTGGATATTTTGGGGAGAATTAAGTCAAAAAGGAGACGTTTTGAGATTTACACATCTACTAAACTATTTTAGGAAAAATGGAGGCACAGATGTAACCGGAAACGTTGTGAAGTCAGGCTTGAACTATATTGAAGATGTTAATGCTCTAATGTATTTCAGAAAAAATTTTATTTGCAATAATGGTCAAGTAATAAAAGCCATCAAAAGGTATTTTTTCACTTATAAAAAAGATCGTCATTTGATTACTAATGATAACTCTCATAAGATATATGACAATTTTGCTAATCATCTTGGCAAAAGGAAAATGCTTTTATGGAATATCAAATACCAAAAAAACAGCATAGCGTTAAGTATTTATAACAAACTAAAAGAAAACATTTAATGCAATGACGAGAGAGGTTAAAATATCTATAATAATTGCTAATTATAATAATGGTCATTTTTTCAAAGACTGTTACGAAAGCTTATTAGCACAAACTGCAAAAACCTGGGAAGCTATTCTTATTGATGATTGCTCTACAGATAATTCTGTAGAAATCATCACAAGACTTATAAAGGATGATAATAGATTCAGATTCTATAAAAATGAAAAAAATTTAGGTTATCAATCCACCTTAGTAAAAGGCATAGAATTATCTAATACACAAATATTTGGACGTCTAGATCCCGATGATGCACTTATGCCCGATGCACTTCAACTATCATTAGACACCCATATGAAAAATCCCAATGTGGGTCTTGTCTATTCTAACTTAATCATTTGTGATAACCAATTAAAACCGATAAGTGTCCAAAAAGGTAAGCAAATTTCTTCAGAAAATTTCTTTGTAGGAGAAATATCTCATTTTGCAACTTTTAAAAAAGATATATATGCTAAAACATCCGGTATAAGTATAAATAATAAAAGAGCAGAAGATAAAGATATTTATCTAAAAATGTGTGAAGTAGCACCAGCATTTTATATTGACGCAGATCTATACAAGTACCGTATCCATGGTGGAGGTGCTTCTACCAACCAGAATATAGACAAAGCTTACTTCTGGTATTGGGTAGCTTTAATAAAAGCTTCTGAGAGACGCGATATAAACATTGAAAATCTATTCTTACAAGAATTTGTAAGACGATATCAATATAATATTTTACAAAACAAATTATCAAAAATTAAAAAATCTCGACTTCTGAGACTTTTTAATAAGTTAGGTTTGTTCAAAGCTTATAAAGACTTATAAATAATATCCAAACTTTACATTATATAAATTATTATTTATCCAATCTCATAAACGACAACCATGGTCGATAAACTATGAAAACAAGCAAACCACTTTTCAGTATTATAGTCCCTATTTATAATGTAGAAAAATATATTTTAAAGTGCATAGACAGTATAATTTCTCAATCTTTTTCAGATTTTGAGTTGCTAATTGTAGATGATGAATCGCCTGATGACTCTGTCGCATTGATTAATGCTAATTTTGAAGATACTAGGATAAAAATATTATCAAAAAAAAATGGGGGACTAGGTGATGCAAGAAATTATGGTCTCAGGCATGCAGAAGGTGATTATGTTTGGTTTCTAGATAGTGATGATTACACTAAAGATTCTGACGCACTTCTTAAATTGCAAAAAGCAATTTTAAAAACCAAAAAACAAACAGAGATTCTAGTTTTCAATATGGACGTTGTTTTCGAAAACTCAGATAGATCTGATTATATTGTCGAAAATGCATCTGAAAATACAGAAATGCTAACTGGTTTTGACTATATAGATAAATACAACGTATTTCCCTACAATGTTCCCAGCCAATGTTATAAAAAAGGCTTCTTGGTAGATAACCAATTCTACTTTATTCGTGATTTATTTTTTGAGGACATTTACTTAAACCTCGACATTTACCATAAAGCAAGATATGTATTTGGTATAAAAGAGACTTTATATACGTATAATAGAAGAGACAACTCTATAACTGGCTCTCAAACAAATAGCAAGCATTTATTATCTCAAGCGAAAGTTTTAGCAAAAGTTCATAAATTCTATAAAGATAAGTTGCTCCCTAACAAATATTTAATTGACCGAATTCAGATAGAGTACGACCGCACAAAGAATTTCTACAGATCATTTGACAAATTGATTGATTCAGAACTTAATGTAATTTTGAAAAGTATTAAAATCCCAACAAGAAAAAATGAAACATTAACAAGAAAATTGGAAAAACTATTATTCTCACTGTTTCCTATATTAGTATTAAAAAATCAGTTTTTTTTTAGAAAACTTAATACATTGGCGAACCTAATCAAAAAAAATGATTGTGAAAAATAAGTATTAATAAATATGTACACAAAACTAATAAACATCTCATTATTATCATATATTCATTTTACAACTATTTTTATAATTTTTGTATTGTTTTCTTTTCTAAAAATAAGTTTTATAAATCTTATATTGCCTTTAAGCTTTATAGTATTATTCATAATAAGCATTACCATAATAAAAAATATTTGGTCACTTATATATTATACTATAATTTTTGTTGTCTCACTCATATTATTTTATTTTATATATGACATGTCTTATGACGGACAAGCCTACCACCAATCAGCTGTTTATCATTTGGCTAAAGACTTTAATCCTTATTTTGACAGATTAACAATTAATAACACACAATATTTTACTTACATAAATCATTATCCAAAAATATCAGAAATTGTATCTGGTTGTATATATGCGTTTACAGATAAAATACAATCAGCAAAATGTTTTAATTTTATTTTTATGATCTCAAATATTCTATTAGGTATTTATATGATTAAAAATCTTTTAGGATTCAATAAACTATATAGTTATTTATTCAGCTTACTTATTGCCCTTAATCCTGTTGTGATAACACAAGTTTGTACGTTTTATGTTGATGGGTTGATGTATTCAGCAATTATAGCACTAATATATAGTATTTCGTTACTAATTAAATTTAATAACCCTTTAATAACTATTTCTATACTATTGCTTTCTATACTATTATGTAATATAAAATTTACCAGTTTAGTGTATTGTATAGTTCTCCTATTTTTCGCTACGCTATTTTTCTTAATTTATAAGAAAAAAAAGCAATTTCATTTTATGATAAAAAATGGACTAATGACTTTGTTATTTGGAATATTGGCATTTGGATATAATCCATACATTACTAATTTCAAAGAGGGTAATCATCCCTTTTATCCAATTTATGGTAATAAAAAAATTGATATCATAACAAACATGTTGCCATATGAATTCATTGGTAAAAATCGATTTGAAAAGTTTATGATTTCATTTTTAGGTGAGACTGATAATTTTGCAAATAATCCCAATAAATCTATTCCTGATCAAAAATATGTCAAGTTAAAAATACCTTTATCTATTTCAAAAAATGAACTATTACATATAACAAACCCTGATTTAAGAATTTCTGGCTTTGGCCCATTTTTTAGTGGGATATTTTCAATATCAATTATTTGCATTGCAATAATTGTTTGTAAAAATAGAAATGATATAAGACAGCAAATCTTATTAATAATTACTTTCTCTATTGTATTAACTATTATTATTAATCCTGAATTTTGGTGGGCAAGGTTTTCTCCACAAATATGGCTATTACCAATAATTATAGTGATGATGTTATATCGAAACCATAAAATGGCTAAAATTAAGTATATTTCATGGGCATCAATATTTCTTATTTCAGCTAATGTTTTTTTGTTTTTGACATCAAATATCTACTACAATTTAAAAAGTTCTTTACGGATTTGGAAAAATATTGAAATATTACAAAGTTCTAAAGAAGCTGTTTTTATACAGCAAAACGTTTTTGAAATGGACTTCTTAAAACTTAAGGAAAATAACATAAAATATAAAACTACAAACTCTCCATTATCAGATAAATACAGAAATAATTTATTTGATGGAATGACCATCTATCAAGGCAATAGATTCATTAATACTTTACTAGATTCTTTAAATTAATCTACGAATTCCCATTTTTAATCATAACACTAAAATCAGCAGTCACTTTGTAATTCGGTAGAAATTTTAACACATTGAAAATAAAGAAGTTTAAACTCCTGCGAAATGACAAAAAATTTAAAAACTAAATTGTTACGAATTACAAAATATTCATAAAAAAATCTATTTCAATAATTTGACAATAATTCTATGCTAAAATATTTAAACTTTATTTCAAAGTATATTATTCTTCTTTATATTGTTGGCTTATTATACATTTTTTTGACAACAGGTAATACTTTAGGGCAAGAAAAATACCTGAATTATACTAGTGGATATATAAGAAGAGGCTTTGTAGGAGAACTTCTTTTTCTGTTGATTAAGCATTTTAACATTTCTATAGAATTATTAGAATACAATCTTAGCATTACAATAAAAGTTATTGCTTTATTATTAGTAAATACTTTAATTTATATAAAAAAAATAAATTTTTTCTTGATTTTTTCTCCTCCTCTGATGCTGGCAGGATTTCAATTTTCTGCGGGAGAACAATATACATACGGTTATCTTGATTTTTTATTATTACTTATATTTCTAAGTCAAATTATAATATATTACCGAAAAAACAACTTTACACTCTATTGCATCTTGGGGATTATTGGGATATTAATTCATGAGGTATATTTCTTTATTACTATTATTCCTTCCTTCTTCATTTTAGGAAATAAAAAAAAGCTTATTATATACATAATATTATCTAGTTTTCTTTTCTTGTTACAAGGAATTTTCAAAGGAAATATCCATCAAGTTGAAATTATTAATCAGAATTGGAATAAGCTAGGAGTTTATAATAAAAATATAGATGTCCTGAAAAAATTTGTTTCTACAGGTAGTATAAATTATTGGTGGAACATGATCAAAACCACTCCTCAAAAAATCGGATTTATGCTAAATAATTTATATATATTATTTTTCATAATGCTTTTTGCCTTCAAAACTCAAGCAGACAAAAAAAATATAAAATGTCTAATAATTTTGTTATGTTTTCAAAATCTTGTTTTCCTTAGCTTGTCTATCATTGCAAACGATTTCGGTAGATGGTATTTTCTGTTATTCACTTCAATAGTATTATTTTATTATATAAAAGATGCAAAGATTAATATTTGTAATAATAGAATTAATTCAAATTCTTTTGTTTTTACAACATTTACAAAAATTTTGGCAATAATCCATCCTTATAGATATATTGTATATTTGTTAATGGGACTTCCTTTTGGAAACTGGACATTTAATTTCTTTTATCATTCATTAGTTATAAAGAATATTTTAAAATATTCAAACTCTTTTTTTTATTTTCTTTAATGCGAAAAACTGTTAATTCTTTAAATTTTCATTACTACACATTCTAATTATTTTATATCCATGCTGTTTTACAAATACATAATAAATTTTATTTGTCTTTTTATCCCCGCGAAAAACCGTAGAAAAAGGAGAAGTGAGTTATTATTATTGCCTTATATCTTTGGAAAAAATCTTAAATCTAGAACTGGATATAAAAAGTTTTCTTCTCATAAAGTTACACAAAAGTCTATTCTTATTGTAGAACCAAATCCTTATCATTTCGAAATATTACCTGGTTTTTGCAAATACTTTCAAGATTTAGGTTATAATGTGGATGTTATAGCTCAGCCTGATCTAAAAGAAGATTCTCCCTTTATTCATTACCCTCATCTTCCTACTGTTTTTTATCTCTCACCTAAGTATCAAAAAAAAGCTTTGTCACAATCCAAAATAAGAGATTACGACTTTGTTTTCCTTAGCACATCAGTTTTGTGGGCAGACAATATAAGAGATTCTTACATCAATTGGTTAGGCTTTGAGCCAAAAGGGAAATACGGATTTTTTATGGTAGAACATAATGTAATTCCTTACGTGAAAGATTATGGACATGAAAAATATGTCAATCAAAATCGCATTTTCACACTTGCTAGTCAATATAGTATTCCCATGTTTAATCCACATTATTTTGGAGAAATAAACATAAAAAATAAATCTCCAAAAACTGTTTTTTCTACAATTATTAAAGAAAAGCAAAATATTAAATTATTATTGGAAACCTGTACAAAATTGGTTAAGAATGGTTACAATAACTTTGAAATAATCGTAACAGGGCGTACAAGTATTACAGAAATTCCAGATGATTTGCAAAGCTTTATAAAATTTACAGGTAAAACAACCTTTACAGAACTTTGGAAAGTGTATCGGTCATCTGATTTTATTATTCCTATGCTTAATCCTGAAATTGCAGGACATCAACGATATAGAGATGGTACGATAACGGGAAGTTGGCAAACAATGCTGGGTTTTGCAAAACCATTGGTTATTCATTCGCAATTTTCAGAAACTTATAGACTAAATGTTTCTAACGCCATCATATTCAATGAAAATTCAGAACTTAGTACAGCCTTACAAACCTGTATTAATATGAAAAATGATGCATATCTTAAATTGCAAGAAAATATTAAATTCCTTTCAGACCAGATATATAAAGAATCATTAGAAAATCTTAAATTTGGCATCAACACAAATTCTTCTGCACAACAATGATCCCCAAAAAAATACATTACTGCTGGTTTGGCGGACAACCCAAGCCACAATCTTTTTTTATCTGCCTAGATTCTTGGAAGAAAAATCTTCCCGATTTCGAGATTATTGAATGGAATGAATCTAATTTCGACATCAACTGTTGCGAATATGTAAAGTTGGCTGCAGAAAATAAAAAATGGGCTTTTGTATCAGATTATTGTCGTGCTTTAGCCTTGTTTGAACATGGAGGAATATATATGGATATAGATGTAGAAGTAAAATTTCCTTTAGACGAATTTCTTATACATCGTGCATTTTCAGGTTTCGAAATCAAAGGCTCTCCCTTTACTGCACTTTGGGCAACAGAACCAGGTCACCCGTGGCCAAAAAAAGTGTTGGATTTTTACAACGAAAAGAATGATTTTGACCTCACTACAAATACTGTTTTTGTTTCTGATCTCCTCACAAACCACTACAAAGCAGATTCTACAAGAGATGAATACCAAGAATTAGAAGATGGTATTGCAATATATCCATCAACTTACTTTTGTTTAGATTTACCAAAAAATTATGCAACACATCATTTTATAGGAACTTGGCATGAGAGAGATACGCCCAATCCTTTTAAAGATTTTGTCCATTCTTATTTTCACCTCAAAAATATTGCAGAAATTAAAGAGGGCAAAAAAGAAATTCACAATACAATTAATAATATGAAAATGATTTCGGCAGATGATGTTTTGAATCAGTTTCCCCTTAAAATGCTTGTAAAACATATTTTAAGACGATTAAAATCTTAATTTCAGTAATTTTACCAAAAATATCCGTGATGAATAAAAAAAACACTTTAATTTCTAATATAAGCCTAGAATTTTTAAGATTGAAGAATAATTGTAACACACTTACAAACTGATAAAAAAAGATATATGATTGTAGGAAATGGTCTTATTGCCAAACTTTTCAAAGATTGCGATAAGAAAAACGTTATTTTTTTTGCATCTGGGGTTTCAAATTCATTGGAAAAAAGAAAAGAGGAATTTTTAAGAGAAGAAAATCTCATAAAAATAACTATTAATGAAAACCCAGATAAAATTTTTGTTTACTTCTCAACCTGTAGTATTTACGATTCTTCAAAAACAGAAAGTGAATACGTTATGCACAAGCTCAAAATGGAGCAGATAATTAAAAATTCTTGTGAAAAATACTTAATTCTGAGAGTTAGCAATGCGGTAGGAAAAGGCGGAAATCCAAATTTATTAATGAATTATCTTATAAGCAGTGCTCTTAGCGGTAAAACAATTAATGTTCATACAAAAGCATCCCGTAATTTAATAGATGCAGATGATGTAAAAAGCATTACACTGCAATTGATAGACCTTCCGGATTCAAATAAAATAGTAAATCTCGCCTATATCCACAATTATACGATCATAGAAATTTTGGAAATAATAGAATCTTTTTATAATACAAAACTAAATCTAAATCTCATCCGCAGCGGATCAGGATATGAGATTAACGTCCCAGATGTTGAAAACTTTTTCATTAAAAATACATTAACTAATAAAGAAAGCTATCTACATAATATTTTAAAAAAGTATTATTCCGCAAAGTAATCTCCTTAAATTAATATTTCTATTAACGTACTAACAAACCTATAAATGATTATGAGATATAGAATATATCTCAAGGACAGCTTTTTTATATTTTAAGAGAATTGAAATGGAAAATTAAAAGCTAAATTCATCAATGCTTATCCATCCAAATTCCTAAAACCAACAACGACCAATGCTTATAATTGTAGTTGAGCTGTTTCTGAACTTCCTTAAAATCTAGTTTTTTGAAAATTTTAGACGATGGGGTTTTTAGAATTTTTTCGGTAAGCATTTCCATTTCTGAAATCTTTAGCCAATCTGAGATAGGTGCTCCAAACCCCTGTTTCTTCTTGTTTAATATGTTGGAAGTAAGTAATTCTCCAAACGCATTTCTCAGAATAATTTTAGTTTCTGTAGAATTCACTTTATATTCAGCTGGAAGAGAGACACAGAACTCCACCAAATTCACATCTAAAAATGGCGTTCTCAACTCAATAGAATGCATCATTGCAATACGATCGTCTTTCACCAAATAATCTCCAGGAATAATATTTGTGAGATCCATTTTCAGACATGTATTCAAATTATTTTTATCTAATACAAATGGGTAATGATGTTGATAATTCAAATTATTTTTAAGCAATGATGCGGTTTCCTGAATTGAAAAATTACCATGTACTTTTCCTTTCTGGTAGGAAATTATATCTGGAAATTTTGCTCTGAAAATTTTATCCAAAAAATATTGCTGGGATTTTTTGAAACCTAATTTTTCACTTATCGTAGAGCATATTTTATAAATTGATAAAAAACTTGGATTGGAACTTCCTTTTTCTAAAATCTCGTTTTCTTTCTGATACCATCCATAACCTCCAAATAACTCATCGCCAGCATTTCCTGTAATTACAACAGTCATATTTTTAGCAGCTTCTTTGCAAATGGTATATGTAGCCAAAATTGCTGTGTCTGCAATTGGCTCATCCATTTTTGTAAGAACTTCTACTAATGTTGATGCAATTTCCGACTGCTGAAGTGCTATTTCTTTATGATTTGTTTTATATTTTTCTGCAATGTTTCTTGCATCGGGCATTTCATCCCAATCTCCTTCATACTGAAAGCCAAGAGTTGTAAGATCTTTTATTTTTTTTGAAGATAGTGCAACTAAGGTTCCGGAATCTAGTCCGCCACTAAGGAAAGCACCCACTTTTACATCGGCTATAAGTTGCTTTTCAACAGATCTTTCAACCAGATTTTTAAATTCTGTAAGAGCTTCTGTTTCAGAAATTTTCAGTTCTTCATTGGATAAATGCCAATATTGAGAAATAGTAATTTCACCTTTTTCATAAATAAGTTGATGTGCGGGTGGTAATACCTTAATATTTTTGTAAATACATTGTTGGCTATCTACATACATATGTCTTAAAAAATGATGAATTGCCTCATCATTCAACTGAGGATCAACAAGACCTGTAGATAAAATTGCTTTAATCTCTGAAGAAAAAATAAATTCTCCATTCTTACCAATAGCATAATAAAATGGTTTTTCTCCAAATCTATCTCTTGCGCAGAATAATTTTTGATGTTCTTCATCCCAAACAGCTAGCGCAAACATTCCGTTTAAATAATTCGGCAAATTAATACCATGTTTCTGAAACAAAGCCAAAATAACTTCTGTATCGGTATTGCTTTGAAATGGATATTCTAGCAAATTTTCTTTTAGATCTCTATAGCCATAAATCTCTCCATTGAAAACAATGCATTCATTTTTTGTATTAGAGTACATTGGTTGATGACCTTCAACCGATAAATCTACAATTGCTAATCTTCTAAAACCCAAAAAACAATTCCGGAAAAACTCATGTCCTTCATCATCCGGCCCTCTATGCAAGATAGAGTCTGTCATTGTTTTTAACGTTTTTTCATAGAATTTATCTTCAAGAATATTTTGTTTTACAATTCCCGCAATCCCACACATAAGTCATTTATTATTTAACAAAATTAAGATTAATTTTTTACACCATTTTTAGTAATATATAAAAAGAGCAAAACATAAATCATAACTCCCCAATATTTTAGTTTTGAAAAACATCCTGGAATTCAATATTTTTTTGTAGCACAGTCATTTTTATAACACAAAATGATAAGTGTAGTGAAAATTTTAAAAACATTTTAGGATATTTGCAACGCATGAATGAAACTCCACTAATATCAATAATCACAACTTTTTACAACTCTGTTCAGCTAGGCAATTTTGTAACATCTTCTATGAACTGTTTACTGAATCAAAGTTATAAAAATATCGAATTTATATGCGTTAATGACGGTTCTACCGATGCTACTCTTGCAGAATTGGAAAGATTTGCCGAGAAAGACGCTAGAATAAAAATTTATACCAAAGAAAACCAAAAATATGCACAATACTCCAAAGCTTATGGACAGGAAAAAGCATCAGGAGATTTTATTTTTTTATTCGATCATGATGATTTAATAGAATTAGATACCATTGAGAAATGTTACCAAACTTTTTTGAAGAATCCTAAACTTGATATTGTAACTCCAATTGTTATCACAAAATTTACAGATGGAAAGGTAAAATATATTAATAATATTTATTTTCAAACATCTTTAGACAATAAATTCGAATACAAAGAATTCTCTGGTAAACAAATTTTACAAGATACTGTTGGGCGATATGATATCCATATAAGGGGGCTTTATAGAGCTAAAAACTTCAAATCTTTTTCATTTGAATTTAACGAACCTCTTTTAAACGCAGACGAAATTGTAGAAAGATTAATTTTTGAGAATGCTCAATATATAGGAAATTGTAATTCTGTATATACTCATTTCATCCACCCCGAATCTTCAGCTAAAAAACTTAGCCTAAAAAAAATTGATCTTGTACGAACCGATGTTATACTTAGAAGTATTTTTAAGAAAAAAGAAATTTATGTGCAGCGAAAATCAATCTTTGAGTTTGTAGCATATAAAAATTTGGTTAATGCCATCAAAATTTATCATTCTTTTTTTTCGGAGATGACAAAAGAAGAAAAAATGAAGCAACTTAACCGAATTAAAAATTCTTACACCGAATTAGACAAGACAGAAGTTAAAAATCAATTTCATGGTTTGAGTAAAATATACAATAGCATTTTGCTTTCAAACTTTAGTCTTTTGATGTCCTATTATAAATTCAAAAAATAAAAATTATCTTTCAAAACGATAAATAAATATTTTAGTGGCTAAAGAAGAAGGTATGTTTTGTAAAAAATTTTTCTTTTTAAGATGTGCACTGTACGCTGAACTAAAATAATCGGTAAAGTCTAGTTTTGTAAGTTTTTGCATTCGTGCAATATTATTTTTAAGATAGTCTTTATCTTTAATTGCTTTCCACTGCATAATAAGCACCATCTCTTTAAAAAGAATGATTTTATTTTTTATAAGCTGTTTTAATATATTATTTTTCTCATTTTTATAAGCTTCTGTAAAATACTCTAGAATGGTTAAAAAGTTTTCAAAGTTTTTTTTCGTTCTATTAAAAATAACCGATTCTCCGTGTAAATAATAAAGATAAGTAATGTCATCTATCACTGCCAAAGAATCTGCTTTTAGCAAAAGGTGAAAAAACCACAGTTCATCTTGCGCATACAAACCAGGGATGAAGTAAATTTTATTTTTTAAAATAAAATCTCTTTTTATTAATTTGTTCCACGAAGAGGAAGGGAAGCCTCCATTACTATATACAGAAAAAATCTCCAATCGATTATTGTATATATTTTTCGCAGCATTTGTCGGAAAACCGAAATCTTTAGTTGTATTATCAAAAGTATTAATCCATCGGTTTTGGGCAACCATTATTTGGGCATTTGTCTGTATAGCATTATTTAAAAGTAATTCTATACAATTTTCTATAATCTCATCATCACTATCTAAAAAAAATATATACTCGCCAAAAGAAGCGTTAATACCACTATTTCTCACCACAGATAATCCTGAATTTTGATCATGCTCAATAATTTTAATATCAAGTATTGGATTTTCTTTTATAAAATCTTTAATAATATCCATACTCTTATCCGGAGTACAATCATTAACCAACACGATTTCAAAATTCGTATAAGTTTGTTTTTTTACAGATTCTAAGCATCTTAGAATATATTTCTCGCATTTAAAAACGGGAATATTGATACTTACTAAGGGTTTATTTTTATCCATCAGTTGTTTTACATTGAAAAACAGCAAAATTATGAAGAATATTTAATACTTTTGGCTAAACATTTTTAGATGAAAAAGACAGCAGGCTTCTTTTTTATAAAATTTCAAAAATTTTTTAACAGTTGTATCAACACAAAAAAAAGATCTCTTTTTTTTACGGAGAAAAGTTTCATAGATTCTTCTTTTAAATTAGGTTCTAATAATATATTGGATATATCGGATAAAGCAATATTTAATTTCGAAAAGAACGTCTTTATAAACAATTCTAATTTTATAACCGTAAAGCCTAATGCAAAATTCTCCATAGGGGAAGAAACTTACATTACTCGAGCTACAATTTCCTGTTTAGGAGAAATAGAGATTGGTAAAAACTGTATTTTGGGAGAAGGACTGAAAATTTTCGATCATAATCATCAATACATCAAAAATCCTTTTTCGGTATCCAAAATCGATTTTAATATTGGAAAAGTTAAAATTGGAAATAATGTTTGGACAGGTGCGAATGTAGTTATTCTTAAAGACGTAACCATCGGAGATAATGTTATTTTAGGTGCAGGTTGTGTCATCCATAAAGATGTACCAGCAAATTCTATCATTATTAATAAACAAGACCTCCAAAGAATAACTCTCTAAGAAATATTTATATATATTCGTTTTTTGTTATAAATGATTTATTCAAAAAAACAAACACGATACTTATTCACAACACTATCTTTTTTTAATAAAATATTTACAAACAATAATGTTGAAAAAATTCTCTATCCTTATAGCTCATTATAATAATTTTGAATATTTCAAAGATTGTTATCAAAGTATAATAACCCAAACATATCAAAATTTTGAGGTTGTACTGGTAGACGATTGCTCATCTGATCATTCTTATGAAAAAATAAAAGAGCTCACAAAAAGTGATTCTCGTTTTCGACTTTTCCAAAATGATGAAAATAAAGGCGTTGGCTTCACCAAAAGAAAATGTGTAGAATTATCCCAAGGAGATATCTGTGGCTTTGTAGATCCCGATGATGCTATAAAAAACACCGCACTAGAAATTAGTGTAAAAAACCATACAGAAAACAACGTAGTTACATACTCTCAGTTTTATCTTTGTGATAGTAACTTACAGCCTTTACAACTTTTTCAGCACTCTAGAGCCGTAAAAAATAGAAAAAAGAATTTTTTTAATATTTTTCTCGAAGCTAATCATTTCTTTACATTTAAAAGATTGGCATACGAAAAAACTTTAGGAATAGATTCCTCGCTAACTTCTGCGGTAGACCAAGATTTGTATCTAAAACTTTATGAAACAGGAAATTTCACTTTTATAAAAGAACCTCTCTATTATTATCGTTTACACGAAAAAGGTGTTTCTCAGGAATCTTCAAAGAAAGAAAAACTTAATAATAATTGGCAACAGGTAATTTTGAATACTGCAAAACGAAGAAATATAAAATCAGTTTACGGAAAAAAGTTAAATGAAATAGAAAACCTGCCCTTATTTTTAAAAACAAAGCAAAATAATCTATTCACTAAAATTAAGAGAAAGTTTTTATAGATAAAAAAACACAGTATAAAACTGTGATTTTTTATTCTTTAATAATAACACCCGCATATTTTCCATCAAACTCAATAATATAGGGCTTTCTTTTGTTTTTTTCGCAGTAATCTTTAAAAGCGGCATTATCACCAATGTCATCACTCATAAAGACACCTCCTTTCTCGAGTTTATCCCAAAGAATGTTGTAAGCCCACATTCTGCCGTCGTAAGTCTTATCACTATCGTAATGTACAACATTAAAAGAATTTTGATCTTCAAAAATTTTCGGCAAAGATTCTTTATCTGCAAAACGGAATAACTTCCAATTTTTCTTGTATTTTTCAGGAATTACACATCCTACAAAATCTTCACTCTGATTTTGTAATATATAAGGCATATCCGAACTATATAGAGTGCCATTTCTTTCGACTAACGAAGCTAATGCTGCAAAAGAAGACCACCCATAAGCAACCCCCGTTTCTATAGAATTTTGAGATTTTACAAATTCATTAATATAATAAATAACGCTCAGAGAACCGGCTCCACCCATCTTTACAGGAGTTTTAGACTGCTCTTCCAAAGCTTGTGCAAATTCTGCCGGAAATAGAATTTCAAAAGGAACAAATGACAATTTCAAAACATCTTCGATGAATTTTTTTTCGGATATAGCATTAGATTTACACCAAATTTCGGCTTCTTCTTTACCTCTTAATGCGGAAGATCTATTGAATAAATTTTTCCAAATTTTACGTCTTAATTCAGGATATAAGTCTGGACGTTTTAAGTAAGCGAAAAAAGTATTTGTTATTTCAGCAATTTTAGTCATACATTATGTTTTGATCGACAAAAATACAAAACAATTACTCAAACAATCTTATATTTGTTCTTTTAATGACTAATTTTTTTAATTACACAAATGCCTCAAAAAATAAAAATTTTATTTTATCACCGCTCCATGGAAATAGGAGGGGTAGAAAAAGTACTTATCAATCAATTAAAGAATATTGACCTAAATATTTTTGAGGTAACTTTATTACTAAAAACATTTCAGGGAGAAATGAAATCGCAAATTCCCTCTAATATAGATTTGAAATTTCTATCGAAAGGGAAAGAAGACTTCTCTAGAATAAAACCAATTTATTATCTTCAATTAATCATAAGAAATTTAAAATTAAGATTACTTTCTAAAATACCTTATTTGATAAGGAAGTTCTATTTAAAAAAAGATTTCGATATTATTGTTGCACCCACTTACTCCAGTTTTGATGATGTTCTTAACAATTTTGATAAGAACTCTAGAAAAGTAGCTTGGTTTCACACCGATATAAGAGACGGAAAAGATCATGTGAAAAATTTAGTTTTATTAAACAAACTAAAGAAATTCGATTGGGTTGTATTTGGCTCTAATCAAACAAGAGATGTTATTAAAGATAATTATGACATATCTTATCCAAAAAGCCAAGTGATTTATAACCCTATGGATATTAATGGTACAAGACAAAAGGCAGAAGAATTTGAAGTAGTTTATAATTCTAGCCCCACATTCGTTTCAGTTGGAAGATTAAATAAGAGAAAAGGTTATCATACCTTAATGCAAGCACATCGAAATTTGCTAAATAAAGGTATTAATCATACTATTATTATTATTGGCGATGGCGAAGAAAAAAATAATTTAAAAAATAAAATAAAGGAGTTAAATGTTGAAAATTCCTTCATTTTATACGGATCCAAAACAAATCCTTATCCTTATATTAAAGCTGCAGATTTTTATATTTTATCTTCAGATTCAGAATCTTATCCCATGACTATTGGAGAAGTGCTTATATTGGGAAAACCTATTATAAGTACCAACGTAGGAGGTATTTCAGAAATGATTACCCAACATGAAAATGGCTTATTAATTGAGTATTCTGAAGTTGCTATGGAAGATGCTATAAAAACATTTATTTCCGACAAAGACTTTGTAGATAAAATAATTTCAAATAATAAAACAATAGATCAAAAATTCGATAATAAGATTATTCATAATCAGATAGAACAAATGTTTAAAGATTTAACCAAGAAATAATCTGATAAAAATCTAAAAGCTCAAAATACAACTATCTGATGAATAATCCTTTAATAACAATTTTTTCCCCCACTTACAATGCAGAAAAATTTCTTCCCTATGTATTCGAAACATTAAGAAAGCAAGATTATAAAAATTTTGAATGGTTAGTCGTAGACGACTGCTCTACAGACAATACAGTTCAATTACTTGAGTCATTCCGAGAAAAAGCAGATTTTCCTATTCGCATTATTCGAAACACAACAAATCAGATGATTACAAAAAACATAGAAATTGGTGTAAATAACGCACATGGAGAGTTTTTGTATCTTACAGGTCATGATGATGGATTAACCAACCAATGCCTTTCTACCTTTGTTAATGACTGGAATAGTATTGATATAAACACACAAGATCATCTTTGTGGTCTTGTCTACCACTGTGAAGATCAAGATGGAAATTTTATTGGAACAGAATATCCTTACGACTACTGGATTTCTAATGATTTTGAAATGCGCTTTAAATACAAAGTTAAAGGCGAAAAAAGCAGCTTCCATAAAGTTGAATTACTAAAAAAAATACAATATTCTTACCCTGAAATAGACACATACATTCCTGAGAATTTATTTTGGTTTGAGCTTAGTTATACATATAATTTTATGTATATAAATAAAGTATTAAGAATTTATTTCCAACATGATACCCACGAAAACATTTCAAAATCCATTGGACCAGGAAAAAAATACATGGCAGGTTTTGCATTTTTCTTTAAAGAAATCATTAGAAAATACAATTCTGTACTCAGAAAAGATTATTTTAAAATTTGGCTAACATTTCAGTTCAATTATGTCAGATATTCTAGATATAATCTTCAATCTTATTCTCATATAATTAGCGAATCTGTTAATAAATTTACAACGATTATTTTGATACCTTTTGCTATTGGTTTTGAAATTCTTAAATTTAGGAGACTACTTTAATATGCTTCAAAAAAAGAAAATTCTTATTCGTATTGGTTCTCTTCGCCATGGTGGTGCAGAAAAAGTACTCGTTACTTTTTTGAAGAATCTACCCAAGGATCAATTCGAAATCGATTTACTTTTAAACCTTTATTCCGGGAAATATTTACAGGAAGTTCCCAACTGGATAAATGTTTTGTACCTCAACAAAGGTGAAATGATTACCACGAACCGAATTCAGGATATTCCCAAAAAGGCATCTCGCGTTATTTATCAAAATTTACTGAGAAAATTCCCGAATTTACTTTATAAAAGAAAACTTCAGAACAAAAAATACGATATAGAATTTGCCGCCATCCACGGAATGAGGGACGAAATATTAAATTCTCCTTTGCAGTCGTCCAAAAAAATTGTCTGGATTCACAATGATCTTTCGGAGGTACGAGGCTATAGTAATGATGAAATTAAAAAGTTTTTTGGCTTTGATAAAATCTTAGTTATTTCTCAAAAAATTGAAAAACTTTTTCACGATTTGGCAGAAAATATTGTTGAAAAACAAAAAATAGTAAAAATTTACAATCCTTTAGACACACACGAAATCTTAACTGAGGCAGAGAAACCGGTAATTAATTATACATTTGATAAAAATATTCCCACCTTTATTTCTGTAGGAACTGTTTTTCCACAAAAAGGGTTCGACAGGCTTCTCAATGTTCATAAAAAACTTTTAGAAGAAGGATTTCAACATAAATTGCTGATTGTAGGGGATGGTTACGATTTTGAAAAAATCAAAAATTTGAAAAATGAATTGGGAGTTGATGACACAGCCAAACTTTTAGGCTTTACAGAAAACCCTTATCCATATTTTAAAAATGCAGATTTTTACATTCTGAGTTCCCGATATGAAGGATTTCCTACGGTTTTATTTGAAGCCATTACTCTTCAAAAAAAAATTATCGCAACAGAAGTTTCGGGTGTAAAAGAAATGTTAGACAATGGCAGTTTAGGATTAATCGTAGACAATTCTGAAAAAGGAATTTACGAGGGAATGAAAAATGCCTTGGTAAACCCTGCTCTTTTCGAGAATTACACCATAAGAATGAAAAGCTACACCAAGCCATTTACTCTGGAAAAATCCGTAAAAGATATTACAGACGTTCTCAATAAGCTCTGATTTTTACCTTAAAGATTTAAATTTGTTTTTTATGACAGATCATCACTCAACATTACAGAAAGATTTTTACAGAGAGAGCGGGAAATGGCTTTCAACTCTACAGATGTTAAAAAAAAGCATCAGTCCCAATCTTCATTTTATATATATTTTCAGAAAAACTCAGCAATACAGCAAAACTCCGATTTTAGGATTTTACTGGAGACTTATCCTGAGGCATTTTCAAATTAAATACGGATTTCAAATTTATCCTGAAACAGAAATCGGAGAAGGTTTTTACTTAGGACATTGGGGAAGTCTGGTTATTAACCCAAAAGTAAAAATTGGGAAAAACTGCAATATCGCACAAGGAGTAACAATAGGGCAGCAAAACAGAGGAAACAAAAAAGGCTTCCCAATTATAGGAAACCAAGTCTGGATAGGCCCAAATGCAGTAATTGTGGGCGGAATAAACATTGGAAACAATGTATTAATCGCTCCGAATGCTTATGTAAATTTCGATGTTCCAAACGATTCTGTTGTGGTGGGAAATCCAGCTCAAATATATACTAATCCTAATGCTACAGAAGGATACATTAATAACCTCATCTAAATTTTTCAGTATTAAATTTTGTTAAAAACAATTAAAGCTGATTCAAAATTAATATATTTGTATGATTATTGATTTAATCTATCAACTTCCCGAAGTTATTAAACTAAATGAATAATTCTAAAATTTAAACTATGACATCTTCTTACGACCATATTTTTGAAAATAACAAAAAATGGGTAGAATCTAAGATTGCAGATAACCCTAAGTTTTTCGAGGAGCTTGCAAAAACTCAAAATCCTGAATATCTTTATATAGGATGTTCAGATAGTAGAGCAACTGCTGAAGAGCTGATGGGAGCTAAGCCAGGAGAAGTTTTCGTTCATAGGAACATTGCCAATGTGGTAAATACTTTAGATATGAGCTCTACTGCTGTCATTCAGTATGCGGTGGAACATTTAAAAGTAAATCACATAGTGGTTTGTGGACATTACAACTGTGGCGGTGTAAAAGCTGCTATGACTTCTCAGGATTTAGGACTTCTTAATCCGTGGCTCCGAAACATCCGTGATGTGTACAGATTACATCAGGAAGAACTTGATTCTATAGAAGATGAAGGAAAACGTTATGATAAACTGGTAGAACTTAACGTTCAGGAGCAGTGTATTAACGTCATTAAAATGGCTTGTGTTCAGGAAAGATATATCCTTGAGGAGTATCCCGTTGTTCATGGTTGGGTTTTCGATCTCAGAAGCGGGAAAATTATCGATTTGAAGATTAATTTTGAAGAAATATTAAAAGACATCCAAAAAATATACAACCTAACGGGATCCGATTGGGTAATGAGCCGAAAGACAAAATAATTTGTCTAAAACTAAGTAAATGAAATTCTGGAGTATTGTTACATTACTGTTTATGCTAAACTTCACAGCTTTGCCAAGCATTGCTGTTATGGCAGGATGGGAAATTCCCAAAACAAATGTAATGCTTAATGAGGAAGAGCCTCACTCCCAGTATTCTTCGCTTTTCACGATGTTTGAAAAAACATTACCTAAGACTTTAAACGTACATGACTTCCTGAAATTTTTCGAAAATGATCTGGAAGAAAAACCCTTTATACTGATTGATGATGCCTCTCATCTTTCTCCTCTTTTAACGATATTCTCGCCTCCCCCAGAAGCGTAATTTTCTTTACATATAATTTTCATCACCTTTATTTACAGGTTATGAGGATTATGCATTCCTTAAATTTCCACAATTTAATTTATTTCAGCGGGCTTATAATACCATAAAGTCCGTCGGATTATTTTAGCATTTTTCAATCATCATGAAAAAATCAAAATCATTATTTGGAGGGATTAAAGAAAATTTCCCTTCAGGTCTCGTTGTATTTTTAGTTGCACTTCCACTTTGTCTTGGTATTGCACTTGCTTCGGGAGCACCACCATTATCCGGAATTATTTCCGGGATTATTGGCGGACTTGTTGTTGGGGCAATCAGTAACTCCAATATCTCAGTTTCGGGACCGGCTGCTGGTCTTACTGCTATTGTTTTAACGGCAATTACAGACCTTGGAGCATTCGAACTCTTTCTATGTGCGGGAATTATCGCTGGACTCATACAATTGGTTTTAGGCTTTATACGTGCAGGAAGCATTTCGAACTATTTCCCTAACAATGTTATAGAAGGTATGCTTGCCGGTATCGGAATCATCATTATTTTAAAACAGATTCCTCATGCTGTAGGTTTTGACAAAGATTATGAAGGTCATGAATCTATATTCGATAATGTATTAAACTTCAACTACTTTACCGAACTTTTGGGAGCAATACAACCTGGAGCAGTGGTAATTACATTAGTATCTATCGGAATTCTTCTAGCGTGGGATCATATAACATTTTTAAAGCGAATGAAAATGCTTCCCGGAGCTTTGGTAGCAGTAG
The DNA here is from genome assembly GCF_022811665.1 of Chryseobacterium oryzae. Classification (NCBI taxonomy): domain Bacteria; kingdom Pseudomonadati; phylum Bacteroidota; class Flavobacteriia; order Flavobacteriales; family Weeksellaceae; genus Chryseobacterium; species Chryseobacterium oryzae. Next base: position 2,947,829 of record NZ_CP094529.1, read on the forward strand.
CTGTTGGTATTTTACTTAATGAGTTATTCAAATCTACAGGAAGTTCGCTTGCCATTGGTAAAGAGCATTTGGTTCCTCTTCCGGTTCCAAAATCTCTGGAAGACTTTAAAAACCTCATAACATTACCAGACTTCTCCGGATTTACCAATTCTAAAGTATGGCTTGCCGGTGGAACTATTGCGGTAGTTGCTTCGGTTGAAACGTTATTATGTATTGAAGCTTCCGATAGGCTGGATGTTCAGAGAAGAATAACCGATACCAACCTGGAACTTAAAGCACAAGGAATAGGGAATCTGGTAAGCTCATTTATTGGTGGACTTCCGATGACCTCGGTTGTGGTAAGAAGTTCTGCCAACGCCAATGCAGGAGCAACGTCTAAAGTATCTGCAATGATTCATGGTGTTTTACTTTTGGTTTGCGTTCTTACAATTCCTTTCCTGCTGAATTTAATTCCTTTAGCTACGCTTGCTGCGGTATTACTTTTGGTAGGATATAAACTGGCAAAGCCGGCAACTTTCAAACATTTCTGGCATTTAGGAAAGTATCAGTTCATCCCATTTGTAGCAACGGTGATTGCTATTGTGGCGACCGATTTACTGAAAGGAGTAGGAATAGGTTTAGCCATCTCTATTTTCTATATTTTACAGGGAAATATGAAACGGGCATACTATTTAAGCAGGGAAAAGCTGAGCAATGCCAATGGTATTAAAATAAAACTGGCAGAAGAAGTTTCTTTTCTGAACAAGGCAGCTATTAAAAAGACTCTTAAAAATATTAAACCTAATTCTAATATTACAATAGACGCAACAGAAACATCTTATATCGCAACAGATGTTTTAGAAATGATTCAGGATTTTGCCAATATCAGAGCTAAAGAAGATGATATTAACGTGGAACTTTTAGGATTTAAAACATCATACAGAGATTACGAGAGCAACGAAGATTCTCACATCGTAATTACACACAATAAAGCAATTTAATTAATTTCAAAAAAATAAGAATAAAAATATGAAAGCACATACATCAGAAACCCAATCTACAATTACTCCGGAAAAAGCACTTAATTTTCTTAAAGAAGGTAATGAAAGATTTGTTAATAATTTAAAAGCTAACAGAGACCTTTTAGGACAGGTAAATGCTACAAGAGAAGGACAGTGGCCTTTTGCTGTTGTTTTGAGCTGTATCGACAGCCGTACTTCTGCAGAATTGATATTCGACCAAGGGCTGGGAGATATTTTCAGCATCCGAATTGCCGGTAATTTTGTCAATCAGGATATTTTAGGATCAATGGAATTTGGATGCAACGTTGCAGGCTCTAAGCTTATCGTAGTTTTGGGACACACAAAATGTGGAGCATTAAAGGGAGGACTTGATGCTGCCGAAATCGAAAGCATGGGTATGGATAATCTTAACCATCTTATCAGCCATTTCGATCCTATCATCAATAGAATTATTGAAGACGGTGAAGAACGTTCTTCTAAAAATGCCGAGCTTTTAGAAAAGCTTAATCAGCATAATGTTCTGAATGCCATTCAGGATATCCGCAAGCAGAGTTCAACTCTTAAGAAATTGGAAACTGAAGGGAAAATAAAAATTGTAGGAGCCAATTATGATGTCGAAACGGGCGTTGTAAACTGGTTATAAGAGTTTTTATTTAAAACATAAAATTGCAATAAGTCGGAAATATAATTTCCGACTTATTATTTTGTAAGAATTTTTTTCTAGATTTACCGTATTAAAGACACAAAACGATGATTTTCCTCTTAGGCTTAATGGCAGCTGTGAGTCTTGGATTTGCTCTGCTCATAACATATTTCTGTTTAAAACTCACAAGAAACATCCGCCAATATTGGCTTTATTGGTTATTAAATACAATAGTTTTTACCGTTAGTTTTTATATTTCGGTTATAATCACAACATATATTGTATTTGGAGATGTGGATGGCTTATTTGAAAAAGACAGTTTGAAAATATTATTTATGTTGACTTTAGCCCCTTTATCTTTTTGGATTATGAAGCTTTTTAGTCAACGTCTAAAGAAAACTAAATATACATGGTTCAGTAATCTATGTATTTTTATTGCTGTTCTCTTTATTTTAATATATTTATTTACAAATATTAACTATTATCTATTTTATGCATTCAAATGAAAAGGGTTAGCTAGTTTTACAACAACTATTTGCCGTTGAACGAAGACATGGTATTATTAATTCCTGCAAAAACAAAAGAAAGACTGGCTTTGGCAAACTTATCTATTCTTTCCGGCAGTTTCTCGCTTTCTTCGGTATTCCAAACACCTAAAACATAGTCTACCTGTTTTCCTTCTGCAAATTCTGCAGAAATTCCGAAACGCAGCCTTGCATAATTTTGGCTTTGCAAAACTTCCTGTATATTTTTTAATCCGTTGTGTCCTGCATCAGAACCTTTCATTTTCATGCGTAGAGTCCCAAAAGGCAATACAAGATCATCGGTAATCACCAAGATATTCTCCATTGGGATATTCTCTTTCTGCATCCAGTATTTTACAGCATTTCCAGATAGATTCATATAGGTATCGGGCTTCAGAACCAGAACTTTTCTTCCTTTATATTTGCCTTCTGCCATCCAGCCAAAATTGGTGCTGTTAAAAGGAGCTTCTAAATTTTCGGCGATTTTATCGGCAACTTTAAAACCTATATTGTGGCGGGTATTTTCATATTCAGTTCCTTTATTACCTAAACCGACAATTAAATACTTCATGAATTTATTTTTTTGCAAAATTAAGTCTTATTCAACAAAAAACTCAACCCTAACAGGATTGAGTTTAAAAAATATTTTAGTTGATGTTACATCGGTTTGTAAAAATAATTCACCATGAAACCTTGAGTTACATACGTTTGAGGATCGTATCTGTAATTGGTTGAAAAAACAACCGGCGTAGGAATAGGTACCATTAAATCTGTAATAGAAACTCTTTTAGGGTTATTTGGTGATAAAATTAAACTTCTGTCGTCATTAATCTCTGTAGAAATTAGCACAGAAACTTTATATTCGAAAGGCAGTAAAGTATATGCATTTATGTTGGAATCATAATTCAAAAATTCAAAATTATACTTCTCTGTTGGTGCATTTAAGGTACTTCCGTTGATAACCCCAATTTCCTTTAAAGTTGAAGAAACATTATCTCCTAAATAACTGAAAGTTGCTCTTGAATAATCGGTATATGCAAAAGAACTACCTCCAGCATCCGGACCGTCTTTTTTCAAGATTGTAGCCAGTTTTCCAGTAGTAGAACTGTACGTTAAGGTATATATAGATTTTGTTTTAGAGAAAACTACCCATGGTTGAGGCGGTGTTCCCGAAGCTTTTCTGTAAACAGTTCTATTTTCCGAAATTAAAGTAAGCTTTCCTAAATTTCCGTATGTGTACTGTTGGGTATAAGAAGTACTGTCGGTATCCAAAACACCATCACCATCAGAATCCAGATAACCGTTAAAAGTTACTTTACTTATTTTATCACCGCTGTACTCAATCTGAGTTACAGAACCTTTTTCTGTAAGAACTTTCGTTAAAAGAAGACCACTGTACTGATATTCTGCAATAGTTCCTGCGTCTGTAACTTCTCTAGACAAAGCTCTCGGCCCAACAAGACCTGTATTGGGGTTCAAATCCAAAAGCGGATCACCTTCCTCATTGGTGAGATCTTTACAAGAATTTACAGATGACAAACCTGCTATCAGTAAAACAAAGTAGAAAAGTCTTTTCATTTCTAAATGGATTATATAATTTTCCACAAATATAATTTTTTTTTGTATAAAAACTATCTTTTTGCAGATATTATCGCAAAAAATACAATAAAAAATAAATGATAAAGCTTGGTAAATAAGTTTTCCTACCTACATATTTACTTCAAATGCATAAATCTGAAAATCAACCAAATAAATGTCTCACTCGGAAATTAGGCTGATTAAGAATTTTCACGTTACAAGTAAAAAGCTCTTCATTATCATATTCCCAAAATAGATTTCAGCAAAACATTTACTTCATCTACATTTTTCACTTTATCTTTTCGCATCATGAGCTGATTGCCTTCTTTAGCCACTTTTTCTTTCAGTTGAGCCTGTGCGGGGTTTTGAGTAAGATAAGAAATAATATGTCTGAATTTATCGGTCTGATAAAATTTATCCTGAGGATTTCCCGGAAAATACCCTAAGAATATACCGTTTTTCATCACTATTTTTTCAAAACCTATTTCGGCAGCAAGCCATTTCAGCGCAACACTTTTCAGTAAATTAACAGCTTCATCAGGCAAATCTCCAAAACGGTCTTTAAGTTCAGATTCAAATTGATGAAGATCTTTTTCGTTGTCGATTTCTGCCAGTTTTTGGTAAAGCTGCAACCTCTCTTCAGTACTGGAAACGTAAGAATCGGGTAACATCAGTTCCAAATCTGTATCAATGTTTACTTCTTTTACCGATTTGAATAGTTTTTGTCTTTCCTCTTCATTTTCGAATAAATTTTCAAAATCTTTATCATCTTTAAGTTCTTCCAATGCTTCCTGCATAAGTTTCTGATAGGTTTCGAAACCCATTTCATTGATAAATCCGCTCTGTTCACCACCCAACAAATCACCGGCTCCACGAATTTCCAGATCCTTCATCGCAATTTGAAATCCACTGCCCAAATCCGAAAACTGTTCTATCGCTTCAAGTCTTTTTCTGGCATCGGAAGTCATCATATCAAAAGGCGGAGTAATAAGGTAGCAAAACGCTTTTCTATTGCTTCGTCCTACTCTTCCTCTCATCTGGTGGAGATCTGCCATCCCAAAACGCTGTGCATCATTAATGAAAATAGTATTGGCATTAGGAACATCTACTCCACTTTCTACAATGGTGGTAGAAACCAAAACATCATATTTCCCATCCATAAAATCGAGTACATTCTGCTCAAGCTGTTTACCATCCATTTGTCCGTGACCCGTAATAACTTTTGCATCCGGAACCAACCGTTGAATAAGCCCTGCAATATCTTTCAGGTTTTCTACTCTGTTATTGATAAAATATACCTGACCGTCTCTTTGAAGTTCATAAGACACCGCATCGCGAATAATTTCTTCATTAAAGCCAATAATCTGAGTATCTACAGGCTGTCTGTTTGGCGGAGGAGTTTTAATGACCGACAAATCTCTCGCTGCCATTAAAGAAAACTGAAGTGTTCGCGGAATGGGTGTGGCTGTAAGAGTAAGCGTATCAATATTACTTTTCAGCGTTTTAAGCTTATCTTTTACCGCAACTCCAAACTTATGTTCTTCATCTATAATGAGTAATCCTAAATCTTTAAATTTAATTTTTTCTGATGTGAGTTGATGTGTACCAATCACAATATCCAGTTTCCCGTTTTTTAAACCTTCAATCGTTTCATTTTTCTGCTTTGCAGTTCGGAAGCGGTTCATATAAGAAATATTAACAGGAAAATCTTTCAGTCTTTCTTTAAAGCTTCTGTAATGCTGAAACGCCAAAATTGTGGTAGGAACCAAAACCGCCACCTGCTTTCCATCGGTTGCAGCTTTAAAAGCAGCTCTAATAGCAACTTCAGTTTTACCAAAACCAACATCACCACATACCAAACGATCCATAACGCCTTCATTTTCCATATCATTCTTCACATCGATGGTCGCTTTTTCCTGATCTGGAGTATCTTCGTAGACAAAGCTTGCCTCCAACTCATTCTGCAGATAAGAATCCGGACTGAATGCGAAGCCTCTTGCTGTTTTTCTTTCGGCATAAAGTTTTATCAGGTCGAAAGCAATCTGCTTAACTTTGGCTTTAGTTTTCTGTTTTAGAGATTTCCAGGCAGGAGATCCCAGTTTACTTAAAACAACTTCTTTTCCGTCTGGACCGTTGTATTTGGAAATTTTGTGTAAAGAATGAATACTCACATAGAGTAAATCTCCATTTTTATAGGTAAGTTTGAAACATTCCTGAATTTTACCATCATTATTTACTTTCACCAATCCCATGAATTTACCAATTCCATGGTCGATATGGGCAATATAATCTCCCACTTTTAAAGACATTAAATCCTTCAATGTTAACTGCTCAGATTTCGCAAAAGCATTTTTTGCTTTGTACCTTTGGTAACGGTCGAAAATCTGATGATCGGTATACACCAGAATTTTATGATCCTGATCTAAAAACCCCTCATGCAGTTCAGATTTAAAGCTTTTAAAAGAAATTTGATGTCCAAGTTCTTCAAAAATAGATTCGAGTCTGTCTTTTTGCTTTTCTGTGGAAAAAGAAATCCATAAATCGTAGCCATCATCATGTTTCTCGCGGAGATTTTCGATGAGCATTTCAAAATTCTTATGGAAAGAAGGCTGAGTGGTTTGGTTTAATTTTAATTCAGTCGATTTCAAATTTTCTATGCCAACACTACTAAAATCGATTGTTTTGAATTTCTTATAATCAAACAAAAACTCTTCATCCGAAATAAAAAGTTCCTGCGGAGTTCTGTGAGAAATATCTTTATTTAAACCTTCATATTTCTCTAATGCTTTTTCGTAGAAAGATTTAATTTTCTGAAGCCCAACTACCGCATTTTTAGAAATAATTACCGAATCTTGAGGAAGAATTTCCAGTAAAGAAACCTTTGTACCCGACACTGAGAAATTCATATTGGAAACCAACTGAAAACCGTCTACTTTATCTACTGAAAGCTGAGTTTCTATATCGAAAGTTTTTATACTTTCTACTTCGTTGCCGAAAAATGTAATTCTGTAAGGCTTTTCGTTGGAAAAAGAAAAAACATCTACAATCCCGCCTCGAACAGAAAATTCTCCGGGCTCGGAAACAAAATCGGTCTGCTGGAACTGATAATGGTTCAACAGTTCATCAACAAAATCAAAATCCAGATGATCTCCAGTTTTTATATGATGCGAAATGGCTTTAAAATCTTCTTTTTTAAGAACTTTTTCAGATAAAGCACCCATAAAAGCTACAATTACTTTAGGCGACTTTTCAGAATTTATTTTATTGAGAACTTCGGTTCGCAAAACAAGATTTGCATTCTGTGTTTTCTCGATTTGATAGGGTTCGAGGTGAGTCGCCGGAAAATAAAGTACGTTTTCATTACCGAGCAAATCTTCCATTTCTGTATTTGCATACAATGCCTCTTCTTTTTCATCCAAGAGAAAAAGAACCGTTTTGTTCTGGGTAAGAAAAACTTCTGCCGCAAAAATAGAAGAAGCAGAACCTGCACTACCCTTTACTGAAAGATGAGTATTATTTTCTAAAGAATGCAAAATTTCTTTTCCAAATTCTTTTTTTAACAAATCGGGCAAAAATTTTTCGCTGATGTTTTTTAGCTGCATAGATAATTTGTAAAAACGACAAAAACGATTTCGGAGAACTTCCCGAAACCGTGCAAATATCATACAAAGGTAACAGTTTATTTTAAAATGATAAGATTTTCCAAAAAAGAGCCGATGTATAGAAATCATCTTAAAATTCAACCAAAATATTAGAATTTAAGTTAAAAAAGTAAACCAAAATATTTTTTAGGCATACAATTTGAAAACCCTATACCACTAACCGAAAAAATAAATATTATGAAAAATGTATTCAAAATTTTAGGAGTGTTCGTACTTCTATTTGCTTTAACTTCGATTACTTCATGCAGTAGAGACGACGATCCTGCAGATAACGATTTTTTTGCAGGCACTTACAAAGGCAGCATATCTTACAAAGACAGTTCTAACGATATTGCTACGGATACCGGAGAAGTTTTTGTTACAAAAATCGCCAGCGGAACAAAATACAACTTCCGATTCTCTAACAGCATTCCCGATCTGAACGGTCTTCAATTTGAAAAACAAGGAGATAATTCTTTGGTAATGGTGGGATCTAATGCTTTAGTATATGTAAGAATAGACAATAAAGAATTAAAAATATACTATAAGGCTGACGGTAAAACTTGGACAGCCAATTGCACCAGATAATAAAACATTCTTGATACATGAAAATCCATCTCATATTTGAAGATGGATTTTTATTTACAGCAAATCTTAATATGTTATAAAATTTGGTTAAGAAAATGAAATTAAATTTTTTCTATTGAAATTTTATCTAAATTTACTCTTGTAAAATATAAAAACAAATGAAAAAATTCTTAACAGCAATGTCTATCGTATTAGGACTTGGACTTGCTTCCGCTCAACAAGTAGCTCCAGCTGCTAAAACAGCCAACAAAACTACTACTACAAAACAGGTAAAACCTGCAAAAGCTGTACAAACTCCTGCTGCAAAACCAGCAGTAAAACTGAAAAAAGACGGAACACCAGATAAAAGGTATAAAGAAAACCAAAAACTGAAAAAAGACGGTACTCCGGATAAAAGATTTAAAGTTAACAAATAAAAAAAAGCTGATTCAGATTTTGAATCAGCTTTTTTTTAAGTAATTATTGTTCTAAATTCCCAAACTCTCTCTAACTCTTTTCATTGTTTCGGTAGCAATTACTCGGGTTTTTTCGGCTCCTTCCTGAAGTTTTGCTTCCAATTCGCTAAGATTATTCATGTAATATGAGAAAAGTTCTCTTTCCTGAGCAAACTTCACTAAAATTAAATCTAAAAGTTCTTTTTTAGCATGTCCATAACCAAAATTACCTGCTTCATATTTTGCTCTTAATTCTTCAGTCTGTTCAGGGGTTGCGATGAGTTCGTAGATGGCAAATGTCTTATCTGTTGAAGGATCTTTAGGCTCTTCCAGTGTTTTAGAATCACTCTCTATGCTCATCACCTGCTTTTTCAGTTCTTTTTCTGGCAAAAATATATTAATAATATTCCCTCTGGATTTAGACATTTTGTGACCGTCTGTCCCGGGAACATATTTCGTACTTTCCTGAAGTTCAGATTGAGGCAATACAAAAACTTCTCCCATCTGATTATTAAATCGAGAAGCAACATCGCGGGCAATTTCCAAATGCTGCAACTGATCTTTTCCTACAGGAACAATTTCGGCATCATACAATAAAATATCTGCTGCCATAAGAATAGGATATGTAAACAAACCTGCATTAACATCCTGCAAACGGTCTGCTTTATCTTTAAATGAATGTGCTAATGTAAGTCTCTGGTAAGGAAAAAAACATGATAAATGCCAAGAAAGTTCACAGGTTTCCGGGATGTCGCTCTGTCTGTAAAAATATGTTTTTTCTGTATCTAATCCGCAGGCAAGCCAAGCTGCAGCAATCTCGTAAGTATTCTGTTTCAGTTCTTTTGCATCTTTAATCTGGGTAAGAGAGTGAAGATTGGCAATAAATAAAAACGATTCGTTTCCTTCCTTTTTAGAAAGTTCAATTGCAGGAATAATTGCACCTAACAAATTCCCTAGATGCGGTGTTCCGGTGGCTTGTATGCCGGTAAGAATTCTTGACATTGTTTAATATGGGTATTTAAAATTTAAATGAATTACAAATTTAATATGTTTACAAAACTTTCGGGCATATTTTTAAAACAAAGTTTATAAACAATCGTTGTTGATCTCAATCTGTATGGCAAACAAAAAAGGCTGCCATTACAGCAACCTTTATATTTTATAATGAAAACCTCTTAGTTGATTAAATCGAATTTTGCGTATTCTGCAATCTTCTTAGGAAGTCTGATGCCTTCTTCCGTTTGGTTGTTTTCTAATAAAGCTGCCATAATTCTCGGTAATGCCATTGCTGAACCATTTAGGGTATGAACAAGCTGAGATTTCCCGTCTGCTTTATAACGGCACTTCAACCTGTTTGCCTGGAAAGTTTCAAAATTGGAAACAGAACTTACTTCCAGCCATTTTTCCTGAGCGGCACTCCATACTTCAAAATCGTAAGTCATTGCAGAAGCGAAGCCTGTGTCTCCTCCACACAATCTTAAAACTCTGTAAGGCAGTTCTAAATCTTCAAGAATACTTTTTATATGCCCTACCATCTCTTCCAAAACGGCATAAGAGTTTTCTGGTTTTTCTATTCTTACGATTTCTACCTTTTCAAACTGGTGCAAACGATTTAATCCTCTTACATGAGCTCCGTAACTTCCAGCTTCTCTTCTGTAACACTGAGAAAATGCTGTATTTTTTATCGGCAGATCTTTTTCGTCCAACAGAACATCGCGATACAAATTAGTAACCGGAACTTCAGCAGTTGGAATTAAATATAAATCGTCTGCCTGAATGTAATACATTTGGCCTTCTTTATCCGGTAATTGCCCTGTTCCGTATCCTGAAGCTTCATTCACTACATGAGGCGGATTTACCTCCAGATAACCTGCATCAACATTTTTGTCTAAGAAATACTGAACTAAGGCTCTCTGTAATCTGGCTCCTTTTCCAAAATAAACCGGAAATCCTGCACCTGCGATTTTTACGCCCAATTCAAAATCGATGAGATTATATTTCTTTGCCAATTCCCAGTGAGGAATAGCACCATCTCCCAATCCTTCTACATCATGAGACTGATAAATTGTTTCATTATCCTCGGCAGTAGCTCCATTTTTCACCAGTTCGTTGGGAATATTGGGAATTTGATATAGAATATCTAATAAAGCTTTTTCTTTTACCTCTAACTGAGACTGTAATTCTTTGCTCGATTCTTTAAATTGTGCTGTTTTAGATTTTGATGCTTCAGCTTCTTCTTTTTTCCCTTCTTTCATTAAGAGACCGATTTCTTTAGAAATTTTGTTAATCTCTGAAAGCTGAGAGTCTAATTCGAACTGAATTTTTTTTCTCTGTTCATCTGTAGCGATAGCCTCATCTACCAGCTCAAGATTTTTGAACTGTCTTTTTTTAAGACCTTCTAAAACGCGTTCTTTATTATCGCGCAAAAAATTAACCTGTAACATTTTTGTTGTTGGGTATTAGATGTTTATTGTTGGTTGTTTTTAAGACATATATCAAACGTCTTCCAACAGAATTGTGCAAATTTAAGATTATTTTATGATTGTAACCACATTCGGCTGATCTGGAATTTTTGTAAACTTCAAAGATTTATTAAAATATACCTGAGAAACTTCAAAAACCGAAGGAGTCATTCTGTAAAATATCTGTAATGTATCGATATCCACAGGAGCAAACTGTGTGGCAGATAATTTTTTAGTGAGCGAAACCTGAATTTCGGATCTGTAAATTTTACTTCCATCTGAAGATTCAGACACGAATTCTCTTGTAGCTCCTGCCAAATACTCCATATAAAAAGTAGAATCTGAAAGCATAGATCTGGTAAAATTAACATTCGCAATATCACTAGATGCCAGTTCATCATTCCAAATTATTCCGGAATAAGACCCCACTTTTACAGGATTTACCAAATCGTTTCCTGCACTGTCTTTCATGAAAATCTGCAGTTTCTGATCTACTTTCTGCAAAGAGTCGTCATCACTTCCACAGCTTAAAAGTGTAAGACCTATCAAAATATAAACAAGAAAATATTTCTTCATTACGTGCAAAGGTAAAATTTTAATAAAAAAGTTCATTAGTTTTCGAAATATTTTTGATACCAAAGTTCAAAAGTTACCAGTTGCCAAATTTTTATGCAGTCGAAATCTGTATTTTGATTTTCCCACCAATCATCCACCGTTTCTGAATTGAAAAAATTTCTTTTTTTAAGACTATTCAGATTTTCTTCTATAAACGATCTTACTTTTGGCTCGGTTCTGATGAAATGAGCCAGCGGAAAAGAAAAACCCCGTTTTGGCATTTGTAAAATCTCCGAAGGAAGATATTTATCGCCCACTTTTCTCAATAAAGGCTTATTAATTTTCCCATTATAACGCAATTTCTCGGGCAAAGAAGAAACATAATCTATTAAATCATTACTCAGATAAGGATATCGGAACTCTACACCATACTTCATGGCACTCAGATCATCTCTGTAGACATGATGAGAAGAGAGAGAATACCTCATATCATATTCAAAAAGTCCTTCGTAATCTTGAGTTTCAGATAGTTTTTTGCTATTTAAATCGGTTTCAACAGATTTTAAAATTTCTTCCTTGAAAATGCTTTTAGCTTCCAAAGGCTTCATCCCAACCTGACTTTGCCTGAAAAAATCGAGCATAATATCCTGAGAAAAATAATTTTTCACTTTTCTTGAAAAAGAATCATTGGTAAAAATAAAATGACGCACAAAATTGAAATTCTTCATAAAAAGCCATTGATTCAGCTTTAAAGAATGTGAATATCCGGCAAAAAGTTCATCGGCTCCATTTCCACTTAAAACTACTTTAAAACCAAGCTCTTTAGCATATTCCGCAGCATTCATTAAAACTTCCAGACTGCTGTAAGGCTCTTCAAAATGCTGTATATTTTCTTTAAGCTTATTTAAAATTTCTTCATCTGAAACTTTTTTCACATCATGAGAAACATGGTATTTTTCTGCCAGTAAAGAAGCATTTTTTATTTCGCTTTCCGAAAACTGATAAGAAATGGTAAAAGCATTAATATCTTCTTTAAAACTTTTCGCTTTTGCGGTAATGAGTGTAGAATCTATTCCTCCGCTCATCATACTAACCACCGGAACATCGGCAAAAAGCTGACTCTGAACACTATTAGAGAGCAAACGGTCTATACTTTCTACAGCTTCATTTTCGGTAATATTTTCGTTTTTCTGAACAGGAAAATCCCAATACATTTTTTTTGAAAAAGAGAAATCTTTCAAATCAACGGTTAAAAAACTTGCAGGTTCTACTGAAAAAATATTCTGAAAACAGGTTTCGGGAGCCAAAGTTGTCTGAAAAAGAAAATTGGTATATACTCCATTCCAGTTAATTTCAGGTTTTACAAATTCATTTTTCAGAATCGATTTAATTTCTGAAGCCCAGATTAAAGCATAATCTTTTTTATAATAGAACAAGGGCTTTAATCCCACTCTGTCTCTTCCAAGAATGAGTTTTTGATGGTCTAAATCTACCAACGCAATTGCGAACATGCCATCCAACTTCTCAAAAACATCCGTTCCCCATTCCAGATAGGATTTTACGATAACTTCTGTATCAGAATTACTTTCAAACGAATATCCTAAATCTTCAAGCTCTTTTCTTATTTTTTTAAAATTATAAATTTCTCCGTTGAAGGTAACGGTAACTTTTCTGTCTTCCGAAACCATCGGTTGATGTCCCCTTTCGGACAAATCTAAAATTGAAAGTCGCCGAAATCCTAAGGCAATTTTCGAGAAATTTTCATTTAAAAGAGGGTATTTTTCTTTAATTTTTACTGTAGAATCTTTACCAGCAAAGGGATGTCCGGTAACTCCATCTGAAATCCAAAACCCTTCATCATCCGGACCGCGATGACGAATTGCGTTATTCATCATCAAAATATTTTCAGAAGAAATTTCTTTTTTAAATGAATAATAACCGCAGATTCCGCACATATTTAAGGCTTTTTAGAATGGTAAAAATAAGAATTTAACATTTACTTTTTGTAAGAATCACTAAGCTCTTTTCTTAGAAAAATTGGCAATAAAAGTTTTTATTTCATCTTTTGAAACGATAAAATCTTTCATCTGAAAATCTGTGGAACGATAAAATTTCCAAAACAGAATTCCGGCAGAAACAATGTAAGAAAATGTGGTAACCATACACGCTCCTGTAATTCCCCATTTCGGAATAGCGAAAAATGAAAAAGATACAGTAATTAGTAATCCTACAATTGATTTTATATTTAAAATTCTTAATTCTTTTATGGCAGAAAAATAATAGCCAACCATATCACTTACTGCAATTGCAAAAATCCCGGGACACAGTAAAAGCATAATCTTTTTAGTTTCACTAAATTCTTTGCCGAAAATTTCTGTGTAAACAAATCCGGGAATAATCATTATACCCAAAATAAAAATGAGCATTAACGAAAACGAAACTTTTAGTGAAGATTTGGTTTTAAGAATAGAATTTTCTCTGCTACTGCTATTTACCACATCAGAATAAAGCACAACAGCAATACTTCTGGTAATCGTCCAAATGGCTTCAGAAAAAGTAATTCCTATGGAAAAAATGCCGACTGCAGCAATGCCTTCAAAATATTCCAGAAAATAGAAAGACAGCCGGTAATTCAGAAATTGCACGAATGCACTGAGCTGGGTTTTCCAACCATAATCTAACATGCTGAAAAACACTTTTTTTGAGAAAGAAAATTCTGAAATTCTACAATTTTTAAGAATCAAAAAAAGACTCGTTAAAAATAATACTAAAAGGCAAAAAACGTGTGCTAAAAAGTAAACAGAAACATCTTTAAGCTGAACTATATAAATAAGAACTGCAATGAATAAAATATGTACAAGTTGCTGCAATACGGTGTATATATTAAAAAGCCGTATGTTTTGTGTTCCTACAAACAGATTGATATTGGTAAAAAGCAAGGAAGACAGAACAGAAATTCCGATTAAATAATATAAATATTCTCTCTCAACAGAAATAAAACTAAACAGTAAAGGAATGGCTAAACCAATAATAACCGACCAAACATAAGAATATAGTAAAACCTGTTCTATTCTAAATTTTCTCGCAAAATAAGAGGTACTGCTACCCGAAAAAATACTGCTGAAAAAACTAACCAATGCCACATTTGCCACGACAATAGAAATGGTGCCTTTCCCTTCGCTTCCCCAAATATTGGTGGAAAAGATGACTAAGCCAAAGCTCAGTATCAAAATAAGAAATCTTGATATGAATGTCTGAACAACTTTAAGCTGTTTCATGGTTTGCTTTTAGGTAAAGAATTCCGAATAAAGTTAACGAAAGAATTGCTGATTTTCTTCCAATTATAATGATTTAAAAATGATTTTCTTCCGTTAGAAGCATGAAGATCATACAAATGAGGATTTTTGATGTAATTTTCGATGCAAATGGCAATTTCTTCAGAATTTTTGGGATTTACTAAAAATCCAAAGCCTGAAACATCCAAATGTTGACTTATTCCCTTTAAATTTGAGTAAATAATCGGTTTTCCCGCTCCCATGTAATAAAAAAGCTTAATCGGTAGCGAATGATGATTTTCAAAATTAAAATTTCTTAAATCGAAACAAATATCTGCTTCTGCAAAAGTTTTGGTAAACGTTTCGAAGTAAGCTGGTTTATTAATTTCAATATTTTTTACGGAAGATTTCGAAAGAATTTTAGAAAAATATTCTTTGTCGGCTACAGTTCTTGCATAACCTACAATAAGAATTTTTATATCAAGCTCCGGGTTTCTTTGCTTGAGAACTTCAATAGTTTCAAAAAAATTCCCAATCCCTTTATCTTCAGAAATGGCTCCTGTATAGCAAAGGGTAATTTCATTTGGAGTCAGTTTTTTTATATTTTCTGAAACAAATTCCGGGCTCGGATAATACGGCAGGATTATTCTTTTCTTCAATGGAAAAAGATATGCCAGAGGAAATTTCTTAGTTCCTTCTCCGAAAATAAAATGATTACTCAGAAATCCTGCGTAACACTGGATAAGAAAAAACTTTAAACCTTGAAAGAATTTCTCAAACAAACCGTAAGGCTCTAACATAGACATTGCCGGATACCATTCTGTAATATCATAAACAATGCTTACTTTTTTAGTTTTACTAAAATTTTTAGCTGCAAATACCGCAATGGGTTCCGAACACAAAATACAGTCTGGCTGAAAAGCTTCGCAAACTTCGATAAATTTTTGAATTTTCTTTTTGGTAGACTGTTGTAAAATATCAAAAGATTCTATGGTAATTCCATCAATTTCACCTTCAAAAGCTGATGAAAGACTGCAAATTCCCACATCAAACCCATGATTTTTCAGCTCTTTTGCCTGATGGAAAAAGATTCTGTCATCATTGTAATGATGGGCTGTAGTTAAGAATAAAACTTTTGACATGGAGGAAATTCATAAAAAATCCTCAATAGTTTATAAACCAAGAGGATTTTTCTTTTATTTTTTTTGAAGTTACTTTATTGTAACTGCCCAACTCTTGTTAAACGGCAAGAGGAAATTACCCAAAAACTCTAAATACGTGTTTTTAGAAAAATCGAAAACTTCTATGTCTTTGGAGATTTCTCCGCTTCTTATTTTGTTTTTAAAGTCTAAAAGCTTCAGTGTTTTTACTTCTCCATTTTCTACGAAACTTGCTTTCATTCTGTCGAATAATCCCAAATCGTATTCCTCATCAATTTCTCTCATTATTTTCCCTAAAGCATCAATACTGCATCCTGAAGCCATTTCTTTTTCTTCATCTACACAGATTACGATAAACTGATTTTTTTCAATTTTAAATGATGAAGAAAGCGGTTTCCCATGAGCCGCCCAACCTGCCAAAAAATCGTAAAGCTTTTCGGTAATTACTTTTGCTTCTTTGGTTGTGAAAGGTCTGGATGCGGGATATATTATAACTCTGTAATCGTTAGCTTCAACAATATTAGAATCTTCAATTTTCATTGTAAATAATTTTAGATAGTAAAATTACGCAATTTTCCTGATTTGGAAACCATTGTATTTTTACTGACTGCATAAAGCAAAACTATAAAGAGAAGAATGACAAAACCTATAAAAAACCTAAGATTGGCACTGTCTGGGAAAAACACAAACTTTATATAAATATTCGCATAGAATAAAACCCCTAAAATACGTGTCCATTTATCTTTGGTAACATAAAATAGAGTTCCCAAAAGAATAATAGAAGCCAAACTTATTTTTTTGAAGTTGATTAATTTAATAAAAAGGAAATCTAAATATCTTTTGGCAGTAAAATCTGCATTTTCAGCGGAAATTACAGGTCTCCTGTAAAAAAAGCTGTCGTAGAAAAGATCTTTCCATCCCGGATAATGGTAATAAGTAATAATAGACAGATAAATTGAAGCCAATACAACCCCTTGAATTATCGCTATGTAATTTATTTTTTTACTCTTATATAAGAATTCAAAGACAATTACTGCAAACAGATATGTTCCAGCAAAAAGGATATAATCTGGTCTTATGAGTACACAGCAAACGAGAATAATAAACCGAACCCAAATATTCTTATTCTGAAGAACATTTATGGTAAAAAGTAAAGTAAAAATAAAAAGAAAAGTGTCGGGCGTTGGGTTTTCTGCCATACTTTTTACTGGAGGTAAAGAGAGAATTCCCAGTGAAACTAATGGAGCAAGAAAATATTGGGAAGGAAATAAAAATTTAACCAAATAAAAAAGCAATAATCCTGCAATAAAATAAGAAAAAATATTAACTAAAAGCACGGAATGAGGACCGCTAAATCCTATTTTATACAACGCATAAACGGCAACGTTAAAACCTAATTTTATCTGATAATAGGGCAATTGCTCATCAAAAGCTTTATAATCTGCCGCAAAAACTTCGTTGGCGTGGTTGTAAGCAACAATATCGTGAAACTCTAGTTCAGAAGCTTCTTTTTTAATAGAAGAATAAACTATCTGATGTACTTTTTGCGGATTATCCGGATTTTCCCACGAGAGAACACTTCCCAAATATCCGGGCATATCCCAGTCGTAAACTCTGTTTTGATAACAAGAATAAGTAAGAAACCCCAAACAGACAATAAAAAAAACAAAGGATAAACCCCATTTTAATTTCATAAACTCAAGATTTATCCTTTGCTGAATTTTTAATTACAAATCTTCTGCCTCCGCCAAAAGTTCTACAATATCTTTAACTTCTACTTCGGTATTTTTATTGAAATGCTTTACACCATCTGTAAGCATAGTGTTACAAAAAGGACATCCGGTAGCAATGACTTTAGGTTCAAAAGAAAGTGCTTCTTCTGTTCTTTCTATATTAATGTCTTTATTACCCTTTTCGGGTTCTTTAAACATTTGTGCTCCACCAGCTCCACAGCAAAGGCCGTTGGTTTTACAACGTTTCATCTCTACCAATTCTGCATCCAGTTTTTCTAATAATACTCTTGGTGCTTCATACTCATTATTGGCTCTTCCTAAATAACAAGGATCATGGAAAGTAATTTTTTTACCTTTGAAAGATCCACCTTCAATCTTCAGCCTTCCTTCTTCCATAAGTTGTCTTAAAAACTGAGTGTGATGAATCACTTCATATTTTCCTCCTAAACCAGGATATTCATTTTTGAGTGTATTGAAGCAATGCGGACAAGCGGTAACGATTTTTTTCACTTCGTAGGCATTCAGAATTTCAATATTCGTCATTGCCATCATTTGGAAAATAAATTCATTACCTGCACGTTTTGCAGGATCTCCGGTACAACTTTCTTCCTGACCCAGAACAGCAAATTCTACCCCAATTTTATTTAAAATTTTACAAAAAGCTTTAGTAATTTTTTTAGCACGGTCATCGAAACTTCCCGCACATCCTACCCAAAATAAAACTTCAGGAGACTTACCTTCGGCAGCATAGTCTGCCATTGTTTTTATATTGAAATCCATTTTGTTCAATTTGAAAATGTGAGAATTTGAGAATTTGAAAATGTTTAGAACAACCAGTTTTCAAATTTCAAATTGATTAATTATCTGATTAGTCTTTTGCCCAGTTTAGACGATCTGCCTGATTGTATTGCCACGGTGCCGCATTATTTTCAACGTTCGTCATCATGAGATTCAATTCCTGTGGTGCCGCAGATTGTTCCATCACTAAGAATCTTCTCATTTCGAAAATGATAGAAAGCGGGTCTAAAAGAACAGGACAGGCTTCTGTGCATGCATTACAAGTTGTACATGCCCAAAGTTCTTCTTTCGTAATATAATCATTCAGCAATTTTTTGCCATCGTCTTCAAACTTCCCGTTTTTATCAATATTCTTACTGACTTCTTCCAAACGGTCTCTCGTTTTCATTAAAATTAATCTTGGAGATAATTTTTTACCAGTAATATTTGCCGGGCAGACAGAAGTACATCTTCCGCATTCTGTACAAGAGTAAGCATTAAGCAACTGAACCTGATTTAAATCGAATATATCTTCTGCACCAAATTTTGAAGGTGCTTCTGCATCTGCTTCCGCCGGTGCAGCATAAGGATCTGCATTAGGATCCATCATCAACTTAATTTCTTTGGTTACAGAATCCAGATTATTAAACTTTCCATAAGGATTTAAGTTGGCAAACCACGTACTTGGAAATGCCAAAATTATATGTAAGTGCTTAGAATAATACAAGTAATTCATAAAGAACAGAATTCCCACAAAGTGAAACCACCAAGCTCCTCTTTCAATAACCATTAAGAAACCATCATGAAAACTGAAAATTTCTAAAAACGGAACCAAAGACATTTCGCTTATCGGAAAACTTCCATGTTGTGCTAAAACACCTCTCTGCTGCAAAATGAAATCTGAAGAATTCATGGTAAAAAAAGCCACCATTAAAGCAAATTCAATTATCAAAATCCAGTTGGCATCTTCTTTTGGCCATCCGAACAGTTCTTTCATGGTTAATCTCTTAACACCGTAGAAATTTCTTCTGATGAAAAAGATAACCACTCCCACAATTACCAAGAGTGCCAGAACTTCTAAAGTTGCAGTGAAAAAATTGTAAAAACCATGTCCGAAAACCTGAGCCAAAAAGCGATGCGTTCCGAAGATACCGTCTACAATAATTTCAACCAATTCGATATTAATAATCACAAAACCTACATACACAAAAAGGTGAAGAATACCCGCTACAGGTCTTTTCACCATTCTGCTTTGCCCTAAAGCCACTCGAGCCATAGTTGCCCAACGTTCAGATTTTCTGTCGGATCTGTTAATCTCTCTTCCTAACCTGATGTTTCTGTAAATTTTCTGCAGACTTTTTGCAAAAAGCCCAAAACCGGCAATAAGTAATATCAGAAATAAAATATTATCAAGATACTGCATAAAAATAGCTATTAGTCTTTATTGTTTTTTCCAAAAACAGAGAAGTTTAGATATCTCTTAGGATTAGCTTTTAAATCTTCAATTAAAGAATTTAGATTGGTTGAAGCCGAATTCAGGTTATTGTATAACTGATCGTCTTTCATTATTTTACCTAAACTACCTTCACCTCTGTCGATTCCTGCAACCACTTTATTAAGTTCTCCTACAGTTTGATCTAAATTGGCAATTGTTTGATTCAATTGTTTGGTATCGATACTTTCAGCAAGATTTCCATATTTATCTAATGTTACTTTACCACTTTTCATGGTTACACTTGCTTCATCCAGAACTTTCTGTAATTTAGGATCATTATTTCCTACCAGTTTATTTACGCTTCCGGCAGTATTTTCTAAAGCACCTACTGTTTTGTTTAGATTATGAAGTAAAACTTTGATTTCTTCTCTGTTCTGTGCATTCATCACCAAATTGGCATTTGCCATTAGCGAGTCTACTCTGTACAAAACCGTTTGCAGCTGATCTTTAACCGGACCAACTTGTGAAGAAAGACTGTTCATCATCCCAAGTTTAAATGCTCCCTTCAAAGTATCTCCATCTTTTGCAGTGGGACCTCCGTAAACAAGATTTACTCTAACTTCCTTACCGGACATTAAACCCGGCTCAAAAATTTCTAAGCTTGAATTTTTAGAAAACTCAAAATTATCATCTACGGTAATTTTAACGATAAAATACAGCTTCCCGTCTTTACCTGTCTGCGGGATGATTTTATCTACCTGCCCAACTTTTAAACCATTAATGGAAACTGGTGAAGATTGTGCTAAACCTTCAACATTATCATATTTTGCGTAAAAGATATTATCTGTTGTAAAAAGGCTTCTGCCCTTCATAAACTGGAACAAAATAACAAAGCCGACAATGGCTAAAAGTGCTATTAAACCTGCTTTTAATTCTTTGCTGAATTTCACTTTCTCAATTTTTTCTAATGTAGCAAATATAGTACATTTATATTAATGTTTTTCTCTATTGCTATGGGTTAAACATGAAAAAAGTGGCAAAAACTCTGCCACTTTTTTTAATATGATTGAAGTATCTTTTATTGCTGATTTCCCATCTTACTCCAGATCTCAATTCTATAATCGTCTATATCGGCATTGTCCTGAAGACTCTTAAGCCAAGCCTGACCAAACATTCCTGAATTTCGTTGAGTTACAGATTCTGTAAACTGCTTCACATCTCCAGGTTGTTTATTAACTGTTTCATTCTTTTTAATGATTACATAAACACCTGTTCCTCCTTCAATTGGGTTAGAAACTTTTCCTTTAGCAATTCCAAATGCTGCTCCAGCTACTTTAGGTTCCATTGCTCCTGCGATATTAGGACTTAACATATTGATCTGCCCTGACTGTTTCGTAGTAGCAAACATTTTCGCAACCTGATCCAGGTTTGTACTGTTCCCTATTTTCTCTGAAATCTGCTTAGCTGCCAATTTATTTTGTACAACTGTTTCTATCTGATCTCTTACAGATTCTGGATCTGCAAGACCTTTTTCTTGTTTTCCGTTAAGATAAACAACAATTTTATCGCCTGTTCCGTCTACTGTAAATAATTCAGAATCTCCTTTTTCTCTCTTCTTATCGAATGCCCAAGCAATAATTTCACCGTCTTTATCCGTACCTAAACCTTGTAGTTTTCCGTCGAATCTTTTTGCTGCTTTAGCATTAGAATACTGGAAGTTAGATTTTTTAGCAATATTTACAAAATCGTTGAAAGATTTTCCTAAAACTTGTTGAGCAAATCTTCTTGCATTTTTATCTACTTCATTCTCTGTCGCTTCAGAAGGTTTGATTTCTTTCACAACGTGAGCAACTTTATACCCCATTGTTCCGGCTTTTTTATCTTCAACATTAATAATGTGATAACCAAACTGAGTTTCTGCTAAACCTGTAGAACCTTTCGCATTCGATGCAAGGAAATTAAGATACCCTGGTGCAAACTGACTTTCAGGGGTAGTCCAACCTACGCTACCATTTCTTTCCACCGCATTAGGCTCATCAGAAAGCTTAAGTCCTTCTGCAAATTTCGCAGGATTAGATTTAATAACTGCCAATAAACTATCTGCTATTTTTTTAGCCTGTTCTTTTGTTCTTGTTGCTGTAGATCTTTCAGCACCTTTGTAAGCAATTAAAATATGCTTAGACAAAGTTGAATCTGAAGGCTTTTTACCTAACAATTTAGAAAGAACATAAAAGTTTTGCTCTTTGTAGGGACCAAATACCTGTCCTACTGTTGCGGTCGCAATTTTATCTTTCAAAGTAAGCGGCAATTGTGCTGCAGTAACATATTGGCTATTGTAAGGCATATCTGAATTTGCCATTACAAACATAGAGTCGTTTGTAGTGTTCTGGAAGTTTTCTTTTCCATCACTTGCATCTGTCCCTTGAGAATAAAGTTTATTAATCTCTTTTTCTACAGAAGCTTCATCTGCTGCACTTGGCTTAGAAGGAAAATATACAATTCCTAAATTTCTGCTCGGCTCTGTTTTAAACATTACCGGATGCTGACTGATATAATTCTTAAGATCTTCTGTACTAACCTTAATTTTATTTTTTTGAAGATAAGAAGCATAATCTACTTTCACAAAATCGATATCTGCAAGCTGATCTCTTTCTTTCATTAATTCTTCAGCTTCTTTTTTACCGGTAGTGATTCCCGTAGAAATATTGGCAAAAACCTGTCTTGCCATGATTCTGTATTCAATCGTTTTTCTGGTTTTCAGCCACTGGTTATACCCTTCAGGATTAGTGCTTTGCAAAGTTTCAACTTCTTTTTTAAGTTCCTGAAGTTTAAAATTACCTTTTTCATCAAAAAGCTGTTGATTTTGAGCAAACATCTGATCGAACTGAATCTGGCTCCAGAATAAATCGTCTGTCATGGTAAAGCCCATTTTCTCAAACTGCTGTTTTATTAATTTAGACTGTACTAGAAGCTGCCAAGCTTGCTCTTCCAGTCCATTTTTAGGCTGCCCCTGCTGTTCTGCCTGCTGCTGTAATACAGAAAGTTGATCGTTATACTCTTCTCGGGTAATCTTATCACCATTTACTTTACCTAAAACATCTGGGTTTTTACCAAAAACCTTATCAATGCTGTCAGGATTTACCAAAAAAGCCAAAAGAGCCAGTGCGATTACTCCCATCAAGAGCCAAGGTCTACTTCTAATCTGTCCTAAAATTGCCATTTTATAAATATAGTTTTTATATCAGTGTGCGAAAATACACATTTTTAAGAAATTACAGAAATATAAGTAGTGATTTTAATTTTTAAAATGCAATTACCCGTAAAACGGAAATTTTGACCAGATTTTTTAGCAATCATCAAATGGCATTAATCTTGACAAATCTTCTTACTCATTACTTATTACGATCTCTTTTAGAGAAATGAGTAAAACGACAATAACTACTTTAAAATATAAATGACAATTTGTCATTCAGTTTATTATGGCAGAATTTGAAGACATGAATTTTGATGATATCATCGGTGAAGGTTTTAATATCGTAACAGAAGAAATAAATCTTTCCGATCTTAATGTAGATGAGGAAAAAAGCTCTATACAAACTATTTTCCCCATCCTTCCGGTAAGAAATATGGTAATGTTTCCCAATGTTGTAATTCCTATAACTGCAGGAAGAAAGAATTCCATCACACTTTTGGAAGAAGCACAGCAGAACGGAGATTTCATCGGTATTGTAAGCCAAAAAAACTCCGAGATTGAGCAACCTGGCGAAAAAGATCTTTACCTTATCGGAACTTTAGCCAAAATTGTAAAAATCATTAAACTTCCTGAAGGAAATGTAACTGCTATAACCAAAGGTTTCCAGCGTTTTAAAATTAAAAGAATTACAGACACTAAACCTTATCTAAAGGCTGAAATTATTAAATTAAAAGACAGTAAACCAAGAAACAAAGAAGAATATGAAGCCTTATTGGAAAACATTAAAGATTTGGCTTTAAAAATTATTGATCTTGACCCCAATATTCCCAACGCTGCCAATTTTGCAATCAAAAACATGGGCAGTAACGAAGATTTACTGAATTTCGTGAGCACGAATGCCAATTTTCCTTATCCTGAAAAGCAAAAGCTTCTTGAGGAGAAAAGCCTGATGGAAAGAGCCAATAAATGCTATGAAATGATGCATGAAGATTTCAGAAAGTTGGAACTTAGAAATCAGATTCATCAAAAAACTTCTAAAGATTTAGATAAGCAACAAAGAGAATACTTTCTTAATCAGCAAATTAGAACCATTCAGGATGAATTGGGCGGCGGTCCGGACAGTGATGTAGAAGAACTTCAACAAAAAGCGTCTACAAAAAATTGGAAACCGGAAGTTGAAGAGCATTTCCAAAAGGAAATCAACAGACTTCAAAGACAGAATCCTAATTCGCCAGATTATAATGTACAGAGAAATTATCTGGATTTTTTCACAGATCTTCCTTGGGAAAAGTTCACAAAAGATATTTTCGACATAGAAAAGGCTCAAAAAGTTTTAGACAAAGCCCACTTTGGTTTAGAAGATATTAAAAAGAGAATTTTGGAGCACATGGCTGTTTTAAAATTAAAAAATAATATGAAATCTCCCATCCTATTATTGGTAGGCCCTCCGGGAGTTGGTAAAACTTCTTTAGGAAAATCTGTAGCCGATGCTTTAGGAAGAAAATATGTGCGTGTTTCTTTGGGCGGACTTCATGATGAAAGTGAAATTCGTGGTCATAGAAAAACTTATATTGGTGCGATGGCGGGAAGAATTCTTCAGTCTATTAAAAAAGCAGGTACATCTAACCCTGTCATTGTTTTAGACGAAATAGATAAAGTAGGAAAAGGGATGCATGGTGATCCCAGTTCGGCTTTGCTGGAAGTTCTCGATCCTGAACAAAACAGCTCTTTCTACGACAATTTCCTTGAAATGGGTTACGATTTGTCTAAAGTAATGTTCTTAGCCACTGCAAACTCGCTTTCAACAATCCAAACGCCGCTTTTAGACAGAATGGAAATCATTCAGATTGCAGGATATACTTTGGAAGAGAAAATTGAAATTGCAAAACGACATTTAATAAAGAAGCAACAGGAAGAAAACGGTTTAACATCGAAATCATTCAAACTGGGAAATCCAGAGCTTAAACATATTATTGAAGCCCACACTTCTGAAAGTGGTGTAAGAACTTTAGAAAAAAGAATTGCAGCCATCGCTCGTTGGGTAGCTTTGCAAACTGCTTTGGTAAAAGAATATGACGCTAAAATTTCTATTGATAAAATTGATGAAATTCTTGGTGTACCAAGACCAAAAAGTTTATCCGAATTAACAGACGTTCCGGGAGTGGTAACCGGATTGGCATGGACGAGTGTCGGAGGTGATATTTTATTCATAGAAAGTATCATCAGCAACGGAAAAGGAAATCTCACCATGACCGGAAATCTAGGAACGGTAATGAAAGAATCTGCAACTATCGCCTTAGAATATATTAAAGCAAAACACATAGATTTGGGCATAGATGAAGAACTTATTGAAAAGAAAAACATTCATGTACACGTTCCCGAAGGAGCTACCCCAAAAGACGGACCTTCTGCCGGAATTGCCATGCTTACTTCGATGGTTTCTTCTTTCACTAACAAAAAAGTAAAACCTCATCTTGCTATGACTGGAGAAATTACTCTTCGCGGAAAAGTGCTCCCAGTTGGCGGAATTAAAGAAAAATTACTTGCCGCAACAAGAGCAGGAATAAAAGAAGTTATCCTATGTGAGGCCAACCGTAAAGATGTTGAGGAAATAAAACAGGATTATCTCAACAACCTTAAAGTACATTATGTCGGATGGATGAGAGAAGTTCTTGAAATTGCTTTAGAAAAATAAAATTTATCAAACAGAAAAAAAACACGTTTTTAAGACGTGTTTTTTTTGTTTTAATTAATTAAAAAAAGGTGAATTAAAAACATCAAGATTATTTCCATTTGCTTATTTTTATCGGGTAGAAAATTATTTATGAATTACTTCAGACTGCCTTTTCTTAGTAAGCTTACTTTAGCAATTATTTCCATTATAGGAATAGGATATATTGTAAAACTGGGACAGAGTATCTTAGCTCCATTTTTTCTGGCATTTTTATTAGCTATGATTTTTTTACCCATCGCTAATTTCCTGGAAAAAAAACTCAAATTTCCAAGGTCTTTATCTACCTTATTCTCGTTAGCTGTTTTACTTGTTGTACTCACCGGATTGCTTTTTTTCTTCGGATCTCAGCTTTCGAGCTTTAGCAAAGACATTCCGCAGTTAACTGTTCAGGCAACTAATGTTTTTCACGATTTGCAGAGGTGGGTTTCTAAAACATTCAATGTGAAAATTGATGAGCAATTCACCTATCTTGATGAAGGCTTAAAGAAACTTCTTTCCTCCACTGGTGTAATTTTAGGATTTACCCTGAGTATTTTTTCCAGCGGTTTGGCATTTTTGGCATTTTTCATCATATTCTTCATTTTCATTTTAAACTACAGAAGAATACTGAATAATTTTATTGTTAATGTTTTTAATGAAAAACACAAAACAAGTGTGCAGGAAGTTGTTTCAGAAGTAAGAATTATGACGAAACGCTACATCATTGGCTTATGTCTTCAGATTATTATCGTTTCTATTCTCACCACAATACTTTTAACCATACTTGGAGTGAAATACGCAATTCTTCTTGGAGTTTTAACCGGTCTACTGAATGTAATTCCCTATATCGGAATTTTTATATCCCTGCTTATTTCCTGCTTTATTGCTTTTGCAACCGGAACAGTTTCTAGTTGTGTATATGTTGCGATTGGATATGTTCTTGTACATGCTATAGATGGAAATATTGTACTTCCTTTTGTAGTGGGATCTAAAGTTAAAATAAACGCACTGTTTTCCTTTATCGGAATTTTGATAGGAGAACATCTTTGGGGAATTTCAGGTATGTTTTTGTGCATTCCCGCCATTGCCATTTTCAAAATTATTTTTGAAAGGGTTGATGGTTTGAAACCTTGGGGTAAACTGCTAGGCGAAGAAGAAAAACCCAACAAGAAAAAGAAAACTTATAAAATTTCTAAGAACATTACTCTTAAAGAAATGGACTAAGATTGAATTAAAAGTTGGTGAATTATCAAATTTAAAATCACTTTAAAATATTGATAATTCACCATATAACAACCTTAAACAAAAGCACTGAAGCCCGTAATTGATCTTCCTACAATAAGAGAATTAATTTCTTTGGTTCCTTCATAAGAATAAATAGCTTCTGCATCGGCAACAAATCTGGCAACATCATATTCCAGCAAAATACCATTTCCTCCCATTACTTCCCGAGCTCTGGAAACCACGTCTCTCGTTCTCAGGGTACAGAAAACTTTTGCCAAAGAAGCATGTTCGTCTTTTAAAATTCCTTCATCCTGCATTTCAGAAAGCCTGAAAACCATAGTCTGCATCGCAGTAAGATTAGAAAGCATTTCCACCAAATGCCCTTGAATCATCTGGAATGAGGCAATTGGTTTACCGAACTGCTCTCTTTTCCGAGTATAATCCAAAGCACTTTCGTAGGCTCCTCTCGCACATCCTGTTGCCATCCATGCAACACCTGCTCGTGTCATTTGCAGTACTTTTGCAGTATCTTTGAATGAATTGGCATTCTGAAGACGGTTTTCTTCGGTTATTAAGCAATCTTTTAAAGTAATCAACCCGTTTTGCACAATTCTGAGTGCCATTTTGCCTTTTATCTTTTCCACGGAAAATCCGGGATTATCTTTTTCAACAATAAAACCTTTCACTTCACCATCATCCAAATCTCTTGCCCAGATAATAACCAAATCTGCAAAAGTAGCATTACCAATCCATTTTTTCTGTCCGTTCAAAACCCAGCCATTCTCTGTGTTTTTGCAGGTAACCGTGAGTCCGCCAGCCGCTCCGGAACCTACTTCGGGTTCTGTTAAACCGAACGCGCCAATTTTTTCAAATTTCTGCATCTGAGGAAGCCATTTCTGCTTTTGTTCTTCGGAACCGCACATGTAAATAGAACCCATTGCCAAACCCGATTGTACGCCAAAAAATGTTGCAATAGAAGCATCGATTCTTGCCATTTCCATAGCAATAACGCCTTCCATCAAAAAAGGCATTCCTTTGCAGCCATATCCTTCATAAGTGACGCCACAAATATCTAATTTTTGGAATTTGGGAATCAGCTCGAAAGGAAATTCATCCCGTAGCCAATAATGATTGACCAGAGGTTTTACTTCCTTTTCCATAAAATCCCGAACTTTCAACTGAATTTCTCTCTGCTCGGGAGTTAAGGTGTGATATATATCGTAAAAATCACCGTCAATGGGCGGAAGTTCTTTCTTTTTCCGGTTGGGATCAAGCATTTTCATCATTCCTTTCAGTTGCTTATCATCCAGCTTAGAAAAATTTTCCATAAGTTTCGGAAGATTTACTTTTTGTGAAATCTCATCAAGCTGATCAAAATCTATTGATTTAAAAAGTTGTAAAGCATTTTTTATTTTGGAAAAAGTAGTAGACATAATGAATAAATGTATTTGATTTTGTAAAACATCAGCAAAAATTACTCCGAAATAACATAGACTAAATTGTAGTTGTTTTACAATTATTTGAAATTCAATGCTTTAATAATATTTATTTGTTTGCAAAAGATTTACTTTTCTTATTCAAATAATACAAAAAATTCTGTAGCACCTTTGAACTAGCAAAACATAAAAATCTATGAAAACAAAGTACATTAAATTATCATTGGCAAGTATTTTATTATTTGGAATTTATTCATGTAAAAAAGGGGAATCACTATCTGATAGTAGTAATGATAATAAAAAAATCACTGCAATATCAGACAGTATTTCTTCGGCAGCAACCATGAAGGTAAAAGAAAAGCAGTTCATAAAGACAGCAGCGGTAAATATGGAAGTGAAAGATGTATATGATGCTACAATTTTCATTGAAAAATCGGCTCAGGATTTGAGTGGTTTTGTAACGCATAGTGATCTAAAAAGCAATGTAGTATCGGAGGAAACCTATGATACATCTGATGAACAGGCTATTTTAATTAAGAAGTATCAGACAGAAAATACGATGCAAGTTCGGGTTCCCACAGAAAGGCTGGGAGAATTGCTGACTCTTATTAACGATAAAAAACTATTCCTTAATTCCAGAGTAATCAATGCTGAAGATGTTACCTCAAATATTAAATATGGAAAGTTGGAGGGAGAAAGAATCAAAAAGAACGAAGAAAATATTTCTAAGCTCAAAAACAACAAAGGAAAAGTTCAACTTGATAATAATAACACGTCTGAAGGTAATCAGCAACAGTTGGAAAATATGAATATTGCTGACAATCTAAAATACAGCACTATTGATATTTATCTGAAAGAACCTAAAATAAGAGTTGCAGAAATTACCGTTACCAATACCAAAAATATTGAAGATAAATATAAATTCAATTTCTTTTACAGTATAAAAAATGCTTTTGTAGAAGGATATTATTTAGTTCAGAAATTGATAGTTGGCTTAATAACGGTTTGGCCATTGGTAATCATTGCTGCAATCACATTATACTTTTACCGGAAAAATAAATCAAACAAAATAACAAAAAACAGCAATTTTGAAAAATAATCTGTCCATCTAACCGTTTGATTATCTATATGCCTCTGAAATCTCTGCCTATTGTAGGGGTTTTCAGTATTTTAAATAAACAAATGAAGATTTTTTTTACCCTTGCACTCATTATAAGTTCAACGCTAGTTTTAGCACAAAAAATTAAAATTTTAGATGCTGAAACAAGAGAGCCAATACCCTATGCAAAAATTATTTTAAATGGTAAAGATTATTACAAAAATACCGAAAAAGATGGAGAAATTATTTTAGAAAAAGATGAACAAATCTCTTCGGTAGAATATTTCGGGTACGAAAATTTGAAAGTTGAAAAATATCAGTCTGTTTACTTTCTGAAACCTAAATTTACTGAAATTACGGAAGTACAGATTACTAAACCGAAATATCAAAACAATATTAAAATAGGAAGTTTAAAAACGTACGGAAGCTTTGGCGGAGGGATCAATCACACAAGTTCAGCTTTATTGGGGAAAGTAATTACTTTTAATAATGAAAAGAACGAAACTCTTTTCATTAAAAAAATTAGTTTCAAAACCATATCTTACAAGCCAAATACAGTCATCCGAATAATGATTTATGAGAATGTTAATGGCTTACCCGGAGAAATTTTACAGAGCGAAGAAATTACTTGTAAAGCAGGAATAAATAAATTACATGAGTTTTTCCCGAAACAAATGAGATTCCCGAAAGAAGGAATCGTCGTGGGTTTTGAATGGATTTTAAATGAAAATAATCTGTACGAAACCACTATGAAGATGAAAGGTTCTAATGAATACAAAAAAGTATTCTCTTTTTATCCTCAAATATCAGGAAGTAAAGAAGATACCAATAAAGATAGAATTATTGGCGTTTATAATGAAGGAAAATGGCATTTTCAGTCAGCTGAAGATTCCGGTTATGTAAAGATTAAGTATAACCCTGCCATTCAGCTTGAGCTCACGAATTGATTTTTAATGATGCATTAACATCTTTGCACTAAAATTCCGTAAATTTGCCAATCGGAATTTAATAACAGTGATTTTTGACGTTTTAACTCATTTTTACTCAAAAAATCTTATTCAAACTTACAAATATGCTATCTAAAATAAATCCTACCCATACAGAAAGCTGGAAAGCTCTTGACGAACATTTCGCTAATAATGACTTTGATTTAAGAAGTCTTTTTCAGTACAACCCAAACCGATTTAACGAATTTTCTATCAAGAAAACCAATTTTCTGTTTGATTATTCAAAAAATTTAATTGATTCTAAAACAAAAAATCTTCTTTTGAATCTTGCGGAAGAATGCCAGTTGAAAGATGCGATTTCTAAAATGTTTTCGGGAGATAAAATCAACGAAACGGAAGGAAGAGCAGTGCTTCATACCGCATTAAGAGATTTTTCGGATAACGAAATTTTGGTAGATGGCGAAAATATTAAGCCTCAGATTAAAAGAGTTCTCGATCATATGAAATCGTTTTCTGAAAGCATTATTTCAGGAACGCACAAAGGTTTCAGCGGAAAAGAAATCACAGATGTGGTCAACATCGGGATCGGAGGTTCAGATTTAGGGCCTGTGATGGTGGTTTCTGCTTTAAAGCATTTTAAGACAAGACTGAACGTTCATTTCGTTTCAAATGTAGACGGAAATCATATTGCAGAAGTGGTGAAAGACTTAAACCCTGAAACTACATTATTTATCATAGCTTCTAAAACGTTTACTACCCAAGAAACCATGACCAATGCTCTTTCTGCGAGAGGTTGGTTTTTAAAGTCTGGAAAACAGGAGGATGTGGCTAAGCATTTTGTTGCTTTATCTACTAACGTTCAAGCTGTTAAAGACTTCGGGATTGCAGAAGAAAATATTTTCGAATTTTGGGATTGGGTAGGCGGAAGATATTCACTTTGGAGTGCGATTGGCTTAAGCATCGTTCTTGCCGTAGGTTACGAAAATTTTGAGCAGTTATTAAGAGGAGCTTATGATACCGATCAACACTTTCAGACCTCCGATTTTTCTGAAAACATTCCGGTTTTAATGGGATTATTGGGAATTTGGTATCGTAATTTTTATGCGGCCACCACGTATGCCATACTTCCGTATTCTCAGTATTTAGACAGATTTCCTGCCTATTTCCAGCAAGGAGATATGGAAAGTAACGGGAAATGTGTAGACAGAAACGGAGAATTTGTAGAATATGAAACCGGACCCATCATTTGGGGCGAGCCGGGAACGAACGGACAGCATGCTTTCTATCAGCTTATCCATCAGGGAACAGAATTAATTCCTGCAGATTTTATTGCGTATGCGAAAAGTCCAAATAAAGTTTCGGATCATCAGGATAAACTTTTAGCGAATTTCTTTGCTCAAACTGAGGCACTTGCCTTTGGAAAAACAGAGGAGGAAGCAGAAGCTGAGCTTAAGACATCAGGAAAATCTGATGAAGAAATAGATTTCTTATTAAATTATAAAGTCTTCCATGGAAATACGCCTACTAATTCATTTCTAATTAATGAATTAACTCCTTTTTCTTTAGGGCAATTAATTGCTTTGTATGAGCATAAAATTTTTGTACAGGGCGTGATTTGGAATATTTATAGTTTTGACCAGTTTGGGGTAGAATTAGGAAAAGTTTTAGCGAATAAAATCCTTCCGGAACTTGAAAGTAATGAGACAATTAGCTCACATGACAGCTCAACAAACGGTTTGATTAATTATTATAAAGCAAACAAATAAAAACTGGTAAAGATTAAAAGTATGGTTGATTATAAATGAAAGTAAATTCAACCTTCAAATATTTAATTTTTATCTAAAATCTAATAATTAAAGTAATAAAAGTAAAAATGGCAGAAATTCTCGACGGATTAAAAGTATCCAAAGAAATAAAACAGGAAATAAAAGCTGAAGTTGAAAAAATTGTTGCCGGAAAAAGAAGAGCTCCGCATTTGGTGGCTATTCTTGTAGGGAACAACGGTGCGAGCAAAGCTTATGTCAATTCTAAAGTGAAAGACTGCGAAGAAGTAGGATTTCAGTCGAGTCTTATTAAATTTCCCAGTACAGTTTCCGAATCTGAATTACTGGAAAAAATTGATGAATTAAATAAGTCGAAAGCAGTGGACGGATTTATCGTTCAGCTTCCGCTGCCAAAACAGATCGACCAGGAAAAGATCATCAATGCAATCGATCCAAGAAAGGATGTTGATGGATTCCACCCCGAAAATTTCGGAAGAATGGCATTGGAAATGGACACTTTTTTACCCGCCACTCCTTTTGGAATCTTAACATTACTGGAAAGATATAATATTGAAACAAAAGGAAAAGACTGTGTCATCATCGGAAGAAGCAAAATCGTAGGAAGACCGATGAGTATATTAATGGGAAGAAAAGATTTCCCAGGAAATTCTACCGTTACTTTAACGCATTCATACACCAAAGATATAGAAGAATACACCAAAAAAGCAGACATTGTAATTACCGCTTTAGGAGATCCTCACTTTTTAAAAGGCGAAATGATTAAAGACGGAGCTGTAATTGTGGATGTTGGGATCACAAGAGTAGATGATGATTCTCCTAAAGGATATCATCTTGCAGGTGATGTAGATTTTGATAGCTGTGCAGCAAAAGCAAGCTGGATTACGCCGGTTCCCGGAGGTGTAGGACCAATGACCAGAGCTATGCTGATGAAAAATACCATCATCGCCTACAAAACTTCGGTCTACAACGATTAATTAAAAATGAAAATAGAAGAAAATATTTTATTGAAAGAAGGTAAAATGCTCCCTGTAATGGAGCATTTTTACACTCTTCAGGGCGAAGGTGCCCATACCGGAAAAGCAGCTTATTTCATCAGGTTAGGAGGCTGTGATGTGGGTTGCCATTGGTGCGATGTGAAAGAAAGCTGGGATCCGAACTTGCATCCGCTGATGAATGCAGAGGAAATTGCAGAAACTGCTGCAAAACATTGCAAAACTATTGTTTTAACTGGTGGAGAACCTTTGATGTGGAATCTTGATATTCTTACATCCAAATTAAAAGAATTAGGATGTACCATTCATATTGAAACTTCTGGGGCTTATCCTATGAGTGGACAAATCGATTGGATTACGCTTTCACCAAAGAAAACAGGGCTTCCCAAAGAAGAAATTTATGCTAAAGCCCATGAGCTCAAAGTAATTGTTTTCAATAATAACGATTTTAAATTTGCAGAGGAACAGGCTGCAAAAGTTTCGGCGAGTTGTACACTGTATCTTCAAAGTGAGTGGAGCAAAAGAGATGAAATGTACCCGAAAATTACAGATTTCATATTGGAGCATCCGGAATGGAGAGCCTCTGTACAGACCCATAAGTATCTGAATATTCCTTAGAAAATACTGTAATTAATTTTTAAGTTCACAAAAAGGTTACTGTTTTTTGTATGAATTTAGAATAATTTTTGCTTTGAAAAATAGTGTTTATTATTATTTTAACACATTGGTCTTAGTTTTGATTTGTTTTTGGATGTTTATAATTCGAAAATAAAAACATCCAAAATTGAAAATACAACGATTAAGTGTTAATAATGGAAGCCATTAGACAGCATTTAATTTCAATAAAATAGCCTAATTTAGCAGAATGTTAAAAAAGTTTTTTACAGCAATAGGAGAATACATGCTCCTTCTTGGCAAATCGATGCAAAAACCACAGAAAATGAGGGTTTTCTGGAAACTTTTGTTACGGGAAATAAACGATTTGGGAGTTAATTCCTTTGGATTGGTTATTTTTACCTCCATCTTTGTGGGTGCGGTTGTTGCCATACAGATGTTTAACAATTTCGATGCCTCTTCATTCCCCATTCCGCCATCTTTTGTGGGATATGCTACTAAAGCGGTATTGGTTTTAGAATTCTCCCCTACTATTATCAGCTTAATTTTAGCAGGAAAAGTAGGTTCTTATATTGCATCCAGTATAGGTACGATGA
Organism: Chryseobacterium oryzae; assembly: GCF_022811665.1. Taxonomy (NCBI): domain Bacteria; kingdom Pseudomonadati; phylum Bacteroidota; class Flavobacteriia; order Flavobacteriales; family Weeksellaceae; genus Chryseobacterium; species Chryseobacterium oryzae. The sequence continues at coordinate 2,982,234 of NZ_CP094529.1, forward strand.
GAGTTTCAGAACAAATTGATGCTCTAGACATTATGGGAGTTAATTCACCTAATTTTTTAATATTTCCAAAAATAATCGCCTGCATAATATTTAATCCTCTGCTTATTGCCATCAGTATTGTTTTTGGTATTGGAGGAGGTTATATTGCCGGAATTCTTACAGGAAACTGGACCACAGCAGACTATATTAACGGTATCCAAATGTACATGCCTAATCTTTTTATCTATTACGCATTTACAAAAACAATAGCCTTTGCATTTATTATTGCTACAGTACCTTCTTATTTTGGATATTATGTTAACGGAGGATCTCTAGAAGTTGGTAGAGCAAGTACGCAGGCTGTAGTATGGACAATGGTTTTTATCATTATCTCCGAATTAATTCTAACCCAGTTAATATTAAGCTGATGATTGAGGTAAAAGATCTGAAAAAAAGTTTCGAACATGTAGAAGTTCTTAAAGGAATTACAACAACATTTGAAAAAGGAAAAGTAAATCTCATCATCGGGCAGAGTGGTTCGGGTAAAACCGTTTTTCTTAAAAGCCTTTTGAACGTTTATCAACCATCTTCAGGAGAAATTCTTTTTGATGGTAGAGATATCAATGTAATGACCAGAGATGAAAAACAGCATTTGCGATCTGAAATTGGCACCGTATTTCAAGGAAGTGCTCTTTTCGATTCGCTTACTGTGGAAGAAAATATTATGTTTCCGCTAGATATGTTTACCAACCTTACCTTCCGGGAGAAAAAGAAAAGAGTTTTTGATGTAATTGGAAGAGTTCATTTAGATAAAGCAAATAAAAAGTTTCCTTCTGAAATATCCGGAGGGATGCAGAAACGTGTAGCAATTGCAAGAGCTATTGTAAACAATCCTAAATATTTATTCTGTGATGAACCCAACTCAGGTTTAGATCCTTACACTTCTAATATTATTGATGATTTGTTATTGGAAATTACCAAAGAATACAACACAACCACTATCATCAATACCCACGATATGAATTCTGTGATGACCATCGGAGAAAAAATTGTATATCTGAGACTGGGCATTAAAGAATGGGAAGGTAATAAAGACATTTTGATAACTGCGGGTAATAAAAACCTGATAGATTTCGTTTATTCATCAGAATTATTTAAGGAATTAAGAGAATATTTGTTGGAAAACAATAAAACGATAGAGAATAATATTACAAAATTTGACGATCATGAAAAAATGGATTAGTGCAGCTTTTATAGGCTTAAGTATTATGGCTTCGGCACAGATTTCACTAGCGGGAAAAGCAAATGTGCTAATTCCTACGAGTTCTGCTTCATGGAAAAATCTTAAAACAGCAGCAACTAATGCGGTAGAACAAAAGGGTAAAAACATCACCGGGTTTAATGTTGGGCTTTCCCTGAAAATCGATCTACCAAGCTCTTTATTTTTGATGCCGGAAATATACTATACCAATTTCAGCAACGAAGTTACTGTGCAAAATGATGCCAGTTCAGAGCAAACCACTATTAAAGCTAAAAACAACAGAGTAGACATTCCTGTTTTGATTGGCACCAATATATTAGGCAATCTATTGAGTGCTTATGTTGGTCCTGTAGGAAGTTTTAATCTTGCCAAAGACGATAATTTCGACAATTTCGTTCAGAAAGTGAATACTAAATCTTTTACTTTAGGTTATCAATTAGGATTGCAAAGCGAAATTTCTAAAGTTATTATTTCGGCTCGATATGAAGGTGCTTTTTCTAAAGATCAAAGAAAATTCATCAATAATATTGCAGGATCTAACCAGGAAATTAACTACGATAACAGATCCAGTTTATTTTTATTGGGATTAGGATATAAGTTTTAGTATAAACTTAATAAAGATAATGAATGAGACCGTGTTTAGCAGTCTCATTTTTTTATTTTGAAGTTTTTAAAAGCTGCTTTCTATAGTAAAACAAAGGTATAATAAGCAAAATAATGATAGGCTGAATGACAAATCTTCTCATATAAAAAGAGAAAAGATAACCTATCTTAAATTCGTTGTGTATGCAGAAAAGGTAAATAGGAAATGTGATGACAAAAACAATTGTAATCATGATGAAAGCTTGAATTGTCCATTGCTTATTTTTAAACAGAAAATGAATGATTAAGCAGGAAAAAAACAGATTCAGTACAAATCTAAATAAGTGGCTTAAGATTAATTTACCCCACACAAAATGGGGAAATGGTATATTCTGAACCGCTTCATGAAAATAATTCAAAAAAGGATCATAGAAAATCTTATCTTCAAGCATTCTCACACTTACAAGACCGAAAATCCCTATCAAAACCAAAAGCCAACTAAGAATTTTCATTTTTTAGAGCAAAAAATTTAATCCACACCAACCACAAAATGACGACGCTTCCATAGATTACCGCCGGAAAAAAATAGTCGTGTGCAGTCTTGCTGTAATCCGGGTAATCGCTAATAATAATATTTAGCCCAACAATTCTCAAAACATTCATCACGTACAAAAGAATAAGGCTTAAACCTACAAATACAAAAGTTTTTGCTCCTTTATAGAAAGCAAATATAAACGCAGTGAAAAGAATGATAACCGAGATGGCATTACAGCCTTCTACCATTCTGCTCACAACTTCTTTATTGATATAAAAAAAAATCTGCTGGTTCGGAACATCATCATAAAAATTTGTAGGAAAACCTAAAGCATCCTGAACAATCCCAACATGGCCAACTATCATCCTAGAATAAGGGTCTAAACCAGAATCCTGAAAATTATTGAGGTAAAACTGATACCCAAAGAGCAACACCATATAAATAATGATGAAACGAAGCAAAATTCCCAAGACAGGTTTAAAGTCCTTTAGCATACTGCAAATATAAAAATTAGGATTCAATTTAGTATATTTGTTTCGGTATTATGATTTCAGAAGACGCAAAATTATTTTTAGAAAACTACTGCAAAGGGAAATCCGACAGATTTCTTACTTTAGCACAAAGTGGTTCTGCAAGAATTAATTTTTTAGCAGAAAACAAGGGTTGCGAATATATTATTACTTATAATGAAAACATCCGAGAGAACAACAGTTTTCTCTATTTTTCGGAAGTTTTTTCCCAATTAAAACTCAACACGCCCAAAATATATACGGTTTCGGAAGACAGAACAATGTACATTCAGGAATTTTTGGGAAACAAAACGCTTTCTGAGATTATCAGCGAAGAAAAATTATCAGAAAGAGTACAAAATTTGATAAAACAAACGCTTGAAAAGCTTTTCGAACTTCAATCTAAAACCGAAAATAAAATCGATTTCCGTAAAACTTTCGAATACGAATCTTATGATGAGTTGCCTGTAATAAACGATTTATATTATTTTAAAAATTTTGTTGCAGATATTCTGGAACTCGAATACCACAAATCTTCATTACTGAAAGAATTTAAAAAAATTGCTGCACTTATTGAAGATTTACAGCCTAAAGGCATTATGATCAGGGACTTTCAGGCGAGAAATATCATGGTAAATAATCAGGATCAGGTTTCTTTTATAGATTATCAATCGGCTATGAAAGGTCCGCTGATGTATGATGTAATTTCTTTTTTGTTTCAGGCAAAAGCTAATTTTCCGGATGATTTTAAAAATGAAATGTTGGATTATTATATAAGTCAATTTAAAAATACAGACTTACAAAATGATCTTAAAGCATCTGTTAAGCCCATCCAGTTAATGAGATTTCTTCAGGTTTTAGGAGCGTACGGATTTCGCGGACTGATTCAAAAAAAGCCACATTTTATTTCAAGCATTGAAAAAGGAATACAGAACATTACAGATTTTGCCCAAAACTGGGAAATGATGGATAATTTTCCTGAGTTGAAAAACGTTATCCAACAACTGGATACTCCACAAACAAAAAATAAAATAGAAGATATTTTAAAACATTAGCCGATTTTTAAATTCAAAATCTATCGGTTTGAAATTTTAATTTTCTTCAAAAAACAAATTATAAAAAATATGCTACACATAGACATTCACAGTTTTTCATACAAAAAAGGTGGAATTCCGAAAGACGAAACAGGAAACGGTGGCGGATTCACTTTCGATTGCAGAGGAATTCTTAATCCGGGAAGAGTTGAAGAATACAAATCTCAAACAGGAAACGACATTGGCGTGCAGGAATATCTTGAAACAAAAACAGAGATGCCGCAATTTTTAGATTTGGTTAAAAAAATAGTTTCCATTAATATTGATAATTATCTCGGAAGAGACTTCGATAATCTTCAGATTAATTTCGGTTGTACCGGAGGACAGCACAGATCTGTGTATTCAGCAATAAAAATAGCGAAGTTTATTGAAGAAAAATACGGAAATAAGGTAGAAATCAGTCTGCATCACGATGAGCAACATCAGCTTAATCATCAATAATTATTGTTTTCAATAAAAAACCATCAGACTTTTCTCAATTTTAGCATTTTATGAAAGCATTAATTTTTGCAGCCGGAAAAGGAACACGCCTTAAACCTTTCACCGATCATCATCCAAAAGCTTTGGCAAAAGTAAACGGAATTCCGCTCCTTGAGCGAAATATTAAATACCTTAAAAGTTTTGGCATTACCGATTTTGTGATCAATATTCATCATTTTGGAAATCAAATTGTTGAATTTCTAAAAGAGAATGATAATTTCAACTGCAAGATTGAAATATCTGATGAATCTAAAGAACTTCTTGAAACCGGAGGCGGTCTTGTTTTTGCCAAAAAATTTCTGGATCATGGCGAAGATTTTTTAATCATGAATGCTGATATTTTAACCAATATCAACATAACCGACTTTGTAAGATACCACAAAGAAATTAAAGATTTTGCTACCTTAGCGGTTTCAGATAGAGAAAGTTCCCGAAAATTATTGTTTAATGACGATCTTGTTTTGCGGGGATGGCTTAATGTACAAACGGGAGAACAGAGGCTTGCAGAATTCAACAAAGGATTTAAGCCTTTAGCGTTTAGCGGTGTGCACTGTATTAATCCGGTTATGTTTACCAAAATGAAAAGAACGGGTAAATTTTCGGTTATGGAAGAATATTTGGACTTAATGCTGAGCGAAAAAATTCATGGTTATGTACACGACAGCATTCTTGTAGATGTTGGTAGACCCGCGTCTGTACTTGAAGCTGAAAAATATTTTAAATAAATTTAAATGAATACGGAAAATATAAAAGACGGAAATTTAGAAAATAATCCCCTTAATATTGACGAAACTAAACTGCACAACAGTTTAAGAGAGAAAACATGGGACGAAACCATTACCAAAGACAGTTGGATGGTTTTCAAGATTATGGCAGAATTTGTAGAAGGATACGAAAAAATGGCAAGAATTGGTCCGTGCGTATCCATCTTTGGATCTGCAAGATTGAAGCCCGAAAGCAAATACTATAATATGGCAGTAGAAATTGCCGAAAAAATAACCAAAATTGGATTTGGAGTAATTACCGGTGGCGGACCAGGAATTATGGAAGCCGGAAATAAAGGAGCTCACAATGGCGAAGGAAAATCTATCGGACTGAATATTGACCTTCCTTTTGAACAGCATTTTAATCCTTACATCAACAAACTGTACTCACTTAATTTTGATTATTTTTTTGTGAGAAAAGTAATGTTTGTAAAGTATTCTCAGGGCTTTATCGTAATGCCCGGAGGATTTGGCACTTTGGACGAGCTTACAGAAGCCATTACCTTAATCCAGACCTATAAAATCGGAAGATTCCCAATTGTTTTGGTAGGAACAGAATTTTGGAGCGGATTATTAGACTGGTTTAAAGACACTTTACTAAAAGAAGGAATGATTTCTGAAGGAGATTTAGACCTTTACCGTGTGGTAGATACAGCAGACGAAGCTGTTGCCCATATTAAAGCATTTTATGATAAATATTCTGTAAACGTTAACTTTTAATTGGCATATTATTTGTGATATTTTTAAACAGTCAATATGCTGAAAATCTACTACTGAGATGAAAAAATTATTATATATTTCTAGTTTACTTACATTAATAATAATGATGAGTTTTAATGTTGCAGACTTCTATTCTTCTATGACGAAAGTAGATTACGTAGATGGCAGTAAAACTTTGAAGTTTACAACAAAAATGAATACGAGCCATATTTCTGATGCTATTAAAATCAACAGAAATACAGCAGGCTTCGAAGCTGAAGTAAAAAAATACGTTAATAATAATTTTGATGTATTTGTAAATGGATCTCCCAAAACGCTCACTTTTACCGGAAGCCAGGTAAGTGGAGAAACAGTTTGGGTTTATTTTGAAACATCCGGAGTTTCTGACATTAACAGCCTGAAAATAAAAAACACCATTCTTTTAAGTGCATTTCCAAAGCAGATTAACTTGGTGAATATCGCTTATATGGGAAATCTAAAAACAATGAATTTTCAGCGCGGTAAAGAAGTGAATGAAGTTTCTTTTTAAAAAATAATTTATCAAAATAAAATCCGGTAGCATTATTAAACGTACCGGATTTTTCATTTTATAAATCAGCATTAATATGGACTGTTAAATTTTCTGCTTTCAAGCTCAGCTTTTTGCTTTTCCATTTCCAAAGTCTGTTTTTCAAGTTCTTCTTTCTCTTTTTGAAGTTGCTTAAATTCTTTTCTTTTGGCTTCGGCCTTCATCGCAGTTCCTTTGCTTACATAACCCACCATTCCTCCAACGATAAGACCAATTCCTATTCCTGCCATTACACCCATTACATGAGAAATGGTAATTCTCTCCACTGTAAAGTCTGTTGTAAGATAAAATAGCAGTGCCGATACTGCTAAAAGTATCATGCCTATTACTGTTATGCTTTTCATATCTGGTTATTTAATTATTCGGATTTTATAAAAAATCCTGAATTAAAATTTAAATCAGGATTCTAAGAATTTTTATTATTTTCCACCTGCTGCTCTGTAATATTCCAAAGCTTTAGGTAAATCTTTTTCAATATCACCAATTCTTGTCTGTGGACTTGGGTGAGTAGATAAAAATTCTGGCTGTCTGCTTCCAGAAGACTGAGCTTCCATCCTGCTCCAGAAAGGAACTGCCTGTCTAGGATCGTATCCCGCCATTGCCATTAAATATAAACCCATTTTATCTGCCTCAGATTCTTGTCCTCTACCATATTTAAGCAAAACAACCTGTGAAGTCGGAGTATATAATGCCTGGATAATCTGAGCCGTTTTTTCATTTTTAACTGCCAATCCTGAAGCCATTCCTATTCCCTGAGCAACCATAGCCTGAGAAATTCTCTCATTACCATGACCAGCTAAAGCATGAGCAACTTCGTGCCCCATAACTACTGCAAGACCTGTTTCATCTTTGGTAATAGGAAGAATTCCTGTATAAACAGCCACTTTTCCACCAGGCATACACCAAGCATTTACCTGTTTATCTTGTAAAAGATTAAATTCCCACTGATAGTTTGCTAAATCTGCACTTCTGCCAATACTTGCATAATATTTTTCTGCAGCAGCTTTTATTCTGTTTCCAACAGTTCTTACCATTTGAGCCTGAGCTCCAGTAACAACTTTAGATTCTTTTAAAGTTTGTTGATATTGCTGCACTGCACTATTTCTGATATCTGAATCGTTTGCAAACTGCAAAGATGATCTTCCAGTCATTGGATTTGTAGTACACGCTGTTACACTTAACGCAAATGCACCTATCCCTAATAAATGTGTAATTTTCATAACTATGTTTATTATTTTATTTTGAAGGCTTACAATTTCTGTTCCAAAACATATTTCAACAAGACTTTGCACAGATTTTGATATATAAATTTACTAAATTTATGGTCATGAAAAAAATTATCACAATATTCTCGATATTTTCTGTGTTTTTATTTTTACAAAACTGCTCAGCACAAGGAAAAAGTGATCCTCAAGTTGTAAATAATCTTTTAAACTCGGAAGAATTTACTTTTTATGCAGAAAAAGCACTCCCATATAATCAGGATGTAATAAATATTGCCTACTCTATGCCCAATGCTGCTGCACAGAGAATTTTCGATTTATCTGGAGAAGGATATTCTATTGAAATAAAAAACAAAGTTTTAGATGTTGTAATGCCTTATTTTGGAAGAACTTACAACCCAAGTTATGGAAGTACAGACAACAGTTACCGATTTACATCAAAAGATTTTACTCTAACTAAAACTCAAAACAAAAAAGGAAACTGGACCGTTAAAATAAAACCAAACGATATAAAAAATTCACTTCAAATATTTATAGATATCTCTAAAAGCGGATCGTCATCGGTTTCCATACAGAGTAACGACAGACAGCCAATTACTTATAATGGTTATGTTGCTAAAAATGAAGAAACTGAAGAATAAAATCTTGTTATTTTAAGACTTGTTAAAGAATTTTTCGACAAATTGTTTTGCTTCTGTAATGGGATTAGACACCAACGCAGAAGCATTTTTTTTGTGTGCAATATAAGCCTCTTCAGAGGAACCATTGTTTCTGATTTTCGCTAAAATATATTCCTGAACCCAATACTCATATCTTTTTTCTGCCTGAATTTTCCTTACCTCATCGAAACGGTTTTCTTTCTTTTTTAATGAAATAAAATCATCAATTTTTTCATAGACATCTTCTAAACCAACATTATTAAGAGCGGAACCTAATAAAACAGGAACTCTCCAACCTTTTTCTTTAGGTGGAATAAAATCCAACGCACGTTTTAATTCAAGTTTGGTATTTTTGGCTTTCTGTAGATTATTTTCTTCTACTTTATTGATGAAAATTACATCTACCATTTCCATAATTCCACGTTTAATCCCCTGAAGTTCATCTCCACCACCTATAATTTTCAAAAACAGAAAAACATCCGTAATATCTGCAACCAACACTTCAGACTGCCCTACTCCAACAGTTTCTATTAAAACATAATCGTAACCTGCGGCCTCACAAATAAGCATGGTTTCGAAAGTAGTATTGGCAACACCACCCAAAAATCCGGAACTCGGTGAAGGTCGAATAAACGCATTTTCTTCTTTTGCCAACTCTTCCATCCTGGTTTTATCTCCCAGAATACTTCCTTTATTAATTGCAGAACTGGGATCAATAGCCAAAACAGCGACTTTCTTGCCTTTGGAAATAGCCATTCTTCCAAAATTTTCTATAAAAGTCGATTTACCGGCTCCCGGAACGCCTGTAATCCCTATTCTGACAGAATTTCCCGATAAGGGAAGAATTTTTTCTAAAAGTTCTTCTGCCTGAATTCTATGCTCAGGTTTTGAGCTTTCTGCTAAGGTGATCGCTTTACCAATAAGGCGTTTGTTGCCAGTTTTTATTCCGTTAAAAAGTTCTTCTGTAGAAAATTTCATTTGGGCATTATCTTCTTTAAAAACAAACTGTTTTTATTTATATATTTCAAAAATATAAAAATAACCTGCAAAACAGAATGAAAGATTTAATTTTAATTCTTCTAAATTAATATTCGATACAGAAACCTACCTCAAAATTTTGCTATTTTTGTTTAGTAAACTATGATCATTGTACTGATTTACAAATAAAACGATTATTTCAATTTTATAAACCCGAATTTTAATATCAAAAATAAATACATGAAAAATATACTTTTAACAGGATTAGCAATCGGTCTTTTATCCGTTTCTTGTACCCCTAAATCTAATGCAGCGACAGAAGCTCAAAAAGTTTCGACCAGTACAGCAGAACAAATTGCACAGGGAAAAACGATTTTTGAGAACGCATGCAAAAGATGCCACGAATTACCGGAACCTACAAAATTCACTTCTGTAGAATGGGTGGGAATTATGAACTCTATGGCTCCTAAAGCAAAACTGAGCGACGAACAACATCAGTGGGTTTACGATTATGTAGTATCGGTAAAGAAATAAATTTCGTTTAACCATCAAAAAATATTAACATGAAAAAAAGTATTGCACTTGCCTTATTGGCTTCAGCTTTTATTATTTCCTGCGGACCAAAAAGTTCTGCGGTTACAGGTCCAAAATTTACTTCTTCAGAGCATCTTGCTCAAGGAAAAACGGTATTTGAAAATTCTTGTAACAGATGTCATAAATTACCAGATCCTGCAAAACATGATGACAAAGGCTGGATTAAAACTTTAAGCAGAATGGCTCCTAAAGCAAAACTTACGGATGAGCAACATCAAATGGTGTATGATTATTTGATATCAGTAAATAAGAAATAACTGTCAATCTTTCAGAACGACTGAAATTAAAAACTGCCGTTTACAAATTTTGTAAAACGGCAGTTTATTTTTATAAAAAACATTTTATTCTTCACAAGCCCTCCAAACTGCATCATTTTGAGGAACTTTAGCTACAATTACAATATCTTCTTTTGTAACAGGATGTACAAACTCTAGTTTTCTTGCATGAAGATTAATTCCGCCATCGGGGTTAGAACGAGGAGAACCATATTTCAGATCGCCTTTAATGGGAACACCTGTTTTGGATAATTGTGCTCTTATTTGATGATGTCTTCCGGTTTCCAAATCAATTTCCAGCAAAAGATAATTATCTAATGTTTTGATGGTATGATAAGTTAAAACAGCCTCTTTTGCCCCCTCTGTTGCTTTGGGAAATACAATAGCTTTATTGTTTTTCTCATTTTTCTTTAAATAATGAACAAGCCTTTGGCTTTGCGGAATCATTTCTTTAGCAACAACTGCCCAATATGTTTTTTTAATTTCTCTGTTTTTAACCATTTGGGTAAGTCTAGATAAGGCTTTGGAAGTCTTAGCGTAAATTACCAAACCGGATGTAGGTCGGTCTATCCTATGCACCAATCCCAAAAAAACATTTCCGGGTTTTCCGTCTCTTTTTTTAATAAAGTTTTTTATAGCATCCAATAAAGATTCGTCGCCCGTTTTGTCACCCTGTACCAGCTGACCAACTTTTTTATTGATAATTAAAATATGGTTGTCTTCATAGACAATTTGCTCTCCGATCATTTCTAAGGAAGAAAATCTTGTTTTCTTGCTGCAAAGATAATCACTTCTGCAAAACTGCTTCAAAAGATGATTACTCTCTACAAAACCATATAATCAACAAATTCTTGAAGATAATATTATTGCTCACATAACAGTTTCATAATTATTTTTAAGAAAAAATAAAAATATTTATAATTAAATGTTAAAAGAAGTGTTTTTAAGAAAAAAAATACAATAATTTGGCTTATATTTTGTTGGTAGAATCTTAAAATGATTAATTTTAACATTTATAAATTTAATTTAAAATAAATTAATGAATAACAAATTCATTCCGATAATTTCTGTTTTTATGACAATATCTCTTATTGTCTTTGTAACGTTGCAGTTTTATTGGCTAAAAGGTTATTATGTGGCTTTAGATCAGGAGTTTTCCAATAAAGTATATTCTGTATTAGAAAGTACTTCAGACAATATTGCAAAGCTTGAGACTGATAAAGTTTTAAATGAAAAATATCCTAACCTCAGAAATTATATTCTTGCTAATAAAAATAAGCCTTCTCTTACTACAATACAACAAATTGAAGATTCGGGTACTCAAAAATCAATTACTTATTATCGAAATATTATAGAAACTCAGCAACTTCCTATTTCGAAACTCGGAGACACGCTCAAACTTACTACAATGTATAAGGATGATGCAAGATATAAAGTAAAAAAAGATACCGTCAAAAGAGAAATACTTACGCCACAAATTAGTCAGGACATAGAAAGTGGAGATTATCAAATGGCTGAGTTTGCAAAAATAACCGGAACCAACCTTCCTATCAATAAACGGGTGGATACCAAAAAGCTGGATTCTATTATTATTAAAGAACTCAGAATGAAAGGAATTAACTCCGAATTCGGTTATGGTATTTATGACAGCAACAATAAACTTACTTCAGTTGCCAATAAAATTTTTAAAGAAAAAAAAGACAGCAATACATACTCATATCCTTTGTTTACAGACGATAAAGACCACACTTTATATACTTTAGCACTCATTTTCCCTAAAAAAGAATATTCTTTGGCGATGAATAACTGGCCAATGCTTTTGGGAACTTTCTTATCTCTACTTACCATTTTGGGTATTTACATTATTTCCATTAATTACATGATGAGACAAAAAAAATTGGCGGAAGTAAAAACAGATTTCATCAACAATATGTCGCATGAGTTTAAAACGCCTTTGGCAACAATCTCTGTAGCAACAGATTCTTTGGCAAATGATAAGATTGCAACCAATCCCGACAAAGTAAAGTACTATTCTAACCTCATTAAGCAGGAAAATCTCAGAATGAAAAAACAGGTAGAAAATGTTCTGAACATGTCTAAACTAGAGCGAAATGAAGTTAAATTATTTCTGAAAGAAACCAACGTAAGAGAGCTGATAAAAAAGACCACAGAATCTTTCGGACTCATCGTGGCACAGCGAAACGGAATTCTCACACAGAATTTCCTTGCAGATAAATACCAGTTTAAAATTGACGAATTTCATATCTCTAATATGTTGGTTAATCTTTTGGATAATGCCAATAAATATTCTCCAGAAACTCCAGAAATTAAAATTGAAACCAGAAATGAAGGCAATTTTTATGTGATTGAAGTTTCAGACAAAGGCATGGGAATGGAAACTCAAAATAAAACAAAGATTTTCGAAAAATTCTTTCGTGAAGAAACAGGAAATATTCACAATGTAAAAGGACAAGGTTTGGGATTATCTTATGTGAAGAAAATTGTAGAACTGCATAAAGGTCAGATTATTGTAGAATCTCAAAAAGATAAAGGAAGCAGATTTATCATTAAACTTCCTATGAATTAAAATAAATATTAAAAAGATAAAATCATGAGTAACAGAATATTATTAGTAGAAGACGACCAAAGTTTTGGTGCAGTGCTAAAAGATTATCTTACCATCAATAATTTTGAAGTTACCCTCGCTATAGATGGAGAGCAAGGACTTAAAGAATTTACTGAAAACGAATTCGACATCTGCATTTTTGATGTGATGATGCCTAAAAAAGACGGATTTTCTTTAGCAGAAGACGTTAAAAAAATCGATAAAAATACGCCTATCATTTTCCTTACTGCCAGAAATATGCGAGAAGATATTCTTAAAGGATATCAATTAGGAGCAGACGATTACATTACAAAACCTTTTGACACAGAATTACTTCTATATAAAATTAAAGCCATTTTACAAAGAAGCTCAACGTTAGAAAATGAAGAGCAGGAACAGTTTAAGATCAGCAATATTTTCTTCGATTCTATGCTGAGACAGCTTAGAGTAGGCGATAACGAATATAAATTATCTCCTAAAGAGAACGAACTTCTTAAATTGCTTTGTCTTCACAGAAACGATTTTATGCCAAGAGACCTCGCTTTGAGAAAAATCTGGAAAAAAGAAAATTATTTTACGGCAAGAAGTATGGACGTTTATATCGCAAAACTTCGTAAACTTTTGAAAGATGATGAAGGTTTAGAAATTATTAATGTTCATGGAGAAGGGTTTAGACTTTTGGTAAAGAACTAATTTAAAACAACATATCATTCAAAATAGCAAAGCAATTCAAAATGTTTTGCTATTTTTGTTTTTATGAAGAGATTTGATATGAAAAATTTACTGTTAGCGTTTTTGGCATTTTCGAGTGTTATTTCGTGTAAAAAAGACGAAAAGCCGACCTACATAAAAGAAGAAGGAGGAATACAGCAACCCAATGTAGCTTTCAGTCAGCCTCAGACAACGCTTATGGATCAGGCTGGAATTAAAAAATCCAGTGGTTCTACAATGGTAACCGCTCCAGGAATGAATCCTCCACACGGAGAACCTGGACACAGATGTGACATTCCTGTTGGACAGCCTCTTAACGGAGCTGCTCCTCAACAGATAAATTCTTCTACCCAAAATATAACCGTTAATCCAAATACTCCTATACAAATTGATCCCAACTCTGTAAATCCGGGTAAAATTGCTATTGACCAAAATGGAAAAGCAGTAACAACAGTACCAGGAATGAATCCACCTCACGGACAGCCGGGACATCGTTGCGATATTCCTGTTGGACAGCCTTTAAACAGCAAACCATCTCCAGCAGCTCAGACGTCAAAAAATACGGCAACTGTTCAGGCTCCGCAAACTGTTACTGCCAATCAGCCAGTCGCAGCTAATACCGGACCGAAGCCAAAACTTAATCCTGCACATGGGGAACCTTGGCACGATTGTGCAAAAAAGGTAGGAGATCCACTTTAATCATTTTTTATTAACTTTGCATTTGTGAAACCGGGTCGCTTTTTAATAATTATTTTCACTTTAGTAATTTTCTTAATTCCTAAAGATAATTTTTATGCACAGGCTTCTCAGGAGAATTGCTGTAAAACAGAATCGGAAACCAAATCTTGCTGTGATAAAAACAACGAGCACCATTCTGAAGAATCTAAAAAAGAACACCAGTCTTGCAATGATGATTGCTGCTCTTTCTGTATGACATGCCATACTTTTGTGGAAAACAATCTGCCTAAAAGCAATTTTCCGGAAATTTCTTCATTTCAAAACATTAGCAAAATTCAGGTTCAATACATTGATCCCTTCTTTACAAACCGTTTAAAAGAGATTTGGCAACCGCCTAAATTAGTTTAAAATTACACGAAAAATTACGCTTTCAATTTAATAATGTATCATAATGATAACATTGTTAGGTTGTTGGAGAAAAAATAATTCAACTAATTTTTAAACTCATGAAATCATATATTACCAAGATTTTTCTTGGAACATTATTTTTCTTATCTCTTTCTCTATCTGCACAAAACCTTAGCAAACACCAGTCTATGGTTAAAGGAAACTGTAATATGTGTAAAGAAAGGATAGAAACTACCGCGAAAAAAGCAGGTGCAAAATCTGCAGTATACTCAATCGACACACAAACTTTAAGTTTCGAAACCCCTGAAAAAATTTCAGCAGACGAAATTCTCAAGAAAGTAGCAGAAGCAGGGCACGACAACGATTCTTACAAAGCATCGGATGATGTTTATAAAAATCTTCCTGCTTGTTGCCATTACCAAAGAGATTCAGAATCTCCCGTTCCAGCAATGAATCATTCAGATTCAACGAAAAAAGAAAATGAGTTTTTTGTAAAAGGGAACTGCAGTTCTTGTAAAGCCAGAATAGAAAAAGCAGCCAAATATGCTGGTGCAGATTCTGCAGAGTGGAGCGCAGAAAAACAGACCGTTATCCTAAATTTCAATCCTTCTAAAACTTCAGCAGATAAAATTTTAAAGAAAATTGCTGATGTGGGACATGATAATGAAATGTATAAAACTACGGAAGAAGTATATAAAAAACTACCCGGTTGCTGCCTGTATGATAGAAACATACCTTTCGGAGATACCAATCCCAATGTTCATTACGATGAATCTGCAAAGAAGGAAAATCATAGCAATCATATAGGATCAGAAGATCACAGCTCTCATTCAGCTTCAGAAAAAAATATTGAGCAGGTAAATATCATAGGTTCAAAAGCAGCAACTTCTATTGGTAAAAAAGAGGCTGGACTTGTTTTTAATATTGATTCTAAAGAACTTCTGAAAGCAGCATGTTGCAATTTATCTGAAAGTTTTGAAACCAACGCAACGGTAGATGTTTCTTTCAGTAATGCGGTAACGGGAACAAAGCAACTGAAAATGTTAGGTTTAGACCAAAAATACACCAGTCTTACAAAAGAATTACTTCCTGAGATCCGAGGTATAGCTTCTGCTTATGGCTTGAGCCTCATTCCGGGACGTTGGATTGAAAGTATTCAGCTCACCAAAGGAGGAAGTACCGTAACAAACGGCTACGAAAGTATTACGGGGCAGATTAATACAGAATTAATAAAGCATGCCGAAAAATCTGAAACTTCTCTAAATCTTTTTGCCGATTTTAATGGCAGAGCTGAAGCGAACATTACTCACGTAGAACCTATCAACGATCATTGGACACAGACTTTTCTTCTCCACGGAAACGGAACTTTCGGAGATACAGATATGAATAAAGACACGTTTCTGGACAGACCGAAAGGAACTCAGATTAACGCTGCTTATCTGTTAAATTTCAATGATTTAACGCATTCGGGATTTGGTTCTCACTTCGGAATTAATTTTGTGAAGGATGAAAGAACTTCCGGACAAATAGGATTTGATAAAAAAATACCTCAGGCTCAACAAAACCTTTATGGTGTAGGAATTGATATTTCCAGATTTCAGGTTTGGAACAAAACAGGGTATGTTTTTAAAGGAAAACCATATCAGAGTTTAGGCTGGATGAACCAGTACACCTATCACCAACAAGACAGTTTTTTCGGACTTAGAAATTACTCAGGAAATCAACATACGTATTATTCTAATTTAATTTTTGAAAGTATTATTGGCAATACCAACCATAAATACAAAACTGGAGCAAGTTTCTTATACGATGGTTACAACGAAACCTATCTTAATAACCAGTTTAAAAGAACAGAAACCGTTCCGGGAATTTTTGCTGAATATACTTTAACCGGCTCAAAATACACTTTAGTTGCAGGAGCAAGAGCAGATTTTCACAATTTAGCAGGTACTCAGTTCACTCCGAGATTAAATTTTAAATACGATTTTACTCCGAAAACTATTCTAAGACTTTCCGCAGGACGTGGTTTTAGGACAGCGAATGTATTTGCTGAAAACCAGCAATATTTTGCATCCAACAGAAGTATTCAGATTTTAGAAAACGGTGGAAATATTTACGGATTAAAACCGGAAATTGCATGGAATTTTGGGGCAAGTTTACAGCAGGAATTTAAAATTTTCGGCAGAAAATCTACCATTATTGCAGATTTTTTCAGAACCGATTTTCAGAACCAAGTGGTTGTAGATCTCGACAGATCACCTCAGCTTCTTACTTTTTATAATCTGGACGGAAAATCTTTTGCCAATTCTTTTCAAACCCAATGGGATTTTAGTCCGATAAAGAATTTTGATGTACGACTGGCGTATAAATATTATGATGTTCAGGCTCAATATCTTGACGGAAAACGTGAAGTTCCATTCATGGCGAAACATCGTGGATTTATCAATTTGGCGTATTCTACCAACAAAAATTCAAAAGAAGGTTTCTGGAGTTTCGACACCACTCTAAATTGGGTCGGAAAACAAAGATTGCCTAATACATCTAACAATCCTTCAGAATTTCAATTATCTAAACGTTCAGAATCTTATGCGGTTCTAAATGCACAAATTTCCCGAAATTTCAACAAAAAACTAAGAGCTTACTTAGGTGGTGAAAATTTAACATCATATTATCAAAAAAATGCTATTGTAGATTTCAGAAATCCATTTGGTAATTATTTTGATGGCGGAATGGTCTACGCACCTATTATGAAAGCCAATTTCTATGTTGGGTTCGATGTAACTTTTTAAAATTTTAAATTTTCAAAATAGAGCTGAGATAATTTGTGAAAATCATTTCATGCGGAAATTTATATTATAAAAATGCATGGTTTCAATTATTTATTAGTTTGAAATCGTGCATTTTTCGTATTTTTAATCTCAAATTTAACTCACCTAAATATTAATACATGAAACGTAACGCAACCGCCGTTTGGAACGGAACCGTAAAAGAAGGTAAAGGACATTTAACCACTCAGAGTACCACTTTAAACCAAACCCAGTATTCTTTCAGCAGCAGATTTGAAGAAGGTGTAGGAACCAATCCGGAAGAATTACTTGCAGCAGCTCACGCAGGATGTTTTACCATGAAACTGAGTGCAGAACTTTCTGAAGCAGGTTTTATTCCCGAAGAATTAACCACAAAATCTGTGATTACCTTAGATCCAAAGATTGGAAAAATTACAAAATCTGAACTGACTTTAACGGCAAAAATTCCTGGAATTTCTCAGGAAGACTTTCAGAAATATGCCAAAATTGCTGAAGAAGGATGCCCTGTAAGTGCAGCTTTTAATTTTGAAATTACATTAAATGCCGAACTGGTTTAATGATTTAAAATTCAGCATCTCATCAAACAATTAAATCTGAATTTGTATGAGTTCAGATTTATTTTTCTAATAAAATATACCGATTGGTATATTTTTGTATATTTGTTCTATAATCTTCGAAATGTCTAAAGCCGAAAAAACGAAACAGTATATCATAGAGAAAACAGCTACCTTATTCAACACACAAGGGTATGCTTCTACATCTCTTTCTGATATTATCGCTGAGACAGGCTTAAGCAAAGGAAGCATTTACGGAAATTTTGAAAACAAAGAACAGGTTGCTTTAGATGTTTATCATTATAATGCACTATCATTAAAAAAAAGGTTAGCAGAATCTTTAAATAAAGAATTCTTAACAGTAACCGAAAAACTTCTCGTTTTTTTATCTTTTTATAGAGAAAACTGGAGACAGGTTTTTCAGAATGGAGGTTGCCCGTTGCTAAATGCTGCCGTAGAATGCGATGATACTTTTCCGGAACTTAAAAATCTAGTTCAGATTTCGTTTACGGAATGGATTGAAATGATATCGGAAGTTATTAAAGACGGACAGATATCTAATGAATTCAAACCGGAAATTAACGCGGAAGAATATGCATCTCAGATCATTATGATTATAGAAGGCGGAATTCTTTTGGCAAAAACTATGGATGATAAAAACTTTCTATATCTCGCTTTAGACAGAATATCGTATATTATTGAAAAAGAAATTAAATTCATAAAATAACTATGGATAAACTAGAAATACTAAAAACATTTATCGGAAAAGAGTTTTCAGGCTCTCCTTCACCTTTTATGAGATGGCTCAATCCAACAGTAATTTCGGCAGAAGAAGGTCATCTGGAATTTCAGTATACTGTAAGACAAGAATGGCTTAATCCAATGGGTAATCTTCATGGTGGAGTAACCGCAGCAATTTTTGACGATATTATTGGGGCAACCATGTTTTCCCTCAACGAAAATAATTTTATTGTAACCATAAATAACAGCATAGATTATTTTTCAACTGCGAAAGAAAACGAAACTATCATTGCCGAAACAAAAATAATTAAAAGAGGAAAACAGTTTGTGAATGCCGAATGCGAAATATGGAACTCAGACAAAACGAGACTTATTGCACGAGGAACTTCCAATTTATTCAAAATTAATAATTAAATGAAAAGAGTTGTCATTACAGGTCTTGGTGCGGTTACCCCTTTGGGAAACAGCATAGAAGAATTCTGGAAGAACTGTATAAACGGAGTAAGTGGTGCTAATGCGATTACTCATTTCGATACCGAAAAGTTTAAAGTAAAATTTGCCTGTGAGGTTAAAAATTTCGATTCGAAACTTCATCTGAACCATACCGAAATTAAAAGAAGCGACCTTTTCACACAATATGCACTGTATGCCGCTTCCGAAGCTTTACAAGATTCCGGATTGGAAATTGAACGCATGGATCCTTTCGACATAGGAGTGATTTGGGGAACCGGACAGGGCGGAATGTGGACATTCGAAAATGAAGTTATGGAATTTGCCAAAGGAGACGAAAACCCACGTTTCAATCCTTTTTTTGTGCCGAAATTTATTTCTAACATGGCTGCAGGAATGATTTCTATGAAATTTGGACTTCAGGGAATTAATTATGCTACCAATTCTGCTTGTGCTACCGGAAATACAGCTTTAATGGATGCGTTTAATTACATCCGTCTTGGAAAAGCAAAAGTTTTTGTAAGCGGAGGTTCGGAAGCTGCCATTACACCTGCATCTGTTGGAGGTTTTTCTGTAATGAAAGCAATGTCTTCCAGAAATGATGATTTTGCTACAGCAAGCAGACCTTACGATAAAGACAGAGATGGATTTGTAATGGGAGAAGGAGCTGGAGCTTTAATTTTGGAAGAATATGAACATGCAAAAGCCAGAGGTGCAAAAATTTATGCAGAATTAGCAGGTGCAGCAATGACAGCCGACGCTTACCACATGACCGCTCCTCATCCGGACGGAAATGGTGCCATTAAAGCAATGCAATTGGCTATGAATGAAGCAGGAATCAATACAGAAAATATTGATTACATTAATCCTCACGCCACATCTACTCCTTTGGGAGATTTGGTAGAACTGAATGGAATTAACAAATTATTCAAGGGGAGTAAATCCCTAGATATTAGTGCAACAAAATCTATGACCGGTCATTTATTGGGAGCAG
Organism: Chryseobacterium oryzae; assembly: GCF_022811665.1. Classification (NCBI taxonomy): domain Bacteria; kingdom Pseudomonadati; phylum Bacteroidota; class Flavobacteriia; order Flavobacteriales; family Weeksellaceae; genus Chryseobacterium; species Chryseobacterium oryzae. The sequence continues at coordinate 3,002,403 of NZ_CP094529.1, forward strand.
CTGGTGCGGTAGAAGCAATTATCTCTATTAAAGCAATTGAAAACGGAATTATACCTCCAACAATAAACCTGCATTCTATTGACGAAAATATTCCGAGGGATATTAATATTGTATTTGGTGAAGCTAAAGAAAAAAATATTAATTATGCTTTAAGTAACGCTTTCGGATTTGGAGGGCATAATGCTACTCTTATCTTTAAGAAGTTTAACTAATTTATATAATTCTCTCAGAAAACTTCGCCGTTATTTGAGGGAATTATTATGAATAATTACTTATAAAAAGTAAATTTCCAGTGATAAGATTTTCCTTAAAACAACCTTAACTGCTGTTCTTTTGCTCCAGTAAAACCATCTGTTGAAAGCTTTGGAAATTCTTTACCTTCAAAATATTTCTTTTTTCCGATTTTAAAAGTATTATGGATCATTTCAGCAATATTTCCTTCTCCAATATGCCGGTCAAACAATCTTTTATCTCCTAATTTTCCGCCGCGCATAGAACGAATTAGGTTTAAAACTCGTTGTGCTTTATCAGGAAAAGCCGTTTCAATCCATTTTATAAAAACAGGTTCTACGGTATCATTTAAACGCACCAAAGTATAACCAAAACTGTTTGCACCTGCATCAGAAATAGCCTTTAAAATAGTTAATGGTTCATCGCTGTTAAGTCCGGGAATGATGGGAGCTACCATTACATGAGTGGGGATTCCGTTATCAGATAAAATTTCTACTGCTTTCAGCTTATTTTTTGATGAACTCGTTCTGGGTTCCATCTTTCGACGTAATTCTTCGTTGATGGTCGGAATGCTTAAAGAAACGGAAACCAAATTTTGCTCTGCCATAGGCTTCAAAATATCCAAATCACGAAGAACTAAAGCGTTTTTTGTAAGCACATTAACAGGATGTCTGTAATCTAAACAAACCTGTAAAAGTTTTCTTGTAATTTCAAACTGTCGTTCTGCGGGTTGATAGCAGTCTGTATTTCCTGAAAGCAGAATCGGTGCGGGTGAATGTCCTTTTTTTCTGAAAAGTTTTTCTAAAAGTTCTGGTGCATTTTTCTTGACCATAATTTTTCTTTCGAAATCAATTCCTGCACTGTAACCCCAATATTCATGCGTAGGTCTTGCAAAACAGTAAGAACAACCATGTTCGCAACCTTGGTAAGGATTCATAGAATATTCCATCGGTAAATCTTCACTTTTTACCTTATTGACGATGGTCTTTGGAAAAATTTCTGTAAAAGTGGTTTTTATGGTTTCGAAGTCATCATCTTCAGGCTCAAAGGTAAACCTGTCGAAACGATTAATTACATTTCGCTGTGCACCCTGTCCTTTAATGATATTATTGTTCTGCATATTCAAGATTGTAAAAATAGTTTCAGTACTTTCAAAAACAATTAGTTTTAACACAGAAGTTTTCCACAAAAAAATCCGGAACAAAAATGTTTCCGGATTTTAAAAAAAATTATATTCTACTATTATTTTAGTAATGTATTATTTGAGGGCAAAAAACTCAATCCCATGATCATCGTCAGAATTATTTTCATCAAAATGTCTGTGATAATCAGAGTAGTAATCGTTATACTTTTTGTTTTTCTTGGATAATAATTTTTTTACACTTAGGAAACTCAAAACTGTCAAAAGTCCAACTCCTCCTGCTAGTAAAACCGCTACTTCTTTTCTCATATTGAAGATATTATTTAATGTTTTGCCAATCTAAAAAAAATCTACATCTTCTTAGATTTGAATGTGTATATCAAATAATATACCTTTTCGTATTTGTTTCAGGATAAATTTTGTTAACATAAAAAAAATTACCTTATAAACTCTATGGTTTAATAATTGTATCTATTCTAGAAAAATATTATTATGGAAAATCACGAAAATATAGACAGAATGTCCACCCTTAGCCAAGTAATGGAGACCCTGAGAAAAAGAGGGATACATAAAGAATTCAGAATGAATGAGCAATGTGAGATGAAATACGAAAACTCTGAAAAAAATTATCAACCAGACGAATTAACGATTGTAAAAAGTTACCGTTTTGAAGGCGACAGCAACCCGGATGATAATGCAGTTTTATATATTATTCAGGATAATGAAAAAAATGTAGGAATCATCATAGATTCTTATGGAGCCGACAGTAATTATCCCGGTGAAGAATTTGACGCTTTTCTTAGAGATATTCCCATTCAGGATAGTGACGAATTTTAATCCGTTTTTATTCTCGAAAAAACAATCCCGATTCTGTTGAGAATCGGGATTGTTTTATATATTTTTTTGAAAGTTTATTATTTTTTGTCCTTATTTTTCCTTTTATGTTGAGTTGAAGATGAGGAAGTGAGTGTGGAAATATCTTTTTTGGCATCTTTAATAGATTTTTTCACAGATTCAATTTTTTTCTCTGCTTTTTCAACTTTCTTCTTTGTTTTATCTACATTTATTCCCACTAATGTTTGTTTAAGCCCACTTTCGATACCTTTCCAGAACATATTGAAGAAAGATTTTGTAGGATCTCTTTCCACACCTTCTACAACAACCGATTCTGGAAATTTCCCTGAATCTGATTTGATGAAAAGATTGGCAACCGCACTAAGTAAATTCTTTTTCTCCCGGCTTTTTTTGTCTAAAACTGAAATTTTCAGGTCTTTATGCTTCAAATTGAATGTCCCGCCAATTCCTTTAGGATTCCCTTTGAAGTTAAACAGCATTTGCTGTATAGATCCCGTTGCAGAAACACTTAAATATGGAACAATAAATGAATTTAATGCCACTGCAGGAATATTGCTTAGTTTTCCTGAAATGGCAAAATTATCGTTTACATCTGCAGTATTAAAGCTCCAGTTAACATCCAAAGGAGTAGTTTTCATAAAATTACAATCGATTTTAATGTCTACATTGGTAGGTTTCCCTTTCATTTTTGCAGAATTCAGGTTTTTAACATTCATATTGAAATTGCTGAATGTTAATTTCCCAGGTCCATTGCTTTTTGGAGTATCTTCTTCATATTCCAGAATAGAATTTTTCAGTTGAAGCTGATTAATATACATCGGAATTTTAATTGATCTCAGTAATTTAGAATACAGAGGTTTTATTTTCGGATCATCTGCAGGAATTTTACTTCGGAAAATATTGGCATTGGCAGACTGAATAATTACATTAGAAGCATTAACAGATTTATTTTCTCCAAACAAATCCCAATTACCCTGTGCTGTAATCTGGTTAACTTTAATATTGTACAAATCCTGCTCTACAGGAATCATTCTGATGAACTGAGCTCTTGACACCAACGGAAGCATAGAAAATTGTGTTATCTGTACTGCATTTTGGGTAGCATTCAGATTTGCCATTTTCATTTGGTAAAAACGGGTTTTATACTGAAAATCGTCCGCAACAATTTTGTAGCTTTTTATTTTTGCTGCCATTCCGTTTTTGGCTGAATTTTCAATCAGTTCAAGATTTTCTACCTGTGCATTGAGGTTACGTAAACTCAAAGGCTGATTATTCGCATCGTAAGTTATATTAGAATTTTTAACATTTATTTTTCTTACCGTAATCGGATAATTGATTCCTTGCGATGAACCTTTCTTTTTCGGAGCAGATTTTAGCGACGTAATCTTACCGTTTATTCCGTCTACCAAAACATTGCTGATGTCGAGATTAAGCTTTTTTTCATCAAACCCAAATTTAGCTATGTTGAATTGAAGCAAGTTGGTTTTAAAATCCAGCAAAGCATTGGAAGACTGCACAGGCTTAGCAATAATATTTTTTATCTCACCAGTTTTGGGTGTTAAACTAAAACTTTCGGCAAATAAATCCTGCTTATCGTTGTAGTAGATATTCTTCCCATAAATTTTAAAATCTTTGTACAATACAGGAATTAGTTCCTCTGAACTTTCTTTGTTCATTTGAAGCTGATTGATATTAATATTAAGATCCTGAGCAAAAAGCAAATCTTTTTCATTGCTTTTTACCATCTGAACTTTAGCATGATCTACTTTCACATCTTTAAAATCAATATCAAAAGATTTTTTCTTCACTGCTTTTTTAACTGAAATGCCAGTATCGTAAGCTTTTATAAAAGGATTTATTATATGGGCATTCGCCAAAGAAATTTTATTCTTCTCCAAAGCAATATCCGTAAAATTCATTTTTGGAATACTGAACTGAAACATTTTAGATTTCTCAGGATAATTCTGCTTAAATTCCTCAAAAGAAATAAGTGGCTGCAACTGAAAATTTTCAACAGACATCTGTCCATTGGTGGTGGTAATTTTATCTATTTTAAGAGCATATACATCATCCGGCTGGAAAAAGAAATTTTTCCCTTTAATACTGTATTGGTCGAATACTACCGGAAGTTTTTCTTCTACAGATTCTTCTGTAAGCTGAAGATTTTCAACATAAAGATTAAATGCCTCAACTCCAACATATTTTTGTCTGTTGTAGCGAAAGATATTAATTGTTCCATCGTTAATTCTGATATTTTCAAACTTAACAGGATTTGGTTTTTTACTTGTTTTCTGGTCTACAGGCTTTGCCAAAATAATATTAAGATTAGGTTTTGCCAGTAATAAATCTGATGAACTGATTACTTTATTGAAAATCGCATCATAAATACCGAAACGGCTTATTTTCAGGGTATCAATAGTTCCCTGCAGCCCAATTACATTAGTATTCTGTGGGTTTTTATTGTTAACGGTAATTCCGGTGGCAAGAATATTACCCGTTCCCAAATCTACATTAAGAGATTTGTAAGAAACTTTATAATCTGTGTTTTTTTTAATATAATCGGGAAGTTGGGTCTTAAGCCAGATATTTAAGCCAAAATTTGCCAGTAAGATAATTCCCAGCAAAATTCCAAAGCCTATTAAAAGCTTTTTAACCCAATTTTTTTTCATGATTATAACTTGTATTAATGTTATATATTTTAAATTTTCAGTTCAATTACAAATCCTTCATGACCTCTTACATTCATAAAATTTCCACCTTCAAAACCTAAATACTGCCCTTTAATTCCGGTTAATTTCCCCGTAAATTCAGGATTTTTACTTAGTGTAAAAGAATTTATTTTTTCCGGCTTTTCATAAGGATAATCGAAACTCCAGAGATTTTCTCCTTCCGAATAAAACTTTTGAAAATCTTCAGGAAAATACTCTTTTATTTTCTGTTGAAAATCTGCTAAATCTATTTCGTCTTCAAAATCGTCCTGAAGCATTTTTTTCCAACTTGTTTTATCTGCAACATGTTGTTTCAGTGCAACTTCTATCATTCCAGCTTCATAACGGTTTTCGGTTCTTGCAATAGGCAAAGCAAAAGTTGCACCCTGATCGATCCACCTTGTAGGAATTTGGGTATTTCTGGTTACTCCAACTTTCACATCTCCTGTATACGCCAAATACACAGTATGCGGCTGTAACTGAATTTGTTTTTCAATATCCAAATCCCGTTCCGCAATTCCCAAATGGGCTGTAGACAGTTCTGGGCGAATGATGGTATCGCTTGCATAAGGACTTTCAAAAAAACAGCTTTTGCAGAAACCCATTCTGTAAATAGGTTTATCTAATCCGCAATTTACACACTGATATCCAATATGTTTAATAGATAGTTCTCGCCCAAACAATTCATTCATGTGAATTAAATCATTAGAAAGATTAAGATAATATTGAATTGGCTGAGCATTGAAACTCGTCATTTTTAAAATTTGCCCTTGAAACTGCATGATATTTTATTTGAAAGTAAAAGTACAAAAAGCAGTATATTAAATTTAAGAAATAAAGCCTGTTTTATCATTTTCTAAAAAAATATTAATCTGAAAAACTCTTAAAATTCCTATTTTTGCTTAACTAAAACACGCAAATGACATATCTCATTACCGGAGGGAGCGGTTTTATTGGTTCCCATCTCGTCGAAAATTTATTAAAAAAAGGACATTCTGTCATTAATATTGACAATTTTGATGATTTTTACGATTATAAAATAAAAATTCAAAATACAATAGATTCTTTAGGTAAAAATATTCAGTTTGAATTTTCTGAAAAGAGAAAAGACATTATCAAGTTATCAAATGATTTAAAATCAGATCATTATCAATTATTTTTTCAGGACATCCGCGATAAGAATAAACTTGCTGAAATTTTCAGAGAAAATAAGATCGATATGGTTATACATCTTGCAGCATTAGCGGGAGTTCGCCCATCCATCGAAAGACCTTTAGAATATGAAGAGGTAAATATTCGTGGCACCATGAATATTTGGGAACTTTGTCAGGAATTCGGAGTTAAAAAATTTGTATGTGCATCTTCTTCAAGTGTTTATGGCAACAACGAGAAGATTCCTTTCTCTGAAACCGACAATGTGGATAATCCCATATCACCTTATGCAGCAACCAAAAAATGCGTGGAAATTTTGGGACACGTTTATCACGATTTATATCAGATAGATATTATTCAGCTCAGATTTTTCACGGTATATGGCCCAAGACAAAGACCAGATTTAGCCATACATAAATTTACAAAATTAATTTCCGAAAATAAAGAAATTCCTTTTTACGGAGACGGAAGCACCGCCAGAGACTACACTTATATTGATGATATTATTGATGGAATCCTGAAATCTGTAGAATATCTGCAACAAAACTCGAATGTTTATGAAATCATCAACCTTGGAGAAAGTGAAGTTGTTACCCTTTCTGAAATGCTTTCTGAGATAGAAAAGAACTTACAAAAATCTGCCATCAAAAAAAATCTGCCATTACAACCCGGAGATGTGCTAAGAACCAATGCCGATATTGCAAAAGCAAAGCGACTTATTGGCTATAAACCTGACACCAACTTCCAAAATGGCATGAAAAAATTTGTGGAATGGTTTTTGAGAAAATGATCTCATTATGCAGGAAAATCCTCTTACACAACAAACTAAGAGATTTTGGCAATTAAATTTTTATTAAAAGAATTGAAAATCAACCGATAAAAAAGTTTATAATATAACCTATTTTTATACTTTTGCAAAAAAAATAAAATTATGTACTGGACATTAGAATTAGCTTCTTATTTAAGCGACGCACCTTGGCCGATGACAAAAGCAGAACTTATCGACTATGCGATCAGAACTGGTGCACCTATGGAAGTGGTAGAAAACCTTCAGGCAATTGAAGATGAAGGTGAAATCTACGATGCAATAGACGAAATTTGGAGCGACTATCCTACAGACGAGGATTATCTTTGGAACGAAGACGAATATTAATAAAGCATAAAGGCTTTAGGCATCTCGCCTGAAGCTTTTTGCCGATTCTAGATATTATCATTTACACGATAAGTGTTATTAAAACGCTTAAAGCATTTCGCTTGAAGCATAAAGCAAAAATTTATGAGTTTTTTAAACAAAGTTCTTAAAGGGTTTTTGGGAGACAAAAAAGCGCAGGACCTAAAGGAAGTAAAAAAAGTTGTAACAAAAATCAAAGCCGTTGAACCCAACATTCAGCAATTATCTGATGATGGTTTAAGAGAAAAAACTGCAGAGTTCAAATCTAAAATTAAAGAGGCAACAAGCAGCATATCGGCACAGATAGAACAGATTAAAGAGCAGATCAAAAACTCTAAAAATGTAGACGAAAAAGAAGCTCTTTTCTCCAGAATTGAAGCTCTAAAGAAAGATTCTTACGAAATTGAAGAGAAAATTCTTGCACAGGTTCTTCCGGAAGCATTCGCTTTAATTAAAGAAACATCCAGAAGATGGGCAGAAAATGGCGAAATCCGTGTAACTGCTACCGATTGGGACAGACAATTGGCTGCTGCAGGAAAAGATTTCATAGAAATTCAGGGTGACCAGGCAATTTGGAAAAACTCTTGGAATGCCGCAGGAACACCTGTTGTTTGGGACATGGTGCATTACGATGTACAGTTTATCGGAGGTATTGTTCTTCACAGCGGAAAAATTGCAGAAATGGCAACCGGAGAAGGTAAAACTTTGGTAGGAACACTTCCTATATACTTAAATGCTCTTCCGGAAAGAGGTGTTCACGTAGTAACGGTGAACGACTATCTTGCAAAAAGAGACTCGGCTTGGATGGGACCATTATATCAGTTTCATGGAATGTCTATTGACTGTATCGACAACCACCAACCCAATTCAGACGGCAGAAGAAAAGCATACAACTCAGATATTACGTACGGAACCAATAATGAATTCGGTTTCGATTATTTGAGAGACAACATGGTTACTTCACCTACAGAATTAGTTCAGAGAGAATTAAATTTTGCTATTGTGGATGAGGTAGATTCTGTATTGGTAGATGATGCGAGAACACCATTAATTATTTCCGGGCCTGTTCCTCAAGGAGACAGACAGGAGTTTGATGTTCTAAAGCCTTCTATCGACAGAATTGTTGAAGTTCAGAAAAAAACAGTTTCTGCTATTTTCAATGAAGCTAAAAAATTAATTGCTTCAGGAAATACAAAAGAAGGTGGTTTCAAATTACTTCAGGCTTACAGAGGTCTTCCTAAAAACAGACAGCTCATTAAATTTTTATCCGAAAGCGGAAACCGTGCTTTGCTTCAGAAAGTTGAAGCTCAGTATATGCAGGATAACAACCGCGATATGCCAATCGTAGATAAAGATCTTTACTTTGTAATTGAAGAAAAGAACAATCAGGTTGACTTAACCGATAAAGGGGTTGAATACATGTCTCAAGGAAATTCTGACCCTAACTTCTTCGTACTTCCTGATATTGGGACAGAAATTGCAGAAGTTGAAGCCAAAAATTTATCTAAAGAAGAAGAATTCGAGGCAAAAGAAAAATTATTCTCAGAATTTGCAGAAAAATCTGAGCGTGTACATACCATGAGCCAATTGCTTAAAGCATATACTTTATTCGAAAAAGACGACGAATATGTTGTTATTGACGGGGAAGTAAAAATTGTAGATGAGCAGACGGGTCGTATTATGGAAGGAAGACGTTATTCCGACGGTCTTCACCAAGCTATTGAGGCTAAAGAAAGTGTAAAAATTGAAGCAGCAACTCAAACTTTTGCAACAGTTACCCTTCAGAATTATTTCCGTATGTACAACAAACTTGCGGGGATGACGGGTACTGCAGAAACGGAAGCTGGAGAATTGTGGCAGATTTACAAATTGGATGTTGTGGTGATCCCAACTAACAGACAGATTCTTAGACACGACAGACAAGATTTGGTATTTAAAACCAATAGAGAAAAATACAATGCTGTAATTGAAGAAATTGAAAATTTAACAGCTGCAAAAAGACCTGTTTTAGTAGGTACTACTTCTGTTGAAATTTCTCAGTTGCTTTCAAAAGCACTTCAGTTAAGAAAAATTCCGCACCAGGTTCTGAATGCAAAACTTCATAAGAAAGAAGCAGAAATTGTAGCGGGAGCAGGACAGCCGGGAGTGGTAACGATTGCAACAAACATGGCAGGTCGTGGTACCGATATTAAGCTTTCTAAAGAAGTAAAAGAAGCCGGAGGTTTGGCAATTATTGGTACAGAAAGACACGATTCCAGACGTGTAGACAGACAGTTGAGAGGTAGAGCGGGACGTCAGGGAGATCCGGGAAGTTCTCAGTTCTATGTTTCTTTGGAAGATAATTTAATGCGTTTATTCGGTTCTGAAAGAATTGCTAAAATGATGGACAGAATGGGACATAAAGAAGGTGAAGTTATTCAGCATTCTATGATCTCAAAATCTATCGAAAGAGCTCAGAAAAAAGTAGAGGAAAACAACTTCGGAACAAGAAAAAGACTTTTGGAGTATGATGACGTAATGAACAAACAGCGTGATGTAATCTACAAAAGAAGAAAGAATGCTCTTTTTGGAGATCATTTGAAATACGATATTGCAAACATGATTTTCGATGTAGCCAATTCTATCGTAACTAAAGGAAAAGCATCTGGAAACTATAAAGATTTTGAATTTGAAGTCATTAAAAACTTTACGATGGAATCTCCGGTATCTGAAAATGATTTCAAGAACAAAACCATACAGGAGTTAACAAATATCCTTTTCAAAGCAGCAGAAGATGATTACAGCATGAAACTGAATTTGCTGAAAGAAAAATCTTTCCCTATCATTGAAAATGTATTCCAGACACAGGGATCAATGTTTAAAATGATTCAGGTGCCTTTTACAGATGGTATTAAAACATTAACTATTGTTACAGACCTTAAAGAAGCTTACGAAACTCAGTGCGACAGCTTAATTAATGATTTTGAAAAAAATATCACGCTATCGATTATTGATGAGAACTGGAAACTTCATTTAAGAGAAATGGACGACTTGAGAAGATCTTCTCAAGGTGCTGTTTACGAGCAGAAAGATCCTTTGGTAATCTACAAACAGGAGTCTTTCCATCTCTTTACAGAAATGGTCGATAAAATGAATAAAGAAATCATTTCTTTCTTATACAGAGGAGAAATTCCTGCTTAAGAAGTAGAATATAAATTTTTACCCGCTTTTCACGAAGCGGGTTTTTTCTTGCTAAAAACTTTAGGATTAGAAATATGACAAATGTCAAACTAATTATTTATTTAGAATAAGTAAAAACAATACCTTTGCAGGAAAATAATCATTCATGAATAAACTTTTGATATCTGCTTCGTTATTGGCAACTGTATTTACTTTCGCTCAGGAAAACGATTCAGTTAAGACAAATAAAATTGACGAAGTTGTTGTACAAGGCTATATTACTCGCGATAGAGAGTCTGTAAACAAGATGCCTTTGAAAGAAATTGAAAATCCGCAAGTTTACAATATCGTTAATAAAAATGTTATCAAAGAACAGGTTGTAACTAACTTTAATGATGCATTAAAAAATGTGACCGGTATTACAAGACTATGGGAGTCTACAGGAAGAGGAAATGATGGAGGTGAATATTACACAATGAGAGGATTCTCTTTACAACCAAGTTTGACGAATGGAATGCCCTCTCTTACCAATGGAACTTTAGATCTTGCCGGAGTTGAAACCATCGAAGCAATTAAAGGTCCATCAGGAACACTTTATGGTGGAAGCGTAATTTCTTATGGTGGATTAATCAATGTAATTACTAAAAAACCTTATCAATATTTTGGAGGTGAGGTAAATTACGTTAACGGAAGTTACGGACTTAATAGAGTTTCAGCTGATGTAAACGCTCCTTTAAGCAAAAACTTATTTGCAAGAGTAAACGCTGCTTATCAAAAACAAAATACTTTTCAAGATGCTGGATTTAGCGAATCTTTTTATGTTGCACCTTCAATTAAATTTATTGCAAATGACAGACTTACATTCTATGTAAATACTGAAATTAAAAAAAGTGAGTCAGCAAATGCACCAATGCTTTTCTTGAATAGATATAATCCTCTTACTTATTATTCTATCGGTGTTTTCAAAGACAACTATAAAAATTCATACACCAATGATGATTTAACGATTAATAATACTACTTTCAATCTTCAGGCAACAGCAAATTATAAAATTTCAGAAAACTGGACTTCTAAAACAATTGTTTCACGAAGCATTACAAAAACAGAAGGTTATTATCAATATTTATGGGATCAGTCTAATGGAAAAGACTTTACAAGATTCATTGCTGATGTAGGTGGAGAAACCAACACCACAGGAATTCAGCAAAACTTTGTTGGTAATTTAAATTTCGGAAGTGTTAAAAATAAATTATTAGTTGGTTTAGATTATTTCCAAAGAGATTTTATTCAAGGAGGAACAGGATGGATTGGCTATGGAACAGTAAATATTGTTGATCAAACTGATACTAATGCAGGTGTACTAACAAAATCTTCTGTTTCTGCAGCTTTAGAAGGAGCTGGGCAAAAAATCGGCCACGCTCAAGCAAAAATATACAGTGCTTATGTTTCTGACGTGGTAAACATTTTGCCAAATTTATCTGCAATGTTAAGCTTAAGAGTAGATCATTTTACAGGTAGAGCAAGTGCATATGCTACTGATGATTCTAAAGAACAAACCACCTTGTCTCCAAAATTAGGATTAGTTTATCAACCAATTCCGGATAAAGTTTCTGTTTTTGGTAATTATATGAACGGATTCCGAAATGTAGATCCTTCTACAGTACAAATTACAGACAATCTTGGAAATGTATTAAGCAGTGAACTCCGTTATTTTGATCCAGAACATGCTAATCAATGGGAAGTTGGGACAAAAGCAAACTTAGCTGGTGATAAATTCTCTATTACTGCAAGTTATTACAGCATCAATGTTAAAAACAAAGTGATGGGTAATGGTGTCAATATAAATCAAGGAGGAGAAGTTGACAGTAAAGGGTTTGAAGTAAGTGTTTTAGGAAGTCCAATTCCTGGAATGAATATTATTGCAGGTTATAGCTATAACGACAGTAATGTTGTAAAAGGTGATGAAGGTTATCCAGGTCACAGAACAGAAGATGCAGGACCGAAGAATTTGATTAATTTTTGGGGAACATACAAAATACAGGAAGGCTCTTTAAAGAATTTCGGGATCGGTTTCGGAGGGAATTCTGCAAGCAGATTTTACACACTCAACAGAGGTGAAATCGGAGCATTTCCGCTTCCTAGCTACATTATTATGAATTCTTCTCTTTCATATACAGAAGACAGATACAGCATTATTTTAAAATTAGACAATATTGCTAATAAAAAATATTTCTCCGGTTGGTCTACTGTAACGCCTCAGAGATTAAGAACGTTATCTTTAAGTCTGAATTATAAATTCTAATACAGAGAAAAAACAATCAATCAGCTGCCAAACTGCGCAAGTAGTTTGGCAGTTTCAATTAATCTAATTTGAATTAATCTAAATAAAAATAGAAAACCTATCTTTGTATAACTCTAGAATTCATGAAGAAAAAACATCATCCAAAAAAGAAGCCCGGTAGATTTAAAAAATGGACAGGAAAACTGCATCTGTGGTTCGGTCTATCTATTGGCATTCTTATTTTTATTATTTCGATAACAGGAGCTCTGTATGTTTTCAAAGATGAAATAGAAAACTTTACCCGCAAAGAAGTAATTTATCATAACGAAAAAAACATAGCCCAAAAAAAGACGCTTCCTATTCGGGTATTAGAAAAAGCCGTTGAAGAGCAAGTTCCCGAAAAATTTAAAATACATTGGGTAAATGTTCCTATCGATAAAAAAATGTCTTATCAGTTTTACTGGTACGAACACGACACTCATGGGACATGGAATTATTTTGATGAATTCCCTATTTACCAATCGGCATACGTAAATCCTTATACTGGAAAAGTTTTAGAGGTTATTGATGAGAAAAACGGTTTTTTTCAAATCATAAAAAGCATCCATTGGAGTTTCTTGCTTAAGCAGGATTGGGGAAAATACGTTGTGGGAATTCCTGTAATTATCTTTATAATTATGCTTATTTCCGGAATTATATTGTGGTGGCCCAAGAACAAAGCCGCCCGAAAACAGAGATTTTCATTCCATTGGAAAAATGTTAAAAGCTGGAAAAGAAAAAATTATGATCTACACAATATTTTCGGATTTTACGCTTCCGTATTTGGTTTAGTTTTTGCGATTACCGGTCTTTTTTATGCGTTTTTTGCTGTACAGGCAATGATTTATGTTATATTCTCAGGAGGAAATACAGTATATCCGGATTTCTCGCACATTACTACAAAAGCACCCATCGAAATGCGTAACGAAACCACGCTCGACAAAGTAATGGCAACCGTAGAGAAAAAATATCCTCAATCGTATGGCTACTCAATAGATTTGGGACACGAGCACATGGACGATCATGAACATACAAACTTTTCGGTTTTTGTAAAACATTTATCGTATTCTTATCATAAAAACAGCAGTTTAATTTTTGATGAAAATTCAGGAGAGCTTCTCCACACCCATAATCATGAAGATAAGAATTTGGGAGAAAAAGCTATCGCCGCCAATTACGATGTACATGTAGGTTCTATTTTGGGTCTTCCTACTAAAATAATAGCTTTTATAGTAAGCTTAATGTGTGCATCACTTCCAGTAACAGGATTTCTAATTTGGTGGGGAAGACGTAAAAAAGCAAAAAAAACAGTGTCGACAAATCATAATTAAACAATTATTTTTTCTCATTAATAAATGATTAATTCAATCTTTTTTATAAATTTATTGCTTCTAAAATTATAAAGCAAGAAATGTCATTAGTAGATTTGTCTAAACAGGTTGCATTAGGTATCGACATCGGTGGAACCAATACTAAATTTGGTTTGGTTAACCACAGAGGTGAAATCTTAATAAAAGGATCTATACCCACAGATCGCTATGCTACTCCGGAAGAATTTGTAGATGCTCTTTATAAGGAAATTCAACCTATGATTGAAAATCATTGCAAAAATGGTGTTGAAGGAATTGGTGTAGGTGCTCCTAATGCCAATTATTATAAAGGAACCATAGAGCTTGCTCCCAATTTGCCTTGGAAAGGAATCATTAATTTCGCAGACCTCATGTCCGCTAAATTTAACAGCCCATGTAAAATGACCAATGATGCTAATGCCGCAGCTTTAGGTGAAATGATGTATGGTGCAGCAAGAGGAATGAAAGATTTTATCATGATTACTTTGGGAACCGGAGTTGGAAGCGGAATTGTTTCTGGAGGTCATTTAATCTACGGAAACGATGGTTTTGCCGGAGAATTAGGTCACACTATCGTAAAACCAGGCGGGAGAAAACATTGGAGTACCGGTTCTGAAGGAAGTTTAGAGTCTTATGCATCCGCTACCGGAATTGCAATCACCGCTAAAAAAATGAGAGCAGAATTTCCAGACTCCATGCTCAATCAGTATCCGGAAGAAGAAATAAACTCTAAAACAGTACACGAATGTGCCGTAAAAGGAGATCCAGTCGCTATTGAGGTCTTTAGATATACCGGACAGAAATTAGGTGAAGCATTGGCAAATTTTGTAATGTTTTCTTCACCTGAAGCCATTCTTTTGTTTGGTGGAGTCATCAAAGCCGGAGATTTCATCTTAAAACCTGCTAAACTTCACATGGAAAGAAACTTACTGCCTATTTTCAGAAATAAAGTAAAATTAGTTTTCAGTGAGCTTGATGAAGCAGACGCAGCCATTCTTGGAGCCAGTGCTCTGGTATGGGAAAAATAAAATGAAGAGCTAATCATCATAAATAACAAAAGCATCCAATGAAGGATGCTTTTTTGGTATATTGAATGAGAATATTTTATATATTTTCAGATAACTGTTTCAAAAGATCTGTTAAGGTATTCACATCATGTACTCCGCTTTGCTTGTACAGAAGTTCACCATTTTTAAAAACTGCCAGAGTAGGAACTCTCCTTACACCAACTTGTGCCGCAATTTCCGGATATTGATCTACATCCAGCATCATAATTCTGGCAGATTCACCAATATTTTCCTTTACTTTATTCAGAACCGACGACTGAACCTTACACGGTTGACACCAAGTTGCAAAAAAATCGATAAGAACAGGACGTTCAGAATTAATAACTTCCAGAAATTTTTGTGACATTCACAATGATTTTAAAGTGTTTTAGACTGACATACAAAATTAGTTAATGGTAGTTTTTCTGTTTTTTTAATTCCATTAAAACCTCCATCAATTTCAGTAAAATTTCTGATTCCGTGAGAGTTTAGGATACTTGCTGCAATCATACTTCTGTATCCACCTGCACAGTGAAGAAAGAAATGCTCAGAATTATCTATCCCCGAAACCCAATCACTAATCATATCTAAAGGTCTGTTATAGGCATTTTCGATATGCTCCGCAGAATATTCAGAAATTTTTCTTACATCAATTACTTTAGCTTGGCTGTTAAATACTTCAGCAAATTCAGAAGATGAAATTCTATTAACTTGGTCAGTTTCTTTGTCTGCATTTTTCCACGCAATAAATCCACCCTTCAAATAACCCAAGACATTATCAAACCCTACTCTACTCAATCTTGTAATAACTTCTTCTTCCGTTCCTTCATCAGATACAAGCAATATAGGCTGCTTCACATCTACCACCAAAGCACCTACCCACGGTGCAAAATCTCCTTTTAAACCTACATTAATTGAATTTGGAATAAATTCTTTGTAAAAATCTCCCGGACTTCTTGTGTCTAAAATCAACGAACCTGTTTCTTCGGCAAAACCTTCAAAATCTTCAGCTGAAATAGGATTTAAACCTTTATTCATTACTTCATCAAGACTTTCATAACCTCCTTTATTCATGGCAACATTCATCCCGAAATATTTGGGCGGTGCGGTAAGACCCTCTAAAACTTCTCTCACAAAAGATTCTTTATCTGGCTGATTTAGAGCATAATTTGTTCTTTTCTGATTTCCCAAAATATCCACCGTTTCTTTCTGCATGTTTTTTCCGCAAGCCGAACCCGCACCATGCGCAGGATAAACAGTAATACTGTCATCCAAAGGCATTATTTTATTCTGCAAACTGTCGTATAAAATCCCTGCAAGATCTTCCTGAGTTACACTTCCCGCTTTTTGGGCTAAATCTGGTCTTCCTACATCTCCTAAAAACAAAGTATCTCCGGTAAAAATAGCTGTTTCAACGCCATTTTCGTCAATAAGAAGATAGGTTGTACTTTCCATGGTATGTCCTGGAGTGTGAAGAATCTTAATCTTTATTTTTCCAACTTCAAAAATTTGATTATCTTCTGCTATAATTGCCTCAAACTGAGGTTCAGCGGTTGGTCCGTAAACAATCGGTGCACCCGTTTTCTTGCTTAAATCTAAGTGTCCTGAAACAAAATCTGCATGAAAATGTGTTTCAAAAATATATTTTAAGGTTACTTTATCTTTTTCCAGACGGTCAAGATAAGGTTTTACTTCTCTCAGCGGATCTATAATTGCCGCTTCATTTTCAGATACAATATAATATGCACCTTGAGCAAGACAGCCTGTATATATTTGTTCAATCTTCATTTTAATAATGCGTTTATGTTCTTCAATATGCAAAAATCGACTTTATTTTTATAAAAAGCATTATCGTTTCACAATAGCTTTTCATAGACCTGGTCTATTTTGAAAAAATTTTCTCAATTTATTTTATGTAAAAAGGCTTTATTTTGCTGATATTAATACCCTTTCTGAATCCGTATAAAGTAAAAATTGTTTCCTTTTTTCTTTTTTGGAAATATAACTTATTCTCCTATTTTTGTCTAAAAATAAATCCCCAACTTCATTGTATAATTTTTAATGAAATTAATGACAAAATTCTGTAATAAATGCTAAATTAGGTTTATTTTTTCAAAAAAATCTACTTTCCGGATGTGATATACAACAGCTTGTTTTAATATTCTCAAAAAATTATCTTTAAAAAATAAAAATTCAAATGGCAGACAAAACAAAATTTATTGAAGAGCTCAGTAAAAGATACACTCCGAGTGGAGATCACATTATATTAGGAAAAGGAATGTTAGACGGTGAAGTTGTTATCGAAGTGAACGTTACCATTCCCCTAAAAACCATTAACAGACACGGCTTAATTGCCGGAGCCACCGGAACCGGAAAAACAAAAACACTTCAGGTATTTGCTGAACAGCTTTCTCACGCGGGAATTCCTTCCTTAGTTTTAGACATTAAAGGAGATTTTTCTGGAATTGCAGAAGCCGGAAAAATGAATCCAATTATCGAGGAACGCTATGCCAAAACTCAGCTTCCTTACAATCCGCAGGCTTTTCCTGTGGAACTGATGAGCATTTCGGGTGAAAAAGGTGTAAAATTACGGGCGACAGTAACAGAATTCGGTCCCATTTTGTTATCTAAAATTTTGGAATTAAACGATACACAGCAAAGCATTATGTCTATCGTTTTTAAATATTGTGATGATAAAGGACTTCCGTTAATTGATCTGAATGATTTAAAGAAAGTTCTTCAATATGTAAGCGATAACCCTCAGGGAAAATCCGAATTAGCAGCAAATTATGGCTCTATTGCTCCTGCTTCTTTAGGAGCAATTCTAAGATCTATTGTTGCTTTAGAACAGCAGGGAGCTTCAGATTTCTTTGGAGAACCCAGTTTCGATGTACACGATTTGCTGGAAACCCGCGATGGAAAAGGCGTGGTAAATATTTTAAGAGTTGCAGACATTCAAAATAAGCCACAACTGTTCTCTACTTTTATGCTTTCACTTTTTGCTGAAATTTACATGACTTTTCCTGAAGAAGGCGACAGTGGAAGACCAAAACTCGTTTTGTTTATCGACGAGGCACATTTAATTTTTGATGAATCTTCTAAAGCGCTGGTTTCTCAAATTGAAACCATGGTAAAACTCATTCGTTCCAAAGGAGTGGGAATTTATTTTATTACTCAAATTCCGGGGGATGTTCCGGAGAATGTACTTTCGCAGTTGGGACTAAAAATTCAGCATGCATTAAGAGGATTTACCGCTAAAGACAAAAAAGAAATTTCGAAAGCGGTAGAAAATTATCCTACAACCGAATTTTACAATGCTTCAGAATTAATTCAGAATCTGGGAATTGGAGAAGCTTTTGTGACTGCTTTAGACGAAAAGGGAATTCCTACGCCACTTGTTCAGACTTACTTAATTTCTCCTGAATCGAGAATGGATGTTTTGAGCGATTCTGAAATTTCAGACTTAACTTCAAAATCGGCTTTGGTTGCTAAATATGAAAACTCTGTAGACCGCGAATCTGCTTACGAAATTTTAGCCAAAAGAATGGAACAGGCAGTAGAAAATTCTGTATCTTCTCAAAAAACAAAACCCGTAAAAGAAGAGCCCGGAATGTTTGAACAAGTCATGAAAAGCAGCGCGGGAAGAACATTTGCAAATACATTAATGCGAGAAGGTGCGAAAGCTATTTTGGGAATGCTTGGTTTAGGAGGAAGAAAAAGAAGATAATCAGTTTACGGGGAATTTTATTATTTTAGCAGATTGCGTTAAAAAAACTGTCGGTTAAAAGGTTTGGTTTTTGATTGTTGTATTGTAAGAGAAAAATAAATGTATTCAATTATAGATATAGAAAGTAATGGTGCAGGTTTCAGAAAAGAATGCATTATAGATATCGCCATTTATCGTTATGACGGTCACAAAATTGTAGATCAGTTTATTTCTCTGGTAAACCCCGAAAGCGATATTACTCCTTTTGTACAGAAACTTACCGGTATTACGCCCAAAATGGTGAAAACAGCACCGAAATTTCACGAACTGGCAAAAAGAGTGGTAGAAATTACCCAAAATACAACTTTAGTAGGACACAATATTGATTTCGATTACAGAATGTTGCGGCAATCGTTCAGCAGACTCGGCTACGATTTTAAAATCAACACCTTAGATACAATTCCTTTAGCCAAAAAACTGATTCCGGATGAAGCAAGTTATTCTCTTCAAAAGCTGGTAAAATCTTTGGGAATTCCGTTAACCAACGCTCACAGAGCAGATGGCGATGCAAGAGCTACTCTAGAACTTTTTAAACTTCTTGTTTCTAAAGATACAGAAAATGAGATTATACAGAAGCAGCACGAAGAGAGCAACGCAAAGAATTACATCAACAAAATCAAAGAATTAACTCAGGATTTACCTCACGAAAAAGGATTTGTTTATTTTCAGAACAGCGATGGTAAAATTGT
Source organism: Chryseobacterium oryzae (assembly GCF_022811665.1). NCBI lineage: Bacteria > Pseudomonadati > Bacteroidota > Flavobacteriia > Flavobacteriales > Weeksellaceae > Chryseobacterium > Chryseobacterium oryzae. The sequence goes on from NZ_CP094529.1 coordinate 3,021,990, forward strand.
TCTTTCCGACTATGTTCAGGATGTTAATAAATATTCCAAAAAACTGTTCAATTCCAAATCCAAAAAATGGGAAAAGGTACAAAATGATACAGAGCAGATTCATTTTGAACTTACAGGCTCTGATATTATTGCAAAACTGATGTTAAATTCTAAAGGAATCAAGAAAAGAGAAGTATTTCCTTATGGTTTATATTTTAGAAATCAGAAATATATTGTAGAAAAAAATAATCTGAATAAAGAAGAAAAACCTATTCTTAAATTCAAGGCTTTTACACAAGGAATGAAGGCAGTGCATTTCATCAACGAGAATGAGGAGTTCAAAACGCCAGAAAATCTTTCAAAAAAAATAGATTTTAGAAAAAGAAATGAAATTTGGCTTGGATCAGGAAAAAAAATGGGAGAAAAACTTTTTATCGTTATTAAAAACGGAAAGCCAGAATCCTATGGTTTTTATGAACTTTTCACCCAAATTCAAACCTTGACTAAAGTTTCTAAACTGAAAATAGATTTACCACTTCCTGCTTCAGATTTAATTAGTGACCTGCAATTGGCTTTGCTTCGTGGTGATTTCGAAACACTTCCGTTACCACAATAAAAAATGTTATTGCTAGCATTTTTCTTTCATATAAAAAAGAAATAGTATTTTTGCTAAAAATTAAACAGAGCAATGCAAAATTTTAAACAAAATAAAACCGGAAAAAAGGGAGCTGTAAAGTTCTCTAAGGTTTGGAATATTTAAAAGAGTAGCTTGCATAAAATAATCATTGCGGCAGACTCTTTTGGAAGAATCTGCCGTTTTTTATGTTAAAATGAAATTATGAATTCAAAAGATTTACTTAAGATTGCCAATGAATTTGGCACGCCGTTGTACGTTTACGACGCAGATTCGATTAAAGCTCAATACGAAACACTTTCTTCGTCTTTTCTAAAACACACTAAGTTTTTTTACGCAGCAAAAGCTTTAACCAACATCAACATCTTAAAGTACATCAAAAACCTAGGTGCTTCTTTAGATTGTGTTTCCATTAATGAAGTAAAACTTGGCTTAAAAGCGGGCTTCACCAAAGAAAAAATACTTTTCACTCCCAATTGTGTAGATTTAGCCGAAATTGAAGAAGCAATGCATCATGGAGTGCATATCAATATCGACAACATTTCAATTTTGGAACAGTTTGGGAATAAATACGGAAATTCTTATCCTATTTTTGTGAGAATTAACCCACACATTTATGCGGGAGGAAATCACAAAATCTCTACAGGACATATTGATTCTAAATTCGGAATTTCTATCCACCAGATGCGACACATTGAGCGTGTTATGAAATCTACGAACGTTAATGTTGAAGGTCTTCACATGCACACGGGAAGTGAGATTAAAGATCCTGAAGTTTTCATCCAAGCATTAGAAATCATGCTGGATTTAGCAGAAAATTTCCCAAATTTAAAATATCTGGATATGGGGAGCGGTTTCAAAATTCCTTATCAGGAAAGCGAACTGGAAACCGATGTAAAAACTTTAGGCAAAAAAGTAGAAAAAGTACTTTCGGAATACGCTAAAACTACCGGAAGAAAGTTTGAACTTTGGTTTGAACCGGGAAAATTTTTAGTAGGAAAAAGCGGCTATCTTCTGGTGAAAGCTAATGTAATTAAACAGACTACGGCGACCGTTTTCGTGGGAGTGAATTCGGGATTCAATCACTTAATTCGTCCGATGTTTTACGATTCATATCATGAGATTGAAAACCTTTCTAACCCTAAAGGTGCCGAAAGAATATATACCGTTGTAGGAAATATTTGTGAAACCGACACATTTGCATGGGACAGAAAACTGAATGAAGTAAGAGAAGGCGATATTCTGGCTTTTCACACCGCAGGAGCTTATGGTTTTGAGATGAGTTCTAATTTCAATTCCCGATTAAAGCCTGCTGAAGTTCTATTTTTAGACGGAAAAGCTCATCTTATCCGAAAAAGAGACGAATTTGAAGATTTACTGAGAAATCAGATAGAAGTTTTATAATTCAAGTTCAATAAAGGTTTCAGGAACTTCATTATTTATAGTGAAGTTCTTTTTTGGCTCAATTTTTACTGTTCTTTTCAATGAAAGAATGATATTTTACTTTTAAAAAATCTATATATGAAAACACTTACCTTTTTATTCGCTTTACTTACGGCAAATTTTGCATTTACTCAGGTAATAGACGAAAGAGACGATTCTTTTATTATGGAAAACAATAAGAATCTCATCAAAATAGATATTAAAGAACCATTTATGCAGGTTGCAGTAAAAGGATGCAACCATTTTGAACCGGCAAGTTTCGAAGGAGGAGCGGCAGCTTACAAAGAAATCCTGTCCAAATACATGTATACTTATCTGAATTCTGATTTTTATACTTTATCCGGAGATTTTACTTTCACATTAACCATTGATGCTATGGGCAAGGTTGTAGATGTTACCGGAGAACCTAAAGTGCTGAAAAGCGAAGTTTTCTTCGATGATATGCAGTATATAGTAAGACGAATTAAGAAAAACTGGAAACCTGCAATGTGCAACGGAGAACCTGTAAAATCTGAAATGAAATTAAAAATGAATTTCTCTTCTTTATCGGCAGATATATAGGAAAAAATTATTGAAGTTTAAATTTTAGAGAATTAATAATTTTTAATATTCAAATTCTAAATAATACATAGGTTGTACTTTTACGACAGCTTTTATTTTTCAACATGAATAGAATTATCATTTTCTCTTTAATGCTTTTTTCAGCAGCTGTAAGCGCTCAGATATTATATAAATACCCTAAAGATCAGGATTTTTATGAAGGTGGCAGAGAAGCATTCTTTAAAGATCTTCAGCAGATTACAGTAAATAACAATTACAAACCTTGTGATAAACAAGAGGCTTTAGCGATGAGATTTGTGGTATATCCAGACAATACTGTTAAATATGTAGCAGATGAGGACACAAAAGCCGTTGAAAACAACAAATGCCTCAAAGACAAAGTACTGAACGCCATTTCTCAGACAAAAAAATGGAAATCAGCCGAAGTTGATGGAAAAAAAGTACCCGCTATGTTTTTTGCCAGTTTCTCTGATGACTTGTTATTTAATAAGCCAACTGAACGTTCAGATTTCACTCTGCCGGTTTATATGTATAAAGATAAAGAAAGTGACATTATGAAATTCCGGGATAATTTTATCAAGTGCTTCGACAACAGCTATCGTTCTGATAATAATTATTCTTTCACAATTTATTTTGACGTTAATACCCATGGAGAAGCAACATTTTTCCACATTGATAATATTTCTAATTTAGACAAGTTTAACGAAATGGTAATTAAATGTGCCTCCAACACCAAAAAATCTTATATAAAGGAATTCCTGTAAAACACTACTTTAAATTACCGGTCACCCTTAAGGTAAACTAACACCTCGGAAACAAAATTTCTCTCCTGCCATTCTGTCACAATATTTTGTATCTTTGCAAACTGAATTGATTTGAAATCTGATGCTTGATGTTTGAAATTGCCCAGCAGTAAAAACATTAAACCCTGAATTTTAAATCTCAAATTTTAAAGACCGTGCAGGAAAAATATATAGACGAAACTAAACAGGGCGAAGCTTTTGCCATAGCTGAAAAAGAAGGAAATTCCAAGAAATTATTTTTGGAAAGTTATGGTTGCCAAATGAATTTTTCAGATTCGGAAATTGTAGCTTCTATCTTAAACGAACAAGGTTACAACACGACATTGAAAGTAGAAGAAGCTGACTTGATTCTTCTTAACACCTGCTCCATTCGTGAAAAAGCTGAGCAAACTGTTAGAATGCGTCTTTCACAGTTCAAAAACCTGAAAAAAGAGCGTCCGAGCATGACGGTTGGCGTTTTAGGATGTATGGCAGAAAGACTTAAAACTAAATTTTTAGAGGAAGAGCAACTTGTCGATTTAGTCGTAGGTCCCGATGCGTACAGAGATTTACCCAATCTTTTAAAAGAAACCGAAGACGGAAGAGATGCCATTAATGTTATTCTTTCTAAAGAAGAGACCTATGCAGACATCAACCCGGTTCGTTTAGGCGGAAACGGCGTTACAGCTTATGTTACCATCACAAGAGGTTGCGATAATATGTGTACTTTTTGTGTAGTTCCTTTCACAAGAGGCCGAGAAAGAAGCAGAGATCCGCATTCTATTCTTGAAGAATGCAAAAGTCTTTCTGAAAGCGGATATAAAGAAATTACATTATTGGGGCAGAACGTAGATTCTTATTTATGGTACGGTGGCGGTCCTAAGAAAGATTTTGAAAAAGCCTCTGAAATGCAAAAAGCAACGGCAGTAAATTTTGCTCAATTGCTGGATTTGGTTGCTAAGGCTGTTCCAGAAATGAGAATCCGTTTTTCTACATCCAATCCGCAGGATATGAGTTTAGAGGTATTCAGAATGATGGCGAAGCATGACAACATTTGTAAATATGTACATTTACCTGTACAAAGCGGAAGCAACGCGATGTTGGAAGCGATGAACAGACAACATACCCGTGAAGAATATTTAGATTTAATAAAAAAAGCAAAAGAAATCGTTCCGGAAGTGGCTTTTTCCCAAGATATGATTGTAGGTTTCTGCAACGAGTCTGAGGAAGATCATCAAGATACACTTTCCTTAATGAAAGAGGTTGAATATGATTACGGATATATGTTTGCGTATTCAGAAAGACCCGGAACTCCCGCACACAAGAAAATGGAAGACAACATTCCTGCAGATGTTAAACAGAGACGTTTGGCAGAAGTAATTGCATTGCAGGGAGAATTATCCAGAAAGCGAATGAAGTCTTATGTAGGAAAATCTCATCAGATTTTAATTGAAGGAATTTCTAAAAAGAATAAAAACCAATGGAAAGGAAGAAATTCTCAAAATGCCGTTTGTGTATTCGATATGCTTGAAGGACAGAAAATTGGTGACATTGTGGATGTTTTTGTTTTTGATAATACACAGGGCACACTTTTAGGGGAAACCGTAAAGTAAAAATTTCGGATGAAAAACGCTCTGTCTCTTTTATTTTTAATTCCACTCTTCAGCAATTGTCAGATAGATAAAACCGCTGTTTCGAAATATCCTGCTCATGTGGGAAATGTAGAATGGGATAAAAAATTAGATGATCCAAATTTTAAGAATTGTTTATCCGAAGGATCTTATTCTTATCAGTATTATAACGGAGGTTCATCGGGTATTCAGTACAAAGGAGAGAAATTAGAAATTGTCCGAAAGTTTGAGAAAGAAAACATACATAGTTCAAAAGATGTTAACGGCTATGTTACCATAAGATTTGTTGTAAATTGTGAAGGAAAATCCGGAATCTTCAGAATGAAACAGATGGATGAAAATTACAAGGAAACACAGCTGGATTCGAAATTAACATCCCAAATTCTTTTTTTTACTAAAAATCTAAATGGCTGGATTCCCAAAGAGATAGACGGAAAAAAAGTAGACTATTACCAATATTTAACCTATAAAATAGAGCATGGAAAAGTTTCAGAAATACTACCTTAGCCTTCTCGTATTGGTTATTTATTCTAATCTTCAGGCACAGGTTAACTGCAATACAATGCAGAATGACAACTGTAAAAAGGCCTGCGAGATGTATAATTATTGGGAAGAATATGGACAGGGAACCCGAGAGTCTCAGGAAGGTTTTGATGAAGCGATAAAACTATGTCCCACATTTTCCAATTTATATAAAGAAAAAGCAGTTCCTTATCTTAAAAACGGAGATTTTATCTCTTGGAAAATACTAATAGATAAGGCTGTAAATCTCGACCCTAAAATGAATTTAGGCTACAGAGGTTGGTGCAAATACCAGTTTTTGAGAGATTACAAAGGAGCTATTGAGGATATTGAGGCTTTAGAAAAATTATATCCCAATGGTTATTTAGGCTATTCTCAAAATGGAGATTACGAATTGCATATTGCAAAAGCGATTTGCTATTCCGCTTTAGGGCAAAGAGAAAAAGCGGTCTCGATTATAGAAAACCAGTTGGCGAAAAAAGACCATACGGTTGGTTTTTACGATTATTACCAATTGGGAGTTACCTATTTTGAACTCGGAAAATACGATAAAGCCTTAGAAAATTTCGAAAAGCAAAGTAAACAATACGATTTTGCCGAAAATATATATTTTAAAAGTAAAGTTTCAAAAATTAGGAACAAAGATTATTTGGATTTAAAAAAGTTAGCTCTCAAAAGCTATGATGAAGGAAAAACCATGAAAGATGGCTATACTCATCACTTCAACAAAGTTTACAGAACTGAAATTGAGGAACTTTAATATTTAAATCTAAAAAATCAAAAACAATGAACGAACTTCAAAATATAAAAAACCGCTTCGGAATCATCGGGAATTTCCCTGCATTAAACCGAGCATTAGAAAAAGCAATACAAGTAGCACCAACCGATATTTCGGTACTTGTAATTGGAGAAAGTGGTGTGGGAAAAGAATTTATCCCGAAAATCATTCATTCAGAATCCAAAAGAAAACATCAGCCTTACATTGTGGTAAACTGTGGTGCAATCCCGGAAGGAACTATTGATTCCGAATTATTCGGTCACGAAAAAGGGGCATTTACAGGAGCTACGGCAACCAGAAAAGGATATTTTGAGGTTGCCGATGGCGGAACCATTTTTCTTGATGAAGTGGGCGAACTGCCTTTGCAAACCCAGGTGCGTTTACTAAGAGTTTTAGAAAGCGGAGAGTTTATGAAGGTAGGATCTTCTCAAATTCAGAAAACCAACGTAAGAATTGTTGCTGCAACGAACGTGAATATGATGAAGGCAATTCAGGATGGGCGTTTCCGTGAAGATTTATTTTACCGTCTGAACACCGTGCAGATAGATATGCCGCCTTTGAGAGAAAGAAAAGGAGATATCCATTTACTTTTCAGAAAATTTGCGATAGATTTTGCCGAAAAATACAGAATGCCGGAGTTGGAACTGGAGCCAAGTGCCGTTCATTACATTGAAAATTATTCTTTCCCGGGAAATGTGCGCCAGCTGAGAAACCTGGTGGAACAAATGACAGTAGTGGAAAGAGACCGAAAAATCTCTGTTGAAAAGCTTGCGGAATACATCCCGATGGATGCACATCTGCCAATGGTAGTTACGCAACCCAATACCCCGAAGCAAAATGATTTTGGAAGTGAAAGGGAAATCATGTACAAAATTCTCTTCGATATGAGAAACGATATAAATGATTTAAAATCCTTAACTTCGGAACTCATTAAGAACAGGGGCAATTCGGATCTGAGCAATCAGGAGAAAAATCTAATCAGCAGAATTTATACTCCTGAAGCAACTCCTCAGACGGCAAGTCCCAACTCTTTATTATACTTTGAAAATAATAATAACGTAAGCAGTCAGAATATTCAGAATCCTACAATTATTTCGAATCCTGAAGATTCTTACGAGGATTTTGAGGATATTGAAATTGAAGAAAACAAGCCGGAATCTCTATCTTTACAAAACAATGAAAAAGATTTGATTGTAAAAGCTTTAGAGAAGCACAACGGCAGAAGAAACCGCGCTGCAGACGAACTGGGAATTTCGCAACGAACCTTATATAGAAAAATAAAACAATACAATCTCGAAGAATAAAAATTTAATTTTATGAATACACACATTACGGCTAAGCCCATCGATTTTAAGTTTGGTGACTACATCAGTAAAGGATTTAATTTATTGAAAAATAATTATGGGTCAGTTTTTTTGGGTTTTCTTGTAACAATAGTTATGAGTATCATTCCTTTTTGTGGTCTTGTAGCTCTTGGAAATTATCACAAGTATTTAAGAAAAATAAGCAAAAACCAAAATGCAAGTGCAGGTGAAATTTTTGATTTTAAGGACTTTATGCCCTACTTCATTTTGCAATTAATCATCTTAGCTGCAGTATTTGTAATGTATATTCCCATAATTATTATTGTAGCGATTACTGGTGGAGTTAGTGAATATTCTAATGATGGAGGTTCAAGCTTTCCGTTCATCTTATTTCCCGTGATGGCGATTATGATTTTCTTTTTATATTATCTTTTGCTTAAAACTTTTTATATCGTTCCTTTGATAAGTCTTAAAGGTATTACCGATATTAAAACAGCATGGAATATTTCTAAAGTAATGACTAAAGGTAATTTAATCATGATTTTATTATTCAGCATAGTTTTAAGTTTTTTATCTCAACTTGGAATTTTAGCTTGTGGTATTGGTATTTTTTTCACGTTACCTTTAATATATACATGCAATCATATTGCCTACGAAGATGCTCTTCAGCAGATTGAATATGATGAAATTAAAGAAATAGGTACACAAGAATTATAATAAAATGAATACGCTCAAAAATCTTTTAATTTTAATGGTATCTGTGGGGTTTCTCAATTCCTGCTACACCTTTACAGGCTCTTCTCTGAAAGATGAAAAAACAGTTCAGATTAACGAGTTTCCCAACAATGCAGCTTTGGTAAATCCTGCATTATCTCAGCAATTTTCTACGGATATTCAGAACAGGTTTTTACAGCGTACCACTTTAAAAGGAACCAAAACGAATCCCGATATATTAATTGAGGGTGAAATTACAGATTACGGAATTACTCCTACAACCATTAGTTCTTCAACGCAGCAGACCAGTGCGGGAACTATACAACAATCTCAGAATAAGCTTACGATTACTGTAAAAGTGCGTTACGAAAACAAACTGCATTCTGAATTAAGTTTTGAAAGAACCTATGTGGATGAAGCCGTTTTCAACAGTAATTTATCCCAGAGCCAGATCGAAACTTCTCAGGTAAAACTGGTAACAGACAGAATTATTAATAAAATTTTCAACGACATTGTCGCTAACTGGTAAGATAATGAATAACAGAGTTTTAGAATTATTAAAAAATCCAAAAATTATTCAGCCAGAAGATTTAAATCTTTTGAAAGAAGAAATTAATTCTTTTCCTTACATTCAGAATATCCGTGCATTGCATTTGTACGGAGTTCATCTTTTCGATAAAGAAAACTACCAGAAAGATTTATCTACCACGGCTGCCTATACAACAGACAAGAAAATTCTCTATCAGCTAATTAACGGAAAGCCACAGCCAAAACAGGAAATTCAGACAAAAGAAATTCCGGTGGAAGATATTAAAGAAACTGAGAACATTCTACCACAGGAAGAAAAACCTGCAAAACACGATTACGAAGCGATTTCCGAGTCTTTAATTATCCCTAAAGCTGAAATAAAGACAGTTATTGTAAACGGAGAGCGAAACAGAATTTTATATGAGGGAGAAGAAAATTTCCTGAATGAAGAAAATTCCGAAAAAATAGATTTAGAATCTACCATAGAATCTGGCGTAATTGTTACCCAAAAGGCAGAAAGTTCTCCAATTTCATCGTCAACTGAAGAAATTATTGTTAATAAAAAAGAAGAAGAATTCCCTGAAGAAAACGAAACTAAAAATAAAGATTCTGAAAAATTTAATGAAAATTCTACAACAGAAGATCTTGACATAGAAACGGTAATTGATGAAAGTACAATAAATTCTGAAAAAGTTTCGGAAGAAATAGATAATGAAGCCGAAATCAGCTTTATAGAAACCGAACCTTTTGAGCCTCAAAAAGAGAATGTAGAAGAAGATGTTGAGGAAATTCATGTAGAAAAAGAAGAAGCCCAAGAACCGCTGAATGCAGAAACTATTGTTGAAGAGAATAAAATAGAGAGTCCGAAAATTGAAGAAGAAATTCAGGACGATTCTCAGCTAAGTTTTCACGGGACAGAATCTTTCTTTCCAAATGTGAAAATTGAAACTGCTCAACCCAACCAAGAGGTAAAAACTGAAGAGAAAAAATCTTCTGCCAATAAATACGAAGATGAAATGCGCCGTCTGATTGAAGAGGTTGAAAAAAAGATGAAATCTCAAAAAAAGGCAGAACCGGAGACGGATAAAGAAGAAAGCATTTTGCATTCCGGAAACGAAATCAGTTTCTCTGAAACTCAAGATTTTGTTGTTGATTTTTCGCCGAAAGAGGAAAAAGAAGACGTAATTGAAGAGCCTTCAACAGAAGAAATTTCTTCGGATAGCAATGAAATTGATGAAGAGCCTATTGCAAATACTGCCTGGAAACCCATGAGTCTTGAAAGCAGTTTGCCCGATTCTTTAATAGATAAAAAAGAGAGTCAGGAAAAAACCGTTGAAAAGATCATTCCAGAAGCTAAAACCTCTGAAATTACTCCAAATAAAAGTATAGTGGAAGAGCAACCTCAGATTTCTAATGAAGCAAAAGAGGAAACGGCTGAAGAAGAGAAAACTTTAGAAGAAAAAGAAACTGAGAGTGAAGTTCCTGTGATGAATGTTTCGTTTTTCGGATCTGAAATCTCTTCATTGCCTATCAATAACAAGAAAAATGCTGAAGAAAGCGTTGCTCCAAAAGAAGAACCTCTAAAAGAAGAATCTGTAAAGAAAACGGAGTCGGTTGACAGTAATGTTCCAGGCTTCATCAATACGTGGCAAAGTTGGCTTAAAATAGACCGTACAGAAGAAATTTTAAAAGAAAAAACAGCAACAAAAAATAAAGCTATTGAATCTTTTATAGAAAACAACCCAAAAATCAGCCAATTAAAAGATGAAGTAAGTTTTACGGTAAAAGAGAAAACGGACGATATTTCTCATTTGATGACCGAAACTCTCGCAAACCTTTATATTGAACAAAAGCTGTATACGAAAGCGATAAACGCTTTTCAGGCACTTATCCAAAAGCATCCCGCCAGAAAAGATTATTTTGAAGGTAAAATCCAGGAAATAAAGGATAGCAGAGGAAAAAACTAAGAGTAATTTTATTACAGAATAAAAATGAAGCCCGAAATTAATAATTTCGGGCTTCTTTAATCAAATCGATATGCAAAGGTTGAATATCCAATAATAAATATAGCTGCATGATGATCATCATCATTTATCAGCCATCAATAATACTTAGGAAAGCAGCTTTTTAGCCATTTCGGAAATACTTTTCCCATCAGATTTTCCGGCTAAATTTTTTGAAGCTATTCCCATAACTTTACCTAAATCTTTTACAGATTCGGCTCCTACTTCAGCAATAATTGCTTTCATTTCGGTTTCCAGCTCTTCCGCAGAAAGCTGTTTAGGTAAAAACTGCTCTATCACTTTCATCTGAGCTTCTTCTACTTCCGCAAGATCGTTTCTTCCCTGTGCAGCAAACTGATCAAAAGAATCTTTACGCTGCTTTACCATTCTCTGAAGAATGGCAATTTCCTGTTCTGCAGAAACTTCTGCTCCTAAAGCTTCTGTTTTTAATAATAATATTTGAGATTTTACAGCACGAAGAGAGTCCAAAGCTATTTTATCTTTAGCTCTCATTGCTGTTTTAATCGCTTCGTTTATGGTATTTTCTAAACTCATAATTTTTGTATTAATGTAAAAAGTACAATGTATTTATGATTAAAATATAAAACGATTCTGATATATCGTAAATACATTTTACGTAAATACATGAGTACAATTCTTAATCTACATCTTTATTTAAAAATCTGTTTTCTCTAATCTGCATATTTCCGTTGTTATCAGAAAGATACGTGTTGATGTTTTGGTCTGATGCGTTACTTCCGTCTATAGAAATATTTTTTCTCTTGAAAGCCGGTACAGATTCAAAATCATTAACTACATCGAAATTTTGGTAACGGGAATTAAACTCTTTCAGTTTATTTCTTCTTTCCGTTACGCGCTCCTGATCTGCAGGTTTGCTTACAAAAGTAAATTCGCTTTCTGTCTGAACAGATGTTTCAGAATGGAACTCAACAGTATTTTTTGGATCTTCTTTTACTTCGAAAGTGTTCTGAACTTCTACCGCTTTTTCTTCAATGATACTTGTAAAAGTTTCTACTTCATTTTTTGGCTGTCCAAAATCATTTTTCGGTTCGTTTACGGGCTCATTTACAGTAAAGCTGAATTCTACAGGCTTTTCATCGGAATACACTCTGGAAAAATCATTGCTTTTTGGCTCTTCTTGTTTATTTTCAAAATCGAATGTGAAAGATTGGGTTTCCAAATCGTTATCTGTTTCTTCATCAAAAGAAAAAAGATTGTAGGCATCATCCTGAGAATCGTCACCCTTCCAACTTTGAGCCGGATTATCTATTGTATCCTGATCTCTGTCTGAAAATTTGACTTCTGTTTTTACATCTTCATCCTCAACAATCATTTTTTTTTCATTGGAAGAAACCTTGAATTGTGGTGTATCCTGCTCTTCATCGTCTAATCTGAAAAGATTTTTTCCTCCAAAATCATATCCCTGCTCCACTTCTGTTTCTCTTTCTTCTTTTGTTTTGAAAGGCGAAGTTTTTGGCGCATCCAATGCATCATTCAAACCTATTCTGATTTTTTCAGTAGGTCCGGCAAATTTTTTATTATCATTAGAAAAACCCGTTGCAATAACCAATACACTTACTGCATCGCCCAATTCTTCATCTGCACCCACACCAAAGATAATATCCGCAGTGTTTCCTGCTTCCTTCTGAATATAATCCATGATAATACCGATTTCGTCCATAGTAGCTTCTTCGGCACCACTTCGGATTAATAAGAGTACATTTCTAGCTCCGGTAATTTTGTTGTCGTTCAATAATGGAGAATCTAATGCTTTTCTTACCGCTTCTTCAGCTTTATTTTCGCCTGAAGCCATTCCTGTTGACATTAATGCCGTACCGGAATTCTGAAGCACAGATTTAGCATCTCTAAAGTCAATATTCACATCAAAATAACCTGTAATAACTTCTGCCATTCCTTTTGCGGCATTTGTTAAAACTTCATCGGCTTTCGAGAATCCCTGTTTAAAACCTAAATTCCCGAACTGCTGTCTTAATTTATCGTTATTGATGACAATTAGAGAATCAACATTATTTCTCAGTTTTTCAAGACCATTTTCTGCCTGCTCCAGTCTTCTTTTCCCTTCAAAACTGAAAGGTACGGTAACAATTCCTACCGTAAGAATCCCCATATCTTTGGCAACTTTGGCAATTACGGGAGCGGCTCCGGTTCCGGTTCCACCGCCCATTCCTGCAGTAATAAAGACCATTTTGGTGTTTTGTCCCATGGCTGCTTTAATGTCTTCTATACTTTCAATAGCAGCTTTCTCTCCTACTTCAGGATCTGCTCCTGCTCCAAGACCTTCTGTAATGGTAACTCCCAACTGTACTTTGTTGGAAACAGGATTATTGTCTAGAGTTTGGGCATCTGTATTGCAGATAACGAAATCTACACCGTGAATTCCTTTTTCGTACATGTGCTTCAGCGCATTGTTACCGCCGCCACCTACACCGATTACTTTTATAATTGATGAATTTCCTTTTGGCAAATCAAATGAAAATCCTTGTGTACCTATATTTTCCATGCTTTATTTTTTTATAATTGATAATTGATTAATGATATTTGACAATCATTGATCGCATATCATTCATCATTTATATTTTTATTCTACTTCTTCAAAGAATTTTTTTACTTTCTCCATTAAAGACTGTCCAAATGTTGGTTTAGACGGTTTTGCAGGCTGCTGAACTTTCACTTCCTCTTTCATTTCGTCTATAGCAACAATCTGTTGGGAAACCGTAGTTTCGTTTACTGTTTGCTGCTTTTCTTCTGCTTTAGCTTCAACCTTGGTTTCAATAATTTCATCAATAACGGTAGTTTTCTTATCTCTGATTTTCAAACTCTCCATTAGCAACCCTATTGAAGTGGCAAATTCCGGCCCTTTAAGATACTGATTTTTATCGTTGGCAATATACTCATTTGCAAAACCAATTCTACTATCGAATCCTGTGGTATAATTTGCAAGCTGACGAAGATGTTTCAAATTAGAACCACCACCGGTAAGTACAATTCCTGCAATCAGTTTTTTCTTTTGTTCGAAGGCACCATATGCTTTTAATTCGGTGTTCACCATTTCTAGAATCTCCTCAACTCTTGCATTAATAATCTGTGCTAAAGTTTTAAGAGAAATTTCTTTATCCGGTCTTCCGTGAAGCCCTGGAATGGTAACAAATGTACTGTCTTTCTCTAATTCCGGAACCGCTGAACCAAATTTTACCTTTAATTGCTCTGCATGTTTTTCTATGATTGAACAGCCTTCTTTAATATCTTCGGTAATAATTCCTCCACCATAAGGAATTACACAGGTATGACGGATAATATTATCTTTAAAAATAGCAATATCTGTAGTTCCACCACCAATATCTACAATGGCAACTCCTGCTTCTTTTTCTTCTTTGGTTAAAACAGCTTCTGAAGATGCCAAAGGCTCCAAAGTAAGTGCTTCCATCTCTAAACCGGCTTCTCTAACACATCTTGCGATATTTCGGATGCTTCCCATTTGCCCTACAACCACATGGAAATTGGCTTCCAAACGTTTTCCGTGCATACCAACCGGCTCCTGAATTTCCCCTTCAGAATCTACTTTATATTCCTGAGGAAGAACATGGATAATTTCTTCTCCCGGAAGCATAACCAGTTTTTTTACCTGATCTTTTAATGCTTCTATATCATCATCGGTAATAAATTTATCCGGATGTTCTCGCATAATGTAATCGGAATGTTGCAAAGAACGGATATGTTTACCTGCAATTCCTACTGTTACTTTCTTTATGGGAACACCTGCGCTAGACTGTGCTTCGGACACAGCCGCTTTAATTGAATTAATAGTCTGCGAAATATTATTCACAATCCCTTTGTGTACTCCAAGACTTTTGGCTTTACCAACACCGAGAACTTCTATTTTCCCGTGTGCATTCCTCCTTCCGACAATGGCGACAATTTTTGTTGTCCCAATGTCCAGACCTACTGAATACTCTTGATTTTCCATTGCTTATATTGATTTGATTTTTTTATTCTATTTTAACTTTTCCTTTTGGCTTTACCGTAGATTTTTTTTCTTTCGGTTTTGCTTCAGTTTTAGGCTTTGCAGCCGTTTTGGGTTTTTCTTTTTCTTTTGCTTTCGGAAGTGTTGAACTTACCTTCTTCTCTTCCTTTTTGATGCTTATTTCAGGTTTCTTTTCCTGAACTGAAGTTGCAACGGGAACTTTCGCCAAATCTTTGTGCCCAGCTTTCAGAATACTGTCATTCTCTTTAAAATAAGGATTTAGCGTAGTTACAATCTGGTTCTGATATTTTACAGAGATCATTTTATATTTCTGTGGATCCTGATAAACCAGATATTTTTCTACAAAGGTTTTAAATCCTTTTACTTTAAAATCTATATTATCTAAATCTCCAATTTCCACTTTGTAATTTCCTTCACTGGTAAGAAGATTGTAATCGTCATTATTATCTCTGGAAATCCCGATAAAATATTTTTTACTGAATTCATCCTTATCAATTTTCTCTACCAGTTCTGCCAGTTTTTTATATTCTTCTTTACCGACATTGCCTGTTACCAACATACAGGGATGAGAATAGGTTTTTGAAATCGGAAACTCTACCCCTTTTTCGTCTACATAAAAATCTTTTCCGTTTTTATTCAGTCTGAAAACCGGAACTCTCTGTTTAATGTCTAAATTGAGTTTTCCATTCAAGTTAAGATAAACATTTGCGCTGTCTACCGCAGGAAGTGCATTAATCTTCTTTTCCAGCTCTGGAATGTTAAGATCTCCTACTTTTCTTGAAGGGTTTTCTTTATTTACAATCTCACGGATGTCTTTTTCATCAATAAAATATACCGGAGTTTTCTCATTCATTTTTACAGATATTTTATTGTCTGTAATCTTCTGACTGCTGAATTTCTTCAACGAGAAACTTAGCAGAAAACCAAGAATGATTACTGTAATGGCAATTTTTAATATTCTGTATTTATTTTTCATATTTCCTGTACAATGTAAAAAGTACAATGTACCTATGTATTTGTTTTATTATCTTTTTATAAAATTTCTCTACGCTATACTTTCTATACTACAGTTTGCACAGAGCTTAACCATTCACAAATCGGATCATATAGTGTATCTATATTTCCTGCCCCTACCGTGAGCAAAATATCAAAATCTTTTTCTTTTATCTTATTAAAAGCATCGGATAAGTTTGAAATTTCTTTTTTATCCAAAGTCACTTTTTCTAGCAGCCAATCTGAAGTGATCCCCTCAAAATTCTCCTGAAGTTCTCTTGCCGGATAAATATCAAGCAAAATCAATTCTTCGGATTTACTCAGGCTTTCAGCAAATCCATCTGCAAAATCTCTGGTTCTGCTGAATAAATGCGGCTGAAAAACCACCAATAATTTTTTATCCGGGTAAAATGTTTTTATTGAACCTACCACCGCATCTATTTCTGTGGGATGATGTGCATAGTCATCAATATAAATTTTACCATTAGGATAAATATGTTTGGTATATCTTCTTTTAATTCCTTTAAAATTGGCAATCGCCTTCTTCAAAGTTTCAAAATCTACTCCTAAATTGTGCAAAATAGCAATGGCAGCCGTTGCGTTTTCTACATTATGAATTCCCGGAATTTCCCACACAAAATCTTTTACTGTTTCTGTCGCCGTATGAAAATCAAAATAAATCTTATCATGATCCATCCTCAAATTATCCGAAAAATAATCTGCTTTTTCATTTACTGCATACGTATTATGTGCTCTTCCGATTTCAATTCCTTTTCTTACAAAAAGTTGTTTATCTTCAGGAACCAAAGCCGCAAACTCTCTGAAACCTTCCTCAATGGTATTTTTGTCGCCGTAGATGTCCAAATGATCTGCATCTATTGACGTAATTACCGCCCAATCCGGAGAAAGATTGAGGAAACTTCTGTCGTATTCATCAGCTTCAACTACAGAATACCGATTTCCATTATAAAGAAAATTCGATTTAAAATTCTCGGATATTCCACCTAAAAAACATGAAAACGGCAAATCTGCTTCTTTACACAAATGCGAAACCAAAGTGGAAGTTGTAGTCTTACCGTGGGTTCCTGCAACTGCGATGCAATCTGTATTTTCTGTAATTAAACCTAAAACTTTTGCTCTTTTTAAAACTTCAAACTGATTTTCATTAAAATAGTCTAAAATCCCCAGTTTTTTGATTGCAGGAGTATAGATTACCAATGTATTTTCTTTCTGAAGTGATGTGATTTTAATATCAATAACATCTTCAAAAACAATATCAATTCCCTCATTCATTAAAGTCTGAGTGAGTTTGGTGTTGGTTTTATCATAGCCTGAAACTTTTTTGCCCGAGGCATGGAAATAGCGCGCCAAAGCACTCATCCCGATACCTCCGACTCCAACGAAGTAAAAATTTTGATATGTTTCTAAATTGTTCATTTTCTTTGTATTAATGTATTCTGTAAAATGTGTAATGAAGTCGTAAATGCATTTTACATTGTACTTTTTACAGTTCTTTTAAAATCTCATCTACAATCTCTTTTGCCGCATTTGGTTTGGCAAAATATTTCAGATTTTCAGACATTTCTTTTCTTACATTTTCGTTTTCGCAGATTTCTGATAAAGTAGTCCAGAATTTTTCTTTCATTTCTGAATCTTTTACCATTCTTGCTGCATTTTTTTCAACCAGATTCATTGCATTTTTGGTTTGATGATCTTCCGCCGCAAAAGGGTAAGGAACCAATAAAACAGGTTTCTGTGCCACTGCCAATTCTGAAATGGCAATCGCTCCGGCTCTCGAAACAATGATATCTGCAGCAGAATAGGCAGTTTCCATATCTTTGATGAATTCTTTCAACTGAATGGAAGCTGGAAGCTGGAGATAAGAAGATAAATCTTTATAATCCAAAGTTCCGGTTTGCCAAATCAATTGATGACCTTTTTCTTTCAGGTTTTCTAAATTGAGTTTCCAGCCATTATTTAATGTTCTTGAACCTAAAGAGCCGCCCACCGATAAAATTGTAAGTTTATCTTTATCCAGCCCCAATTTTTCTTTTGCCTGAGCAGTTTCCTGCATTCCCGAAACAATATTCTCCCGAATAGGATTTCCAAGGAAAAAAACTTTCGAAGTGGGGAAAAATTTCTCCATGTTCGGATAAGCCGTAAAAACTGCTTTTGCTTTTTTTCCGTTGGCTGTATTGGTTTTCCCTGGTAAGGAATTCTGCTCCTGAATAAAAGTAGGAATTCCCATTTTTGCAGCCATAAACAATGCCGGACCGCTTGCGAAACCTCCTGTTCCAACTGCGAAATCTGGTTTAAAACTTTTTATAATTTTTTTAGCTTTAAGCAAACTCGAAATAAGTTTGAATGGCAAGCCAATATTTTTAAGCAAATTTCCTCTGTCGAAACCTGCGATATTTAATCCTTCTATTTTATAACCCGCTTGTGGAACTTTTTCCATTTCCATTTTCCCGTTGGCTCCGATGAACAAAAATTCTGCATCGGGAAACCTTTTTTTGATTTCGTCTGCAATAGCGATTGCCGGGAAGATGTGTCCTCCTGTTCCGCCTCCGGATAACAATACTTTTAGTTTTTTGTTCATACTTTTTTATTATTGATAAATGATTATTGATAAGCGATACGAAAATCAATTATATAATATCATTCATCATTTATAACTTATGCTATATCGTTTATTTCTGCTACGCTCTGTTTTTTCCCCAACCCTTCTTCATCATAAATCTGAATTCTTGAACTTATATTCAAAATAATTCCCAACTGAATATAAGTAACCAACATAGATGTTCCTCCATAACTTATTAGTGGTAGCGGTTGTCCGGTAACTGGTATAAGATTTACCGCAACGGCTATGTTTACAGCCAATTGGGTAAAAATCATCACACCGAGACTCAGAACGAGCAATGAACCAAAAAATGCAGGCATTTTACTGGCAATCATTACAATTCTTACAATCATAATGAGGTACATACTGATAAGAAATCCGGCTCCAATGAGCCCATATTCTTCAACAATAACTGCAAAAATAAAGTCTGATGCAGATTGTGGAAGCATTTGTTTCAGTGCAGATTTTCCAGGTCCCATCCCTGTAATTCCACCATGAACAATGGCTGCTTTTGCCTGCATAACCTGATAGTTTTTTGCCTTAACACTTTCATCATCAACATCTGCAGATTTTGCCTTGCTGGAAGTAAATGTTTCTATACGGCTCATCCATGTATGAACACGGTTTCCACCAATAATATTGGTATTTAAAGCAATAAATAAAAACAGCATAATAGCAACAAAGGATGCAGAGATAAATCCTGCAATATACTTCCAGTTGAGCTGCCCGATAACCAAAACGATTACCGATACCATTAAAATCATCAATGCAGTAGAACCATTGTCTTTTGCCACCAAAACGAAAACGAGCAATATGGGACCGAAAATGTACAGTACATTCTCAATAGGCAGTCTTTCTCTCGTTATTTTCTTAGTTAAATATCTGCACAAATAAATAATCAGCATTAAAAAAGCAAAAGACGAAGGCTGAAAAGAAATGGGTGTCCCCGGTATTTTGAGCCATCTTGAAGCACTCGCTCCATCAATAGTTTGACCTGTAAACATGGTAACAATCAGCAAAATAACCATAAGCCCAAGCATAATACTGCTGAGCTTGCCCATATACTCATATCTTACAGTTCCTACCAGTCTCATGATTCCTAATCCTAAGATTACAAAAAACATGTGCTTCATTACGTGACCGGTTGTGGTTCCGTTATTAACAATATATTCTAAGTTTGAACTGGCAGAATATACCGGGAAAATAGAGAAAATGGAGATCACAAGAATGACCATCCAAAGTACTTTATCGCCCTTTAGAAATTCGAATCTGCTTTCTGTATTCTGTTCGTTCATATTTTTGTTTTGGGATGGAAAATATTTTACACACCCGAAATTTTACAATTATTTTAAAACTTGTTCTTTAAACTGTTGTCCTCGGTCTTCATAGTTTTTAAACAGATCAAAACTTGCACAACATGGTGACAGTAAAACCGTATCTCCACTTTTAGCCAAAGATTTTGAAACCTCTACCGCTTCCTGCATACTGGATGTACTGTAGATTAACTCTTTTTTATCTTTAAAGAAATCTATAATTTTTTGATTATCAATTCCTAAACAGACAATAGCTTTTACTTTTCTTTTCACCAGATCTTCCACCTCCGTATAATCATTTCCTTTGTCGGTTCCTCCTACAATCCAAATGGTGGGATTTTTCATGCTTTCCAGAGCATAATACGTTGCATTGACGTTGGTTGCCTTACTGTCGTTAATGAATTTTACACCATTAATTTCAGTTACAAATTCTAATCTGTGCTCAACTGCCTGAAATGTCATTAGTGAATTTCTGATGCTTTCATTATTGATTTGCAATATTTTACCGGCAATAGAAGCGGCTAAACTATTGGCAACATTATGGTTTCCCAACAAAGAAAGCTCATCTATTTTCATAGAAAACTCATCTTTCAGTTTTACCACAATTTTATCTTCTTCTACAAAACCTCCTTCCGGGAGTTTTTCGTTTGTAGAGAAAGGAATCATTTTCGCTTTAACTTCAAATTTCTCCAGAATGCTTTTACTCATTTCATCATCTTTATTATAGATGAAAAAATTATCGTTTTCCTGATTTTCAGTTATCCTGAATTTTGCCAAAGCATATTCTTCGTAGTTGTAATTGTACTGATCCAAATGATCTTTAGACAAATTCAGCAATAGAGAAATATACGGTCTGAAGTTCTGAATGTCATCCAGTTGGAATGAACTTACTTCCAACACATAATAATCGTGGTTTTCATCAGCCACCTGCTTTGCGAAACTGTAGCCAATATTTCCTCCAAGACCAACATTAAGTCCATCATTTTTCAGAATATAGTAAATGAGAGAAGTTGTAGTAGTTTTTCCGTTGCTACCGGTAATGGCAATAATTTTGGCATCTGTAAATTCTGAAGCAAATTCAATTTCAGAGGAAAGTCTTATTCCTTTTTCATGAATTTTATGGATAATGTCTGCTTTTTTAGGAATTCCAGGGCTTTTTATAATCCAGTCTGCATGGAGAATTCTTTCTTCATCATGGTTTTCCTCTTCAAAATCGATATCATTTTCTGCTAAAAACTGTTTGTACTGATCTTTAATAGCTCCCTTGTCTGAAAGAAATACTTCCAGACCTTTCTTTTTAGCTAGATAAGCAGCACCACAACCGCTTTCGCCTCCTCCTAAAACAACTATTTTCATAAATAATCTTTTTGTAAAATGTAAATTGTAAAACGAACGATGTATTCTTATTTTTCTACATTCATACTTTTACTTATTACATGATTTTATCTCATCTTCAATGTAATGAGACATACAATTGCCAACATAACCCCTATGATAATCATCCTATTAACGATTTTACTCTCGTGAAAACCTTCTTTCTGATAATGATGATGTAAAGGAGACATTTTAAACAATCTGTTATTCTGGGCATATTCTAACCCAAATTTTCTTTTTCTGTATTTAAAAACCCAAACCTGAAGAATTACAGACAAAAGTTCGATCAAGAAAACGCCACACAAAACAGGTATTAGTAATTCTTTTCTTAAAATAATCGCTAGAACGGCTATTACCCCTCCCAACATTAAACTTCCTGTATCTCCCATAAAAACCTGCGCCGGGTAGGTATTGTACCAGAAAAAACCAATGACCGCTCCTACCATGGCGACAGCAAAAATTGTCGTTTCTCCCATATTCGGAAGGAACATGATATTGAGGTAATCAGCAAAAATGATATTCCCTGAAACGTAGGCAAAAAATGCCAGTGCGAGGAGAATAATTGTACTTGTTCCCGCGGCTAAACCATCAATTCCGTCGGTAATATTGGCACCGTTGGACACTGCTGTAACAATAAAAATTACAATAGGAATAAAGACAATCCATGCCCATTCGTGAGCATCTTTATCATTCATCCAAAATAAAATTCCACTATAATCGAATTCATTATTTTTAGTAAATGGAACTGTTGAAACGGAAATTTTTTCTGCGGGCGAAAAATTTTGTTCAACATTATTTCGGTTAATTACTTTGGCATCTGCATACTTTCTTTTTACCGTAATATCTGGGTGAAAATACATCGTAACTCCGATAATTAACCCTAAACCAACCTGACCTACAACTTTGAATTTACCGCTAAGTCCGTCTTTATTTTTTTTAACCTTTTTTAAATAATCGTCTATAAAACCAATAGCTCCCATCCATACCACAGAAACGATAAGTAAAACGATATACACGTTCATAATTCTGGTGAAGAGTAAAACGGGTATTAACGTTGCAATAATAATAATAAGCCCTCCCATGGTAGGAGTTCCTTCTTTTTGTTTTTGTCCGTCTAATCCCAAATCACGCACCAACTCACCCATTTGTTTTGCACGCAGGTAGTTGATGATTCTTTTTCCGTAAACAAGAGCTATGGTTAAAGACAACAGAACTGCCATTCCGGCACGGAAAGAGATGTACCTCATCATTCCCATTCCCGGAATGTGGATGCCATGGTTGGTTAAGTATTCGTATAGATAGTATAACATATGTTATTTTAAATTTAAAGTTTAAGAGAATTGATTTTTTATAATTTTAATCTATAATATTTTAATATAGTATTAAAATATTCATTTACTCATAAGCTTCCACAACTCATTAATTACTTCTTTATCATCAAAATGATGTTTTACACCATTGATTTCCTGATAGGTTTCGTGACCTTTTCCTGCTACGACGATGATGTCTTTTGGCTCCGCAAATTTTATCGCCATTTTTATAGCTTCTCTTCGATCCGGAATTGAAGTATATTTGCTAAAATTCTGAGGTTCAACACCTGCTTCAATTTCTTTGATTATCGCATTGGGATCTTCGGTTCTCGGGTTGTCTGAAGTGATGATTGCCAATGTAGATTTTTTAGTGGCAATATTTCCCATTTCAGGTCTTTTTGAGTGATCTCTGTCGCCGCCGCAACCAAACACCGTGATAAGTCTTTCGTTTTTAGTTCGAATTTCATTGATGCTGTCTAACACATTCTCCAAAGCATCCGGTGTATGTGCATAATCTACAACGAAGAAAATTCCGCCATCTGACTTGAAGGTTTCAAATCGTCCGTTTACCCTTTTTAATGTACTGATTGACTGAAGAATTTCATCCTGTTCAAATCCCAATTCAGAGGCAATACCAAATACCAGAAGCAAATTGTAGACATTGAATTTCCCGGTAAGAGTGGTCCAGAATTCTTTTCCGTTGAAATTGAGGAGCATCCCGTTAAAATCAACTTCCAAAAGCTTTCCATGATAATCTGCCATAGTTTTCAAAGCATAAGATCTTTTTTTAGCCTTGGTATTTTGCAGCATTATATTGCCATTTTTATCATCCACATTGGTAATGGCAATGGCTTCATCATTCAATTCATCAAAAAATATTTTCTTCGTTTTTAAATATTCGTCAAACGTTTTATGATAATCTAAATGATCATGAGTAAGATTGGTAAATCCTGCAATTTTGAAGTGTAAACCTTCTATTCTGTTTTGGGAAATACCGTGTGAACTTACTTCCATAAAGGCAAATTCGCATCCTTCTTCAACTGCTTTAGCCAAAATCTGATTAATGGTAATAACATCCGGCGTCGTATGTGTTGCGGGAATTATTTCATCTCCTATTCTGATTTCTACCGTTGAAAGCAAAGCCGAATGATGTCTTAAATTTTTAAAAACATCAAAAAGCAAAGTAGAAACGGAGGTTTTTCCGTTGGTTCCGGTAACTCCTATTAATTTTAATTTTTCGGAAGGATTTCCATAAAAATTGGAAGCCAGATGCCCTAAAGCTTTAGACGAGTCTTTTACTTGAATATAGGTAAGATTTTGATCTAAATTTTCCGGTAAATCTTCGCAAACAATAGTTGTTGCTCCTTTTTCTATAGCTG
Organism: Chryseobacterium oryzae; assembly: GCF_022811665.1. Taxonomy (NCBI): domain Bacteria; kingdom Pseudomonadati; phylum Bacteroidota; class Flavobacteriia; order Flavobacteriales; family Weeksellaceae; genus Chryseobacterium; species Chryseobacterium oryzae. Next base: position 3,045,882 of record NZ_CP094529.1, read on the forward strand.
ATGCAATAAATGAATGCCCGTCTGCAACAGTTCCTTTCACTGCGATGTACAGTGAATTTTCTGAAACCTTTCTACTGTCGAAAACCAATGCAGAAACTTCACGGTGGGTATCACCATGACTTTCTAAAACTGGAATTCTGTTTAATAATTCAATTAACTGCATTGCTTATGCTTTTTATTTTAATTCTGAAGAGACAAATAAATTCTCTGGTTTTTACTTATTACAGTTCCTTCCTGAGGGAATTGTTCTTTAATTCTTCCAACTCCTTTATAATCTACCCGATAGCCTAAATTTTCCAGCTGCGGAATCACATTTTTACCGATTAATCCGACAACATTTGGCATCTGCTTGTTGTTTACGGCAACTTTCACATTCGGTTCTACCATTTTATTAAGATCAACCTTTCTATCTACCAACATTTCTTTTTCAACGTTTTGTGGGGTTTTAAGGAAAGTTTTACCTGCAATTTCTTTAAAAACAGGAGCTGCAACAGTTCCTCCATAAAAACCTTTCGAAACATTCGGCTCACTAATCATCACATAACAAGTATATTTAGGATTATCTGCCGGATAAAACCCTGCAAAAGAAGATCTATATTTCATCGGACCTGGAAGCCAATATTCGAATCTTGCGGTTCCTGTTTTTCCTGCCATTTTTAAGTTGGGCGTGAAAATACTTCTTCCTGTTCCTTTTTCTACAGCTTTCGTTAAAGCATCAGTCATCATTTTCAAAGCTTTTTCTGATGCCATTTTTTTAACCATCATCTGAGTTTGTGCTTCAAACGTAACCTTACCATTCTGCATGATTTTGTCTATAAAAAGAGGCTTTACCATTTTGCCTTTATTGGCTACACCATTGTAAAAAGTAGCCAACTGAAGCAGATTAATATTCGTAGAATACCCGTATCCTATTGAAGCTAAAGTTGCGGCATTCCATTTTTTATTTTTAGGCGTTAAAATTCTAGGTTTGGTAATTCCCGGAAGTTCAATATCCATTTTATCGAATAATTTCCATCTTCTTAAATGATCTAAGAAAATTTCAGGTTTGTCGGCATAAAATTTTGTAATCAATTTTGCGGTTCCTACGTTACTCGACTTTGCCAAAACATCCGAAATATCATAAGTTCCACCACCGTGACCATCAGAAATTCTTTGTTTGGCATACACCCAAATTCCGTTTCCTACGTTTACAGTTGTATTTTCATCAATAAAACCATCGTCCATAGCCGCTAAAAGTGAAACAACTTTGAAAGTTGAACCTGGTTCAATATTGTCTTTTATTGCATAATTGTAAGCATCTACATATTCTCCATCTTCATTTCTTTGAAGATTAACCATTGCACGAACCTTTCCTGTTGCCACTTCCATAACGATGACAGTTCCGTGCTTTGCCTCAAAATTCACAAGTTGCTTCTGCAATGCAGAATGTGCAATATCCTGAATTCTAAGATCTAAAGTTGTGTAAACGTCTTTTCCATCGGTGGGTTCATTTACTTTCCAATAATCAATAGGTTTCCATTGGGAAGAATTTACCCTCTGCTCCAGTCTGCTTCCATCTACACCCGAAAGATATTTGGAAAAAGCACCTTCCAGACCAGATTTAGACACCCCATTATCCATACCGATTGTTCCTGAACCGATTTCTGAGGTAGCCAGTTCTCTTTTATAATTTCTATCAACAATAAATCCCCCTTTATTTTTTCCTCTTTTGAAAATCGGGAATTTTCTGATTCTGTCGTACTGATCGAAATCTAATCCTTTTGCAAGAGCGTAATACTGATTTTTCTTCTCCTTTTGCTCATCGAATCTTTTTCTGAAATCTGCTCTTGGTTTATCGAACATTTTGCTTAAAGAATCTGTAAGTGCACCAATATTATTGCTGTAAACGGTATCTTTTATGGTTTTAAAATCGACATAAATATCGTAACGCATCACCGTAGTTGCCAAAATGGACCCGTCTGAAGCATATAGATTTCCTCTGGCTGCTTTTAAGGTTGCTGTTCTGTAATTATTGTTGATGTAATCATCTTTAATCTCCTGAACATTAGTGTTTTGAAGAATAATAATTCTCCCCAAAAACATTACAAATACGCACAAAGCAACCACCGCAAACAGGTATCCCCATCGCAGCGTTTTTTTTCGCTTGTTATCGTAATCATTTTGTTTTTGCATCGGTACTGTCTAATTTTATTAACAATTTGTGCGGATGGCTTTCGAGCGTCATTAAAGAGTCTGAAGCTACTTCTTTCCCAAGCTGAGATTCCATTTTCACTTTAATCAGTTTACTTTGCGCAAAAGCATTTCGGGACTTATATTCTTCGGTCTGCTCCTTTAAAGCATTTACAATTTTTATTTTTTTGTTGACTAAATGATTGCTGTAAATCATCGCCATCATCAATACAAAAAGCAACAGAAAATACTTATAGTAAACCTTAATTTCATCCCTGTTAAGGAAATTTCCTTTTATAATATCTATAAAAGTAAGTTTCTTCTGAGGTTTGTATGCTGTTCTTTTTGCCACTTTGTATTATTGATGATTAATAAATGATTACTGATTTCAATTACTAATTATTTACATTTTTATTCCAGTTCTCATTTTTGCGCTTCTGGCACGAGAGTTTTCTTCAATTTCTTTATCATCCGGAATTATTGCTTTGCTTTTTACCAGCTCGAATGCTTTTTTATAATTCCCAAAAATATCTCTCTCTGGTTCGCCTTCAAACATTCCGTTTTTCAAAAATCTTTTTACTAATCGGTCTTCAAGAGAATGATAAGATATTACCACAAGTCTTCCGCCTGGTTTTAAAATTTGATAAGACTGAACCAACATTTCCTTCAAAACATCCAGCTCCTGATTAACTTCAATTCTTATCGCCTGAAACAACTGCGCATAAAATTTATTTACTTTATGCGGCGGAAGATAGCTGAACAGTTTTTTCAGATCTTCGGTAGTTTCTATTGTTTTCGATTTCCGGTGATGAACAATATCACGCGCCAATTTTCTCGCTTCTCTCAGTTCTCCATAGTAATAGAAAATATCTGCTAAAGCTTCTTCATCGTATTCGTTAATGATTTTTTTAGCATCAAGACTCTGCATTACATTCATTCTCATATCAAGAGGAGCATTGCTGCGCGTAGAAAAACCTCTCTCTGCCTCATCAAACTGATGAGAAGAAACCCCAAGATCGGCTAAAATCCCATCAACCTGCGAAACACCATACATTAAAAGAGAATTTTCGAGAAATCTGAAATTCTGATTTATTAGTGTAAACCTTTCGTCATCAAAATTATTTTTCAGTGCATCAAGATCCTGATCGAAGGCATATAATTTACCTTTTTCTGAAAGGCGACTTACAATCTCACGCGAATGCCCACCGCCGCCAAATGTGCAGTCCACATAAATACCGTCGGGATTCGTCACCAAATCATCCACACTTTGCTTCAATAAAACGGGGTTGTGATACATTCTGTATTTGTGTTTATTAAATTATTCTTCACCAAAAGCTCCCATAACATCTTCCGCCAGACTGGCAAAATCTTGTTCGTTGGTCGCAATTACTTTTTCATACGCTTCTTTATCCCAAATTTCGAAAAGCTCTCCCGCACTTGTTACAACAACATCTTTGCTGAGATGGGCAAAAGTGGTAAGATCTTTAGAAACCTGCAGTCTTCCCGCTGTGTCCAGCTCTACCGTTTTTACTCCGGCCGTAAACATCCGTATGAAATCTGCATTTTTTTTGATGAACCTATTCAGTTTATTAATCTTCTCCATCAGCTTATCCCATGCTTTCATAGGATAAACTTCGAGACATGGTTGAAACACGGAACGCTTAACCACAAAGGTTTTATCCTCAAAGTTTTCCATCTGTTTAATAAGAGATGAAGGAACTTTCAGGCGACCCTTGTCGTCTATTTTACACTCGTATGTTCCAATGAAATTTCTCATTTGGGACAAAATTAGAAATATTTTTCCAAAATTTCCCACTTTTTCCCACTTTTTGACTTAATGTTAATAAGTTTTGATTTTAACTGATTGTCAGCAAGATAAACATACACAACATCCATTTTAAAAACCGCTATTCTCCACATAGAAAAAAGAATTTCAAATTTCTCCTGAGAAGTAACAGAATATATTATTTTTAGATTAAATTAGACATATCAAAACAGTTTTGGTGTTTAATTTGTATTTTTGCAAGGCTTATACAGGCACTTTATGAGATTTAGTACAAAAAAAGAAAAGAAATATAACTTTATAGAAGCGGGAGAAGGCCATCCGCTTGTGCTTTTGCATGGGCTTATGGGCGGTTTGAGTAATTTTGATAAAATGGTGAATTTTTTTTCGGAAAAAGGATTTAAGGTATATGTGCCTCAGTTGCCAATTTACGATTTACCTGTACTCAATACCAATCTTACTACTATTGCGAAATATGTTATTAAGTTCATCGAAACCACTATTGGGAAACCGGTTACGATTGTAGGAAATTCTATGGGCGGTCATGTAGGACTAATAATGACGCTTGCAAGACCAGATTTAATTCAAAATCTTGTTCTTACAGGAAGTTCTGGTTTATACGAAAGAGCTTTTGGTGACAGTTTTCCAAGAAAGAACGACCGCTCTTATATAAGGAAGAAGGCAGAAGAGGTTTTTTATGATCCTGCCGTAGCTACCGAAGATTTGGTAGATGAAGTTTTCAGCGTTGTGAATGACAGAATGAAGGGCATAAAAACCGTTATGCTTGCAAGAAGTGCCATTAAACACAATATGCTTAACGATTTGCCTAAAATCCTTACACCTACGTGCTTAATTTGGGGGAAACAAGATAATGTAACTCCTCCAGAGGTTGCAGAAGACATGCATAAATTCATCCCGAATTCTGATCTTTTCTGGATTGATAAATGCGGACACGCCGCCATGATGGAAAAACCAGACGAATTCAATGAAATTCTGTACAACTGGTTAAAAGATAAAGTATAAAAAGACAAACCATTAAGACCTTTTCTTAATGGTTTATTTTTCTCAATAAAATTCAAAATAAAAAGATGGTTATTAAAACAGCAACATTTGTAAAAAGCAGCGGAAAATGGCAGGAATGTCCCGAACCAAATATGCCAGAATACGCTTTTATCGGAAGATCAAATGTGGGTAAATCTTCGCTGATTAATGCAATGATGAATCATAAAGATTTGGCAAAAACTTCGGGAACACCAGGAAAAACACAGCTTATTAATCATTTTTTGGTTAATGACAACTGGTATCTTACCGACTTACCGGGTTATGGATATGCAAAGGTTTCTAAAGTCATCAGAAAAGATTTTGAAAAACTGATAACCAACTACATTCTCAACAGAAGAAATCTCGTTAACCTTTTCGTTTTGGTGGATTCCCGACACAGTCCTCAAAAAATTGATCTTGAATTTATCCAGTGGTGCGGAGAAAGTGGGGTTCCTTTCAGCATTGTTTTTACAAAAGCTGATAAGCTGAAACCTAATGTTGCGATACAGAATGTAGAATCTTATAAAAATGAACTTTTAAAAACCTGGGAAGATCTTCCGGAATTGTATTTAACTTCTGCAGAAAAAAAAGAAGGCTGTGAAGAGATTTTAAATTTCATTCAGACCACTAATGAATTTTTAGAAAATAATAGTGTGAGTTTTGATGAGTAATATAATCTGGAAGGTAAAAAGTTTTGAAGAAATTTCCACTTCAGAGCTTTACGAAATCATTAAAGCAAGAATTGATGTTTTTGTAGTTGAGCAAAACTGCCCATATCCGGATTTGGATAATTACGACAAAAAAGCTCTTCATCTCTGGGCAGAAAAAGATCACAATATTTTAGCCTATTGCAGAATTTTCGGTAAAGAAATTAAATATACTGAATGTTCTATTGGAAGGGTTTTAACAACCGATGAAGGACGTGGAAAATCTCTTGGAAAACAAATGCTTCAATATGCAGTGGAAATAATAGAAAACCGTTTTTGTACATCTGAAATAAGAATTTCTGCACAAGATTATCTCTTACCTTTTTATTCCTATTTCGGGTTTGAAGATACCGGTAAAAAATATTTGGAAGATAATATTCCTCATACGGAAATGTTTAGAAAATAGCTTTTCATATTCGTAAAAAATAAAACCAGGCTTTACAGTCTGGTTTTTTTCATGTATTAATCAATGATTATTATTTTAAATTTACTAATCCTTTCCGTATTGGGATGAGCAAATCTGTAAGCCCGTTCAGTTTTATTTCATAAATGGTTGAAAGCTGCATTCCCAGTTTCCCTTTGGGCATCCCCTGTCTTTGAAACCATTCGAGATAACTTATAGGAAGATCTGCCAATATGGTATTCTGATATTTCCCAAATGGCATTTTCACAGTACAAATCTCCTGTAAAATCTCCGGATTTACACCATTTTCCATAATTACAGTATTAAATCTATTTTATCTTCCAAACCTTTATCTTTATCGGAAAGTTCAAGCTCAGGAACCTCATCATCAGAAAATTCATTCCCGTACACCTGAATAAGCAAAAGAGTAAAAGACACCAGAATCGGTCCAAAAACCAATCCCATAAATCCAAATAAATTCATTCCCATAATAATCCCGAAAACCGTATTAAGAGGATGAATATCTTCAAGTTTTTTAAGCAATGTAAAACGCAGAACATTATCGGTAAGACCTACAATAACCAAACAATATGCTGCCAAACCTAAACCGGCTCCTGTGTTACCTTCCGCAATCATAAAAATACAAATTGGAACATAAATTATAGCAGCACCCACAATAGGAATCATAGATGTTGCAGCAGTTAGAGCAAATAATAAAATTGGGCTTGGAGCACCGAAAATGAAATATCCTATAATTGCAACAAGTCCCTGCCCAAGTGCAACTACAGGAATTCCGATAGCATTTGCCATAATGAGCTTTCTCATTTTTTCTCCAATCATTGCTACATTAGATCTTTTTAAAGGAGCTGCCGAAGCAAGAATTCTTTCGAAAAATCTAGGTCTTTCAAACATAAAATAAAGAATGAAATACATAGACATTATAATTGTAAGCGTATTAAAAGTACCGCTAACAGCCGATGTAGAATATTTTCCTGCAAATTCTTTAAGTTTGTTCATATTCTCTTTACTCAGAATATCGAAATTGGTTTTAGCATAAATAAATGAATGTATTTTATCTATAAAAACATTAAATTTATTCATGTAAATCTGTGCATTACCTAGCTTTTCCAGCAAAAGATCTGCGATGAAATAAATGGGCAGAATAATGATAATTAAACTTGCCAACATGAGCACCAAAGCAGATACCCAAGGTTTCCATTTTCTTTCTTCCTGAAGGTAAAAATTGTATTTCCGGCATACTACATAAATAGTAATTGCGCCTAAAACAGAGGGAATAAATAATGCAAGATTATAGCAGATAAGACCTGCTAAAACCAAAATGATGGCAAGGAGAGACACTTGCTTTATTTTGGTACTGCTAATTTGGTTTTCTTTATTTAACATCTAACGAGGGATTATTTGTCTTGGTTTTCCTAAAAATGCACAGTACGTAGAGTACATTACAATATTAATGAATGGTAAACTAAAAATTATACCAACACAGCACAAAATAAATCCCGACAAGCTAATTATTCCACCTAAAAGAGCAGTCAGCAAAAAAACTCCATAATTTTCTTTCGCAATATTGTAGGTTTTACCAAGTGCTTCTGTGGCATTAGAGTTTTCGAAAAACAAAATAGGATAGCCAATTAAAAACAACGGATACACAAACAGAAAAGGAATTCCGCACAACGCTAATGAAACCGTAAAAATGACAAAAGTAATTAAAGCATACAATAAAATATTAACTAAATTCTGACGATAACCAATGAAAAGATCTGAAAACTGAATCGAAATTTTGGTATTGAATTTATTCGTAATGTAAATTAATCCCACAGAAAGTGGTGCCAACAAAATACTCCATAACCCTGAAAACGAATAATAAACTCTTGAGTTGGGACCTTTCCACATATCGTAGCCAGAAGCGTTTTTGAAATCTTCATAATCGAAATCCCAAACTGTAAAACCTGTTAAAGATTGAATTATGCTGTCTCCTACTATATAAATAACCATATAGAGAAAAACATACAGAAAAACACCTTTGTACATTTCAAAAGCATGAGAAATAATAGAACCAGCATCTTTTGCCGGAACAGAGCCTTGCTCATCGAATTCGTTAAAATGTGACATCGTTTAATATTTTATGATTTCTCAAATTTAATTTTTTTGAGGCATTAAAACATTAAAGATTTTAAAATTTACGGCTTTTCGCTAAAAATTGTTTTGTAAAGAGAATAAATCATGGCATTCCAAAACGGAAAAGTAAAAAGAAATCCTATGAAGAATAAACCTAAACCAATGTATTTAAAGATAAATGCTACCAAAATGCAAACGAAAATTTCGACAAAATGACTTCTCATTGCTTTAAAACTGAGTGTTATTCCTTCCAAAATCGTCTTATTCTGAAAAAACATTAATGGAGCAATAAACAAAGTGACCGCAACCCAAAATAAAGGAAAAATTACCGTCCCCAAAAGCTGAGTATAAGGAATAATCCAAAATAAGAAATAAGCAGCATATCTGAAAAAATTGGCTCCGTTGTAGCCAACAAACAAATCAGAAATACTTATATTTTCTTTTAAATCTAATTTTCTGTAGATCTGAAAAAAACCAAGATTTAAAGGATAAAGAAAAACTATTGTAGCCAGAAAAGAGTACAGAAACATTCTGGATTCCCACGTCTGAGAAAGAGCTTCTGCTTTTTGCACATAAGCTTCCATACTTATTTTATAAGCTTCTATCAATTGCTGGTTCTGTTCCCAAATCCCGAATTTGGAAGCAAAGAAAAAAATCGACGTAAAAAATATCGAGAAATAGATAATAGAATACATCAACTGATAAAGCAAAGTTTTATTCCAATAAAAAAAAGCCTGCTTTAAAATAAAATCTATTCCCGGTTTTTGTGGATTGGTCTCCTGCATCAAAAAAATTTTATGCAAAAGTAAACATCAATAACTACTTTTGCAGAATGTTTTCGGCAAATACTCAAAAATTTTTGGAAATGGATGAACTTTCTCTTCAGAAAGTTCCTTTTTTCTTCATCATTGACTTTTCTGGAAATCATGTGGAAATTTATCAGGAAAACGAAATCACAGAAAAAGGTTTACTGATTGATTTTCAGACATTTTCTAACATCAATTGCGCAGAAGATTTAGATAAAGTTCCTTTTTTAAAATCTTATCCGGAAACATTGGAAGATTTTCAAAAAGGATTTGATTATGTACAGGAGAACATCCATTTAGGCAATTCTTATCTTACCAATTACACCAGAAAAACAAAAATTGAAACCAATCTGAGTCTGGAAGAAATTTTTTACCATTCCAGAGCAAAATATAAAGTTCTTTATCCGGATTTTTTTGTATTTTTTTCTCCTGAAACTTTTGTAAAGATTATCGACGGTAAAATTTCTACCTATCCGATGAAAGGAACTATTGATGCTTCCATAGAAAATGCAGCTGAAGTCCTGAAAAATGATCAAAAAGAAAAAGCTGAACATTACACGGTTGTAGATCTTCTGAGAAATGATTTAAGTATTGTGGCAGACGATGTTATGGTAGACAAATTTCAGTATATTGATTTTCTGAAAACCCATCAAAAAAATCTTTTTGCGATGAGTTCTGAAATTTCAGGAAAAATAAAGCCGGAATTTGTAGGGAAAGTAGGTTCTATCATGCAGCAAATTTTACCTGCAGGTTCTATTCTGGGAGCGCCAAAACCCAAAACGAGGGATATTATTCTTCAGACAGAAGGCTTTGAAAGAGGTTTTTATACGGGCATTTGCGGTTGGTTTGATGGCGAAAATCTCGACAGCTGTGTGATGATAAGATTTATAGAAAAAGACAACAATACACTTTATTTTAAAAGTGGCGGTGGAATTACCCACATGAGCAAATTAGAAGACGAGTATCAGGAAATGAAAAATAAGATTTATGTCCCAATTCATTGAAAGTATTAAGATAGAAGATCAGGAAATTTTCCTGTTAGAACTTCACCAAAAACGTGTAAACCAAACCTTTGCCCATTTTGGTAAGGAAGGTTCTATTGATTTAGAAAAAATCTTTAAAAACCTGAATCATGATGAAGACGGTCTGTATAAATTGAAGATCACTTATGATTTAGACAAACGCTTCCGAACCATGATGATTCCTTATGCCATTCCGGAGATTCATGATTTTCAATTGGTTGAAAACAACAGTTACGATTATTCTTTCAAATTTGAGGACAGAAAAGAACTCGAAAAAATGAAGATGATGGCAAAAGCCGAGGAAATCATTATTGTAAAGAACAACCATATCACAGATACTTCATTTTCTAATCTTCTCTTTCTGAAAGGAAAAGAGTGGTTTACCCCTTCAACTTATCTTCTTAACGGCGTGCAAAGACAGAACCTTCTTAAAAAGAAAAAAATAAAGGAAATGGAAATTACTTTACAAAACATTAAGGAGTTTTCTCATTTCCAGCTTATTAACGCCCTGAATGATTTTGATGATACTTTTATTTATCCCATACACAAAATAAACAATCTTCCGGGCAGTAATGATTATTTAGATTATTAAGGTAATCTAAATAATCATTTGCACAACTATCCTTTTAAAGCTGCAATTTCATCTCTTAATTTAGCCGCTTTTATGAAGTCTAAATTTTTTGCAGCCGCTTCCATTTCTTTCTGTTTCTGCAGAATTATTTTCTCTACATCTTCAGAAGAGTAATTGGCTTTTGTTTCGGCAACTTTCTGTACAATTTCTTTTTGGGTATATTTTTCGTCCGGGAAATCTTTGCTTCTTCCGACAAGATTTTCGGAGATTTTTTTATTTAAAGCGGTAGGAACTTTACCATGCTCTTCATTGTAAGCCATTTGTTTTGCACGGCGATACTCGGTTTCATCCAAAGTATTCTGCATAGACTTAGTAATTTTGTCGGCATACATAATTGCTCTACCGTTTACATTTCTTGCGGCACGCCCCACTGTTTGGATCATAGATCTTCGGCTTCTAAGCATTCCTTCTTTATCGGCATCCAAAATAGCCACTAAAGAAACTTCGGGCAAATCTAAACCTTCTCTCAATAAATTTACACCAATTAAAACATCAAACAAACCTAATCGAAGATCCTGCATAATCTGAATACGCTCTAAAGTTTCCACATCAGAATGAATATATCTTGTTCGGATTCCGAATTTTGTGAAATACTTGGTAAGTTCTTCCGCCATTTTTTTCGTTAGGGTTGTTACCAAAACACGTTCGTCTATCTCGGCACGTTTTCGGATTTCCTCCATTAAATCATCAATCTGATTGATGGTTGGACGAATTTCTATAATCGGATCTAAAAGTCCGGTAGGGCGGATAATCTGCTCAATATATTCTCCGCCTGTTTTTTCTAATTCATAGTCTGCGGGAGTTGCAGAAACATAAATTACCTGATTCTGAATGGCTTCAAATTCTTCAAACTTCAATGGGCGGTTATCCATCGCAGCGGGAAGTCGGAAACCGTATTCCACCAACGCTTCTTTACGGCTTCTGTCGCCTCCGTACATGGCGTGAACCTGCGGAACGGTAACGTGGCTTTCATCAATCACCATCAGAAAATCTTTTGGGAAGTAATCTAAAAGGCAAAATGGTCGCGATCCGGGAAGTCTGCCATCCAGATAACGCGAATAATTTTCAATTCCGGAGCAGTAACCTAATTCTTTAATCATTTCAAGATCGAGTTCGGTACGCTCCTGAAGTCTTTTCGCTTCCAAAGGTTTTTCAATCTCAGAGAAAAAATCAACCTGTTTTACCAAATCATCCTGAATGCTTCTTATAGCACCATTCAAAGTATCTTTTGAGGTCACAAAGAGATTTGCCGGATATATCTGAATTTGCTCAAAGCTGGAAGTTACATTCCCGGAAACAGGGTCAAAGCTTTGAATTTTCTCTATTTCATCTCCAAAAAACTGAATTCTAACTCCATTATCTGCATACGCCGGAAAAACATCTACAACATCTCCCTTCACTCTGAAGGTTCCTCTCTGAAAATCGCCCAACGTTCGGGAATACAATGCATTCACCAACGAATGAAGCAACGAAGTTCTTGTTGTTTTCTCTCCTATTTCAAGCGAAATAAGAGACTTATGAAATTCTGTAGGATTCCCAATCCCGTAAATACATGAAACCGAAGCCACAATTAAAACATCTCTTCTCCCTGAAAGCAAACTGGCAGTTGCCGAAAGTCTTAGCTTTTCGACTTCTTCGTTGATGCTTAAATCTTTTTCTATATAAGTTCCAGAACTTGCAATGTAAGCTTCGGGCTGATAATAATCGTAGTAACTTACAAAATACTCCACAGCGTTCTCGGGAAAGAATTCTTTAAACTCCATAAATAGCTGAGCTGCCAAAGTTTTATTATGAGCGAGAACCAAAGTAGGTTTCTGTACATTATTCACCACATTGGCAACGGTAAAGGTTTTTCCCGATCCGGTAACTCCTAAAAGGGTTTGGTATTTCTCACCAATTTCTACCCCTTTTGTTAGCTTTTCGATAGCAGATGGCTGATCTCCGGTTGGTTTGTATTCAGATTGCAGATTAAATTTCATAATGTAAATTTATGAAATAAAAAAGAGTCCGAAATGGACTCTTTAGAGATTATTTTTGTTTCTTTTCTTCTGCAAAAGCTATAGTAATTGGCATTTTATATTGAAAGCCAACGGGTTTTCCGTTTAATAATGCTGGTTTCCATGTGACGTTTTCACAAGCCAGTTTCGCAACTCTTAAAGCTTCATTATTAAAAGAGGCATTTTCTCCTTTTACATTATAATTGTTTACTTTTCCCTGATCATCAACAGTAAAATAGATAACTGTTTTTAAAATTCCTACATCTTCTTTTATTTCCGAAATGTTAAAATAGCCACTAATAAGATTTCTCAATTTAGCGCTTCCTCCGGGATATTCTGCTGGTGTAAGATCAGCGGCTTCTCCATAGGCAACATCTTGTACATTCTTATTTTCAGAATTAGACAAATTGTTTTTGGCTTCAATATTTCTTTTTACAGGAATGGTATCTTGCTTAGCTGATTTTGGAAGTGCTTCAACATTGGTGGTTGCCTTCTCCTCAATATTGTTATTAACCGTTGCTTTTTTTGAAAATTTTATTTCTGAAGCCTTGTTGTCTATAGTCACATTATAAACTTTTTCAGAAAAAGCATATCCAGAAATTACGAAAAACGGTATCATCATCATTTTCTTAGCGTTGGAAAATTTAGAATTCTTTTTTGTCATCATAATAAATCTTTTTTTAGTGTTATTAAAATTGAATTGGTGTATTAATGATAGATTTTGTTGTTTTAAAATTTCACTGAGAATAAGTTCCTGATATTGCTTAACATTATTGTTCTTATGCAAAACTTCTTCATCTGCAATAAATTCATGGTTATTTACAATCGCTTTATGATACAGATAAACAAATGGATTGAACCATAGAATGGCTTTCACAAATTCAGAAACAATCACATCTAGAGAATGTTTTTGCTGGATATGAATTTCTTCATGAAGAAAAATATTGTTTTCGATCTCGTTGTTCCTGAAATACTTTTCGGACAGATAAATGGTGTTCCAAAAACTGAATGGTGCAAGATCTTGATAGAGAAGCACTGTTTCTCTGTTTTTATATATTATTTTCCTGCCTCTGAGTTTTTTTATTTTAATGATGGATAAAAATAATTTCAGCACTAAAACCAGCATAATAACAGAATAAACAGACCCAATTATATAAGAATAATTAAAACCACCCTGTTCCGCTGGAATTTTCGTTATATTGTGTTCAGGCATTTGCTGTTGAAATACCAAGACAGAATTGGGTACTTCTGTTGTTTCTTTTTTAATGCTTAAAAATGGTATCGCAACAGAAAACAAAAGAGAAAACAACAGATAAAAACGATTGAATACCAATGTCTTTTCTTTTGCCAGAAATAAATAATATAAACCTAAGAAAACTCCTGAACAAAGAATTATTTTTAATAGAATGGTTTCCATGATTACTATTTTATTTCCTTATCGATAATATCACGGAGTTCTTTCAGTTGTTTCTGCGTCAATTTAGAATTTGATGTAAAAAACGAAGCAAATTGTGTTACAGAACTGTTGAAAAAACGGTCAATCATAGAAGTCATTTCTTCTTTAAAGTATTCGGTTTTTGCTACTTTCGGGAAATATTCACGGGAATTCCCATAAACTTTAAATCCCACCAAATCCTTATTCTGCATTCTTTTAAGCAAGGTTGCTACTGTTGTAGTGGCCGGCTTTGGTTCATCATAAGCATCCAAAATATCCTTCATGAAAGCTTTTTCTTTTGCCCATAAAATTTCCATCAAAGTTTTTTCGGAATCGGTAAGTTTTATTTCTTTCATGTTCTACGGTTTTAAAATTTACTCTACAAATGTAGAGATAAAATTTTATTATGCAAATTTTATGGCATTATTTTTCCATTTTAAAACATAACAAAAATTGAAACTTACCTTATAATCAGCACAATACTCAGTCATAAAACATTTCACCCAAATAAAATTAATATATGAAAAAAGTATTCTTACCACTTATATTCGCTTCAGCAACCACTTTGGTTTCTTGTCAGGGAAAAGGAAAACCCAATGAACCTTCTTCAAGAGAAGAAAAACCCAATACCAATTACAAACCGGCTTTTGCAGGACAAACCCGAATTACACAAATAAAAACAACTACTCCGTATCAGGTTGAAATTATAAATCGTTCATTAGGAAGACCTTGGGGAATTATTAATCTTCCCGACGGGAGATTTTTAATTACAGAAAAAACAGGTTTTATGAATGTTATTTCAGCGGATGGCAAAAATATAACCAAAATTGAAGGTTTCCCGAAAGTAGATTCAAAAGGACAGGGAGGAATGCTGGATGTTGCTCTCGATCCTGATTTTAAAACCAATAACACTCTATTTTTCAGTTTTTCTGAGCCTTATGGTGATGGAAATTTAACTTCTGTTGCCAAAGGAAAACTGTCTGCGGATTTGAAAAATATTTCTGAGGTAAAAGTGATTTTCCGAGCAACTCCTTCTTATGATGGCGATAAACACTACGGAAGCCGTTTAGTTTTCGATAAAGATGGAAATCTTTTTGTAAGCACAGGCGAAAGATCTGATAAGCAAACCAGAGTTTATGCTCAGAAAACCGATAATTATTTAGGGAAAATTTTAAAAATCACCAAAGACGGAAAACCTGCTCCCGGAAATCCTTTTATTGGAAAATCTGCTTATAAACCTGAAATTTATGCTTTCGGAATCAGAAATCCGCAAGGTTTGGCACTTGATGAAAAAGGACAGCTCTGGGATATCGAAATGGGACCGAGAGGCGGCGATGAAATCAATCTCATTAAACCCGGAAAAAATTATGGCTGGGGCGATGTAACCTATGGAATTGAATATAACGGTGATAAAATCAATAACGGCACAACACAAAAAGCTGGAACTGAACAGCCCGTTTATTACTGGGATCCTGTAGTGTCACCAAGCGGAGTTGCGTTCTACACCGGAAATATTGCTGAGTGGAAAAACAATTTATTTATTGGCTGCCTTAGTGGAGAACATATCAACAGAATAGTGTTGAAAGATAATAAAGTAGTGGGTGAAGAACGTCTTCTTTTGGATCAAAAAGAAAGATTTCGTGATGTTTTGAATGGAAATGATGGAAATTTGTATGCAATAACAGATAGTGGAAAACTGTACAGGATTTCTAAGAAGTGATGATTTTATTACTAAATAAATTACTTATATAGTTATGGCGGCAAAATCTTCGATTTTGCCGCCATAACTAATTTTCAATTAAATAAGCTTATTATGCGTTGCGTAAGACAAAGCTTCAGTAATGTTGTCTACGCCCATTTTTTCAAACAATTTTCTTCTGTGGAACTTTACCGTATCTGAAGAGATAAATATTTTCTCCGCAATTTCATTAATCGTTAATCCTCCGGCATACAGACTTAAAATTTCGGTTTCTCTGTCGGATAATTTTACTTTTTGTTTACGCTCCCAAGAATCAGTTTCAAGATTAAATTCAAATATATTTTCCGAATGGGTATCCGAAATAATAATATTTCCGGATGAATGATTAGGACTGAGAGAAACAATACACATTGCCTTCCAAATTTTACCTTCTTCATTTAGAAAAAGAGGAGTAAGCTTATGATTGATGAGTATTGAGTTCTTTTTGTCGTTAATAATAGAGAAATCGTAAGAAATTGTATAATTCTTTCTTTGTTCAAGAGGAAGATTATCAAAAAAATCGAAGCCTATTTGGTTGATTTTCAAAAGTAAGTTTAAATCTTTTTCTCCGACATATTTAAAATAAAAATCATAACCCAGCAGTTCAACATCTTTAGGTGTTAATCCGCATAAAAACAAAGGGTTATCTGAAACATATTCGAAACCTCTTTTTTCATAATCAATGATGTATATACTTTGATAAGTAAGCTTAGCAAAGGCTTTTGCCACTTCAAGATAGTTTTCTGTTTGAGAAACATCTTGAGCAGAAATATCACTGATCGTATTTTTATTTGAAAAAAAGCTGTTGAACTTTTCCATTTTTTTTAAATGTAAACTACACTTTAGTTTAGTTTTTTTTAAATTTAAACAAATCTACACAAAAGTGTAGCTATTTATCAAACAAAAGAAGTATTTTTTAAACTTCCTTAATGAAATAGGTTTCTTTCATCAGTTTCAACTACTACAAAGTGTAGTTTTTGATTTCCTCCTTTTAATCTAAACTTTAGTGTAGCCGCTTTTTTTTTAGCTGCTTATATTTTTGTAAAAGAAAAAGAAAACAATTTAAAATAAAAACAATCATGAAAAAATTATTTAAACTATTTAGTGCAGGAATGGTATTAATTGGAAGCCTTGCATTTGGACAAACTAGAGAAATCGCTTTAGGAGATTTAGTATTTACTAATAAATATTAAAATTATGGAAATCTTTGCTTTAATGATTGTATTAGTCATTTTAATGGCTATCGTAATTGGAATAATTTCAATAAAAAACAATCCCAAGTTGACAAAAAGAGAAAGAGTTAACTACTCTATTCTAGTTATACTATTTCCTTTTTGGGGTACTATAATATATTATTTTTTAAATTTCAAAAAACAAAAATGAAAGTACTGATACCCATTTTCGTAACAGCAGTATGCTTAGTGCTTTTTCTTATTTCAAGATATTACTTTTTTAATAACGAAGAAGATTCCATGATCAAAATTCTTTTACAAGGCTTTTTAATTGGAGCTGTAATCTCTACGATTTTCGCCTTTTTTAATAAAAGAAATAAAAATAATCCGGAAAGCTAATTTTTAAACTTTTTACAATTTAAATAAAAAAAACAATGAAAACAACCAAACTATTTATCGGAACCTTAATCTTTGGAATTCTTATTTTTTGCTCCAATTATTTTTTGTTCAATGAAGAAAATGAAATTTCAGTGATGAGTGCAGCTTTGCAAAGTTTATTCTCCAGTGTGATATTCTTTGTGCTGATGTATTTTATTAATAAAAAGAACAACAATGAATCTACCAATTAAAAACAAACTAACCATCATAATTCCCATCATCATCATGCTTTGGGCATTAAATAGATTTTTAAATTCTTCAGTTTTTGATACAATGATTTCTGATGGAAATGAAGAGATAAAAGAGTTTGTAAAGAAATCTTTCAGTTGGGGGATTTTCTTCGGTGCGCTGATAGCAGTGTTGATAAAATATATTGCACAGCTTTTAAATAATAACAATCAATCAAAATAATTAAATCATGAAACCACTCGTAATTTTATTTGCCGTTCAGTCTTCAGCAGTATCTTTCGTAAAGTATTATCAGGATTTTTGGGATCTTCCCTCAATTCTGAGTTTTGGAAGCCTTTTGGCTTTCTCGGGATATTTAATTGTTCATTTTTTAAATTTCAAAAAATAAAAAAATGAAAATAACTAAACTACTCATCGGGACTGCAATATTTGGAGTACTTCTCTTTATTAGCAATTACTTTTTATTTAACAAAGAACATGAAATTTCCTTAATGAGCGCTCTATTAAAAAGCTTATTTTCTAGTGTAGTATTTTTTGTGCTAATGTATTTATTAAATAAAAAAAAATAATTTTATCCATTTAGAATATTTGATTGCTTATTTTCTGAAAGTTAAAATTTAAAACAATTCGGGCGGCAAAATCTTCGATTTTGCCGCCCGAAACTTATATTTCTTAAATAAAGATTAAGCCTCCTCCAAATGAACGGTAAAATGTCTTAAAATTTCAGGTTCCCAAGTAATGTTATAACCTTTAGAAATTTCATCTCTTCTTTCGTATACATTTTTTACTGCTGCAGCAATATAATCCATGTGGTTATTGGTGTATGTTCTTCTCGGAATTGCCAGACGAACCAATTCTAATTTTGGATAACGGTTTTCTCTGGTTTCAGGATCACGGTCTGCCAATAAAGTTCCTATTTCCACAGTTCTGATTCCTGCTTCTTTATAAATTTCAAGACCTAAAGTCTGTGCAGGATATTCTTCACGGGGAACATTCGGAAGAAAATTTAAAGAATCAACAAATACAGCATGACCGCCAATTGGTTTCTGAACAGGAATTCCGTATTCAATTAACTTATTCCCAAGATATTCCACCTGAGAAATTCTGCTTTCCAGATACGCAAATTCTGTGGCTTCATCCAGCCCAACTGCCAAAGCAGCCATATCTCTTCCTGCCATACCGCCATACGTGATGAATCCTTCATAAATAATCGTAAAGTTGGACGCTTTTCTGAAAACATCTTCGTTATTTAAAGCAATAAATCCTCCGATATTTACCAACCCGTCTTTCTTGGAACTCATCGTCATTCCCTCTCCGTAAGAAAACATTTCTTTGCAGATTTCTTTAATGCTTCTGTTTTCCTGGCCCATTTCTCTTTTCTTGATGAAATATGCATTTTCTGCAAATCTGGCAGAATCAAAAAACACGGGGATCCCATAACTGTCGGAAAGTTCTTTCACAGCTTTCATATTTTCAAGAGAAACAGGCTGTCCTCCTGAAGAATTGCAGGTAATAGTAATTAAGCAGAACGGAATTTGCTCTTTGGGATGAGATTTGTAAACTTCCTCCAGTTTTTCGAGGTTAATATTTCCTTTAAAAGGATGTAAATCATTAATGTCGAAAGCTTCATCAATCGTACAGTCGATTGCATGAGCTTTTCTGATTTCGATATGCCCTTTCGTAGTATCGAAATGAGAATTTCCCGGGATCACATCTCCATCTTTTACCAAAACCGAAAACAGAACATTTTCAGCGGCTCTTCCCTGGTGTGTTGGCAATAAATATTTAAAACCTGTAATATTTTGCACGGTATTGTGCAGCTGTTCGAATGAGCGCGAACCGGCATAGCTTTCGTCTCCTGTCATTAATGCTCCCCATTGTCTGTCAGACATTGCTCCTGTACCCGAATCGGTTAGAAGATCAATAAAAACCTGGGAAGATTTTAGATTAAATAAATTGAATTTGGCATCTTTCAGCCATTGTTCTCTTTCTTCTCTTGTAGACTGGCGGATTTCTTCCACCATTTTAATACGAAAAGGCTCTGCATATGGTAATTCCATTGTGATATTTATTTTAGTTTGTTAAAAAAAGAAAAATTGAATTGAAAAATGAATTTCAAATCATCAGATGTATTTAAAGGAGTAAAAGAACTTTACTCAGGAGCTTTAAATATATTTTCATCTGAATGAAAACCTGCAACACCGCCACTTACCGCAAATTTCATTGCAGAAGCCGCCGTCATCCCAACTACAGGTTTTATGTTTTTTTCTTCCGTTACAATTACCCATCCCGAAATTGCGTAAGAATGGGGCAAATAAACCGCAACATAATTATGTTTATCCACATCTGCCATTTCCTTCTGAGTAAGAAAACCAATTCTCCAGATTTCCGGATTTTCATTGGTTTTTACCCAAACAGGATCACTGAATTTCTTTTTATCTCCCACAAATGAAGACATTACATCTTTTGTTGGAGAATAAATATGTTTGATACCCGGAGTTTTCTCTAAAAGCCGGTCTACCGCATCTACAAAAAACCTTCCCACCACAAATTTGTTTCCCAGAAAACCCAGTAACGCCGTAACGAGTAGGGTGGATATAAAAACCAATCCGGGAATTACTTTGGCAACCGAAGGTATAATATTGTCTATCGAAGTAATTACAAAATAAATGACATAGATGGTAAGCCCGATGGGACCAATAATTAAAAGTCCCTGAAAAAAATTTTTCAGGAAAAGATTGGTCATGCTTTCAAACGTTGGTTTTTTCAACTGTTTATCCGTGTATGGTTTCTTTATTTCCGTAAGACTGAATGATTTTTGCTTCATATTCCAGCCATTCTTCCCATCTTTTATTCACCTGTTCAGGATCACCGAGCTGTCTCGCAAACCCTATAAATGTGGTATAATGATTGGCTTCAGAAATCATCAGCTCTTTATAAAATTCTCTAAGTTCGTCGTCTTTTATATTTTCGGTTAAAACTTTAAATCTCTCACAGCTTCTGGCTTCAATCATCGCAGCAAAAAGCATTTTATCAATAATTAAAGTATCTCTGTTTCCGCCTTTCTGAATAAAATTAACCAGTTCGTTTACATAATCGTCCTTTCTTGTGCGTCCGAAAGTGTAACCCCGTTTTTTTATAATCTCATGAACCTGATTAAAATGTTCTAATTCTTCCTGAGCAATTGCCAAAAGTTCGGTTACAATCTCTGGATATTCCGGAAGCATGGTAATAAGTCCGATAGCATTGGTAGCTGCTTTCTGCTCGCACCATGCGTGATCGGTTAAAATTTCCTGAAGATTTCCCTCTGCAATATTCGCCCACCTCGGATCGGTAGGAAGTTTTAGCTTAAACATGACTTTAAAAATTTCTGTAAATTTAAATAAAATAAATATTCTTTAGATAAGAATTTGCTTTTCGTTCCTATTTTATGAAGAATCATGGCATAATGTTAGATTATATTATACCAACACTAAAATCAAAAGAATGAACACATCATTATTCACAAAAAAATTGGAAAAATTTGCTTTTTTCATTTTTACACTTTTTTCAGGAGTTATTGCTTTCGCTCAGGAAACAGCTCCTAAAGTAGAAGTTACCACCACTACCACCAAAACCGAAGAATGGTACGCCAACCCAGTGTACATTATTATAGGAGCAATCCTCTTTATTATTTTGGTTGCCGTTCTTGTACGTGGCGGAAGATCGAGTAAAGATTAAAGATTTAGTCTAAAAAAAATTGATAACCGCCTCTTACTTTGTGGCGGTTTTTTTTCTTAAAAATTCCAAAACCTTCCAGCCAAAATCATCAAATTTCTTCAGACCAGCCGAAATGATAAACGCTAAAATGACATTCATTATATAAATAAGAATCATCAAAACCCACCAAGGCATCAATTCTTTCATGGGAACGACGAAGAAATAAACAAGCGAAGAGCTGATTCCCTGTCCGAAATAAAAGAAAATGGCATTTTTTCCAACGTAGGTTATAAAGTTTTCTTTGTTAATTTTAAGACGGTTATAAAACACAAAAAGTGTTGTAAGAGAAAATAAAGACCAAATGATATAAGGGATTTTTGGTGGAAATTTTTGCTTGTTGATTTTATAGAATATATCATTCCCAAAATACCAAAACATCCAAAGTAATGCTGCTGCAACCAAACCATAAAGTAGAGGAATCATTTTTGTAGGAATTGTTTTTCCTCTCATTTTATTGGCAACCAGAAAAACCGTCAGATAAAATGCAACGTAACCGACTTGTCCGTTCGGATAAATTTCAGGGGAAATATTGAAAAGCAATGTTAAACCGATACAAATTCCGATAAACCAATTAATATGTTTAGGGAAAAATCTTAGAATTAAAACTCCGAAAACAGTTAAAATATAATAGACTTTCAGATACCAGAAACTTCCCATTACTACGGGAAAAGTGTCTGCATTAGTGTATTCATGAAGATACCAGTTGCCTAAATTCTGCCATTGCGGAACAGTGGAAATGCTTGTTGCCGCATATTTTGATCCGAAAGTAGAATAAAACTTCTGAAGCCAATCTAGCGAGAAAAAAGTTAAACCGAAAATTTTAAAGAAATAATCTAAAAAGAAAAGTAGCGTTACAAAAAGCATGTAAGTGATCTGTAATTTCAGTAAACGGTAAAAGGTTTTTTCTATGTTTGAGCCAGAAGTAATTCCGCTTAGTGCATAGAAAAGTGCGACATCAAATACCAGTGAAAACACTCTGATTTCCGGAATAATATAAAACTGCCCAGACCAAAAAGCTGTATGGATAAAAATAATGGAAAGTGTGGCAAGTCCTTTGGCAAAATCGATGTAAAGATCTCTGTTCATCTAAATTTGGAATATTTCTCAAAAATACAAATAAAAGAGAATCGATTTAATTTCTATATTTGGAGAATTAATCAGGAACAATGAAATTTAATTTTTGCTCCCTTTTGGTGTTCTTCGCTTTTCTAAATCTTTCGGCGCAGGGAAACCGTTTTATTTACGAATATCAATTCAAAATAGATTCAACAAAAACAGACAGCCTCAAAAAAGAGTTTGTAAATCTGGATATTTTTCCTGAAAAATCTTATTTCTACGGTCAGGCAAAATTTGCAAGTGATTCTATTGCGAATAATTCTATTATTAAACAAAGAAAAATCAATCCAAACGAAATTAGTTATTCTACCAATATGGAAGATTGGAATGTCTCTTATTTAGTTGAAAAACCTTATCCTGTCACAAAAACGACTTGGTTTACTAAAATTGAGGAAACAAATCTTATTATCGAGGAAAATCCTATTTTGAAATGGAACATTCTCCCCGAAACACAAAAAATTGAAAATTATAATTGCCAGAAAGCAACTTTGAGTTTTGGAGGAAGAATTTGGGAAGCTTGGTTTTCTAAAGATTTACCTTTTCCAGATGGTCCTTACAAATTTCATGGTTTGCCGGGATTAATTGTAAAACTTCAGGACAAAACAAAATCTCATCAGTTTTTGCTGAAAGGAAATAGAAAGTTAACTGCAAACGACCATTCCTGGAACTATATTTGGGATTTGGAAAAAGAGGCAAAGCATGAGTTTAATGGCGTAAAAGTTACCCCAACTCAATATAAAAAATTGTATTTGTCCTATAAAAATGATCCTGCGAAAGATATTAAACTAGATCTTGCAGACCCTCATACAACAATGACCGTTACCACAGAAGGAGGGGCAAAACTTACAGATAAAGCAGAAATTATTAAGTATTTTGAGCAATCTATGGCAGAGAAATTCAAAACAAATAATAACCAGCTAGAATTAAACTTATACAAAAAATAGAAAAAATCTCAAAATCATATTGTTAGTGAATAAAAAATCCTTACATTTGCACCTCGAATTAACTAAAAATTTATAGACAATGTTTGCAATTGTAGAAATAGCAGGGCTTCAATACAAAGTTGAGCAAGACCAGAAGTTGTTTGTAAACCGTTTAAAAGGAGATAAAGGAGGAAAAGTATCTTTCGATAAAATTCTTCTTACTGTAAACGGAGCAATCACTGTAGGCGCCCCAGCTGTAAACGGAATCACTGTAGAGGCAGAGATCTTAGACCACGTAAAAGCTGATAAAGTAATCGTTTTCAAAAAGAAAAGAAGAAAAGGTTACGAAGTGAAAAACGGTCACAGACAATCTCTTACTCAGATCAAAATCACTGGTATTACAGGATTTGAAGGTAAGAAAGCTGAAAAACCAGCAAAGAAAACAACTAAAAAAGCTGACGCTGAAGCAACTGAAAGCGCAGAATAATTTAAACCAAAAAACCTTAAAATAAAATGGCACACAAGAAAGGAGTTGGTAGTTCCAAGAACGGTAGAGAATCTCACTCTAAAAGATTAGGTGTGAAGATTTTCGGAGGACAAGAAGCTATTGCCGGAAACATCATCATTAGACAAAGAGGTACACAACACCACCCAGGTGAAAACGTGGGTATAGGTAAAGACCACACTTTGTTTGCATTAGTAGACGGAAAAGTAGTTTTCAGAAAGAAAGCAAACAACAGATCTTTTGTATCTGTAGAACCGAACGCTTAATCCAGATCGGCGTTTTATACGAAAAAAACACTGAAAGCTTTGCTTTCAGTGTTTTTTTTATGGTAAAATAATCTATAAAGATTTTAATAAACATACATTCATAAAAAAGTCCAGAATTGCTTCCGGACTTTTTACTTTATGGCTGGTTGAAATTAGCCTCTTTTCTTTTCTTTCGATTTTACTTTCTTTACCTCATCTTTAATATAAGGATATTTTTTCTGCATATCAGAAACAAGTGTAGGATCTAAGTCTAGAGCTTTTTTAAGTGACTTCGTGCCTTTCTCCTTTTCATTTAAGTTGAAGAAGCAGTTGCTTAGCTGATAGAATAATTCTGCACGGTAATGGTATTTTATTGCGTTTTCTAAAATAGTTACCGCTTCTTCATATTCTCCTACCAACATCAAAACTTCAGAATAAGCATACCAATTGTAAAATCTGGACGGTTCTGCATCTACCAATTTTTTTAAACAGGTAAGACTTTCTTCAAACTTTCCGGCATCAATAAAGAGAAATGCAAGCCTTTTCTGATAATCGAGGTTATCGTCATTCAACAATGTAGCTTCTTTTGCAAAATGAAGAGCTTCCGGCATTCCACCCATTTCTTCATAAAGATAAGACTGCTCCATCATCGAAAGATAAAACTGCGGATCTTCTCTTAAAGATTTCTGAAAATAATTAAGTGCAATTATGGGCTGTTTTAAAGCTTTATAGCACAATCCTATTTTGTAATATGTAAATGCTTTGGTATATTCTAATTCCAGCATCTCTTCATA
Organism: Chryseobacterium oryzae; assembly: GCF_022811665.1. Taxonomy (NCBI): domain Bacteria; kingdom Pseudomonadati; phylum Bacteroidota; class Flavobacteriia; order Flavobacteriales; family Weeksellaceae; genus Chryseobacterium; species Chryseobacterium oryzae. The sequence continues at coordinate 3,070,891 of NZ_CP094529.1, forward strand.
CACAGAAATAGCTTTCTGATATTGGTTTAACGCTTCGTAACATGCTGCTTTACTGGCGTAAACTCCAACAGACCCGGAATTTATTGCCAACATATAATCGAAAGCTTTTATGGCTTCTTCGTAATTTTTACGGACAAAGTAATATTGCCCATATTCACTCCAAGCCATTTCAGAATAAGAGAACTCGTCTAAGTAATCATTCAGAAAAGCGATAGCTTCGTCACTCTTATTAAGATCATTAAAACAGATCATAATATTTTCTAAAGAGTAATCGTCCAAAGGATCTTCTTTAAGGGCTTGCTGATAGTATTTAAGTGCATTAAAAGGATCTCCAAGATTCACATACTCATCTGCAATAAAATTGTTGAGAAAGTTTTGCTCTTCCTCTAGTTCCAAAGCTTTTTTGCAGATTTCTATAGATTTTTTAGGATTTCCTAAATTTGAATAATACTTAGCATAACAAACCAGAAAATCTGTATTTTCCATAGATGAACCTTTAAGCTCATCTATCAGCTGTTTTGCTGTGTTAAAGTCTTCCCATTCCAAAAGTACTTCAAGTTTTTTAATCTTGATATCCAGAGAATTGGGATGAAGCTTAAGACCATAATTTACTGCCATATCGGCGTAATTGAAGTCTCCAAGCTCCAAATAATAAACAATAATGTCTTCTAGCTCTTCCGTATCAAAGTAGAATTCATCGTTGATTTCCATCATTTCTTCGAACTTTTTTACAAGTTCATTTCCAAAATATTCTTCCAATATAAATGAGTTTTAAGATTTAAGACCTGAGAGATGAGATATTCTAATCCCCGCTTCTGAAAATCTTAATGACTATAAATTTAATAATAATAATTTTTAAAATGATGAAATAGATTTTATTTTTTTTAAATCAAACTATTGATTTTGGCTATCATTTCATCACCTAACTGATCTGCTTCTTGCTGCGATTTAGCCTCCGTGTAGATTCTGATAATAGGTTCTGTATTCGATTTTCTCAAATGAACCCAATTGTTTTCGAAATCTATTTTTACACCATCAACAGTAGAAACCTCTTCATTTTGATATTCTTTTTCCACTTTAGTTAAAAGATCATCTACATTAATCTCGGGAGTAAGTTCAATTTTCTTTTTACCCATAAAATAGCTAGCGTATCCTGCTCTGAGCTCCGAAACAGTTTTATTTTCTTTTGCCAAATGTGTTAGAAATAATGCAACACCCACCAAAGAATCTCTTCCGTAATGAAGATCCGGATAAATAATTCCGCCATTTCCTTCGCCACCGATTACTGCATTCTTCTCTTTCATTAAGTTGACTACATTTACCTCTCCTACTGCACTGGCAAAATATTCTGAGTGATGCGCATGAGCCACATCTCTTAAAGCCCGGCTGGAAGAAAGGTTAGAAATTGCCACTCCTTTTTTGTTTTTCAGTAAATAATCTGCAACAGCAACCAAGGTGTATTCTTCCCCAAACATTTCTCCTTTTTCATCAATTAAAGCCAATCTGTCTACATCAGGATCTACCACAACTCCAAAATCTGCTTTTTCTTTTTTTACCAGTTCACAGATATCTCCCAAATGTTCTTTCAAAGGTTCCGGGTTGTGAGGAAACTGTCCGTTGGGTTCGCAATATAATTTTACAGTTTCGCATCCCAGTTTATCTAAAAGCATTGGTATCGCTATTCCTCCTGTAGAATTTACTGCATCCAGAACAATTTTATATTTTTTTGCTTTAATAGCTTCTACATCTACCATTGGCAAATCCAAAATCTTTTGAATATGAATATCAAAAGCATCTTCTCTTGTTTCGTATTTCCCTAAATCATCCACTTCAGCATAGTTGAAATCTTCACTTTCGGCTAAAGCTAAAACTTCTGCTCCATTTTCTCCACTAATAAATTCCCCTTTTTCGTTTAGAAGCTTCAAGGCGTTCCATTGTTTAGGATTGTGAGATGCGGTTAAAATAATTCCTCCATCTGCTTTCAGCTCGGGAACCATTACCTCAACAGTCGGTGTTGTAGATAATCCCAAATCTATCACATGAATTCCTAACCCTTGTAAGGTTGCGGTAACCAACGAATTAACCATAGAACCTGAAATTCTGGCATCTCGTCCGATAATAAGCGTTAAATCTTTTTTATTTTTATTATTCTGAAGCCATGTCCCAAAAGCGGAAGCAAATTTTACCACATCAAGCGGTGTTAAATTATCTCCTACTCTACCTCCAATTGTTCCGCGAATACCTGAAATACTTTTTATTAATGACATCGTAGTTTATTCTAATTTGATTGAATTAATTTTCTGCAAAGATACTCAAATACCCGCAATGTAAATGTTCACAAATCTTTTCTTTACATTTCCGTAATAATGATCTCATTTATACACATACAAGAAATATAACGCAATAAGAATGCATCCAATCTATACTTAGAAAAGGAATCGAATATAAAATTTAGAAAATCTCAGACAATAAAAATTATTTCAAGCTATTTTTTAAGCCGATTTTCATAACCTTTAGGTTAAGAACAACCACAATTCTTATTACAACTTGATCGTTTGGAAGTGAATTTTTTACTCGAAAAATTTTTACGGAGAATTCTGTAAAAAGAATAGCATGCGAAAATTACTATCAACGCAACTATTATATATTGAAAAACCATCGAATTATTCATTTTACTTTAACGTTTGATATACAATCATCGACACAAAATATGCCAAACCGGTCATCATAACCAACTGCAAAGCTGTCCATTTAAAACTTTTAGTTTCTTTGTACACTACAGCAATCGTAGATACGCACTGCATAGCAAATGCGTAAAATAAGAGAATAGAAATTCCTGTTGCAAAACTGAAAACTTTTTCTCCATTCGGTTTTACATCATGCCGCATTTTATCGATCACTTTTCCTTCAGGAACATCATCATCCAGACTGTATAAAGTAGACATAGTTCCTACAAAAACTTCCCGTGCTACAAAACTCGTAAGAATTCCTACTCCCATCTTCCAGTCGTATCCCAACGGTGCAATAGCGGGTTCTATAACCTTTCCCATTCTGGCAAGATAAGAATGATCTAATGAGACATCGGCTGAAACCCATTCTCCGGGTTTTTGTTTAGGTCCGAAATAGCTTAAAACCCAAACGATGATACTTACTACAAAAATAATCTTTCCTGCTCCGGTAATAAATTCCCAAACTTTCCCTAAAACCAATTTTAAATCGTTTCCGAACAAAGGTTTTTTATAAGTAGGAAGATCCATTACCAAATACGTTTTCTTTTCTTCTTTAATAAAATGCTTCAAAATAAACGCAGATAAAAGGGCAACAAAAAACCCTAACAAATACATTCCTAAAAGCACCAAAGCTTTATAATGAATCCCGAAAATCGTTTTATCTGAAATAATGAGTCCTATAATTATACTGTAAACAGGTAATCTTGCAGAACAAGTCATAAAAGGGGTTACCAAAATGGTAAGCAATCTTTCTTTAAGATTCTCTATATTTCTTGTCGAAATAACTGCAGGAATTGCACAAGCCGTTCCCGAAACGAGCGGAACAATACTTTTTCCGTTCAGACCGAAAGGGCGGAGAATTCTGTCCATTAAAAATATAACTCTCGACATATATCCGGAATCTTCCAGCAAATAAAGGAAGTACAATAAAATACCAATCTGCGGAGCAAAAACAATAATACCTCCTAATCCGGGAATAATCCCTTTGGAAACCAATGAATTGATTGGTCCTACCGGAAGATGTTCTGCCGATGTATCCGAAAGCCATCCAAAAAACTCATCAATTAAGTTCATAGGATATTCTGCGATAAAAAATACGCTCTGAAAAATAACCAAAAGCACCAGCAGAAAAAATAAATATCCAAAAACAGGATGTACAAGAAGTTTATCTAATTTATCTGTAAGAAGCTGCTTAAATTCAGGTTTTTTGGATATTACTTCATTCAAAACATCATCAATTTTCTGATATCTTCTTACCGTTTCCTGAACCTGTAATCTTTTAGGATTTAAACTTTTATCTTTTCTATTTTTGTTGAAAGTAACATCCAGCCAATCTTTATACTGATTTCCTGATAATTTTTCGTGATGTTCTGAAGGTATCTTGAACGATTGATTTTCTGCAGCGATAAAATCATCATTAAAAATAGCTTCTTTAATAATATCTATGCCTAAATGTTCTTTAGCATTGGTTTTAATAACCTTTACATTCAGTTTAGAAGAAAGTTGGTCTACATCGATATGAATTCCTCTTCTTTCTGCCTGATCAATCTGATTGAGAATTAAAATTGTGGGAACTCCCAAATCCTGAATCTGCTGAAAAAGGAGCAGTCCTCTTTTTACACTCAACGCCTCTAGAATATAGATGATCCCAGAATAATCCTGCTTATTTTCCAGCAAGAATTTAGATAAAATTGCTTCATCTTCTGAAGTGGGATAAATACTGTAAGATCCCGGTAGATCTATAATCTCTACTTCTTCGTTATTGAATGTGTATTTTCCGGAATGGCTCGAAACGGTGACTCCGGTATAGTTTCCGGTTTTTTGCTTTTTATTGGACAGAGCGTTGAAAAGTGTAGATTTCCCAACATTCGGGTTTCCAACTAAAAGTATTTTTTTGTGGCTATTTTCCTGCATCTATCAATTCTTCTACAATAATAAAATCTGCCTCTTCGGGGCGGAGTGCTATTCTGCTTTTTTCTTCACCAAATTCAACATACAAAGGTCCGTTGAAAGGAGCCTGATAAAGGATTTTGAAAACTGTATGAGGTAGAATTCCCATTTCTATAATTTTCACAGGCATATCCATTCCGTCATTATCATAACCGATAATTTCACCTAATGTATTTTTAGGAAAACTACTGAGGCTAAGTAAAGTGATGTCTTGCAAAATAAAAATTTTTGTAACTGCAAATATACGTTATTTAAATTTAATCTAAATAGCGAAACGACAAATAAATAAACCCAAATACTGTAATAGTATCTGGGTTTAATTAAAATATAATTTAGTTGAATAAGAATGTAGTATCTAAAGAGATTTATTTCTCTATTACTGCCGCAGAAGTTTTGTTGTAAGTTGCTTCTATAGGATTATCATTCGCATTATAGAAATCTTTATACATTTTCTCCTGTTTTTTTATAAGATCTCCTACTGTTCCATCTGTTCCTGGTACTGGTTGAGAAAGCATTGCCTGATTCATCATTGGTCTTACAGATGCAAAAGGATCTTTTTTAAAATCGCTGAACGTTTTTTCGAATTTTTCTCTTGTTAAATCTTTTGGTTTTCCTCCAGTAGCTTGTGCAAGCGTTTCCATGTAAGAAAATTCTTTATAATCATCTACTTTTTTATTACCCTGCAAGATCCAAGAGTAATTTTTTGCATCGTCTTCTATTTTCACAATTAACCCAGGAAGCCCCCAGAATTTATAAGGACCATCTGGAAAAGGCAAATCTGTAGAGAACCAAGCTGTCCATTTTCTGCCTCCAAAATCTGTAGTAGCTTTTTGGGTGTTATACTCTCCTATTTTTTGCTTTTCATTAGAAATTTTCCATTTGAATTTTAAATCTTCTGTATAAGCAATATTCACTGGTGTCATTCCGTTGGCAACTTTGTCGATATACTCTATTTTCATCCCCGGATAATATTTGTGAATTCTTGCAGAAAATTTCGGCGTTTTCAGGGACTTAGAAAGATCTTTATAAACACCAGCTTTCTGCATGGCTTCTATTTCTACTTTAGTAATAGAATCCTGAGAAATTACTGTATAATCCTGATAAACAGATCTGTCTTTATTTGTAATATCCAAAACGGTAATCACTTTATCCAGCTTAGTTGAGTCTTTTTTAGGCTTAAAAGTTAATTCATAAAAAAAACGGTTAGAACTTTCCTTTTCCTGGGCATTAGAGAAGGCAAATACAGCAACCATTAATAATGATAATATATTTTTCATAGGTCTGTTTTTAATTACGTTGTATTAATATCTTTTGAAGATTAGTATTGGTTTTTTAGAAATTGTTACAGTTTTTAAGTTTTTATTTTAAGAAAAAAACCAACCCTTTTCAGAGTTGGCTATAATATTTTATTTAAAGTTGAATTTTACAGAAAACATCACCTGACTTGGGCGAAGCTGCATGGTAGTTTGCGACACCGTTGCCAAATTCAGATCTATTCTTTCAAAAACTTTTCTGTTGGCAATATTCATCCATTTCAATTCAAAATCAATTTTTTTACTTGCCCAGCTAAACTGGTAAGACAAATCGTAGAAAGCATTCTTGTATTTTGTATCTCCGAAATTAGAATTGATCTGATCCCAGTAAAATCCTAACGTATGATTTTCCATTGGATAAAAGAATACACTCAAATTATGGTTGTAACTTTCTGTTTTATTGTTCTGAATTCCGTTTTCTTGCTTAGTCCAGCCTTTAGAAGCATTAAAATCTACACTCATCCAAGAAAAATAGGTGTTGTTGAATTTAAAACCTAAAGTATTTCCTACATTTTTGTTATCGATAAAATCATTATTTCTAAGTTGTTGCGATGTTGTGTTAGACTGGTTAAAAGTAACAGATGCATTTGTTTTGAATTTAGGGAAATATTTGCCAATCTCACCATACAAAGTATTGGTTTCACGGCTGTTTTCACTTTCAATATATTCGATAACACTGAAACCAGATGAATTAACTCTGCTAGACGCCAATAAGTTATTCTTAGAATTGCTCACTCTATACCCCGCATTAAAGAATAAATTATTCAATGGGTTTCTATACTCTAATCTACCTCCTGCACTTTTTGAAGTTGTCTGCGGAATAGGATTATTGGCATTCATCACATTAAAGCCTCCCGGACTTGTAAGAATATATCCCGCATAAGCCGTTTGAATATCTCCAAAATTATTACTGATATTTCCGCTTGCACTTGCTTTAAAGAACGATGCGAAACTGTACTGTACAAAAATATTAGGTGTAAAAGTAGTTTTGTTTAAAGATTTGTTTACGTTTCTAGTTGGATCTTCTGCTTTAATGCTGTTAAAATTTACAGGAATGTTCGAAAACAAGCTCCAAGCATCATTTTTATAATTAATTCCTACGGAAGCAGATGGAGTAATTTCTGTAAACTTCAGAGCGTTGTCATAGAGAGGACTGTTAAAATCCGGAGCTCCATTTACCCCTGTAGTTGTGCCATCAAAGTTTGTAGTGAGTTTGTCTGTTGAAAAATCTACACCCACTTGCGGAGTAAACGTCCATCCTTTTGTAGTAAAACTAATGTTGGCAGAATGAGATGTTTCTAAAGTTTTCATTCTGTAATTTTGAAGAGCTATACTTCCCGGAGCAAACGGAATTGTCGTTAATGACGAATTCTGAATAAAAGGAATTTTCAAGTATTCTGCAGGTGTAATCTGTAATGTTTGGTTATCATCCTGATAGTTAATATACGATTTTAAATTAACCATTTTTTCTTTCCAAGGAATGATGGTACTTAGCGAGTTTTGGAAAGAAGAAGTTGGAGACTGTACTGCCTGGTTTCCGTATCTGTTACCCGAAACATCCCATCTGTTGGCATCTGCTCTATCGGCATTCCAAAATTGAGAGAATGTTGTAACATTTTTAAAAAATCCTTTTTTAGCATTCTTTGTGAAAATTAATTCTCCCTTAAGCTTGTCTGTATAGAAATTATTTAAAAACTTATAACCATACTCTGTTTTTTGCTGAAAATCGGTTACGTAAGTCGTAGATTCTCTTTCAACAGCATTATTGGTATAATTGGCGTTGGTTTTTAGCTCCCACTCTTGTTTTTTATCGATATTGGTAAGGTAATTTGCAGACAAATAATGAACGTTATTAAATAAATATCTTCTTACCGGAAGATTAGGAACGCTTGCATTTTCTACACCCAACCAACTGTTCTGAGAGGCATTTCCTCTACGACCTTCCCAAGAACTTCCAAATCCTATAATATTTCCTTCATTTTCTACCTGTTCTCCCATGTTGTTGGTTTTGTAATTGAGCACCCATTGTTGTTTTTTGCTGAAAAACATAGGCGTGAGCTTTACATTCCATAGCCAAGGATCTCCAAAACCACTTCCAACTTCACCTCTACCGGTCATGGTAACCGATTTTTTAAGTTTAATATTAATAGCAGCTGCATCTGACGGTATTTTACCCTGAAGCATTTTTACAGGTTGGTGATTTTCCATTACTTCCACTTTAGCAACAGCATCTTTAGGAAGCGAGTTGCTAATGGTTCCATAACCACCTTCCATAAGATCTTTTCCTTCAACATAGAATTTATTAATGGCATTACCCTGATACATAATTGTACCATCTGCTTTTACTTCTATCCCCGGAATTTTCTTCATTACATCTGCTAAAGTACGGTCACTTTTGCTGTCGAATGCCTTAAGATCGTAGGCGATGGTATCCCCACGGGAAGTAATTATTTTGGTTTTCAGCTTTACTTCTTTAATTTCTGTAGCTTCCGGCTGTAATTTGAAACTGATATTCTGATTGCTGTTAGTGATCTGTTTAGTCTGCGGTCTTTGATTAAATGCCTTAACTTTTAAATCTACATTAGATTCAGATGAACTGAAAGTTACTTTATATTCACCTTTAGAATTGGTGATTCCATAAGCCAGAATAGCATCTTTTCCCGGCTCTTCTACCGTAACACTTGCACTTGGAATTGCTACTCCGTCTTCATCTGTAACTACACCGCTTACCGTTTTCTGTGCAAAGGTAATGATGGAGAAAAAAAACATCAGAAAAAGAGAAATTTTTATTTTCATATGTCGAGTTTTATTTATCTAAATTTTCTTGGTAAAAGAAGAATATATTTTACATTCTCTGGTAAAACAATTTTCTTCATATTGTAACTGGATGATTAGTTAATACAAAATCTGTTTTGTTACACAATACCGAGATTTATATTTTGAAGCAAAGCTAAGACAATATTTTATCACTACAAAAATAGTTATAATGAGATTTGATTTTTATAGCCCATTCGAACTCAACTTGAATTCGTTTCATAAAAATACAATCAACAAAAAACCACTACAAAATGCAGTGGCTTCACAATATTTAAAATTAAATTTTAATCTTTCTGCTGATTTCCTAAAAAAGCATCCCAACCCTGTGCCGTTAAAGCAACTAACTGGTTAGAGCCTCTTGCAATCATAAAGTTCCCGTCTTCTTTTTCAACGGCGTGACCGATAATTGTGAAATCCGGATGGTTTTTAATCTTATCAAAATCATTGGGCGAAATTGTGAACAGCAATTCATAATCTTCTCCGCCACTTAATGCCGCCATTACTGGGTTTAAATTAAATTCATCTGCTGTGGAAATCGTAAGATTATCCATCGGAATTTTTTCTTCATACAATCTGAAACCAACATTTGACTGATCCGAAAGGTGAAGGATTTCTGAAGCCAGGCCATCGGAAATATCAATCATAGACGTTGGTTTGATATCCAGCTGTTCCAAAATTCCTTTTACGTCTGTTCTTGCTTCCGGTTTCAATTGTCTTTCTAAAATATAATCATAACCTTCCATTTCAGGCTGCATATTGGGGTCAGCCAAAAAAACGGCGTGCTCTCTTTCCAGAATCTGAAGACCCATATAAGCTCCGCCTAAATCTCCTGTTACCACCAAAAGATCGTTGGGTTTTGCACCATTTCTTTTGACAATATTTTCATCGTTTTCTATTCCGATTGCCGTGATGCTCATTACCAAACCAGCGTTGGAACTCGTTGTATCTCCGCCAATTAAATCAACTTTATATCTAGCACATGCAGTCTGGATTCCGGCATAAATTTCTTCCAGAGCTTCTACCGGGAAACGGTTAGAAACGGCTAAAGAAACCAAAATCTGTGTGGGTGTGGCATTCATCGCGGCAATATCGCTGAGGTTCACCACAACGGCTTTATATCCCAAATGTTTTAAAGGAACATATCCTAAGTTGAAATGGACCCCTTCTGCCAAAACATCAGTAGTTAAGATAACTTTTTTATTTCCGGGATTTATAACCGCTGCATCATCTCCCACTCCAAGCTCCGAAGATTCATTGGATAATGGAAAAAATTCGGTTAAATGCTTAATTAAACCAAATTCTCCTAATTTTGAGATGGGCGTTAATTCTTGCTCTTTATCTTCAAACATACGTTAAATTATAAATGATGTTGGATAATTGATAAATGCTGAAAAAATCAATCATTATTTATCAATTATCATTTATTTATTAAAAATTGCCGGATCTATATTTTCCGGGCGGAAAGGGAGTTTTTTAAAATCTTCTCTTGTCATTAGGATGGTTTCGGCGGTTTTGTATTTGTTCATCGCTTCCACTACATCATCCGGCGGAGAAGTCATTTTTCTGAGCATCGTATCAATCCAAACCCCGGTTGCTTCAGATGTGGCACAGTGAGAACCATCGGGGAGATAAAATTTATGTACAAAACGGTAAATGGATGCGTCTTCTGCACAACCATCAATTTCAAGACTTACTATTACCTTTTGATCGGCAAAAATTTCTTTAAAGAAAGAAAATCTTTCGTGCATAATTACAGGACCAATGCCCCAACGGCTCATTTGGGTAACGCCCATTTTTTCTTTTTTCATAAACGCCATTCTGGTCTGTGCACAGTATTGCACGTAAGAAGAATTGGCAAGATGCTTATTGGCATCCAGATCGCTCCAGCGAACTTCGAATGTATGGTAAAAAGTCATTTTAAAAAAAATAGTTTAGTTTGAATTAAAAGAAAAGATCACAAATTCTTTATTAGAAAATCAACGTTATGTTTGTCATTCCGCAGGAATCTAAAAACAATAGCCTTTCTTCAACTGAGATTCCTACGGAATGACAAATTGAATGAATATGAAAGCTCTTGTGATTATTAATTTACTTTTAAAATTCAAAAATTATAATTCCCAAAATTACTCAAATAAGATGGTTTATAAAAATTGTAGTTTTGTAAAAATAATCTTCAGCATAAGATTAAATCATTATGAAACAAATTATCATTATCGGAGGAGGTGCTGCAGGATTTTTCTGTGCTGCCAATCTTGACGAAAAAAAATATAAAATCACCATTTTGGAGCAGAATTCTGACGTTCTTCAGAAAGTGAAAATTTCCGGAGGTGGTCGCTGCAATGTAACTCATGCCTGTTTTGATCCAAAAGAGCTGGTTCAGTTTTATCCTCGCGGAAACAAAGAACTGCTGAGTGTTTTCACCAAATTCCAGCCGGGAGATACGATGGATTGGTTCGAAAAACGAAAAGTATCGTTGAAAATAGAAAATGATAACAGAGTTTTCCCGGAAAGCAATTCTTCGCAAACCATTATCAATACTTTTCTGAATGAAATTCAGCAGAAAAAGGTTGAAGTGAAAACGAAATGTTCGGTTAAAGAGATTGAAAAAACGGATGAAAAATATTCGGTTAAAACCAGTTTAGGAGATTTTGAAGCAGATTTTGTGATTTATACCACAGGAAGTTCGCCAAAATCTTTAAAAATGATAGAGAATTTAGGTCATAAAATCGTTGATCTGGTTCCTTCTCTTTTTACTTTTAATATTAAAGATGATTTGCTGAAAGATTTGGCAGGAACAAGTTTCGAAATGGCAGAAACCTCCATTCCCAAACTGAAAACCGAAGAGAGCGGGCCGCTTTTGATTACGCATTGGGGACTTTCGGGACCTGCAATTTTAAAAATTTCTGCCTGGGAAGCCATTAATCTGGCAAAAGTAAAATACAACTTTGAAATTGAAGTTAATTTTATTTCCAAAGATTTTGATGATGCCGAAGAACTATTTCAGAATTTTAAACAATCGAATCCAAAGAAATCTATCGGACAGTCTAAAATATTTGAAGTAACCAATCGTTTTTGGCAGAGAATACTGGAAGTTTCAAAAGTCGATTTGAATAAACAAATTGCAAATATTTCAGGCAAAGAAATGCAAACGATTCTTGAAAATTTATGCAAAAAGAAATTTCAGGTTACCGGAAAATCTACTTTTAAGGATGAATTTGTAACCGCTGGAGGTGTTGATTTAAAGGAGATTAACTTTAAAAATATGTCTTCAAAATTGTTGCCTAATTTGTATATTGCCGGAGAAGTTTTAAATATTGATGCGGTAACCGGCGGATTTAATTTTCAGGCATGTTGGAGTGAAGCCTGGCTGATTGCACAGGATTTGAACCAATTATAAAAAGTTTATTTTCCGTAAGAATTTTAATAAAATATGCTTTCAGCTAAAAAAAATATTTCGAGTTTATTCAAAATCCTTTTAATTATCGGGTTCGGATATTTCTTTTGGCTGATGTTGAAAATTACCTTCGAATATATTCCTTTGAAAAGTGATGTAAGTTTTTTAATGATTAAACAAACTGAAGTTACAGACAGACCAGAATATCTTTATTTTTTTTACACTCACGTTTACACAAGTATTTTTGTTCTACTAACCGGTTTTTTAGCCATTCTCAGAAAAGATTTTGGTGTGAAAAATTTCCATAAAAGCACAGGGAAAATATATGTTTTTCTAATTCTTTTATTTGCAGCACCATCAGGAATTTATATGGGAGTTTTTGCCAATGGAGGATTTCTTTCTAAAATTTCATTTGTGATTTTGGGGAGTTTATGGTGGTTCTCAACGTTTAAAGCTTATCAATTAGCCCGACAGAAAAAATTTACAGAACATAAAAAATGGATGTGGCGAAGTTTTGCATTGACAATTTCTGCCATTACCTTGAGAATGTGGAAAGTAATTATTGTATATTTATTCCACCCGAATCCGATGGATGTCTATCAAATCATAGCGTGGTTGGGTTGGGTTCCAAACATTATTTTAATAGAATATTTAATTTTAAAAAAACACATTTAATTGTATGAAAATTTTAAAAATTTCTTTAATTGCCCTTTTTGTCATCAGTTTATCTTCCTGTAAAAAAGAGACGGAAACCCATGCGAAGTCTAAAGACAGCTTAGCTGTAAAGAAAGATTCTGTAATCGTTCCCGAAGTACATAAAGAGTATTACGGTATTTACATGGGCGATTTTGAGGGGAGAGGTCAAGTCTATGACAGCGAGACGAAGGAGTATTATGATGGAATTGATTTCAAAAAAATCTCATTAAAAATCAACAGGATTACCAAAGACAGCGTTTACGGACAAAGCATTGTAGATGGAGCTCAAAGACCTTTCAGAGGGGTTTTTAAAGAAGGTTCCCAAACTTTTGTTTTGGATGAACCCGGAAATGATAAAACCGACGGAAGGTTTGAAGTGAAACTCAAAAACGACAGTATCACCGGGAAATGGACAGCCTTCAACAAGTCTGCAGTAAAAGCACCTTTGAAAAATCTGAAGCTGATTAAAAAGGAGTTTGTTTATAATCCCAATTTTATGCTGGATGAAAATTCTGATGTGGTAGACTGGGAAAATACCAAATATTCTAAAGAAAAATATACGGATGAAGAAACTGGGAAAACCGAAACTTTTACCGCCTCAAAAAATAGATATGCTTCTAAAGCCATATTTAAGATCAATGCTTCCAGGCAAAAGCTTACCGAAAAAGACTTAAAAAACCTCAGAAAACTCGATATGGAAATTATTAAAAATGCAGTTTTTGCAAGACACGGCTATGCATTTAAAAAACCTACGTACCGATATTTTTTTGAGCAGACAGACTGGTATATTCCGGTTTCTAACAATGTTGATGGCGAGCTTACTCCCTTGGAAAAAGACAATGTTGCTTTACTGAACCGTTTTATTCAATACGCAGAAGATAAGTATGACCAGTTTGGGAGATAATCTTAACCCTTTTTCCTGAATTGGAAGGAGGTATAAACGATCAGACATCCAACTGCATAACACAAAATATCTATCCACGAGAAAGAATTTCCAATAACAATATACATTAGGCTTCCTGGTTGGAAGCCTAATTTTTCGGCAATATTTAAATACTGTGCAAACTCTACGAGGCACGAGAAAATAAAAATTCCGATGATCAGTTTTTCTCTGTCTATTTGTAAAAAAGTCCTAACAAAAGTATAAAGTAATATTACAGCAATTACATCCCCTAAATAGGCACGCACAAAAAAAACATCTCTAAGCTTTGTCGCGATTAAAACCTCTACTAAAAAAAGCAAAATTGTAAGAACAAAAAAAGGGATGCTGAATTTTAGCTTGAAATCGAAATCTTTGTTTTCCACCATTTTAAAATGTTACTGTAATGTAAATATAAAACAAATTACAAATAATTCTAAATATCTTAACTTTGCAATCATTAACTGGAATCAAATCCTGATTTAAAAATTCCACAATTAAAAACAAAATGATTAAAACCATCCTAATTTCTATTGCAGTAATTAGCAGTGTTTTCTTATCTGCACAAGATTCTGCTTCGGTTGCCTCAAAAAATCCTGAAATAAATACAATTCCGGTTTCAGATTCAATATCTGCTACAGATTTAGATTTTTTAAAGAAAAAATTCGACTTGAAAGATGTTGCATTAAGTGCAGATACAACACCTGAATTTGTGGGTGGAATGAAACAATTCAGAAAAAGATTTTTTGAGTTTTACAAAGTTTCTCATTCTAAAAAAGATAATGTACGTCTTTATTTTGTTGTAGAAAAAACCGGATACGTAAGAAATTACATCGCAATTTCTCCAAATAAAAAACTGAATAAAGATGCAGAAACAGCCATGCAGAAAGTTTTTGAACGCTGGAAACCTGCTACCATTAAAAATCAAGCGGTAAGGTATCTTATGGTTTTTCCTGTTTCCACAGAAACTTTTATTGAGGACAACAAAGAAGACGAAAATAGTAAGCTTCAGAATATTAACGCAGCCGAAATTCCGGATCTGAATTATCTAAAAACTGTTTTTGATCTAAAAGGGGTTGTTTCTAAAGCAGATACAGCACCCGAATTCCCTAACGGAATGAAAGCTTTTAAAAGAAAATATTTTGAAGCTATTGAAACTCTGAATCTTAAAAACAATGAAAAATTAGATGTACATCTTTATTTTATTGTTGAAGAAAACGGTTATGTAAGAAATGTTACCGCAGTAGGAAAAAACAAAAAACACGTTAAAGAAGCAGAATTAGGAATCAGTAGATTAACTGAACGTTGGAAACCAGCCACAATAAACGGGAAACCTGTACGGTATCTTTTTTACTTCCCTTTGGTTAGCAAAAAGTATGATTAAATTGCATTGGTTTCTGGACAACATCCAATAAGTTAAATAATTACCTGGGAAAACTTATGAAATATATTATTACCGCAATAGCTTTAATTTTTAGCATTACCGCTTTTGGGCAAGTTGCTAGCTCCACTGAAGTGCCTCTTCCGGTTTCTCAAGAGGACAAGAATAAGCCCATAGATTTCCTGATAGTTTATAAAAATCCAGATGTAATGCCCGATTTTCCTGAAGGAATTTCAGCTTTTAGAACTCAATTCCAGAATGCTGTCGACACCAATGCTTTTCACCCTGAAAATGGAGAAAACGATCTCAAAGCTTTAATAAGTTTCATCATAGAAAGAGACGGCAGTATGACCGATGTAAAAGTAAGCGGCTCCAACGAAAAATTCAATGCCGAAGTTAAAAAAGCGGTACGAAGCATTAAAGACAAATGGAAACCGGGTAAAATTAAAGGACAAGCTGTAAGAAGCCGATATAAAATACCTTTAACAATAAAAATCAGTTAAAATTTTTACCCTCCGATCATTTTTTTAATTGAATTCAATTTCATCAAAGCCTCAATCGGCGTCAATGTATTGATGTCGATTTTTGTAAGTTCTTCCCGAATATTTTCCAAAACAGGATCGTCCAGCTGAAAAAATGATAACTGCATGTTTTCTTCCGTCACTCTTTTAATGCTTTCTGAAGATCCTCCACTTTGAGAACGGCTTGCTTCAAGGGTTTTCAAAATTTCATTGGCTCTGTTCACAACTTTTGATGGCATTCCTGCCAATTTTGCTACGTGAATACCAAAACTGTGTTCACTTCCACCCGGAACAAGTTTTCTGAGGAAAATTATATTTCCTTTATTTTCCTGAATAGAAACATGAAAATTTTTAATTCTTTCAAAATTCACGGTCATCTCATTCAGTTCATGATAATGAGTGGCAAACAAAGTTTTAGCCTGTGTAGGATGTTGGTGAAGGTATTCTGCAATTGCCCATGCAATAGAAACACCATCGTAGGTAGACGTTCCGCGTCCGATTTCATCCAAAAGAATCAGGCTTCTTTCCGAAATATTATTAAGAATATTCGCCGCTTCGTTCATTTCAACCATAAAAGTCGATTCGCCCGCAGAAATATTATCACTTGCTCCTACTCTGGTAAATATTTTATCTAAAACTCCTATTTCTGCATGTTTTGCAGGTACAAAGCTGCCTATCTGAGCCAAAAGACACACAATTGCAGTCTGACGCAAAATGGCAGATTTCCCCGCCATGTTGGGTCCTGTAACCATGATAATCTGCTGAGAATATTTATCTAAAAAAATATCATTCGGAATGTACTTTTCACCTAACGGAAGTGCATTTTCTATAATCGGGTGTCTTGCTTCTTTCAGATCGATAGAAAAATTTTCATTCAGTACCGGTTTGGTATAGCTTTCAGATACAGCCAGTTCAGATAATCCGACAGCTACATCCAACTGTGCAATGATAGTAGAGTTTTCCTGAATTTTATCAATATATATCATAGTATCAGAACAAACTTTACGGTAAAGTTCATTTTCCAAAACACTAATTTTTTCTTCTGCACCTAGAATCTGATTTTCGTATTCTTTCAGCTCTTCTGTGATGTACCGCTCTGCATTCACCAACGTTTGCTTTCTCAGCCATTCGGCAGGTACTTTGTCTTTGTGGGTATTTCGGACCTCAATAAAATATCCGAACACGTTATTAAAATCTATTTTCAGACTAGAAATACCTGTTCTTTCTATTTCTCTTTGGCACATTTCATCCAAAAATCCTCTTCCTTTACTTTGAAGCCCACGAAGATGATCTAACTCAACCGAAATATTTTCTTTAATTACATTTCCTTTGGCAAGACTTACGGGAAGTTCGTCATTCAAATGATTTTCCAGTAAAACAATGAGTTCATCCAAATTATTTATGGGTTCCAACCACGCCAAAACATCTGCATGAGGATGCAGTAAGTATTTAATTTTCTGAATATTGATAAGACTTTGTCGAAGATATCCCAATTCTTTAGGAGAAATTTTTTCGGCAGCCAGCTTTCCCATTAATCGGTCTAAATCTGAAATTGAACGGAGCAAAACAGAGATTTCATACTTTAGATGATCGTTTTCGTTGAGAAAATCTATTAAAGAAAGCCTTCTGTTAATCTCATGAACCGATTTTAAAGGAAGTATAATTCTTCTTCTTAAAAGCCTTCCACCCATTGGTGTAGACGTTTTATCTACAATATCCAAAAGTGATTTCCCTTTGGCATTGCTCGGATAAACGATTTCTAAATTTCTGAGCGTAAAATGATCCATCATCAGATAATCTTCCTGCGGAATTACCTGAATTTTGGTAATATGTGCCAATAAGTTGTGATGAGTATCCTCCACAAGATAAGCGAAAATAGCTCCTGCTGCTGTAATCGCCAATTGAGAATTTTCTACCCCAAAACCTTTTAAAGAATTGGTTTTAAAATGATTGGTAAGTTTCTCGTATGCAAAATTATATTGATAAGCCCAATCTTCAAGCTTAAAAACATTTTTATTCTTAAGTTGCTCCGGAATCTGAACACTGCGTTGGTAAATAATCTCACTAGGATCGAACGTGCTTACGATATGCAGGAGTTTTTCCAAATTACCTTCACTTACCAGAAATTCTCCCGTAGAAATATCTACCAAAGCAATTCCGTATTTTTCTTTTTCTTTGTGAAGCGATAGAAGAAAATTATTTTTCTTCGATGTTAAAACCTGATCGTTGAACGTTACTCCCGGAGTTACCAGTTCCGTAACGCCACGCTTTACGATTCCTTTTACCGATTTAGGATCTTCCAACTGGTCACAAATGGCAACTCTAATCCCTGCTCTCACAAGCTTCGGCAAATAAGAATCTACAGAATGATGCGGAAATCCAGCAAGCTCTATATGCCCTTCTCCATTGGCTCTTTTCGTTAAAACAATTCCTAAAATCTGTGATGTTTTTACAGCATCCTGCCCAAAAGTTTCGTAAAAATCACCTACTCTGAACAGCAAAAGCGCATCCGGATATTTCGCCTTGATGGTGTTATACTGAGTCATTAAAGGGGTTTCTTTTTTCGCTGCTTTTGCCATTACAATCTGTCTTACAATTGGGACGGTAAAAGTAAGAAATAAAACAAAAGTATTCAAGGAGATAACCGAGACAACAAAAATCTAAAAACAGTATCTTTGCCAAAAGAAAAGTACCAATATGACCATCAAAGAAAAACAGCAGGATATCATTAACGAATTTGCCTTTTTGGATGACTGGGAACAGAAATACGAATATATTATTGATCTTGGAAAAGAGCTGAAGGGGCTGTCGGAAGATAAAAAAACAGACGAAAACCTCATCAAAGGCTGCCAAAGTAAAGTGTGGATTGATGCTGAATTTAAGGATGGAAAATTATTTTTCGATGCCGATTCGGACGGTATTTTGCCTAAAGGGATTGTTTCTCTTCTTATCAGCATTTACAGCGGGCATTCTACACAGGAAATTCTCGACTCTGATTTCGATTTTATTTCCGAAATCGGGTTGCAGGAATTTTTGTCTCCATCCAGAGCCAACGGATTAATGGCAATGACCAAACAGATTAAATTTTACGCTGTTGCTTATCAATTGAAATCTTAAGAAGTGACCCGAATTTTAGCATACCGTTTCTCTGCTTTTGGTGATGTTGCCATGACAGCACCTGTGTTCAGGGAGTTTTTGGAGCAGAATCCTAATGTGGAAATCATTATGGTTTCCAGAAAAAATTTTGAAAGCTTATTCTCTGATATTCCGAATGTTATCTTCCACGGAATTGATGTAGACGATTATAAAGGTTTTTTGGGAGTACGCCGTTTGGCAAAAGAACTCCTCAATCTTTACAAACCTAATTATATTGCTGATTTGCACGATGTTATACGTTCTAAAATACTGGATAAAATTTACATCAGAAAAGGGCTAAAAGTTTTTAAAATAAATAAAGGAAAAGAAGAAAAAGAAAATCTTACCAATGTTTGGAATTTAGATAAATTTCAGCTTAAAAAAACTACAGAACGTTATGCAGATGTATTTCGTGAAATGGGTTTTACGGTAAACCTTTCGCACCAGCTTCGTCCGAAAACTACACAAAAAAAAGGAATTGGTTTTGCTCCTTTTGCACAGCATAAAGGAAAAATGCTGCCTTTAGAAAAGTCTTTCGAACTGGCAAAAATTCTGGCAGAGAAAAACACAGTTTACTTTTTTGGTGGCGGAAAAAAAGAAATGGAAACCCTAGAAAAATGGGAACAGCAAATTCCTAACACCCAAAGTTTGGCAGGAAAACTTAGCCTTTCGGAAGAACTGAATAAAATATCTGAGTTGGAAGTAATGATTTCTATGGATTCTGCCAATATGCATTTGGCAAGTATTGTGGGAACAAGGTGTATTTCTGTGTGGGGTTCTACCCATCCTTTTGCGGGGTTTTTAGGGTTCGGACAAAGTGAAAATGACGTGGTCCAGATTAAAGATTTAAGCTGCAGACCGTGTTCAGTTTTTGGAGACAAAGAATGCTTCAGAGGAGATTGGGCTTGTCTTGAGGAAATAAGAATTCAGCAAATTATCGAAAAAGTTTAGCACAATGAAAATTTCTGTGTGCATTCCGGTCTTTAATTTCGATGTAAGAGAATTGATTACAGAATTAAAACATCAAATTCAAAAAGATTCTTTAAACGCAGAAATTATTGTTATTGACGATGCTTCAGACTCCAAATTCATCCAATACAACCAGGAAATTCTAAATTTGTGTGACGGTTTTGTCGGTCTTGAAAAAAATATAGGCAGATCAAAAATCAGAAATCTTTTTCTTAAATATTCGCATACCGATTACCTACTTTTTCTGGATTGCGACGGTCAAATTATTTCTGATGATTTTTTAAAAAAATATTTCGATTTTATAGAACTAAACCTCTCATCACAAGTCGTTTATGGAGGAAGAATTGCCCCTAAAAAACCTTTGACACCCAATAATATTTTAAGATGGAGGTTTGCTGTTGAAAGAGAAAATTTACCTTTAAAAAAAAGAATTGAGAAACCTTATTTAAGTTTTCAGACCAATAATTTTCTGATTTCTAAGAATGTTTTTGAGGAAGTGCCTTTTAATACTTCTGTCAAAAAATACGGATATGAAGATTTAATTTTCGCGATGGATTTAAAAGCCAAAAATATCCCGATTCATCATATTGAAAATTATATTTTAAATAACGATGTGGAATCTAATGTGGTTTATCTTAATAAAGTAGCCGAATCTATCGATAACCTTGCCTTATTATTGAAGGATAAAACGTTACATTCAAAATTATCCGAAATAAAAATAGTAAAAGCTTACCTGTTTATTTCTAAAGTGCCTGCATTAAAGTTTGCTGTAGCAAAAATCTTAAACAGTTTTGAAGGTTATTTTATCAAAAATTTACGTTCTCAGAATCCGAATCTTACGTTTTTGGATCTTTATAAGCTTCTCCTCCTTATAAAAAGATTATCATAACTATTTTTGGAGAAATTCAAAGAAAGTTCTTTCCTATAAATTTTACTGTTGATATTGCATTTTAAAACTGAGAATATCAATCCTTCCACTCAGTAACCATATTGTACCATTCGGTCATATAAAATTGATTCGAGATTGCATTCTGTACTACATTTGTTTCAACAAAAACAAACAGTTACACTTTAAATCTGAAAATATGGAAACTTACATCAACAAAGAAGAATTAGCTTACCAAAAAGCAGCCACAAGAGTTAAAGAATTAAAAGGGTTTTATGGCAACCTTACTTCATATTGCCTAGTAATTTCTTTTTTAGCGGTTCTAAATCTTTTAACTTCACCAGAATATCTTTGGTTTTTATGGCCAATGTTAGGATGGGGAATTGGCATTGTTGCACATGCCGCCACCACTTTCGGAATCGGAAAAGAATGGGAAGAAAAGAAAATAAACCAGCTTATACAGGAAGAAAAAAATAATTCGAAATCACTTTAATTAAATATCACTAAATAACTATCATCATGAACTATAACATCGCACAACAAAGAGTAAAAAATTTAAAATCATTCTATAAAAACTGTATGTGGTTTGCAATTGTAGCAATCATAATTTCGGGTAGAGGTTTTGTAAAATGTATGACCACAGATTACACTTTTCATGGCTCATTAATTCTTACAATTTGGGCAATAATTCTTGTAGTAAAAGCAGTAAAACTATTTATATTGAATTCTTCTTGGGAACAAAAAATTATTGAGCAGGAAATGAATACTGAAAAGAAATATTAGGATATAAAGATCAAAATATTTCTTTATTTTTAACATTAGATAAAATCTTGAAATTTAAATGGGAATGATTAAAACAGTTATTATTGAAGACGAGAAACCTGCCGCAAGAAAACTGGAAAGAATGTTGGGTTTATTTCCTGATTTACAAATTGTTGCCAATCTGGAATCAGTAGAAGAAGCAGTAGAATGGTTTTCGGGGAATGAGCATCCTCAGCTTATTTTTTCTGATATTGTTTTGGGCGATGGGCTTTCGTTTGATATTTTCGATAAAATTTTCACCAAGGCATTTATCATTTATACCACCGCCTTCGATCAGTATACTTTAAAAGCTTTCAAACTCAACAGTATCGACTATCTTTTAAAACCGATAATGGAAGAAGATCTTCAAGGTGCTATTGAAAAGTTTAAATCTTTTATCCCATCAGATCAAGCTATCAAATCGTCCGACATTAAGCAACTCATTAAGAAAGAAAAAACAGTTTTATCCAGAATTCTTGTGAAGATAGGATATAATCTTAAGATTGTTCAGACCCAAGAAGTAAGCTGTTTTTTCAGCGAAAATAAAATTGTTTATCTGCAAACTCAGGAAAGAATATATCCTTCAGATTTCACGTTGGATGAGTTGGAAGATGCTTTAGACGAAAAGAAATTTTTCCGGGTTAATCGCCAGTATATCATCAATTCAGATTATATTAAAAATATACATACTTCTCCCAATTATAAAGTGGAACTGGAGTTTCAGCCACAAGAAGAAATTACCGTTAGCCGCGACAGAGTGAAAGATTTTAAAGATTGGCTGGTAGGAAATTAAAAAAAACCTTAAACAGAATGATTGTTTAAGGTTTGTCTTTTATTAAAAAATATTTTAGGAAATTACACCACTTCCGATAAGTTCGTCATCCAAATACCATGACGCAAACTGACCTTCTGCTATTGCAGACTGCAATTCTTCGAATTCTATATAGAAAGCGTCTTCAAACTGATACAAAACAGCTTTCTGCAAAGGCTGTCTGTATCTGAATCTTGCTAAAACTTCCATAGATTCTCCATTTTTTAGTTTTAAATCTTCACGAACCCAATGGAGTTCAGAATTATCAATTTTTAAAGCTTTTTTCAAAAGTCCCGGAAACTGATGCCCTTCTCCTACAAAAAGAATATTGTTTTCCATATCCCTGGAGATGATAAAGCAACTTTCCTTATGGCCTCCTATTCCTAAACCTTTACTTTGACCAATGGTAAAAAACTGTGCTCCTTGATGTTTTCCAATAACTTTACCGTCCGTTTTTTGATAATGAATTTTTCGGCTTAAAAATTCTAATTCTTCCTGTTTTGAAGAAAATTCGGGTTTTTTTTGAGCAAAAATTGGTGAATCTTTAAAAATTTCTACAATTTCTCCTTCTTTTGGAACCAACTGCTGTTGCAAAAACTGTGGTAAACTTACTTTCCCGATAAAACATAAACCCTGCGAATCTTTTTTATCGGCGGTTACCAAACCTATTTCTTTAGCAATTTCTCTTACTTGAGGCTTTGTAAGCTCTCCGATAGGAAATAAAGCTTTAGAAAGCTGATCCTGACTTAACTGGCAAAGGAAGTAAGACTGGTCTTTATTATTATCTTTACCTGCCAAAAGATGAAAAATTTCTTTTCCGTCTTCATCAATGGTAGAATTTACTCTTGCATAATGCCCCGTTGCCACTTTATCTGCACCTAAAGACATTGCCGTTTTCATAAAAACATCAAATTTTACTTCTCTGTTGCACAAAACATCTGGATTGGGAGTTCTTCCTCGCTGATATTCATCGAACATGTAATCTACAATTCTTTCTTTGTAAAGATCGCTCATATCGATTACCTGAAAAGGAATTCCAAGCTTTTGAGCCACCATAAGCGCATCATTGCTGTCTTCTATCCACGGACACTCATCTTCCAATGTAGCCGAAGCATCATTCCAATTTCTCATAAAAAGAGCTACGACTTCGTGCCCTTGCTGTTGCAGCAAATAAGCTGTAACACTAGAATCTACGCCTCCGGAAAGGCCTACAACTACTTTCATTTTTTCAATTTTACGAAACTCTTAACGGGAGTTCTTAGTTTGACGGTGCAAAAATACGATTTTATTAAGCAGTATTTTGATTATTAAATAAATGCTTTAAATTTGAATGATTGATAACCATTAACAATGATGAAAAAAATTATACTCTCGGCTTTTATTTTTTCTGCTTTGGTTTTAAATGCTCAAACAGAAAACAGTTCTCAGGACACAATGCACTCCAACTGGACTTTCGGAGGGGGAATTGGAGCAAGTTTCGGAAGCAACAATTACTTTAATCTTTCCGCAGCACCACGAGTGGGATATCGGTTTACAGACAATCTGGAAGGCGGAGCTTTGGGAAGTATTTCTTGGCAGAAATCTAATTATTATCGTTCGACCATGTTCGGGTTGGGACCATTTCTGAACTATTATTTTGCAAGATCTTTTTTTGTAAGTGCCAATTATCAGCATTATTTTATCAACTATAAAGATACTTTTTACGATTTTAAAGCAACCAAAAATGAAGATGCTCTATATCTTGGCGGTGGTTATATGCAGAGTATCGGTAATAATTCTTATCTGCAATTAGGATTGATGTACAATGTATTGTGGAAAGAAAATTCGAGTATTTTCTCTAGCGGATTAGTGCCCAATATTGGATTTGTGGTAGGATTGTAAATTATTGATTTTGGAAAATGTAAGAAAAAATAAAAAGCATCGGAAATATCCCGATGCTTTCTTTTTATAGTTTAGTTATTCAATCTAAGACTGAGATTTTTCAGCAGATTTTTTTGGTTTTGATGTTTTACCTTCTAATCCGTCTTTCGCTTCATTAAGATCAAGAACTACCGTTTCTCCTTCAGTTAATTGTTTATTTACCAGCATTTCTGCCAATAAATCTTCAATATACTTCTGAATAGCTCTTTTTAGAGGTCTTGCTCCGAAATCTTTATCCCAACCTTTTTCAGAAATAAAATCTTTAGCATTATCTGTTAACTCAACTTTATAGTTCAGTTTTTCTAGTCTGCTGTAAAGTTTATTCAATTCGATATCAATAATTTTCTTGATATCTTCTTTCTCAAGAGAGTTGAAGATAATAATATCATCAATTCTGTTTAAGAATTCCGGTGCAAATGCTTTTTTAAGTGCATTTTCTATAGTACCTCTGGCTCTGGAATCAGAATTGGTTTTCTTCGCATTTGTTCCGAATCCTACTCCATCCCCAAAATCTTTAATATCTCTTGTACCGATATTCGACGTAAGGATGATAATTGTATTTCTAAAATCAATTTTTCTACCTAAACTATCTGTAACGTGACCTTCATCTAAAATTTGAAGCAGGATATTGAATACATCCGGGTGAGCTTTTTCAATTTCATCCAAAAGAACAACTGCATAAGGTTTTCTTCGTACAGCTTCGGTTAATTGTCCGCCTTCTTCATACCCAACATATCCCGGAGGCGCACCAACCAATCTTGAAACCGCAAATTTCTCCATATATTCGCTCATATCGATTCTTATTAAAGCTTCATCAGAATCGAAAAGCTCTCTTGCCATTACTTTACCAAGCTCTGTTTTACCGACACCCGTTGTTCCGAGGAAAATGAAAGTTCCGATGGGTCTGTTTGGATCTTTTAACCCGGCTCTGTTTCTCTGAATGGCTTTAACTACTTTTTTCACAGCATCTTCCTGACCGATTACTTTACCGTTCAGCTTTTCATCCATCTGAGCCAATTTGTCGAGTTCATTTTTGCCAACTTTGGTTACAGGAACGCCACTCATCATAGAAACAACTTCTGCTACATTTTCTTCAGACACCGTTTCTTTCTTCTCTTTTACATCTTTATCCCACTGGTCCTGAGCAGAATTAAGCTCCATCTGCAAACGTTCTTCTTCGTCTTTCAGTTTTCTGGCTTCAAGATAATCCTGAGCTTTTACTGCTTTCTGTTTTAGCTCATTTATTTCCTCAATTTTCTTTTCGAAATCGATAATTGCAGTAGGAACTTTCATGTTTTTGATGTAAACACGAGAACCTGCCTCATCCATCGCATCAATAGCTTTGTCTGGTAAAAAACGGTCTGTTATATATCGAGATGTAAGATTTACACACGCCGCAATAGCTTCAGGAGTGTAAATTACATTATGATGTTCTTCATATTTATCTTTAATCTGATTCAAAATCTGGATGGTTTCTTCAATAGAAGTTGGCTCCACCATTACTTTTTGAAATCTTCTTTCTAAAGCTCCATCTTTCTCGATGTACTGACGGTACTCATCCAAAGTAGTCGCACCAATGCATTGAATTTCCCCTCTTGCTAAAGCTGGCTTGAACATATTGGAAGCATCTAAACTTCCTGTAGAACTTCCGGCTCCAACAATAGTATGCAACTCATCTATGAATAAAATTACGTCACGGTTTTTCTCGAGTTCCGTCATAATGGCTTTCATTCTTTCTTCGAACTGACCTCGGTATTTGGTTCCCGCAACCAGACTTGCAAGATCCAGGGTAATAACTCTTTTTCCGAAAAGAACTCTGGAAACTTTTTTCTGTTGAATTCTCAATGCCAAACCTTCAGCAATCGCAGATTTCCCAACACCCGGCTCACCAATTAAAAGAGGATTGTTCTTTTTTCTTCTCGATAAAATCTGAGAAACTCTCTCTATTTCTTTCTCGCGACCGATAACCGGATCTAATTTTCCGTCTCTTGCCAAGGCGGTTAAATCTCTACCAAAATTATCTAACGTTGGAGTTTTACTTTTTGCAGAACCTAGATTTCCGGTAGGTTTTCTCATTTGCTCAAATTCTTCTTTATCGTCATCGTCATCATAAGCAGAATTCCGCGGAGTTTGTCCAGAATTTTTCAGCATTTTTTGATATTCTCTAGACACACCTTCATAATCTACATCATAAGCGCCCAAAATAGTGGAAGTAGGATCTTCATATTTATAAAGAATACCCAAAAGCAAATGAACAGTATTAATTTCGTTTGTTTTGTATTGTCTGCATTCGAGCTCTGCACGTTTAACGGCATGATCTGCCATTTTCGTGAAAGAAATATTGGTAACCTCCTCAGAAATAGGATTTAGACTTGCTGTATTTAAAGTTTCAATTTTTCTTCTGATCTGTGTTAAATCGGCATTAAGGTTTTGAAGGATTTCTTTTGCAGAGTTTTCTGTTTTTATAATACCTAAAAGTAGATGTTCTGTATTAAGAAATTCACTTTTCAGCCTTCGGGCTTCATTTTTGCTTTGCTTGAACACTTGGCTCAAACCTTGTGAAAACTTATAATCCATAATTTATCTCATTAGAATAAAAGCAACGTTGCCTTATATTCGATATCTAAATTACAAATATTTTACCAAATAACAATTAATGACTTTATGGCAGAAAAATGTTTTTTATCTTTCTGAAAATGATTAAGTTTGTGATTCTCAAATTCTGTTCATGAATCCTGATACCGCAACTTACATCGGTTATGCCGCTTCTCTTTTTATTGTTTTAAGTTTTATCCTGAAAGATTTAACAAAAATCAGGATTGTTAATTTAATTGGCTGTATCTGTTTTGTAATCTACGGTATTTTCAGCGGTATGCTTTGGCCGGTTATTATCCCCAATGGAATTATCTGTCTGGTGCAGATTTATCATTTAATTGCGGCAAAAAATAAACATGAGCAGTAAAAAAATTTTAGTCTCCGCGTTCAGCAATTTGTATACGGATCAAAGAATAGAAAAAGTCTGCCGAACTTTATACGAAAACGGATACCAAATTGAGCTAATTGGAAATGATTGGGGCGGTAAAACAGAAATGCACCGACCTTATCCTTTTTCCCGAATTTCTTTATCTTCCAAAAGCTTAAAAACCGCTTATTTTGAATTCAACTGGAAGCTGTATCATGAATTAAAATCTAAATTTGATAAAAACACAATTCTTTTAGCAAATGATTTGGATGCACTGTTACCGAATTATTTAATTTCAAAAAAATACAATATTCCTTTGGTTTTCGACAGCCATGAGATTTTTTCTGAAATGCCTGCTATACAGGGTAAACTGTCACAAAAACTGTGGAGATATCTCGAAAAAAGTCTTGTTCCGAAAATAAAATTCATGATGACTGCAAGTTCGGGGTATGCAGACTGGTTTCATAGAAAATATGGCGTGGATGCAGTGGTTGTAAGAAATGCACCTAGAAAGTTTGATTTTTCACAAAATATTCCCGAGAATAATCCTAAAATCATTTTATATCAAGGCGTTATCAATCCTTTCCGCGGAATTGACAAAGCGATATTGGCAATGCATCATCTTGAAAATGTAGTTTTTAAAATTGCAGGTGATGGTCCTATGAGAAAAGAATATGAAGATTTGGTTACAAAGGAAAATCTTCAGGAAAAAGTACAGTTTATAGGGAAATTGCTGCCACAGGATTTACGTAAAATTACGATTTTGGCAGATTGCGGAATGAGTATTGAAGAAAACGGCGGAGAAAGTTACTTTTATTCTTTGCCCAACAAAGTTTTAGACTGTATTCAGGGCAGAGTTCCTTTAATTATGTCTCCATTTCCTGAAATGGAAAGCATTAAAAACAGGTTTAATGTGGGTGAGATTATCGAAAATCATAATCCTCAGTCTATTGCCAAAGCCATAAAAAAAGTGTTAGAAAAAGGCAGAAAAAATTATTTCCCTGAACTCGAAAAAGCTGCCGAAGCCTTATGTTGGGAAAATGAAGAGCACAAAATTCTGAATCTTTTTGAAAAAATTACACTCTCTTAGTTTCAGAAATACACTATAAATGTCTGCTGCGTTATTCTAATCTTTTATCTTTGCAATATACAGTGTATTTATGAGAGTTTACGACACCAAACATTTCCTTAAAATTCTTTTTAGCCTTCATAAAAGCGATACGTTGAAGATTCTTTTTCCTTCGATGCTTCTTATGGCTGTATATTCTTACGGTGTTCAGTATCTTGAGATAGAATATCTTCATTTAACTTCAAACTCGAAGGTGAGTAATGTAGGGATGATTCATTCTTTACTCGGATTTGTACTTTCTTTGCTTTTGGTTTTCAGAACAAATACAGCGTACGACAGATGGTGGGAAGGCAGAAAACTGTGGGGAAAACTGGTAAATGATTCCAGAAACTTTGCCATAAAAATTAATTCTATTCTTGCAGAAGACAGGCAATCTGCATATCAAATTGCAAGATATATTAAATATTTTCCGCATTTTTTAGCAAAACACCTTTCTAAAGAATCTACGAGACTCGCATTGGATGAAGATTATTCTGAGATCGAAAACTCATTGAAAAATCATGGTCCTTCAGATTTAATAGCACTTCTTAGCCATAAATTATATCAGCTTAAAAGAGAAGGTAAGATTACCGATACAGAAATGCTTTTTTTAGACACACAATTATCTGGTTTTCTGGAAGTTTGCGGCGGATGCGAGAGAATTAAAAACACTCCTATTCCTTATTCTTATTCATCTTTTATAAAAAAGTTTATCATTCTGTATGTTTTGGCACTTCCCATTGCGTATGTCATTAATCTCGGATATTTTATGATTCCGCTAACGGTTTTTGTCTTTTATGTATTAATGAGTTTAGAATTAATCGCTGAAGAAATAGAAGATCCTTTTAATAATGATGAAAACGATATTCCTATGGAAACTATTGCTCAGAACATCGAACGAAACGTTCATCAAATCATCGTTGGAAAAAAATAAACAGCTGAATTCGCTCTGCAATTGAATTCATAAATTTTAAATAGAAATAATATTTTGGTACACAAATTAAAGCTTGAGGAGCTCAACAGAATAGATGTAGAAACATTCAAGAAAACAGATAAAATCTCTTTGGTCGTCGTGTTGGATAATGTTAGAAGTATGCATAATGTAGGAGCCACTTTCAGAACTGCGGATGCATTTTTGGTGGAAAAGATTGTTCTTTGCGGAATTACACCTCAACCTCCACACCGCGAAATCCATAAGGCGGCTCTGGGTGCTACAGAAAGTGTAGACTGGAGCTATGAAAAAGACATCAATACCGCTATTGAAAATTTGAAATTAAATGGCTTTGAAATTTTGGGAATCGAGCAAACTTCAAACAGCATTATGATTTCTGATTTTAAAATTGATCATTCTAAAAAATATACCATTATTCTGGGCAATGAAGTAGACGGAATTAGCGATGAAGCTTTACCAAACATCGAAACTTTTCTTGAAATTCCTCAATTGGGAACCAAGCATTCTTTAAATGTAAGTGTTTGCGGAGGAATCGTAATGTGGGAGTTTGCAAAAGCCTTAAAATAAAAAACTGCTTCTGTCTGAAAGACAGTGCAGTTTGAAATAAATCTAATAAAAAGTAAAAATGAAAGGCGACAAAGGTACATTTTTTTTGGACGCCGACAAATTTTTAAGAACGAAATTTTCAACTTTTCAAAAAAAACAGGTTGATAAGGAAATTGTTTAGTTGAATTTTTTATAAATTAGCACAATGTTTATTAAGGACTATATCTCAAAAGATTTTCCGTGTTTTCATCTTTCTGATTCTATAGAGTCGGCAAGAGAAACAATAGAAGCTTTTGGATATACACATATTTTCATTAAGAAATCTCATCACTTCCACGGTGCAATAGCCAAAGACTTCCTCTATGAAGAAGAAGGCAGCCTTAAAAATCTGGAACATCAGATTGAAAGATTTGCTATTTTGGAAGACAATAATATTTTAGACAGCATTCGTCTTTTTTATACTTTCGATGCGAATGTAATTCCCGTCATCAATAAATCCGAAAAATATTTGGGATATATTACCTGTGATGATGTTTTCCGTACGCTATCAAAATATCCGCTTTTTTCAGAAACCGGTGCAATAATTACGGTAGAAGTACCTTCCAGAAAATATTCTATGACGGAAATTGCCAATATTGTAGAAAGCAACAATTCTAAATTTTACGGAGGTTTTATCAGCATGATGTCGGATGAAGTCATCCAAGTAACATTGAAGATGAGCAATGAGAATCTAGCGTCTATTGATGCAACATTCGACAGATACGATTACAGAATTGTAGAAAAATATTATTCTGACGAGAAAACAGATATGTTGAAAGACCGGTTTGGTTTTTTACAGAAATTTATAGAAATCTAATATGAAGGCAGCCATTTATTCGCAGAAAAAAGACTTAGATACTTTTTTATATTTAAGTAAATTTATCTCCGAGCTGGAAAGCAGAGGTGTAGAATCTGTTCTGTATAACGAAATGGCAGAAGCACTTCAGTTTTCTAAAATTTTCGAAACTTTTTCTCATAAGCAAGATCTTATTGAAAAAAAAGTAGATCTTTTTTTTACTTTTGGAGGAGACGGAACCATTGTAAACGCTCTTACTTTTATAGAAGATTTAGAAATTCCTATTGTAGGAGTAAACACAGGAAGATTAGGTTTTCTCGCAAGTTTTACCAAAGAGGAAGCCTTTAAAGCACTGGATTCTATCCTTAAAGGAGATGTAAAAACCAGCCGCCGTTCTGTAATTGAAGTTGTTTCTCCAAAATCTGAAGATTTTTTTCCTTTTGCCTTGAATGATGTGACAATTTCCAGAAAAGAAACCACATCTATGATAACCGTAGATTCTTACATTAATAACGAATTTCTGAATGTTTTTTGGGGAGACGGCGTTATTGTTTCTACTCCAACAGGTTCTACTGCCTATTCTCTAAGTTGTGGAGGTCCTATTATTTCTCCCAACAACGAAAATTTTGTTATCACCCCAATCGCCCCTCATAATCTTAATGTAAGACCTTTGGTTGTGAATGATAAGGTCGAAATAAAATTCAGAGTGGAGAGCAGAGTTCCGCAATATTCTCTTTCATTAGACTCCAGACTTATTCATATCGAAACAGATCAGGAAATCGTGATCAAGAAAGCGAATTTTCAAATTTTGCTTGTGCAGCCAAACAATCTCAGTTTCTACGAAACTATACGCCAGAAGCTTCTTTGGGGAAGAGACAAAAGAAATTAATTATTGATTAAAAAAATGTTATCTTTACAAGAATTTTCAAACTAAATTTAATCTTACTAAAAGCTAAAATATGAGCAGAATTTTTCCGGCAGGAGTTGCCACAGGTCAGTTAGTTACAGATATTTTTCAGCATGCGAAAGAAAATAAATTTGCATTGCCTGCAGTAAACGTAATCGGTTCGAGCACCGTAAACGCTGTAATGGAAACTGCTGCAAAACTAAATTCTCCAGTTATTATTCAGTTTTCCAACGGAGGTGCTGCTTTTAATGCAGGAAAAGGATTGAGCAATGACGGACAAAAAGCTGCCATTCTTGGTGCAATTGCAGGAGCTAAGCATATTCACACTTTAGCAGAGGCTTACGGAGCTACCGTAATTCTTCATACCGATCATGCTGCAAAAAAATTATTACCTTGGATTGACGGTTTACTAGATGCAAGCGAAGAATTTTACAAACAAACCGGTAAATCGCTTTACTCATCTCACATGTTGGATCTTTCTGAAGAGCCTTTAGAAGAAAATCTTGAGATTTCTGCTCAATATTTCGAAAGAATGGCAAAAATGCAGATGACTTTAGAAGTTGAAATCGGTGTAACAGGTGGCGAAGAAGATGGTGTAGACAACTCTGGTGTTGATAACTCCTTATTGTACACTCAACCTGAGGATGTAGCTTATACCTATGAAAAATTAAAAGCTGTTTCTGATAACTTTACCATTGCTGCTGCTTTCGGAAATGTTCACGGTGTTTACAAGCCAGGTAATGTAGTTTTAACTCCAAAAATCTTAGAAAACTCTCAAAAATTTGTTCAGGAAAAATTCGGAACTGCAGCTAAACCGGTAAATTTTGTATTCCACGGTGGTTCTGGTTCTACTTTAGAAGAAATAAGAGAAGCAATTGATTATGGAGTAATTAAAATGAATATTGATACCGATCTTCAGTTTGCTTATACAGAAGGAATCAGAGATTATATGGTAAACAATGTAGAATATTTGAAAACTCAAATCGGAAATCCTGAAGGCGAAGAAAAACCAAACAAAAAATTCTATGATCCGAGAGTTTGGGTAAGAAAAGGTGAAGAAACGTTCTCTAAGAGATTGGTACAGGCATTTGAAGATTTAAATAACGTAAATACGCTTAAATAAAATTTGTATAAAGTAAAATGTATAAAGTACAAAGTATTTTAATGCTCTGTTTTTATACATTTTACACTATACATTGTACATTAATACTTATTAAAAATGGCATTCGACTGGTTTAAAAGAAAAGCACAAAATATTACAACCTCTACAGATGAGAAGAAAGATGTTCCGAAAGGACTTTGGCATCAGACTCCGTCTGGAAAAGTAGTGGAACATGATGAACTTAAAAGAAACAATTATGTTTCTCCGGAAGATGGCTTCCACGTAAGAATAGGAAGTGCTGAGTTTTTTGATATCCTTTTTGACGAAGGCAAGTTTACCGAATTGGATGCTAATGTTGAAAGTATTGATATGCTCAACTTTAAAGACACAAAGTCGTATACTGACCGTCTGAAGGAAGTTAAAGCAAAAACAAAACTCACAGATTCTATTAGAAATGCTGTGGGAACCGTAAACGGAACCGAAATGGTGGTTTCTTGTATGGATTTCGCTTTCATTGGAGGATCTTTGGGTTCTGTAATGGGAGAAAAAATCAGAAGAGCGATTGATTACTGTATCGAGAAAAAACTTCCTTATATGATTATCTGCCAATCTGGTGGAGCAAGAATGCAGGAAGCAACCTATTCTTTGATGCAGTTGGCAAAAGTTCAGGCAAAACTGGCTCAGCTTTCAGAAGCGGGTCTTTTGTATATTGCCTACCTTTGCGATCCTACTTTTGGCGGAATTACCGCATCTTTCGCAATGACGGCAGACATCATCATGGCAGAACCTAAAGCATTGATCGGATTTGCAGGGCCAAGAGTAATCCGTGAAACCATCGGTAGAGATTTACCGGAAGGTTTCCAGACTTCAGAATTCCTTCAGGAAAAAGGGTTTGTAGATTTTATCGTTAAAAGAACAGAAATAAAAGATAAAGTATCGCAAACAGTAAATTTATTGGCTTCGAAAGCATAAAATTTAATTTAAATAAAACAAATCTCTCTCAATTTGGGAGAGATTTTTATTTTTTATGAGGACTTTTAAAGTGATTTTCAACACCATAAAAAGCATGAGTTTAAAAAAAATTCTCAGGCTTTTGTCCGCTGTGTTACCCCATCCTATTTTCTCGGTTTTAAGTTTTTATGCAACAATAAAGGCTTTTACCATTGCACAGAAGCTTTATCCTAAAACTGCCTCAAAAAATGGAAAAGGCAATGCCTTCAGACATGCATTTTGGTGCTGCCTCATTACCATGTACTGCAGTAAAGTATCTTCTCCTGAAAAAGCTTTGGATTTCTGTAAAAAAATTACAGATCTTCACGAAGAATTATTTCCCAATAAGCCATTGGAAACCAAAATGGATTTGCACAACAATAAGGTTGGGATGGATTATTTTATGGAGCTTCTCCCGGGAATTCACCGTCAGTTTTTTGAAAAAAGTTTCTTCGTAGAAGAGTTGCAAAAAAAAACAGCAAATGCAAAAGTGTTGAAAAACCTGGATGATGATTTTGCCGGAGAATTGGTTTATTTGGATGAAAAATAAAAATTAAGCGTTTCATTTATCCATTAAGAATATAATTCCGTAGGAATATCAGCATAATTTCCCCAAAAATATACCGTTTAGATTACTAAGGAATGACAAAAATTCAGTAATTTTAATGTCGCCGAAATTTATATCTTCTCTCTTTTTGTAATCTTACTTTTTTTTAATTAAGTTTAAACAATTAATTTCATCAAATGGTTCTCAGCAGAATTTGGTCGGCGTTTATTATTATTGCGATTGCAATCGCGAGTATAAAATATATTTCATCAAGCCATTACAAAACCATTTTCAACGATATGGTGGTTGGAAAAGGCGGAGATACGGTACAAATTGCGACTCAAAATATGAGTGCGATAACGCCGCTTATAAGAGATAGTTTAATGAAAAAATCAGATTTTGCTGATAATAGAATTCATTACAAAACCGATTCTCTGAAACAAAATGTAAAGGTTTACCGTATTCAGGAATCAGATGGAGTGATAGGAACTTCAGAAACAGCAGTAAAAATCTGTCTCGGTTTAATTGGAATTATGACATTATTTATGGGATTCATGAGTATTGCTGAAAAAGCTGGTGGAATAAATCTGTTAAGCCGTTTAATTCAGCCATTTTTTTCGAAATTATTTCCCGAAATACCTAAAAACCACCCTTCTTTTGGACACATGCTGATGAACTTCAGTGCCAATCTTTTAGGTCTGGATAATGCAGCCACTCCTTTTGGTTTAAAAGCTATGGAAAGTCTGCAGACTTTAAATCCAAATAAAGACACCGCAAGCAATTCACAAATTATGTTTCTCTGCCTTCACGCAGGAGGGATGACTTTAATTCCGGTTTCCATAATCGCCATACGAGCTTCAATGGGTTCGAAGACACCTACAGATATTTTCTTGCCCTGTATGATTGCCACTTTTACAGCTACTTTGGCTGCAATGATCATTGTTTCGGCTTATCAGAAAATCAATTTATTAAGACCTGTTGTCATTGCGTATGTGGGCGGAATTTCTGCTATTATCGGACTTTTGGTAGTTTATTTGGTTCAATTAAGTAAAAATGAACTTGACGATTTCAGCAAGGTTCTAAGCAATGGACTCATCCTTTTCATTTTTGTTGCCATCGTTCTTGGAGCAGTTTACAAAAAAATAAATGTGTTTGATGCTTTTATTGACGGTGCAAAGGAAGGTTTCACTACCTGCGTGAAAATTATCCCGTATTTAGTGGGAATGTTAATCGCGATTTCTCTTTTAAGAACTTCAGGCGTTTTTGATGTAATAATTGACGGAATGAAATGGATCGCTTATTCAGCCAATGTAGATGCAAGATTTGTAGACGGACTTCCAACTGCTTTAATTAAGCCTTTATCTGGGTCTGGAGCCAGAGGAATGATGGTGGATACTATGGCAACTTTCGGAGCAGACAGTTTTCAGGGGAAATTGGCAGCGGTTCTTCAGGGAAGCTCAGATACGACGTTTTATGTGATTGCAGTTTATTTCGGAGCTGTAGCCATTAAAAATACCAGATATACCGTAATTGCCATGCTTCTGGCAGATTTAGTAGGAATTATTACTTCTATTGTATTGGCGTATTTGTTTTTTGCTTAGATAAATTTTAAACTTAAAAATATGATTACAGATAAAGAATTTACATTACGGCTGATCCGTCAGCTAACTCAGGCATTAGAAAAACTGATTTTGGATAAACCTGAAGAAAGTTTAATGCAAAAAGATTTAGATTTCGATTCTTTAATGAAAGATATTTTCAAATTCGATTTTGTAACACTTTCATCAAAATCAAAAGAAGAAATCATTGAAATTGTAAATGAAAGACAGGAAAGAGATCGTAAAGATTATTACGAAATGCTCGGAAATCTTTTCTATTATAACGGAAAGGTCTTAAATAAACCCGATTTTTTAGCTAAAGCAAAAACTTTTTACGAGCTTTATTTACAAACCAGCGGAATTTTTGCACTTCCCATCATTAACAGAATAAGCGAAATTAAGAATCTTTCTTAGATTAAAATCGTTCTAATTTCACAAAAAAAATGCTCACGACTTTTTATTATTGTGAGCATTTTCGTTTAAAATCCTAAGTATTTAACTTCTAAATTACTTTTGTTTCTTTGCCCAAAGCTCCATTTTTCTGTTGAGAACATCTAAAGGAAGACAACCCTGATTCAGAATTTCATCATGAAATTTAGCCAAACTGAATTTATTTCCAAGTTCTTTTTGATATTTTTCTCTCAGCTCTCTTATTCTTAAAGAACCGATTTTATAGCCTAAAGCCTGTCCGGGCATTGCCATATATCGTTCAACTTCTGCAACTGCTCCCGCTTCATCGTAGGCAATATTATTTAAAAAATAAGTAATTGCCTCTTCTCTGGTCATTTTACCTGTATGAATCCCGGTATCTACCACCAAACGAACTGCACGAAGCATTTGATCGCTTAAATATCCCATTTTTTGGTAAGGATCTGTATATAAGCCAAACTCCGGACCTAAAGTTTCGCAATAATGTGCCCAACCTTCTCCATAAGCTCCAAACCAGCCAAATCTCATAAATTTTGGAAGTTTTGTATTTTCCTGCTGCAAAGAAACCTGATAATGATGTCCCGGAATTGCTTCATGCAAGAAAAGAGATTCCATTCCTGAAGTTACATTGAATTTTGTAGGATCTGGAATAGGCATATAGAAAATACCCGGTCTTTTTCCATCCGGAGTTCCCTGAATATACTCTGCACTTGCACTCGCTTCACGAAATTTTTCTGTCTGTCGGATTTCAAACTTTGTTTTGGGAGTAACTCCAAACATGGTTTTTAGCTTTGGAGTAATTTTAGCTAAAATTCCGTTGAAGCCATCCAAAACCTCTTTAGATGTTTTATAAGGCATTGCTTTAGGATCTGTTTTTACAGAGGTAATAAACTGTTCCAAAGTTCCTGTGAAGCCAACCTGCTGTTTTACTTTTTCCATTTCACCCCGAAGCATCGCTACTTGTTGTAATCCTATTTTATTTATTTCTTCGGGAGTTTTGTTGGTGGTAGTCCAGCTTTTCGCATAAAATTCGTAGATGTTTTTACCATTAGGAAGGCTGTTGTAACCATCTGTTTCTCTAGCATTTGGCAAATATTCTTTTTCAAGGAAATCTCCCATTTTTTTATATGCCGGAATAATATTTTTTATGATAGATTCCTTATAAAGTTTTGCATATTTATCTTTTTGATCTTTGGTGAAGTTTTTAGGAAAATTATTAATGGGACCATAGAAAATATTTTTTGCAAAATCTGTAGTAATAATTTCTTCTGACCTCATCTGAGGAATCATTTTGATGACTAGTTTTTTGGGTAAAACCATCTTATTGGTCATTCCTTCTTTGAAATTTTCTGTTGCCGCATTCATCCAAACCGGAAATTTCTCCATTCTTTTCAGCCAATCTTCATAATCTTTGTCTGTATTGAAAGGCTGACTTCCCTGCCCACTTCCGTATAACGGAAAGCTTAAAGGCAAACCTCCAAACTGTGTAAAAGGAATATATTCCGGGTGGTAAACAAAAGCTTCAATTTTGTCATTCAAAGTAAAATCCAAAACATCGTAAACTACTTTATCATCATCCGAAAGGCTTTTGTAATCTACATTTTTAAGCTGCTTAAGCACCGAATTATAAAATGCTAATTCTCCAGATATAAAATCTTTGTCTATATTAATCGGTAACTGGTCGTTATATCTTAAATCTCCCTGAGAAGTAGCTTCTAAAGGATATAGCTTTAAATATTGCTCATAATAATTGGAAGCAATAGAATCTATATTCGTAGGCGTAACTTTGGTAATCGGAGAATCTGTTTTTTTACAGGAAATTACTGCCGATGTAAGACTGATTGCTAAAATGGCTTTCAGAAAGATATTTTTCATGAGAATATACATTTAAAAAACAAAAATAACCAATATCATTATGTAAATGCATTTTGTATGCAGAATTTCTTAAAAAAAAATTCAAAATATTTTTCACATTAGTACATTTTTCTATCTTTGTCTAAACCATTTAACATTCATCGTATTACTGTTCTTTTTGCAAGAAATAATGAAAGGGATTTTAAAAATTTACCATCCGGACGAAACACTAAAATACAACATAAAAAGCTCTTACTGCAAGGCTGTTTATAGTAATCAAAAACATTTACTGGAAGTAGAAATCATTACAGATGACAGTCTGGATCATGTGGATGACGATTCTCTGCAATACAATTTTCCTCAGCTTTCTATGGAAATTTTTGATTTTCCGATAGATTCTGACGAAATTGAAGGGCAAACTTTCCTCATTAATGATTCTGATGACGAAACTTTTACTGAAGTAGATTTGTTCGATGACGAACATGCTTACATCTATGACAACGAACTTTGTTTTGAAAAAAACGAAGACAACGAACTACAGGTAATCTGGAAAGGAACGATTGACGATTTCTACACCGGATCCGAGACTCCTCTTCCATTCAGAATGAAATGCGAATTTAAGCCGGATGAAATTGTTATAGACGAAGATTAAAAACATTAAGTTTTAGAAATCATTTAATAAAAAAGCTTTAAACATTTAAACCATTAAGGTGTAAATATTTAAAGCTTTTCTTATCTTGTTTAAATATGCCGTTTTGGCTTGATTTTTTTGATAAAGAAAAGAAAATTATCTTTTATTTTTCTCTTTCTCCATCAACTCTTTAATTTTTCTGTCTTCCCAGTTTTTACCAATTGCAAAAACAGTCATCCCATGTGCAATAATGCCAATTCCCCATCCGAGCATAGGAAGATAAAACCAAAGATGATTAGGACTGGTTATTAGATTGAAAATAACTAAAAACGGAATGACGATACAATAAGAAATTAAATTTGCATAGAAACTTTTAATTTCTTTAACCCGTTTATGTGCCCGTTCATAAGAATCGTTTTTAGTTTCTTCTATTTCATTTACCACTTGAGGTTTATGAGAAAGCATCGGAAGTTTTACTTTAAAATAATCTTCAGATTTTTCTATAAAAACATTTCTTTGGGTAAGCAAGGCATATCTCTGTACAATATTCGCTAAACCAATGCCTGCACTTTCTTTAATCTGCTCACGAACCTGGAGATTATTTTCAATGCAGAGTTGGTCTCCCTGGCTAAAAATTTTAATCAGTAAAGGCTTGGAAGAAGTCGCAAGGTTGTGTTTAATACAGTTTTCCAACAAGAGCTGTAAAGACAGAGGAACAACAAATTTTCTTACATCGGCTTCATTAACATCAAAAATAAAATCTACACTATCTTCAAAGCGGGTTTTAAGTAAATCGCAATATATTTGGGCAAATTCTACTTCATCTTCCACAGAAACCAACTCTTTATCTTTCTGTTCCAAAACATACCGATAAATCTTAGACATTGATGCAGTAAACTTCTGTGCCTGAACAGGATTTTCATCTATTAATGAGCTTAAAACATTTAATGAATTGAAAAGAAAATGAGGATCCAGCTGGTTTTTTAAACTTTCTAACTGTGCATTGGCAGATTTTGCAATAAGCTTCTGTTCTACAACTTCTTTTTTAGTCGCTTTTTTAAGCTCTTCCATGAAGCCTTTTGCATGAAGAAATGCAGAAATGAGTAATGCAATATTAATGGTAAACCAATTGATGAAATTGTATTTCCCAAGAAAATATTCTTCTGTTGTTGCTGCTTTCTGAAACACCACAAAATTGATGTAATTACAAAAATAAACAAGAATGATATTGGTAATTAAAATAGCTACAATGCTGATTATTGCACGCTTCGTTGTAGCTTCCGACCAGGGGAATTTTTTATTGAGAAAATCATTTATCAGTCCATTGCCGCCACCCAAAACAAATGAATACATGGATGAAATAAGAATCGTTAATCCAAAGTTTTCTATTGTCTTTTCAGTAGTAAAAAGAAAGAAAAAAAACATAGAAGTGGCAAGAGAAACCCACGCCAGCGTAATTACATTTTTACGTGTCATACAGATTAATATCTTCAAAAATAGGATAAAAAAGCTGCGTTAGAAAAAATTCTGTTCACAGCTTTCCTAAAATTTATTTTCCGGCTTGGCTGATAAAATATTCAGCTTCCTCCTTTCCCCAGTTCGGATCCAGGGATGTTTTAGGGTTAAATGATTGATATTTTTCTAAAGCCATTTTGAAAAGTTCCATACCCTTTTCTTTACTTCCACCAAAATTTTCTGGAGTAAAGTACGTGTCTTCTGCTTTAATCAGGGTAACTCTTGGATTGGTAGGATCAAGCTTTTCTGCTACTTTCAGCTCTTGTTGAGCCTGAGATCCAAAGGTTCTGAATCTTTCCATCGGATTAGCCATCATTTTGAGCGAATAAATCATTTTCTGAAGAAGATGAATTTCTGAATTGTCTTTTTCCACAGCGTTTGCCGCATCTACAAATTTCTGTGCATTATCTGCCGCTTCATCCAAAGCTTCCGTTTTACCATTTTGCATCTCACTTCTTCCTTTCTGAATATAAGAAAGTGCTGCATAATAATTCGGTTGCCATTTTCCTTTTTCTTTTTCTGCAATTCTTTGAAAATCATTGGCAACTGCCAAATAATCTTCTGAGGATTTCGACTGCTCTAGTTTAGAGATTTTTTCAGTCATAACTTTTTCATAATTACCCTGAGCATAAGCAACTAAGCTCATACAGCCTAAAGCAAAACTTAAAATGATTTTTTTCATGATTTTTAAATTTAAGATTAATATTTTAATGAATTTTTAAAGATTATTATCTATCGCTTCCTGCGTTTTATCGATCCCAAAACTAATTAAAGCACCTATGTACACAAAAGTTTGAGTTGCAGGCAAAACAGGAGCACTCACCTCTCCGTTAGAAGAAAAACGATACCCGTAGATGTTTTTGTTTCCCAAAATATTATTAACTCCGGCAACAAGAATAGTAAATGCTTTAGCATCTTTTTTTCCTAGATTAGGAAGATAATTCAAGCTGAAATTCAAAGAATTAAAGTCTTTTACTATACCTTGAGATTTCATGATATTTTCGCTATTTGCCGCAATAATATTGTAGAAAGGTCTTCCCGATGTATATGTGTATGAAAAATTAAAACCCGTTTTCCAAGAATTTACAAATTTGCTTGCCACAACCGAAACGTTATGCTTTGCTGCAAAACTTGGATAAAGCTCTGTTGGGTAATTCAAAAACTCTCTTCTGCTATCTAGGTAAGAATAAGAAACCCAATAATTTATATCTTTAAGCGTTTTTTTATCCCTCCAAAGTATTTCTATGCCTTTTGCGAACCCGCTTCCCTGTTGTGGAATAACTGTATTCTGAAAGCCTGTATTAATTGTTTTTACTAGATTTTTATAATCTTTGTAAAAAGCCTCCAAACGCAATGTTCTTTTGTCTTCGCTTCTTTGAATCTGGAATATATAATGAGTGGCTTTCTGAAAATTTTGGTTGAAATTCTGTGTTAAATATCTAGATTCCGGTGTTTGGTAAAAAATACCGTATGCCAATGAGCTTACCCATTTTTCTGAAATTCTGTATGCTGCCGAGAATCGAGGTGCCACATTCCACTGATTCAGAAAGCTTGAATTTTCTGCTCTTAAGCCTAAACTTGTAGAAAAATTTCTTCCGAATGCTAAATTACTTTCAGCAAATAATGCTGTAGTAAAGTTGTTGAGTGTATTTTTTTGCGGTACAGAATTAAATATAGAAGATTGTGATTTGTCATTTTCAGACATTAATTCAAATCCGGCTTTTACATTGCTTGCAGAAGCAATTTTTCTTTCGAAAACAGCTCTGCTGTTCCAGTATAACCCTTCAGAATTTATATTTACGTTTCCTATGCTGTTTCCTGCATTTAGAATTCCTATTTGCAAATCATTTTTATTGATGCTGAAAGAAGAGCCTATATTCATTAAATAACTGCCCATTTTCTTTTTGTAGGTAAGACTGTGAAATGTATTTTTTCCCTGAACAGAAGGTTGTTGTTCATCGTAATTTTGTTCTAAACTGGGCTGAGAAACAATGAGTGAATTGGTGTCGAAACTTCCGTAATATTTAAGAAAACCACCAGATTTTGTTCTCACTCTGAAATTTCCGTTTACAGAAACATTTCTCGGAGCTTTAATAAAGTGGGTATCAAAATTCAGGATTTTGGTAATTAAGCCTAAATTAAAAATATTAGCATCTAACCCATAGCTGAATGTTTTTTTCTCGTTAAGATGCTGATAATTTCCTCCCAAAGAAAATGGAAAAATATTAAAAGAATATGAACTTTCATCGGGCATATCAACACTTTCCAGTAATAAAACAGATGATAAAGCCTGTCCGTACAGTGCAGAATACCCACCGCTGGAAAAAACACTTCCTTTGAAGATTGAAGTATTAAATCTTTCTCTTCCTGCAAGACCGGGAACCGAACTGCTGAAATAATTGTTAACAAGATTTCCGTCTATGTAGTATTTGGTTTCTGCACCGGTTCCACCTCTTACAAAAAGACCTTCGCTGTCGCCTGCGTTCTGTACTCCGGGAAGAAATTTATATCCTGTAGTAGTTTGTCCCTGAGAACCTGCTGTAGTGTAAATATCCATGGGAGTGAGTGCTGCTGTAGCCCGTTTTCTGTCACTTGCTTCTATAGAGC
Source organism: Chryseobacterium oryzae (assembly GCF_022811665.1). NCBI lineage: Bacteria > Pseudomonadati > Bacteroidota > Flavobacteriia > Flavobacteriales > Weeksellaceae > Chryseobacterium > Chryseobacterium oryzae. The sequence continues at coordinate 3,113,716 of NZ_CP094529.1, forward strand.
CAGCAGAAATAACTACGGCATCTATTTCGTTTACTTGCTCTTTAACATCTGCATTTACAACCAGATTTTCATTGGCTATAGAGATATTTTTTTGTACTTCTGCATATTTAGGATGCGAAAATATGAGAATATGACTTCCCTTTTCTGTGGTTTCAAAAGAAAAACTACCTTCTTTGTCTGTGGTTGCTCCGTCATAAGTATCTTTAAGCGTTACATTAACTTCAGCTATACCTTTATTCTTAAACGTAACTTTACCGGAAATTTTAACCTGCGAAAAGGCAAATGCAAAGCCTAAAAGGAGGAGAAAGCCGAATAGTTTTTGAAATAGAATTTTCATGGATGTTTTAATTTTCTGTAAAATTATACTGAAAACTATTCTAAAAACTATTTTTGTTACTGAATCGTTATTTCTGCTTACTGAATCGTTTTTATTGAAATGAGCAGCTCTAAAACATTTTCTAAATCATAAAAAAACCACCAACTTTCGTTGATGGTTTATCATATTTATTGTTTAAACTTCATGTCTGCAACAATATTCATCGCTTCCTGAAGGTAAGAATCTTTCTGAAGATTTTTTATCCAAAACTCGGATTTCTTTTTAAATACCTCATCTTTTTTCTCTCTTTCTATTTCTGAAGGATACATCGCAAATTTCAGCCCATTATCAAATTTAGAAAGTTTCTTAAATTTCTCAATCTGAGCTTTTCTTTGCTTCATCAACTCATTAAATTTATTGATATTTAAAGTAATGGTTTCTTCTTTATTCAGTTTTTCTCTCCATTGTGCAGATTCCAGAAGTAACTGGTAGTTTGAATTTTTTGCCATTCTTTCATTGCTCGCTTTTTCTAAAGTTTTTACATCTAGACCATTCAGCTTTTGGAAGTTGGCACTAGGAATTTTATCCCATGCAAGAGCAAATTCATCATATCTTTCACCAATTTCTGCATAGGTAAAGAAATCTTTCATCTGAATATCAGAAACAATGCCTTTTCTTTGGTTAGACTCGCCGGTAATTCTGTAAAACTTCTGAATCGTTAGTTTTAAAGATCCGAAATCATCTTCAGTATTCAAAAATCTGTTTAAATCTACGAAAGTCTGTACTGTACCTTTTCCAAACGACTGTGGAGAACCTACAATAATCGCTCTGCCATAATCCTGCATTGCTCCGGCAAGAATTTCTGAAGCAGAAGCAGAAAGTTCGTTTTGCATAATAACCAAAGGACCCGTCCAAATAGGTGTTTCCTGTTTGTTTTTAAGCGTCTGAATTTTTCCGTTCCCGTCTTTTACCTGAACATAAGGTCCTGCGTTCATGAACAATCCCATAATATCGCCAACTTCCGTTAAAGAACCTCCACCATTATTTCTTAAATCCAGAACAATTCCTTCAATTCCCTGAGCTTTCAGTTTAACGATTTCATTTTTAATATCATCGGATGCGTTTCTTCCTTTTTCATCTTCAAAATCCGCATTAAAGCTTGGTAAATTAATAAAACCATATTTTTTTCCGTTCGGAGAATTTACAATAATACTTTTAGCAAAAGTATCTTCAATGGCAACTTCTTCACGAATCATTGTTACGTCTCTTATGGTACCGTCTTTCTTCTGAACCGTTAAAGTTACCGGAGTTCCCTTTTCTCCACGAATTAACCTCACAGCTTCATCCGAAAGCATTCCTACCACATTTACTGCATCTTCTTTCGGTTTAGATCTTACTTTCAGGATTTTATCTCCTTCAGAAAGCTGTTTAGATTTCCAAGCAGGAGCACCAATCGTTAATGCACCCAAATATAAATTTCCTTTTTTCTCCTGAATTAAGGCTCCAATACCAATTACTTTTCCTTTAAACTGGGTATCAAAATCTTCTTTATCTTTTGGAGAATAATAATTGGTGTGCGGATCGAAAACTTCTGTATACGCGTTCATATACACCGTAAACCAATCCATTTTTTTTCTTTTTTTGAATCTGGTAAAGGTTTCTTTCACCAAATCTTTTACCTCATCTGTAGCTTTTGTAAGCTTTTGCTGAGGCGAAAGAACTTCCAATTTTATGGTATCTTTCAGTTTAAATTTCTGTACAGAATCTTTTTTCTCTTTTTGAGTTTCTTCTTTGCTGTTCATCGATTCAATTTCCTGAAGAATATTGTACTTGATGAATTTTTTCCACTCATTATACTGATCCTGTTTGTTTACAGGTGTTTTTTTGAGTTTCGGCTCAAGAATTAGCGATTCGTCTTCTTCAAGATTTATGGGCTTACTGAAAATATCCTGAGTCATTTTATCGATTTCATCAACTCTTTGGTACAATCTGTCTATGGTAAGCTTGTAAAATGTGAGATCTCCCTGAGTGATATAATCATCAAGCTTTGTTTCGTGTTTAGAAAATTCATCCATATCAGACTGCAGAAAATATCTTTTCGCAGGATCTATCATTTCAAAATAATGCTTGTAAACATCCTTAGAATACGCATCATTGAAAGCTTTTGGACTGTAATGTAAGTAAGAAAGAGTATTTTTAACACTCACCATAATCGTCTGCATCTTTTCATCATCATTTTTAGGTGAATTGAAACAAAACATAAGACTTGTTAATGGAATGAGGAGTAAAAATTTATTCAGTTTGAAATTTTTCCACATAAATCTATAATATATTTTATTAAATTTTTTAAGAATTATTTTTATTAGTAGCTATAATTAAATTACCGTTACAAATTATCAAAATTAATACCTTATTTAGAATAATCAATTAGTTTTAAGTAATTTTGTTACAATTAAATTTTTTATATGGAAAAACCACTTATTCTGGTTACCAACGATGATGGTATTACTGCTCCGGGAATCAGAAATCTTGTAGAATTTATGAATGAGATAGGAGAAGTAATTGTGGTGGCTCCCAATTCTCCGCAAAGCGGAAAAGGTCATGCAATTACCATCAATTCTACTTTAAGCTACGAAGAACTGCATTTAGATGGTCCTCAAAAAGATTTTTCTTGCAGCGGAACGCCAGTAGACTGTGTAAAGATGGCATTAGATAAAATTCTTCCCAGAAGACCAGATATTGTGGTTTCAGGAATTAATCACGGAGCCAATTCTTCCATTAATGTAATTTATTCGGGTACAATGTCTGCTGCGGTTGAAGGTGGTGTGGAAGGACTTCCGTCTATTGGCTTTTCTTTACTGGATTTCAGTTGGGAGGCAGATTTTACACAGGCTAAAGAATATATACAGAAAATTGTTAAAAAAACTTTAGAAAATCCTATGCCTAAAGGTGTTGTATTAAATGTGAACATTCCAAAACTTCAAAAAGATGAAATAAAAGGGGTGAAAATATGCAAACAGGCGAACGCTAAATGGGAAGAAAGTTTCGATGAACGCATTAATCCACACGGAAAAAAATATTACTGGCTTACAGGATATTTCAACAATATGGATGAGTCTGAAGATGCAGACGAAACAGCTTTGGCAAATGGCTATATTTCTATTGTTCCAGTAAAATTCGATCTTACAGCGTACGAATACATGAATACTTTAAATGAAATAATGAAATTCGATTAATAACGCTTTAATAAAAACACTCAAAAAGACAGATTTCTAAATTTTGAATAGTAGAAATCTGTCTTTTATTTTCTATTCTTCTCCTCGATCCAGCGACTCATATATTTGGTTGAGTTGAGTTGATGATGCTGCAGGATTTTGCCAAGGTAATTCTCGTTTCTGTGAGCCTGCAGATGGTCTTCAATTTTAGAAATTCTTTCCCAAAACAAACCGACATACAATTGCTTATCAAACATTTGTTTCAATATCTCATAAGCATTTTCATTGGCCAGATTCCAAAGCGTCTCACTTTGATATAACTCGATGGCTTTTTCTACAAACATTTCATCAGAATCTTCGATAAAACCATTCCAGGGCAAATCTTTATGCATCGCTTCGGCACCGACAGTCGTTGTAACATTTGGTAAGCCAAACTGCATACTTTCCCAAAGTTTCCCTTTCAGACCTGCACCAAAAGGAATGGGTGCCAACAAAATTCTGTATTCATTAAAAATAAATTCGACATTTTCTGCCCTACCCTTCACTAAAAAACCTTCTTTCTCGTTGTGGAGTTGGTAAACCTTATCAGAAGCATACGCACCGTAAATATGGAGTTTAGCTTCCGGAAGTTGTCTTCGGATCGATTTCCAGATAGATTTCAATTTGAGAACCGTTTGCCAATTAGGCTCGTGGAGGAAATTTCCGATGCTTACAAAATGTTTTCTCTCAGAAAAAGGTGTTTTATTTTTCTCGATTTTCTCTGTCAGAAAAGGAATATAAAGCAGAATATCCGGATTGATTCTGAATTGATTTATCAACAATTGATACTCAACTTCAGAAATAATCAACGATAAATCACATCGTAGCACCGACGCCATTTCTCGTTTGAAAACATCATTTACCAAATCCCTATTTTCCACATTCTTCTTCTCTACAAACGCTTTCCGCCGGGCTTCTCTTAAGAAATGCAAATCTTCTGTATCCAGGATTTTTATCGCATTAGGACAACTTTCAGAAACGCGCCAACCAAACTGCTCCTCGGTCACATAGCGGTCAAAAAGGAAAATGTCGGGATTTAGATTTCGGATTTTATCATCAAAACTCTCGTTATTGATCTCTATTTTTTCCACCTCTATCTTTTCCGAAAACTCTATGTTATTAGAAGCGGTCAAAAACGTTATTCGGTAATGGTTTTCAGAAAATAACTGCATCAATTGCATCATCCGATGTCCTGCCGCCGTAGAAGCCGGCTCCGGAATAACGAGTCCTATAATAACGAGATGTTTCACAGGTACAAAAATAGAAATTCTAAATCATATAATTGGGGCAGCTATTTCCGTCCTCCGTTCCCGCTATCCCGAAAGCCATTGCATTCCCAGCGCTTTTCGGGATGAGCTCCACTCAGGTCGGGCTGCAGATTCAGCATAAAAAGAAGTTTTGTCGTTAGGATACTATTTTAGATAAGATTTCCATATTAATCAAGTCAAAATCAGTTCTCATAATCATCAATATTCAAAAAAATAAATGCTAATTTTGGTATATGCGAATAGAAAACGAAATTAAATTAGGATTCAAAGACGTGATGTTTCGTCCAAAACGATCAACACTCAAATCCCGCTCAGAAGTGACGATAGAAAGAGAATTTACCTTTCTTCATACCCAAAAAAAATGGAGCGGCACACCACTGATTGCCGCTAATATGGACACTGTTGGTACTTTTGAAATGGCTGAAGCACTTTATAAAGACAAGATTATCACCGCGGTTCATAAACATTATAGCGTTCAGGAATGGTCTGATTTTCTGAAAGATAAACCCGATGACTTCTACCAGTATATTGCGTTAAGTACCGGCACAGGAAAGGCGGACGAAGAAAAAATTAAAACCATCTTGCAAGCCAACCCAAAAATAGAATTTCTCTGCATTGATGTTGCCAATGGCTATTCCGAGCATTTTGTAGCGTTTGTGAAAAAAGCACGTCAGAATTTTCCTGATAAAATCATTATGGCGGGCAACGTGGTAACCGGCGAAATGGTAGAAGAATTACTTTTGGCAGGTGCCGACATCATCAAAGTGGGGATTGGTCCTGGCTCTGTTTGCACCACGCGTGTAAAAACGGGTGTCGGCTATCCGCAACTTTCCGCCATTATAGAATGTGCCGATGCAGCACACGGTCTTGGCGGTCAAATCATTGGTGATGGCGGCTGCAAAGTTCCCGGAGATGTAGCAAAAGCGTTTGGTGGCGGTGCCGATTTTGTAATGCTCGGCGGTATGTTTGCCGGACACGACGAAAGTGGTGGCGAACTCATCACAGAAAACGGAAAAACATTCCGACTATTTTACGGAATGAGCTCCCAAACTGCGATGGATAAACACGCTGGCGGTGTTGCAGAATACCGCGCCTCGGAAGGAAAAACCGTGAAAGTCCCTTACAAAGGTCCGGTGACAGAGACTGTAAAAGATATTCTGGGTGGCGTCCGTTCGACTTGTACTTACGTTGGTGCCTCTAAACTGAAAGAGTTATCGAAAAGAACCACGTTCATCCGTGTTCAGGAGCAGGAAAATCAGGTGTTTGGCGGATAAAGTTTATGAATGATCTATAATAACACCTTAATTTTCAGTCATTTAAAAATATAATTATTGTATTTTATAAATTAAAACTACTCTAATTAAAGGATTGATTATCAGGTAATTAAAGAATAAAAAGGGTGTGTCTCCGACATTGATGTCGGAGACATCAAACTAAATAATATGAAAAGAGACTTAACAAATTCTCCTGTTGAAAGAAAAAATGTATTAAATAATAATATAGCAATCCCTGAAATATATAAGGCGGTAAGCTTTCCTGGTGTTCTTCTTGAAAAAAAATTCCGTTATACAAAACAGCAGCTTTCAGAATTTTTTGAAGTTGACGTTAGAACTATTGAAAGGGTTTTAGCAAATAACGAAGACGAAATTATTTCAAATGGATACGAAGTTCTTACTGGAAATCGATTAAAGATATTTAAAGAAGAATTTATCAAAATAATTAATCCTCATTACAAAGAAGAATTAAATAAAGCTCCATCTTTAGGTGTTTTTACATTTAAAGCTTTATTGAACTTTGGAATGTTATTAACTGACTCTGAGAGAGCTAGGCAAATTCGATCACTCATTTTGGACATTGTTATAGATGTTTTAAATGAAAAAGTGCAAGGTCATACAAAATTTATCAATCAAAGAGAAGAACAATATCTTTTTGTTGCTATGGATGAATTTGATTATAGAACTAAATTTACAAATGCTATTGATCATTATATTGAAAAGAATAATTTTAAGTATTCTCAACTTACTGATAAAGTATATAAAAGTATATTTAAAGAAAATGCGAGTGAGTATAAAAAAATTCTTCGTTTAAACTCTAAACAGAGCGTTCGTTCTACTTTTTACACAGAAATTTTAAGAATTATATCCGACTATGAAAATGCTTTTGCTGTCGAGTTAGAAGATTGCTTTAATGAAAAAGGCAGAAAATTAACTCTTACAGAAGCACATTCTTTATTTAATGATTTTTCCAAAAGAGCTGAAAAGATGATGTATGCTTCTATACAAGATGCTAGAAGTAAAATGGCTAGTCGGGATTTAGCTTTTAGAGATGCCTTACATGAAAAATTAGAGGACTACATAAAAGAAGTTTCGGAAGAAGATTTTGAAAAATTTTTAGGAGAACAGAGTATGACAATAGAACGGCGTTTGGAAGAGAACAAAGATGTATTTAAAAGATTAAAAAATAGATAATAATGCTACTTTATTTCCCTAAAGAATTTGCTATCAAAATTCATGACAAAATTTTAGATATTTCAGGTGGACATAAAGGTATTAAGGATGAAGGCAATATTGAAAGTCCACTATACCACATCCAACAAGACATATATTATCCATATCTTGAAGATAAACTCACACATTTAGTTTTTTGTTTCAATAAATTCCATGCTTTCAATGATGGTAATAAGCGAACATCAATTGCTCTAGGTGCTTTCTTTTTACAAACGAATGGTTTTGGAAATATCGTGAATAAATTTATTCGAGAAATGGAAAATATTGCTGTTGCTGTTGCCGACAATGTTATTGGTAAAGAATTATTGCACGATATTATAGCATCTATTATTTATGATGATGATTATGATGAAATAATAAAATTAAAAATTTTCGATACTTTAAATAGTATTAACAAGGATGTAGGAATTAATCTCGCTGACAATAACACTTTTTGGGATTTATATTAATTCACAAGAAAGTAATTATCCAACTCTCTTCTCAACGCAACCGCTGCCTTTTTAACCTCCACTGTCCAATCTTCGGCAGCACTACCATTGGCACCATCAGAAATGTATTTAAAACAAAGAAAATCAATAGATTCTGAAACCGAAACTTTCGCAAGCGCAAACGCTTCCATATCAATAACATTATATTCCGGGTTGCGATGCTCTACTTCGAATTGATCGCCTGAACCGCAAATCCCTTTTGGTAAATGTTCTATGGTTAAACCATAATTTAATATGACAGGATCATCGGAAAATGGTGTTTCAAACTTCTGAAAACCCAAAGCCCGAACATCCATATCTCTTTGGATAAACTGGCTGCAGTTAACCACACTTCCCCGGTCAAATTTGGTGCTGCCTGCTGTTCCCAAGTTGATAATCAAATCAGGTTTATGCGCTAGAATCGCTTTCGTCAAATGATAGCTTGCATTGACTTTGCCGATGCCTACAAACAATGTATTGTAATCGTCAAAAGCCTTGCCCGCTTCTGACTCTAAGGCAAAAACGAGCAAAACATTTTTATATTCTTTTTGATTGATAATCATATCCTTACACTAAGGCTTTTTTAGAAAGAAAAGTGTCAAAGTTCTTGCACCTTGAGCACCGTGAACTAAGACAGCACCAATGTCTGCCGTCGCAGAAGGCCCCATCATAAAGCATCCATAATGAGCGTCCGGGAAATTGGCAATCTTGTAAGCGGTATGCATATTTTCGGTGATATCATCCGGATCCAGCAACACCGCCAAATGTTGGGATAAAAAACCAATAGAATCGGTAACGAGAGATTTTTCGGTAACCCAAACCATTCCCATTTCTGCCACGCCAAATTCGGCACGGAAAACGCCCAAATCAACATCATTAAGATCTGCCGGTTTTTGAACATTAATCTCTTTATTTCCCAGCCATTCCTGTGTTGCAGAACATACCACCTTGGCATCGGGAAGCTTATTCCGCATAATCTCCTGAGCTTCTTCCACAGATCCTACATCATAGAAATCGACGGCCGCCAATTTGGCGTTCTTTTCGAACACTTCTTTCAGGTTAACATTCGATTTTTTAAAATCCGGCACGAGAGGATAATCTACTTTTTCTCTGTTAACCAGATTCTCCTTCACACTATTTAATAACTCTTCTTTAGTCATTTTTTGATCTGTTTTTCTTATACCAATCTCTAAAAGTTTCTTTCTTCACATCCGGCAATTCCCGGTCTTCGACCCAAGGATCTAACTTGCTGTTTTCCAATATAGATTTCGGCAATATATTAAGCATATTAAAGGCTGTTTTCTCCATTTTTTCAAAAGCTTTGGGGCTGCCCAGCAAACGGTCGGCGGCGGCAAATGCCAATCGTCTTCCGAATGGTGTTTTTTTGTTTTCCATCATTACTTTTCGCCATTCCAGAATCTGATCAGAAATATTGATATGAACCGGACAAATCTCGGTACAAGAACCACAAAGCGAAGAGTGGAATGGTAACTCAGAATACATATCCATATCGAATGTAGGGTCCAAAATGATCCCGATTGGCCCCGAATATGTTGCGCCATAAGATAAGCCTCCGCTACGTCTGTAGACAGGGCAAACATTCATACAAGCACCACATCTAATGCATTTTAGAGACTCCCAAAACTTGTCCAATGAAAGCCTTTTGCTGCGTCCGTTATCTGTTAAAACCACATGCATTTCTGTCCCTTTTCTCGGTCCCGAAAAATGCGAGGTATATTGTGTGGCGGGTGTTCCCAAAGCACTTCTTGACAATAGTCTGATAAACACACCCAAATCTTCTTTCTTCGGCAGAATTTTCTCTATACCGATACTGGCAATATGCAACGGCGGAATGCTTGCGGTAAGGTCGGCATTTCCCTCGTTGGTACAAACGACAAAACTACCTGTCTCTGCAATGGCGAAATTGGCACCGGTCATCCCTGCATCAGCTACAAGAAACTTTGGTCTGGCATTATTCCGCATTGCTTCGGTAAGAGAATTTTCGTCATTATCATTGGGATCTGTTCCTATCTTTTCTGCAAATAGTTTGGCAATATCATCGGTTGTTTTCTGGATAGCCGGCATCACAATATGACTTGGTCTTTCGTTGGAAAGCTGCTGAATCCTTTCGCCCAAATCGGTCTCCAGAACATCGATTCCTTTTTTCTCGAGGAAGGGCGTCATGCCACATTCTTCCTGTAGCATCGATTTGCTTTTGATGATGCGTTTTACATCATGAGAATTCAGAATATCATACACAATGGCATTGTGCTCATCGGCATCCTTGGCAAAATGAACTTTGATGCCATTTTCTTCTGCCTTCGTCACAAACTCATCAATATAATGATCGAGATGCGTAAGTGTATGCTCTTTGATTTGTGAGGCCAGATTTCTTAGCTCTTCCCACTCCGGGATTTCGGATGCCACTTTGCCCCGTTTCATCACGGCATTCCAAAGATTTTTATCGTGCGCCGCTTCGTGTATATCATCCTGCTTGATGAATTTGCGTGCGTTATCTTCTATATTAATTCTTCCCATTGTTGATTTAATTAAAAAGGTCCGTTATTAAGAACCTGAGCAATGTGTACAAACTTAAGATTCGATTTTTCCCTTTTAGCAATGCCTTCCTGATGCATCAGACAAGACATATCTGGCGAAACCACATATTCTACCTCATGTTTGGTATAATCTGCAACTTTATCCTGACCCATTTTGGCACTCACGGCTTCGTCGGTTACACAAAACGTACCGCCAAAACCGCAACATTCTTCTGGTCGGTCTATGGTTTCTATTTTAACGCCGGACACTTGTTTCAAAAGATCTTCAGTTTTGTTGAAGTAAGGCTCTTGCCACTCAAAACGGGATGCTACGTGGAGCCCACGGATAGAGCTGCAGGAGTTATGGATAGCAACGGTATGCTGAAAATCTGCCCACGGAAAATCTTTGACTTTGAGAACATCGTGGATAAACTCCACCAGTTCTATGGTTTTGTGACGGATTTGCGTTACGGTATCGGTCTGAGGAATGGCATCCATATGAAATTTAACGTGCTTTACGCAACTGCCTGCCGGCCCAACAATATAATCGAAATCGAGGTCTTTAAAATTTTCACAAAACTGGGTTTCTGTTCTCACAGAATGCTTTTGGTCTCCCTCGTTGGCCATTGGCTGTCCGCAACATGTTTGCTGAAGTGGTACTATTACTTCTACTCCCAATTTCTCTAACAACTCCAAAGTGGCAATACCTACATTAGGATAAATTAGGTCTATATAACAGGGAATAAATAAGGCTACTTTCATTATTTATTATAATTTGAAGTTCAAATTTATAAACTAATATTTGTTTAAGCTGTTTCAAAAATTAAGAAATAGCCTTTCCCATCTCAATTTGTATTGAGTAAAAATAATTGCCATCAAAAAAATTTCAAGAGACTATTTGATAACTTATTTTAAGGCATATTAGTAATAAATGACAACAAAAATGGTCGGAAATAATCCGACCATTATAATTTACAGAACTTTATATTCCGTTTCTTTACTCTTTCTCCGTGTCTATCATCTTACCATCCAGATGTTTTATAAATGTAATTAACATTTTTAGCCTGTCCTTGTCCATAGGCAACTCCTATATCTCTTATAGATTTCAGTCTGTCTTTTTCGAGGCCAATTTCTTTATCTACCTTAAATTTCCACTCACGCCCATCTATTTCTATCACTCTTTTACCTACTTTATTTGCAAAAGCACTCACTTCTTTAAAGCAAGTTGCTCTAGGATCTATTCCTGATAAAATTTCTGCAACAACATTTGCTCCGTCGGATGTAGGGTTAGAATTCCAATAATTTTGTGCATCTGCAAGTTTAATTTTACATTCACCATTAATTTTATTCCTATACATTTGGTCTACTGAAGCTAATGCTTTGTCGTAACAGCTTGAAGATTCGGGAATTCCTGTAAGCATATAAAGTGCTTCATCAAACTGACTTTGATTTTCCAGCATTTTTGCTTCTTTTAAAACGGAGCTGCATCTATTATTATAATAATTGATTATCTGCTTTTTACCATTTGCTACAAAACTTTGAAATTCTGCCTCATTGAATTTAATATTTTTAAATGCGTTGATAATAGCCTTTGTTTCATTAGACCCAACTCCTTTAACAGTTACTGACTTTGTTGCAAATTTGTTGCCCTCTACTCCATCACCAATTATAAAGTTTATCCCTAAAGTGTATGCAAATGTAGATGGTGCAGTTCCCAAAACATCTTTTGTTAGAATATTCGAATTGGCTGTTAGAACAAATCTTGATGATGAATTGGTAATACCGTTAGAAGAAACAATTTGTTTTAGTTTATTCTCTAATACGGTATAAGCTTCATTATTTTGTTCTGTAACTTCAGGGTCTATATAAACAGATAAAGGAAAATATTCTGGGCTTTTCGAAGCTTGAGCATAATTCAAGTTTGAAATTCCTGATAAAATCAATAAAACAAAACAAATATTTAGTGTATTTTTCATAAAATTCAATTTTAATATTTATTATTTTTCACCTAAAATAATTGTAACTTCTCCTAGACCTTTCATAACAAGTTTACTTGTAATATTAAAAGGTGCTGCTTTTAAGAAATCTTGAAGTTTTCTAAAATGTTTTCTCGCATCTAGTGCTTTTCCCTTATCATCAAACATTGGAATTCTTACTTGTGTAAATACCATTTGATTATCGGTTGCCGTTTCGGTACTGAATCTAGACTTAACAGAATTATCGCTAACCCATTCCTCTAAAATAGTTCCCAGCTCTTTTCCTTCATATTCTGTTTCTAGGTCGTTGTTCCAAGAGTCGAATTTTTTTATTTTGAGTACAACTTCTCTTCCATTGGCAAACATATCATCAAAATGGCTTTGCAATTTTGAATTAAAAACATCAATATTACTCACGACTGCTTCTTCTAAAAGAACAGGTAATTCTGAGGAAAAGGAAGAAGCTCCGGTTCCTTCTGAACTTGCAATTTGTTTATTAGAATAATTATCTAATCCTCTTAGAATATATGTTATAGATTTTTTTGGTCCTGTAGTATTTACTTTCCAGGTAATCTGCATAATAATATCTGCCTTTGCAACTTTTCGTAATCGATCAATTGGTGATTCTGAAACTGAAGCTCCAGATTTTGAGGTAAGAACAGCATCTTCAGCACTTTCTGAACTAATGTTTTTTACTGCTGTTTCCAAATCTACTAATGGAAAACCTCTGTCTGCCATTAAAGAGTTTATTTTACTAATTACTAATAACAACTCGGTATTTTCCTGTAACGCTCTTTTATAGTTTGGTATTTTATCTATACTCCCTTGATTTTTAAAAGACTCCATGAACCCGTATTGCTCACACCAATTGTCGCTGGGTACAACCATAATGGTAGGTTTTTTTGCCTGAGCATTTAGATTAAGGGTAAAAAATACCATTAAAGCCGTATAAAAAATATTTAAAATTTGCTTTTTCATGTTTCCGTTTTTTAAAATCCAGAAGATAAACCTCTTATTACACCTGCAGACTCCAAATCTTTTCTCAAAGCATCTTTCATTACAGATACCACAATACCAATCTTATATTCTCTTCCTACTTTCATTCTATCTTTTGCATCAATATTACCATCAGAAGATACATTCACATATTTCATATATTTTCCTCCATCTTCGAAAAAATTATCAAAATAGGCTTCTTGTTCCACTTCAATATTTGGATTGGTAGCTAAAGCTTTTTGGGTGATACAATCTCTACCATTACCAACAAATCCTTTAAAAACTACCCCATGTACAGCATTTTTTTTCGCTTGTTCTATCGATACATTTCCTCTTTTAGAATAAGACCAAACTTTCACCAAATAAGTTCCTTCTGCACCTGTACCTGCGCACTCCACTTCATATCTCCACTGTTCTGTATCTCTTTCGGCTTTCTTTCTTGCTTGTCCAAAAAAAATGTTCGAGATTATAAGAGTAAAAACAATTATTACTTTTTGCATTTTTCTATCTGTATTTTAATTATTTACCTTTTCTCTGTACCAATAACATCCCAGGGAAAAAATCTTTTCCTCTAACTTTCTTAAAATAAGTTCTGTCTGCTGAGCTGTCTGGATTATCTTCGGATGCACCATATTGGTTATCCCAAATTGGATAATTAGTGTCAACCTTTACTGTACCTACTTGTACGTATTTTGTTTTTCCGTTTTCGTCAATTTGTTGTTCTATAACATCAAAAACAGATTTTTTACTTAATCCTTCTTTAAGACCAATCTTTGCCGAGATAGGATCTACTGTATAAATAGGCGTTTTTGTTTTAAATTCATCATGGTTTTTTTGTAATTTTACAATTACATTATCGATAGATTTTATTGCGGCTCTTTCTACAAGTTGTTCCTCTTTTTTGTTGGTAAAAACAGTAGATTGCACATCTGCCCAAGAATTATCTGTCCCGATATATTTTAATTTGAATATTTTGCATTCGTCAAATGCTTTTTTCTTTTCTTTGGTTATGGTTTTATCATCTGCCCAATAATCGTTGTAAAACTTTGCTGCTGTTTCTTCATCCCAAACAAGTTGGTATAAGTGAGCATTAGTCTTTACAATATATCCTTTCCCTGCAATTGTAGCTCCTGTACCTACCAATGATGTTACTGTAGAAGCGTTAGATACTCCCGCATAATCGCCAATAGCTCCTGCTATATTTAGCCAGCTATTTGCTTTTTTGGCAACCTCTTCTTTATTTGTATAACGAAATTCATTGATAAGAACAAACGTTTTTCCTATTAACTCTTCTCCTGCATCGGATAATAAATCTAAACCTCTTTGGCTAGCTTTTGCAGTTGCAACATCTAACGCGGAAGCATCATAACTCCCTCTTTCTTTTACCAAATTCATATTAAATCCACCTTTAGCTGATCTATTAAACCATTTTGCCACCATATCGCGAGCAATTGCATTTAATAAATCTTCATTTCCCAATTGGTCTTTGGAAGGCAACTCTCCTAAATTGTAAACACGTTTACCTAAGTTGTGATCGTTAAATTTGTCTGGTATAGGGCTGGATTCAAAATTCCTTTTTATTTCATTACCGTATGGCAAGTCGGGCTTGTCTATCATTACAGTATACAAGGAAATTCTCCTATATTTTAAATCTTTTTGTTCTTCTTGTCCTTTTATAAAAGAAACAAGAAAAAACACTACAAGAATAGCTGTGTTTCTCATGGTTATTAGTTTTTTTTAATTGTTTTATGTTTTATCTAACGCCAATAACTAATCTAAAATTAAATACTTAGATAAATTGGAGAGTAGAATTGATGATAAAATCTATGGTTATTTGGAGCAAAAATAGAAAAGCTGAACACAAAAAAAAATACCGCGTTCGCGGTATTTTTCATTTACAAAAAGTTATTTATTTCGAGTAATTTAGAATATCATTTTATTTAATGAATTTCAATTTATCGATTACTTAAGTCAACATTCCTCCATCAACATTCAGCACTTGTCCGGAAATGTATGAAGACATTTCACTTCCTAAAAATACACATGCATTTGCGACATCTTCTGGCTGACCACCTCTTTTCAAAGGAATTCCGTCTCTCCAACCTTGTACTGTTTTTTCGTCAAGGGCAGCCGTCATTTCAGTTTCTATAAAACCTGGCGCCACGGCATTGCAACGGATATTTCTAGAACCTAGCTCTAACGCAATAGATTTCGAAAATCCGATAACGCCAGCTTTGGAAGCAGCATAGTTGGCTTGTCCGGCATTACCTTTCACCCCCACAACAGAAGTCATATTGATAATTGATCCTGATTTTGCTTTCATCATGGGTTTAATTACCGCTTTTGTCAAATTGAAAACTGAATCTAAGTTAACTTTAATAATTGTATCCCAATCTTCTTTAGACATTCTCATTAACAGGTTATCTCTTGTAATACCTGCATTATTCACTAAAACATCTATTTTTCCGAACTGTGCCATAACTTCGTCTACAAGTTTTTGGGCAGCATCATAATCGGATGCATCAGACTGGTAACCTTTTATTTCTGTAATCTTACTTAACTCTGATTCTAATTCGTTTGCTTTATCAACAGAACCGGCATAAGTAAATGCTATTTTTGCACCTTCTTTTGCAAAAACTTCTGCAATACCTTTTCCAATTCCTCGCGTTGCCCCTGTAATAATGGCAACTTTACCTTCTAATAACCCCATATATTTAATAATGTTTCTAAATTTATTATGGCAAAAATAATACTTTAAGAATTATTCACAATTAGAACAATTTCTCCTTTTAAAGTTTTACTTTTAGAAAAATCTATTAACTCATTGATTGTCCCACGTTTGGTTTCTTCGAATTTTTTAGAAATTTCTCTACTCAGACTCACTCTTGTTTCTTCTCCAAAAAATTCTTTAATCTGCTCTAAGGTTGTATTGATTTTGTGAGGACTTTCATAAAGAACAATCGTCTTTTTTTCTTCTGCCAATTGCTTTAGTTTCGTCTGTCTACCTTTTTTTTGAGGAAGAAATCCTGCAAAATAAAAATCGTGATTGGGCAGCCCTGAAACCACAAGTGCAGGAACAAAAGCAGTCGCTCCGGGCAGACAAATCATTTCGATATTATGGTCTGAACCCGCTTTAGCCAAAAGATAACCCGGATCTGAAATCCCCGGTGTTCCGGCGTCGGTAATAATTGCTATATTCTGTCCGTTTTCAAGATCAGAAATTACTTTTTCCGTAGCCTGATGTTCATTGTGTAAATGATAAGATTTCAGCGGTTTAGATATTTCATAATGTTTCAAAAGAACACCGGAAGTGCGGGTATCTTCACAGAGAATATAGTCTACCTCTTTCAGAATTCTGATGGCTCTGAAAGTCATATCTTCCAAATTCCCAACCGGAGTGGGAACAAAATACAGTATTCCGCTCAAAACTACATAAATTTATTTTCTACCAACAACCAAAGTCTCTGCGCATATTCATCCACCTTATCCCATTTTTTATCGTAATAAAGATCGCTGAGATATTCTTTGGCTTCTTCAATATTCTTACATCTGTTAAGCTCAGAAATAGCATTATTTAAGTCGGTTTGGCTTCCTCCAAAAAGCGTTTTGGTAAAAGCAAGACGATCGTTGAGATCTAGTCTGAATTCTTGTCTCGGTTTTTCAGCTTCCATGAAATCTGTAGGAATATTTGTTTTAATTAAACTTCCTGTATCTTCTTTCACGGTAGGAATTTCTACTTTTTCGTGCACAACATCTCTTTCGAGCGGATCATCATCAAAAAGTGTCTGTATAGATTTCAGACCTCTTATATTGGCAAGTTTTATCTTATGTTCTTTTTTATCTGCTTCAGTATTTTCGAAATTTTGGTCTGAAGGTGGAGTTTCGTGCAGAGTTTCTGAAACTGGTCTTTCAATATCCACTATTCTTCCTTTTTCAGAAGATGGATATTCTTCATTATCAACATCTTTCTTAATTTCATCTAAAATAGTTTCTACATTAGAATTTTCCGAAATAATTTCTTCCTGATTAAGTTTTGCAGCATCGGAACTGTAATGTTCCTGACTTTCCTCCACTAAAATATCTTCCTCTTTATAATTATCATCCGAAAAATCTATTTCTAATGAATTTTCTTCTTCTGCATCAAGTTCAGTAAAATTCTCATGAACAATTTCTTCTTCTTGCTTATTTTCTATAACTGTTTCTTCTGTAAAATCATTATCGGGTTCA